>CAVIHT010000026.1:0-31749 GCA_963642795.1 Bacteroidaceae bacterium
ATAGTTGTTAAGGGCGCTATCTGAATACGAAATCTGCGACCAGTCGTCACCAACGAAGAACGAGTATCTCTTGTAGTCAAAGCCGATTTCTACTCTGAAAAAATGGCCGCAACCGGAATCAGAAAACCCCTGCGGCAGCATATCTTTCATGGAGGTTGAATAATCAGAGATCCCGAAAGTGTAAAGTTTCTTTACACCCGGTGTTAAATTTCTTTACAGTTGGGGGGAATGGTTTGTGCGTTAGAATATTCATAGACAATCAATTGCTATTTTTGGCACAGATTTGGTTCGGCGTTTTTGGCGAGCCAGTTCTTTTAGGGATATGTTCCTTGGAAGCAGGTTATTTTTAAACAGTTTCTTAATTGAGGTAAAAATATGTCAAGCACGTATCTGAAATTCCTGTCGAGGAACAAACTTTACACTTTCATCGAGATTTTCGGACTGTCTGTGGCTCTGGGGTTTGTCATTCTGCTGGCTTCCTACGCCAAGACCGAGTTCAGCGTGGGGGCGAAGCAGCCGCTTTCCAAGCAGCTTTATGTCGTCGGAGCCGGGGACTCTTTCGGAATGACGCTCGGAACTTCAGAGGAGTTTTTCCCATCCATTCCGGAAATCAAAGGGTGGACCAGAATCTGCCAAGCTGGAGACCAGGATGTCATGGTCGGCGATGACTGGTACAAGGCTGAAAGGACTTATATCGACAAGAATTTCTTTGAATATTTTGACTACCGCCTTAACGGTTGTCCGAAGGACAGGGTTCTGGAGAACGAGGACGAGGTGATCCTCTCGGAGTCGTTCGCGAAGAAGGTGTTCGGGAACGAGGATCCGATAGGCCGGACACTGAACGTCAAAAAAGAGAAGCTGACGGTGGTCGGAGTCGTTGAGGATTTCGGAGCGGAGGATGTGTTTCCACATATTGACATGTTCTTGAGCATCAAGCGCGCGGAGAAGCAATTAGCGTGGATGGACAATTTCGGCAGCACGGTTCCGGTTGTCCTGCTTGACGAAGGAGCTGATGCGGAAAAGGTGCGTGAGGACCTTCTGAAAAGGTATATTGAGTACTGGAGTTTCTACAAGGACGACAATTCGGACAACGCCTTCTTTTGGGGCGCGAGCCTGACGAGGCTGGACAAAGTCTATTTTTCGGGCATGAAGTCCTATAGCTGCTTAAGAACCGGGGACAGGAAACAGGTGGAACTGCTGTTCATCGTCGCCCTGATTCTGCTGGTCTCCGCGATTTTCAACTACATCAACCTTACGGTGGCGCAGACGGGGAAGCGTGCCAAGGAGATGGCCACCAGAAGGCTGCTCGGCGAGAACCCGTGGGACATCGTCGTCAGATACATCACCGAATCATTCGCCTTCACGACAGGCTGTTTCGCGGTCGGCGCGCTGCTGGCATATTCATTCAAACCGATGTTTGACAATGTTCTGAGCGCCGACATCGTTCTCACCCCGGATGCGGCCACTGTTCTTTGGGCCGCGCTGGCGCTGATTGTCATTTCCGGAGTCTCGGCGCTGCTGCCGGCGCTGATCGTGTCACGGTTCAAACCGATCGATGTCGTGAAAGGAGAGTTCCGCTTCAAGAGCAAGATGTTTTTAGGGAAGGTGTTCATCGTGCTTCAAGGGGTGTTCAGCACCGTTCTGATCGCCATGGCGATCGCGATGACGGCCCAGGTGAATCACCTTGCGAATCTGCCGACGGGCTACAACACCAAGGACATCATACAGGTGGAGGCCTACAATTTAGGTTACAGCTGGGAGACGCAGAAGCCTCTCCAAGAAAGGCTTAAGGCATTGCCGCAGGTGACGGACGCGGGGCTCGGAATCACCTCTCCGGTGAAGTGCGGAGCCAATGGAATCCACGACGAGAACGGAGAGAAACTGATCGGCTGGATGCGCATGGCCCAGCTGGACACGACCTCGCTCAGGATTCTTGGATTCAGGCTGTTGGAGAAGTACAGCGACCTGGCGTCACCGAAGGTTCTCCTGACCGAAACCTCCAAACGAAACCTCGGGGTGAGTGCGGAGCATCCTTTTGCAGGAGGAAGCTACACCAAAGGGGAATATGAGATCTGCGGCATCGTGCCGGACTTCCGTGTCAACGATGCCCTGTTCGAGCCGATGGAGAACGAGCAGAACTCAATCCTCATCCTCGATGAAAATTATCCTTACGCCTGCTTGCACGTTCTTAAGATAAACGGGGATCGCGCCGAGGCACTTTCCGCCGTCAATGATGTCTGCTCTAAGTTCTACCGGGAGACAACCGGCGCGCTCTTCGACAGCAGCCATGTCTATTATCTTGACGACGAGCTCAACGACTGCCTGAAAGGCACAAAGAACACGATGCTGCTTGTGATTTCGTTCATGGTTATGGCAATCCTGATCTCGGCTCTCGGACTGTTCGCGATGTCGCTCTACTACACCGGACAACAGAACCGTCAGATCGCAGTGCGAAAGGTCTTCGGGGCGGAAGTCGGTTCGGCCGTCTGGACTTTGTCGAAGTCTTTCCTGGTGATGAGCATCGCTGCCGTCGTGATCGCGGCTCCGCTGGCGGTCTGGGGCATAACATATTATCTGCAAGGATTCTACACGAAGATAGCGTTCCCTTGGTGGGCGGTTGTGCTTGCGGCCCTTGTCTCGCTGCTCATCTCGCTCCTGTCCGTCATCGGCCAGACCTACGGCACCGCCACCAAGAACCCGGTCAAGACACTGGGTCAGGATTGATGTCCGGTCGCTTCGGCAGGTCCGTCCATTCGGCGGATTCGGCGGCCGACCTCCGGTCAACGAGTCTGTCGAAGTGACCTGAATAATAATGGGGGTAAGTCCGGTGGTTTTTACGTTTCTTATCATTTTTTTCGTTTTTGTTACGTATAATTGCGGAACAACGACTGAACTATGATAGGAAATGTAGAATTGTCCGACATCCTCACCGCCCTTGGCGACCTTGTGATGCCACGCGAATGCATCGCCTGCGGAAGAACTCTCACCATGCGCGAACGTCACCTTTGCATCGGATGTCTCGCCGACCTGCCAAGGACATATTTCTCGAATATGCCTCACAACCAACTTGCCGATAGAATCAATGCCTTGATTCAGCGAGATTTGGAGCTGACAGGAGGCTTTGAGGAATATTCCTACGCCACGTCTTTGTTCTTTTATCGCTCGCAAACGGGCTACAGGTTGATCACACAAAGGTTGAAATATCATTCCGACTACGCCGTCGGGCGTTATTTCGCCTCGATGCTCGGTCGGGAAATGGCCGTGTCGCCGATCTACTCGGATGTGGATGCGGTGATCCCGGTGCCTCTGCATTGGACCAGACGTTGGTCAAGAGGCCACAATCAAGCCGAAATCATCGCCGAAGTCCTGGCTCGTTTTCTTGGAGCGGAGATGAACGTGAGCATCCTTCGCCGTCCGCGCCGTACCAGAACTCAGACCAAACTCTCAATAGAGAGAAAAGCTCTTAATGTCGAAGGTGCTTTCCGGGTAAAGCGGCTGAAAGCAATCCCTGAATATTCCCACATCCTTCTTGTGGATGACGTTTTCACGACCGGGGCGACCCTTCGTTCCTGCCAAAAGGCGTTGAGGATGATTTTCCCGCCACCGGTCCGCATCAGCATGGCCACTTTGGCATGTGTCGGAAAGTGATAAGTGTTACAATCTGGTTACAAATCGTAAGAATAAACGTTTTACTTTGACTTTTTGACCAGATTATATGTGTCTTATACCATAGGGCGCTGGTTTATTAAAATGGGTTAAAATTTTCCTTATTGTTTATAATGTTGGGAATAAAACGGTTAAGTAAGCAGGTGATAAAAATTTTATCAAAAATATTAAAAAAAGTTTGCAAGTCTCAAAAAAAGCAGTACCTTTGTACTCGGGTTGAGCAAGGAGGTTCTCTCCCCGATCAACCTATTGGTTATTAGTTTTAGTGTTATTAATTATGTGGTTAGAGTGAGAGTCCACGCGCGATGCGTCGACGCTCATTTTTTTGTATATGTCTTTCCGGTCGCCTAACTTTGTCGAAGCGCCCGACTTTTGTAGCATGACGTGAATGGATGAGGGTGGGCAATCACCTTGAACGTGAGATAATGTGTTTTTTACAGCAAGCAATTGCCTGCTTGCGAAAGTTGAATGAATATGATAGAACTCGGAATCAAAGGCCGTCAGGAGGAGATCGTGACGGAGGACTTGACCGCAAGCCACATCGGCAGCGGTACTGTCAGGGTGTTCGCCACCCCTATGATGATCGCTCTTATGGAGCGTACCAGCAGACTCAGTGTCAAACCTTACCTTGAGGAAGGGCAGGAGACCGTGGGGACCAAAGTGGATGTGTCGCATGTCTCATCGACACCGGTAGGGCTGAAAGTATGGTGCGAAAGCGAAGTCGTGGAAATCGACCGCAGAAGGGTTGTCTTCAAGGTCGCCGCTTATGATGAGAAAGGCCTGATCGGCGAAGGAACACATGAGCGCTTCGTGATAGATGTGGCGAAGTTTAAGGCCAAGACAGAGGAAAAAAGGGCTTGACTAATGCTTTTTAGTCAGCCCCATCATTATACTCAGGAGGGTTGTCCTCCATTCTTTTAGCAGTTCATCGCGCCGCAGCAGTGGATGACCTGTCCGGAGACGTAGCTGGAGAGGTCGCTGGCGAGGAAGACGGCCACGTTGGCGACATCCTCAGGGGTGCCTCCGCGGCGAAGAGGAATCTGCTTCACCCAAGCGTCACGCACTTCTTCGGAGAGGGCGTTGGTCATGTCCGAGATGATGAATCCAGGGGCGATGCAGTTGGCTCTGATGCCGCGCGGACCCATCTCCTTGGCGATGGACTTGGCCAGACCTATGAGACCCGCCTTGGAAGCCGAGTAGTTGCACTGGCCGGCGTTGCCTGAGACTCCGACCACAGAAGACATGTTGATGATGCTGCCGCCTTTCTGACGTGCCATGATAGGGGTAAGGGCATGGATGAAGTTGAACGCTGACTTGAGGTTGACATTCAGCACGGCATCCCACTGGGCCTCGCTCATCCTGAGCATGAGTCCGTCTTTGGTGATTCCTGCGTTGTTCACAAGGATGTCTATCCTGCCGAAGTCCGCGAGGATCTGGTTCACGACATTGTGAGTCTCCTCGAAGTTGGCGGCATTGGAGGCATAGGCCTTCACCTTGTGTCCGAAAGCCTCGATGTCCTTGACTGTCTGTTCTCCGGCTTCATTTATCACAAGATCGGTGAAAGCGACATCCGCCCCCTCGGAAGCGAATTTCATTGCGATGGCCTTGCCGATCCCTCTTGCGGCGCCCGTTATGAGGGCTACCTTTCCGTCTAAAAGTCCCATAATATTCAGTTAAATTAAAGTTTCGTTTCTGTCTAAAAGCGGCTCAAGCATATTCATAGGGATTTGTCCGCTTGGCGCAAGCGGTGTCTGCCGCAAACTTTAGACCGCAAAAGTAAGCTATCTTGCCGCGATGCGCAAATCTTTCGGCCGCTATTTGGCGAAAGAAAGTAAGATGTGGCGAAAGGCACGGATAAAATGGTTATCTTTGCGTGTTAACACAGCGATGACGGACGTGGGGATGTTCATGAATCATCGGTATGCCGAAATTGCGAATCAGTTTTTTAGAAATGAGTGAAATACATGACCCTCAGCTCTGGGAAAGCGGGGAGCTGAAGATAGAATGGGTAAGGCATCACATGCCTCTGCTTGAAGGTTTGGAGAAGGAATTCAAGGAGACGAAACCGTTCAAAGGGCTGAAAGTCGCCCTTTCAGTGCATCTGGAAGCCAAGACGGCGCATCTTTGCGAGGTGCTCGCCGAAGGCGGCGCCCTGATGTACGTCACCGGAAGCAACCCTCTCTCCACGCAGGACGATGTGGCCGCAGCTCTTGTGCATGAGGGGCTGAATGTCTTCGCGGTCCATGGGGCGACTCCCGAGGAATATGAACACGGCATCAGGCGCGTCATCGAATGCGGCCCGAACATCATCATAGATGACGGTGGTGACCTTGTGACGATGATCCACGAGAACTATCCTGAACTCATTCCGAATGTCATCGGAGGCTGCGAGGAGACCACGACCGGAATTCTCCGCCTTGAGACGATGAACCGTGAGAAGAGGCTGAAGTTCCCGATGATGCTTGTGAACAACGCTGCCTGCAAGCATTTCTTCGACAATCGTTACGGCACAGGTCAGTCCGTCTGGGACGGCATCAACAGGACCACCAATCTGATTGTGGCCGGGAAATATGTCGTTGTCGCCGGCTACGGCTGGTGCGGCAAGGGCGTGGCCATGAGAGCCAAGGGGCTCGGGGCGAAAGTGATTGTCACAGAAGTGGATCCGATCAAGGCCATGGAGGCGGTGATGGATGGATTCCAGGTGATGAGCATGGCCGAGGCCGCTTCGGAAGGCGACATGTTCGTGACCGTCACAGGTTGTGACGATGTCATCACCAAGGATCATTTCCTTGCGATGAAGGACGGAGCGATCTGCTGCAACGCCGGGCATTTCGACTGCGAGGTGAACGTCGCGCAGCTCAAGGAACTTGCTGTGGGCGAGAAGCCTGCAAGACAGAATATTCAAGAATATGATCTCCCTAACGGTCGTAAGGTTTACGTCATAGCGGAGGGCAGGCTTGTCAACCTTGCCGCCGGTGACGGACATCCTGCGGAGATCATGGACATGTCGTTTGCGATTCAAGCCTTGAGCGCCAAGTATCTGGCGGACAACAGGATGGTTCTCGCAAGGGATCTTGGAGAGATGCTTCACTGCGTGCCTGAGTCCATTGACAGGGAGGTCGCTTTCAGAAAGCTGAAAGACTGGGGGATCATGATCGACACGCTGACTCCCGCGCAGCATAAGTATTTATACGGAGAGTAAGAAGCTGTTTTAGAAATCTATAGTCCAAGCTCGTCCTTCATCGAGCGGAGGAGGTCGAAGGCTTGTAGAGGGGTGAGGTTGTTCAGATCCACTCCGGAAAGTTTGTCGCGCAGGGATTTGAGCGTAGGGTCATCCAGCTGGAAGAACGAGAGCTGGAGGCTGCCATCGCTCTCAAGAGTGCCGGCCTTGGTCTGCACGGGTTTCTTGATATCGCCCTTCTTTGCGCTTACAAGATGCGGGGAATCGTTCATTTCCAAAGCTTTCAGTGTGTTCTCGGCGCTTTGGATCACTTCCTTCGGCATTCCGGCCATCCTAGCGACGTGGATACCGAAGCTGTGAGCGGTTCCACCCTCTTTGAGCTTGCGCAGGAAGATCACCTGAGTGCCGACCTCCTTTACCGCGATGTGGAAATTCCGGACTCTTGAATATGTCTCCTCAAGGTCGTTAAGCTCGTGATAGTGAGTGGCGAAGAGTGTTTTGGCGCCGTGACCATATTCATGAATATATTCAACTATGGCTCGTGCGATCGACATTCCGTCGTAGGTTGAGGTGCCTCTGCCGATCTCGTCCAGAAGCACGAGGGAGCGCTCCGAAAGGTTGTGCAGGATCATCGATGTCTCCAGCATCTCGACCATGAAGGTTGACTCGCCTCTGGAGATGTTGTCGGTCGCCCCGACCCTTGTGAATATCTTGTCGAAGTGCCCGATTTTCGCGCTGTCAGCAGGAACAAACGAACCGATCTGCGCCAACAGAACGATCAAGGCCGTCTGCCTCAGCAAGGCCGACTTACCGGCCATGTTCGGGCCGGTAAGGATGATGATCTGCTGCTTTTTGTTGTCAAGGAATATGTCGTTGGGGACATATTCCTCTCCCGCCGGCATCAACGTTTCGATGACCGGATGGCGGCCGGCCTTGATGTCAAGGGTCAGATCCTTGGTCATCTCCGGACGGTTATAGTGGTTGTCCTTGGCAAGCTGGGCGAATCCTGTCAGCACGTCCAGACGGGCGATGATCCTACAGTTGGTCTGGATGGCTGGGATGTTTCTCTGGATCTCGGCGACCAACTCTCCGTAAATCCTTGTCTCAAGGGCGTAGATACGGTCTTCCGCGTTCAGAATCTTCTCCTCGTATTCCTTTAGTTCCTGTGTGATGTAACGCTCGGCGTTGACGAGGGTCTGCTTGCGGATCCACTCCGGTGGAACCAGATCCTTGAAGGAGTTGCGGACCTCGATGTAGTACCCGAAGACATTATTGTAACTTATTTTGAGCGAGGATATTCCTGTCCTTTCGGCCTCGGACTGCTGGAGTTTCAGAAGGTAGTCTTTTCCGCCGGAGGAGATGTTCCTCAACTCGTCCAGATCAGGATCCACTCCGGGGGCTATGACCTCGCCTTTGCCCACAGCGGCTGCCGGTTCGGCGGTCATCGTCTTCATGATGCGATCAAGGAGCGTCGAGCAGTTTTTCATCTTGCTGATGAGTGAGTCCAAAGCCTTGACTCCGTGGTCTTTGCAAAGTACGGCTATCGGCTCCATCTGCGAAAGTCCACGACCCAGCTGCATCACCTCTCGTGGGGCTATCCTGCCGGTAGCCGCCCTTGAGATGATCCTCTCAAGGTCTCCGATGTCGCCGACATGTTCCTGAACCTTGTCCAGATCCTCGCCGGCCTCAAGGAAGTGCTGCACCACATCGTAGCGGCTGTCCAGTTCCTTGATGTCCATTATCGGCATCGCCAGCCAGTTCCGAAGAAGCCGTGCTCCCATCGGGGATGAGCATTTGTCGATGACGCTCACCAATGACACACCCTCGCCGCCGATGGAGGAATTGAATATCTCCAAGTTTCTAATCGTGAACTTGTCCATCCACACGAACTTGTCCTCGTCGATCCTGGAGATCGAGCAGATGTTCTTAAGGCCTGTGTGCTGCGTCTGTTCCAGATAGACCATCAGCGCTCCGGCCGAGCATATTCCCAAAGGGAAACTGTCCACGGCGAAGCCTTTGAGTGACTCGACGCAGAACTGCTTCTTGAGCCTTTCGACGGCGGCATCGTAAACGAACGCCCATTCTTCGATCGTCGTGGTGTAAAGAGTATCTCCATACTTTTCCTTGACTCCCTTCTCACAGCCTTTCTGAACCACGATTTCCTTTGGGTTCAGCGATGCGATCAATGTCCCGATATAGTCCAGCGAACCTTGAGCGACTTGGAACGATCCTGTTGACACATCCAGAAAAGCGGCTCCGCACTGATTCCTGTCAAAGGTAAGACCGGCGAGGAAATTGTTTTCCTTTTGGTCAAGCAGCTGGTCGTTGAAAGCCACTCCTGGCGTAACCAATTCGGTCACACCGCGTTTCACGAGTTTCTTGGTGAATTTCGGATCCTCCAGCTGGTCGCAGACGGCCACCTTGTAGCCCGCGCGGACAAGTTTCGGAAGATAGACATCTATGGCGTGATGTGGGAATCCGGCCATCTCGATGTAGCCTTTGTCCCCGTTGGATTTTTTGGTCTGGACAATGCCCAGAACCTTGCTGACCAGTACAGCGTCATCCGAATAGGACTCGTAGAAGTCTCCGACCCTGTAAAGCAGCAGCGCTTCGGGATGCTGGGCTTTCACAGAGAAAAACTGTTTGATCAGCGGAGTGTCTTCCGGTATCTTATTTTTCGCCATATCAATGTCTTATGATTGTTCTAAACAAAAAAGCAGACGCAGAATCCCCCCGCACCCGCAAGATTACAAATGTACAAAAAAACTCAGAAATAGTCTTGATTTTGTTTTGCTCTCTTGGGGTTGGCGTCTAAAAATTAATCGAGCTATGAAGCTGTTCTGAGAAAATGTGTAAATTTGCCGCTCAAACATATTCGTAATGAGAAAGGTTTTCGTCTCTCTTCTTGCCGTCGTTCTGGCGGCGGTACATATTCCTTGCTCCGGCGCATCCCGCAGTGACAGGGCTGTCAGGAAGATGCTCCGTCCGATTCTGGACACGATGAGCGTGCGGAGCAAGGTTGCGCAACTGTTCTTTTTGGATGTGACCCCAGAAAGTGATTCTCTCAGGCAGGCTAAGGATGACAGCGTCATCGTCAGGGAGCAGGTTGGAGGGATCATCCTCATGGAAGGGAACATCGAGCAGACGGCATTGACTTGCAATCGTTTGCAGCACCAGATGAAAATTCCCCTCGCCGTAAGTGTCGATGGGGAGTTCGGCGTCGGCATGAGGGTGGCGGAATTCAAGAAGTACCCTCGACAAGGCTATCTCGCCAAACTGCCGTCCGACAGCCTTGTCTATGAGATGGGGCGGCAGATCGCTCAGGACATGCACTCGCTCCGGATCGACATAAATTTCGCTCCTGTGGTGGACGTGAACCTGCATCCTGATGTGAACACGATCAAAGACAGGAGTTTCGGGCCGGACAAAAAACTTGTTGCGGAATATGGCTCGGCGTTCATGCGAGGGATGCAGGATGCCGGGGTTGTGGCTTGCGCCAAGCATTTTCCCGGACATGGAGACACTGAAGTGGATTCTCACAAGGCCCTGCCTGTTCTGAATTTTCCAATGGAACGCATTGATTCTGTGGAGCTTTATCCGTTCAGGAAGTTGATGAAGGATGGTGTGGACATGGTCATGGTAGGACATCTACATGTTCCAGCCCTAGACTCTAAGCCGGCGTCGGTGTCAAAGCCGATCATCACCGGTCTGCTCAGGAAAAAGATGAGATTCAAAGGGATCATCACCACCGACGCCCTCAACATGAAAGGTGTCCTTGAGCCTTTCGACGGATCCTATGAAAGAGCCACATTGGCAGCCTACGAAGCCGGTTCAGACATCCTGCTCATGCCAAGGCATGTTTCGGAGGGAATCGACATGATAGTGGACTACATCGGCGACGATCGTAAAAAGCTGAAGGATCTTGACACCCGGGTCTTACGAATATTGTCACTCAAGGCCAGATGCGCCAAACTGTCCCACGAAGGTCTTGACATAGTTCCGTCCGAAGTTGACCCTTCGGCGACGGAACAGCTCATCAACCGCATTGAGAACAGTCTGGGCCAGTCCCGCTGACTTGCCGAAAGGTGATAATGTTGAGAACCTGCATCTTGTCATTCACCACTATTTTGATGTCCCTTGGTCTGCTCTACAGCGAATGCAGGAAGCCGAAGGCGTGGCTCCAGTTCTGGAAACCGAGGTCGGCCTTGCTCATCAGGATGTTGAAGTTGCCGGAGTCGTAGAACCGCATCTCAAGGTCGTCATCCTCATCGAGTTGGAGAAGATTGACGGCATCCGGGAACTCATCGCGGATCTCCTCGAAGTATGGGCGGCCGAGAAGCTTGAAGCCGTCGGCACCGTCCTCGCATTCGGCGAAGTCAATGGCCATGGCAGGCTCGGCAAGTTCCTGATCGTCATCGTCCACAAGGATGCACGAATTGAAAGTTTCCATGTTGATCCGCTTGGCGTACTTGACCTTGACAGCCTTCTTCGGCCAGCGTCCGAGCGGAAAATGCTCGGGGGAGTCGTAACCGATGAAATCATCGATCGCCGCAAAGAAATAGAGCATTCCCTCGTGCGGCAGAAGCCCCTCCTTGTCGAAAAGTGCGATGTCCTCGCAATCGATCTGACAGATGAAAGTGAGGGGATATTCAGATTCCGTTCCATCCTCTTCCGTGACCTTCATCATCGGGTACTCCGCCTGTGGCGGAAGGTCAGGGTTGCCCCACCATTTGCTGCAGCAGAAAAGGTTGGATTCTGTCTTTCTTGGTTTTAAACTGATTGCCATATTATTTTGATTTCGATCTGATACGGTAGATAAGCAATGCCAGCAGCACAATGGCTGTCAGAATGGAGGCCGTGAGTCTGTAGCCTATTATTTCCGAGCCCATTGAAATTCCGAATGGAATGATGCCGTTGATGAGACAGCATGTGTCCCAGATCGCCGACGCCATTGTAAGGCAGGTCATGAAAAACAGCAGATTGTTCATTCTGCTTTCAGCTTTCTTTTCCCGGTTGGCCTGCTCCTGGGAGATCATGTGATAAAGGGATTCCTTTTCTTCCTCGGTCTTCAGGCTGCTCTCCACACGGTGGTTGAACATTTCCGGGAGAAAGTTGTAGGAGATGTTGTGGAAACAGCAACGGCGTTCAAAGTCAACTGATTCGTTCTCAAGATATCCGACGTTCTCCCTTTCGAAACGGAACCTTCTGTTAAGCCTGAACAGATAATTCCTGCGGTACAATTGACAGATGTAAATCATTCCGAAGTAGTCTTCGGTCCAGTTTTTCAGCAACCATTCCGGACAGTCTCCACAGATAATGGTCGTGGTGTCGAACAAGAAAAGGGCTTTCCAGTTGTTGTACACGGACAATGTGTCTCTTGACATCATCTCTTTGAAGAAAGTCTCTGACGGGGAATCCACTGATTTCCCGTCGTAGGAACCGATGGGCGCTGTGGTCCCGATCTCAAAAAGCAGCTGATCGACATTGTCCGAACTCCATCTGTCCTTGCCAAGACAGGCTATCTGGAAGATTTTCAGTTTGTTGCCATTCTCTACAAGCCTTCTGTAATCGAACTTGGCGTCTTCGGCGGGCGATTCCATATTCATGGATCCGAATGCCTCGACGATAGGGGACAGGGCAGTTTCGCAATATTCCTCCAGACCTTCATTTTTGCAGCGGTTGATGTTCCGCATGACCGCTACGGCCGCTGTGATGTCATCATCGTTGTCCGTGTCAAGTTCAATGCGGATGGCAAATTGCGCCATCTTGAAAGGGAACAGGAACAACAGCGTCTCCGGTGTCCTTACACCCACTGATCTGACCTTCTCGCGGCAGCCGACCGTAACATGGAACTCACCTCCTGTTTTCAAGGAATATCTGCCTACGGCATTGTCCTCCTTGGAGCAACCTCCGAAACAAAAATGAACGAAGTCCGGGAAGTAATATTGCTCATAACCACAAATCGTTTCTTTTGAATATTCTGACGGCTTCCAATCGGAACCAAGCCTCCCGGCGGAGACGAAGGCGTTGTCTTTAAGGGAAAAAACGCCGCAAAGATAACCTATGTATTTCATTTTATGCCTTTTTGTGAATATAAATCCGGCGAGTTAGTTATGATGCCGTCAACCTTGGCGGCGAGGTCCGGGTCATAGTCATTCACGGTCCAGGCCTTGATCTGTTTCCCCCTGTCATGCGCTTTTTTTATCAGGGAGTCTTTCAGCCAGCCTTTCCAGACATTGAATGATTTGACATGGGAGTAGTCGTCAAAACTGAATTTATGCAGCCTTTCGTCAAAACACAGTCCGGTGTCCGGGAATATGAAAAAGAACAGCTTCTCAAGCGAGATGTCCGGATTCAGATCATGAACCTTTTTCAGCACGCTGTCGTCGAACGACTGAATTGTCACGAAACTTCCGGCCTGGTGCTCTTCGATGCATTTCAGGCACATCTCCTCGATCCCTTCACGGCTATGTTTGGAATATTTGATCTCAAGGAGCAGATGAGCTTTTCCTTTGATCAGATCAAGCACTTCGTCAAGGGTCGGGATGTGTCCTTTACACAAATCGCCGTTTTTATCCTTTACCTTCAACTTACGTATGTCTTCGTAGGGCATCTGGCTGATCCAGCCTTTGCCGTTGGTGGTTCTGTCAACCGACGCGTCGTGACAGACCACGAGCTTTCCGTCAGCGGAAAGATGGACATCAATCTCTATCCAGTCCGCTCCGGCCGCAATGCCCTTGCCGATACACTCAAGCGTGTTTTCCGGTCCAAGATCCGCACCTCCTCTGTGTGCGACCACTATGATACTGTCGTTTTGTCCCATAATAACACTCCGATTCTTTTCCGCCTTGCAGGAAGCGCAGGAAAGCAGAATCATCGCAATATACAAAATTTCGGATAGGTATGTTCTCATAATTTGACTCTGAATAGTTCCCTGAAGCCTTCTCTTACGGCATAATCATACCACTGAAAGCTGTCTGAGGTCTTTTCGGACATCTTTACGACTTTCACGGCGTAGGCCTTGAACGGTTCGAAATTGACAAGTGACCAGATCACGAAGTTCCCGAAGCTGTGGGTGAACAGGTCGGAAAGGCTTTCCCCGCTTGGATTGTAGCTCAGCACTTCCTCACGGTAGGTGGAGATGCCTTCGAAATCAAGTCCTACGATCTCCCGTTTAAGGAATTCGTCAACTTCTTCCGGGAAATAATTCTTTGCGGTGGAAAGAATATTCCCGATCGCCTGCACAAGACCGAGTCTGAAAAAGCCGTCGTCCCTGTCGGATGGGGCGGAATCTATTTCCTTCACTGCCGCGTTGTCGCCAAGAAGGCTCATTGTGTGGAACAGCAAGGCCAGGGCGGTCTTGATGAGACCGTTGTCGGACACGAGTTCCGAGACATTATCCAATAGATGCATCAAAAGCGTTCTGTCCCTGCGCGCGATCCCGTCCTCGACCAGTTTGTAGAAGATCGGTACGGCGGTGGAGTCACCCTCATGAGCCACATTGTCTCCGTAATGGGCGCAATAAACATCACAGTACCAATTCATCACGTTACGTTTATAATAACCGGTCGTGTTGGCCTTGGAACTGTTGTGCCCCTTGAACCGGCCTTTGCAGCGCAAGGTCCAGTCCGCTGCCTCACGTGAAAAAATCTCCACTAATTCCGGAATATATCCGGATGCTTTCTTGTGGAGCTGGTAGAGAACGTAAAGCATTGACATCTGTGAGTAGTCAAACCATTCGTTATTGCGGTAACGGTCAGAAAAGAAGTCTCTTACGATTGGTGCGATGTTCTCCCAGTCAGAGATTCCGGCCACGATCATCAACCTTTCCATCACGAAGTATGAGAAACTGTCTCCGCTGTAATATGCTTTCAGAATCCTGTCTTTTCCTTTTCTGAAGCTTTTGAACCCGTCATTCTTGCCAGTGATGAAACAGTCGGCGAGTTCACAGACATCATGTCTGCACCAGCGGCCTTCTCCGCCGTCGGAGGCCGGTACGATGGTGTCATCCCAGAATGTCTGGTATTCAATGGCGTTGTTGACGTACGTTGACTGGAATGTTATCTGCTTGCGAAGAATCGTGGAGAAGAAAGGCATTATCAGCTTTATGATGCGGTAATCCCAGGTAAGGTAGGAGACAAGTCCTCTGAGCTCGTCCATCAGCCGTGCCGCCTCCTTGTCCATGCCCGCCAGCATTTCGTTGATCATCAGCATCACCGCTATCCGGCCTCCGGCCTCCACGAATGAAACGGATTTCGACCTCAAGGCCTTGTTGCTTATGGTTTTCACCAGCCCTTTCTCCTTTATCTCATCGAACATCCGATGGACTATCCGCAATGTGATGTTTTCTTTGACCGGAGTATGTGATCCTGTGAATTTTTTGTTGTGGAGATAGTAGATGTACATGCAGGCGTCGTTGCACACATCGAGAAACCGGTTGTTCACAAGCGACCATAAAAGCTCGTATGGATCATTCCGGTAAAGGGACGAATTGTACCAATCACTCAGGAACATTCCGTTGATGACGGTGATGGCGGCGCTTTCGGCGAGTCTGATTTCCGGCTTTAAGGCCGTCTGCAACTCTTTGTGCCGTGAGATGACGTTCTCGTCCGCCTTGTTTGCGTAGATGAGTTTTGTGATGGAATTGAATTCTTTGACCAATTCGGATGAAAGGCCGTCACCTTTCATCAGCATCTTGCGTGTTAGAGAGAACAGAGTCTCCTCAAAATTCTCGCTTACGAGCATGCTGAACAATTCGCTGACAAGCAGCGACGCTTCGAAGTTGCCTTCATGATCCTGTATCAAGGAAATGACGGTGGAGTTGTCATGCGTCCGTAAGCAATCCAGGATCAGGGCATTGCGCAAAGTGCCCATGAAGACGACATTCCCGCTTTTGCCGCAAAGTGCCTTGATGTACGTCTCCGCAGGAATCATGCTGTCACCGGTAACGTGTTTGTCCACGAAGACCTTGGCCATCAGGAATTCCAGATACCTTTCGTAGATGAATTGGATTTCGGTGTGGCCGTCCGGGCTCTGTACATGGCGAAGGATCGGGCGCTCGGGCTTGTTCAGCAATTCTGTGCAGGCTACGGTACGGACTCCGTTCTTGTAGATCAGCGAAGACAGCTTGTGCAGAGGAGACGAGGTGTCCGAGCAGGCCCTCTTGAGCTCCGCGGTCTCAATCCTGTCCGATGGCCTTCCCGCTTCATATTCACCCAACATGTATGAAGCCATGGTAAGAAGGATCTCAAGCTGTTGCCTTCCCGCATAGGAATGTGAGATGATGTCGGTCATCTCCTCGAACAGAGCCACGGAGGTAAACTTCTCCAGCTCGTCAGGCAATGTCCGTCCGACATGATTTGTGCACGCTATTTTCAGCACGAGAGGATCCTTCAGGCGCACGAGTGACACTTTGGACAGCGTGTTGAAATCATTGCTCATCTGGTAAAGATTCTGATAGATTCTCCATGCTTCCTGCAGCTCGGCATCGTTGAATCCATGCACTTCGGCCCCTCCGTCTGGTTTGTACATGAACGCCTCGTCTCTACCCATCTGTTTATGGAACAAGTTCTTCCACGTGTAGTTGCGGCATGTGAACAGAACCTTGAAGCGAGAATATTCAGGCTTTATGAACAAGTTTCTGAAGGATTCGTACAAGGCCACAGGACCGATCAGCTCTGAATTCTCCTCATAGTGAAGACACTCGTTTATGGCGTCAAAGAAAACATAGATTATCCGGTCTTCCTGAGCCGCGCGCTCATGCATCTCCTTGACTATCCGTTCCGGATCTTTGCGCGGCGAAGTCCCGAAAACCCTTCTGAGCGTGGCCGGAAGTCCGTATTCCGAAAAATCAGAACTGCTGAAGATCAGCACGCCGTCGTCACTGGCAGAGATTTCCTCAGTCCAGAAACAAAGCTGGTTCGTCTTTCCCTGTCCGGCTTCACCAAGCAGGGGCAGCAACGTCTTGTCGCTTTCCGTGAAATTCCTGAGCATGGAGCTTAGAGCCGTTCTCTCGACAAAGAGTTCCTGGTTATATTTCTTCTCCCTATAGACCCTGTCGAGAAACCGTGAGGATTCCTCTCTCATCATCTTTCTCATCTCCGGCCAGTTGATCTCCTGGCTGATGTCAAATGCCGGATCTGTGCGTTTGAGCAGAGCATCGAAGTCTGGGTTCAAGATGTCATTGATCAGGGTGACCGCATTCACATCGGAGGAGATGTAGGAGATTTCCTCGTCCTTCAGTGATTGGAAGACATATTCATACCCTTCGGGGCTTTTGAACACAAGAGGGTACAAATCTGTCTTATGCCATTGCCTGTCCGCTATCACGCAATGGTTGCCTGAATATTCAAAATCCATTTCGGTGAAGGGCTCCATCGCTTTCAGCATGTTGATGACATGTGGCTCCAGTGTGCTGACGACCCCTTTGTAGATTTCGTTTGAAAGGGTGGTGCTGTGCCCTTTGTATTCATTCCTGATTCTGACCACACTTGGCTCGTTCTTCCCTCCCAACAGCCGGTTGTTCCCCCGATGAAACAAGACGGAGGATATCGACTGCACAAGAGGATTGCCGGGCATCTCTTTCTGCGCTATTCTCACAAGCGGATTGAATATGTCATTGACCCAGTCTCCGAATGACAGCGAACGTTTGGTGTCGATCTTTCTCACTATGGCTCCAAGGGGCCTTTGATTGGGTTCAAGGTTCAGTTCGACTTCCTGTAAAAGAACAAACAAGTAGCAGGAGACGTACTGTGTGCTGATTTCCAGAAAATCCAAGGCGTAGTTCATCGCTTGTGAGAACCCCTCGGCATCTATTTGTCTGGTTAGGGATTCCACCGGTCTGGCAAGAGTGCCGGGCAGCCCTTCGTAATGATAGTTTGTCATTCGGGTTGTTTTTTGTGTCAAATGTTCCGGACGTCCGCCACGATGGCTGTGACGTTGTCCACTCCTCCGTTTCGTTTCGCCGCGTCGATCAAGGACGCGCAGCTCTCCTCCGGACTGCCTTCGGCCAGCAGCCGTTCGATCTCATCATCATCCAGCATGTCCGAAAGCCCGTCCGAACATACCAGAATCCTGTCTGATTCCATCAGCCGGTCGGTGATGTCCTGAATGTAAGCCTCTGTGTCGCAGCCCGCCCCGATGCAGTTGTACAAAGCCTTGCCGGCTGGAAGCGGAACCATGTCCCTTTCGTGAAGAGTCTGGTCCGAGGTCAGTTGCCTCAGCATTCCGTCCCTCAGGCGGTACGTCCGGCTGTCACCCACGTTCACAAGCAGAGTCTTTCCCTGCATCCGGACGATTCCGGTCAAGGTGCAGCCCATAGCCTTGCCTTGATGCTGCTCGCAGGCCTTGGCGTTGAGTCTGGCGCTGATGTCCTCGATTTTCAGTTTCAGGTCAAAGACCGGATTCTGATGCTCCAGCGACTTGTCCAGCAAGTAGGCCCGCAAGGTCTCCAGAGTGAACTGGCTGGCATATTCCCCGTTCTCGTGGCCGCCCATCCCGTCCGAGACGAGTAGGCTGAAAGTCTCATTTTCAGAGACTTCCTTATCCATATTCAGAGAATTGTCTCTGATGAGGTACATTCCGGCGGAGGCCATGTCCTCGTTGTTGTCCCGTACGCATCCAACATCCGAGACGCAGCTGACTTTCAGTTTCATAGGCTATTCAACAGTGAATTTCAATGTGGCTATCTTAAGTTTCTGACCCTTTCGGAGGGTGTACCATTTGTCTTTCTCCAACTTCACCCCGTCTATGGCCGTGCCGTTGGTCGAACCCAAGTCGCAGATCTTCCACTCGCCATTCTCAAAAGCGATCTTTCCGTGGTGTCCGGAGACATATTTGCAACTTCCGAGCTCCGGGAATATTCCTCCGCTTCGTCCGAACTCTCCCTCCTTGACTTGGAGCGTCATATCTTCCCCTTTTAAGGTCAGCAGGGCATCGAATATCTGACTGAAATCAATCTTTTCCGAGGGCTTGGCTTCCGCACCGAAAAACTCCTCCGCGCTTACCAGCAACTCCCCGCAGCGAGGGCAGGAAGTCCCTTTCTTGGGCTGCCTGCACTCCGGGCAGAACATCAGATGCTTCCCGCAGAGATCACAGTAACGGCTGTCGTCATCAATCACACCTTGGCAGAACGGACATTTCATAGCAGATCCTCCTTTGTTATTGTCTTTGGTTTAGAACCCTCGTAAGCGGCCTGTCTGTCAGCACCTTCCGCGATGAGTTCCTTCATTTTTGAATATGCCCGGCCTGCTACCACCGACTTGACTTTTCCGAACATATTCCTCACATCCCGCCCGTTGCCGAAGTCGAACGCGCGGTTGTCGTACATATCTATGAAGCGGTCTTTCAGGATGGTCTCGGCCTCAGGCTCAATGGAATATCCTTCCTTTCGGCAATAGAGTCTGAATATGTCCATCAACTCCTCCGGCTTGTAGTCCTCAAATGTGATGGTTTTGGTGAAACGGGACTTGAGTCCGGAATTAGAGTCAAGGAACTGAGTCATTTCCCTCGTGTAGCCCGCTGCGATGCACACGAACTTGCCTTTGCGGTCCTCCAGCAACTTAAGCAGTTCGGTCACGCACTCGTTGCCAAAACTGTCATTGTGCCCTTGGATTAATGAATATGCCTCGTCGATGAACAGGATTCCTCCCATCGCCCTGTCCACGACCTCTCTGGTCTTAGGGGCTGTCTGGCCTGTGTAGCTGGCCACCATGTCCGCGCGGGAAACCTCGATCACATCCGGCCTGGCGATGACTCCGAGAGAGTACAGAATCTTGCCCATAAGCCTTGCCACCGTGGTCTTTCCGGTTCCAGGATTGCCGAGGAACAGATAGTGATCCGGGGTGATGGCCGTGAATTGCCCACCGGAAATCTCACTGTCCATCTTCCTCTGTCTCATCTCGTTGAGCATAGAGCGGATTTCGTTCTTCACGCTCTCAAGGCCGATGAGAGAGTCGAGTTCCGCAAGACATTCCTCCTCCGAGGCGACTTTCGGCTCCTTGAACGGAATGTTCTCCGGTTGGATTGTGAAGAAGCTGTCCTTGGTGATCTTATCGTCCGGAAGGGAGTTGACCCTCGTGCCGATGTTGCCGAGAACGCTGTCGAGCATATTTCTGGCCTCTCTTGCGTTGCCGAAATCCTTTCCGGACTTCTCGGCGGAGAGTTTCCGGAAAGCCTTGAGTGTCTTGTCCAGAGTGCCTTCCGCAAAGGTGTAACCCTGTCCCTCGGCCATTCTTCTGAAAATCTCGGTCAGTTCCTCAGGAGTGTAGTCGTCTATGTTTATCCTGTGCGTGAAACGGCTGGCGAATCCTTCGTTGGCCTTCATCAGATTCCGCATCTTGTCCTTGTAGCCGGCGCAGACAACCACGAATTTGCCTCTGTCGTTCTCCATTCTGACCATCAGACGTTCAAGAGCCTTAATCCCCTCGGAATCAGAGCAGTGACCCATGTCGTCGAATGGTGCGAGGGCGTAGGCCTCATCGATGAACAGAACTCCGCCCATAGCCTCGTTCACGGCCTTGTCCATATTCTTGTCCGACTCGTTGGCGTAGGTGCCGACAATGTCCTTGCGGCTCTTCTCAATGACCCTGTCAGTCGAGCATATTCCCATGGCCTTGAACAACTTGCCGAGAACTCTGGCCACGGAGGTCTTTCCTGTTCCCGGGTTTCCGGTAAGGATGATGTTCACAGGACGGATCGAAGCTTTGCCTCCGAACTCCATCCTGCGCTGCTGGAAGCGCATCTCCTCCGCAAGATCCCTCAGGGCTTTCTTCACGGACTCCATACCGACGAAGGAATCCAGTTCCTTCATCACGCTCTCGACTGAGATCTCCTTTGTGCCCTCCGGTCCGGCTATATCCTCCCAAGTCAGGACTTTGCCTGAGCGGGCATATTCATCATCACTCATTCCCGCCGTTCTGGTGCAGAGGCGCTCGAAGCAGCGGTCGAATGTGTTGCGCACCTCTCTGGCGTTGCCGAAGGTGTCGGTGCGACTCAGGTACATCCGCTCGAAGAACTTGCCGACCTTTCCGGAAGCCTCATCCGTCAGGGACAACCCCTTCTTTTTCACCATGTTCAGGAATATCTCGGTGAGTTCCTTGCCGTTGTAGTCCTTGAACTCGATCTTTTTCTTGAATCTGGAGTCGAGTCCGGAGTTGGAGCGCAGGAACATCGTCATCTCCTTGGTGTAGCCGGCGATGATGCAGATGAAGTCCCCGGCCCTGTTCTCAAGGTACGGCAGCAGGGTGTCTATTGCTTCCTGGCCGACCTTGTCGTTGTCTCCTTGCTTGAGGGTGTAGGCCTCGTCGATGAACAGGATTCCTCCCATCGCACTGTTGATGATTCTCTCTGTCTTCAGGGCAGTGTCGCCAACGTACTGTGAGACAAGATCCTTGCGTGTAACTTCGACCAGATGGCCGCTCGGAAGCACTTGCAGACTGCCCAGGATGTCGGCGAACAGCCTTGCTATCGTGGTCTTTCCCGTGCCGGGGTTGCCGGTGAAAACAAAGTGGCTTCTCAACTGCACAGGCTTGCTGGGATTGTCTCTTTTCTGTCTCTTTATGCTGTCTATGATGGACTGGATCTCCTGTTTTACCTCTGTCAGACCGGTGAAGGCGTTGATTTTCGCCATGATCTGTTCCTCGGTGAGTTCTTCGAACGGATCTCTCTGGATGTCATCGACTTCGATCTCGCTTCCTCCTCGGCTGAACATGTTGAACGCGCTTTCCTCGGCGATCTTTCCGGCCAGAATTCCGTTCTCCTTTGTACACCCGTCCCTGAACATCTTCTTGAAGACCAGTCCGAGTTTCTTCTGGGCATCGGAACTGATCAGCGTGCGGAACTTCTCCTTGACCAGCGACACGCACAGAGTCTTGAGGTCGCTGTCCTTGAACGGAGAGATGTGGAACCGGAACTCAAAGAGTGACAGTGCGTTGCTGTTGGCGCTGATGAATGTGCCGAAACCGTCCTCAAGACCGCACAGGATGACTACCGGCATGTTCACATCGACCTTCATCCTTGCGAAGAGCTTGTCAAGCTGAGTGGAGCCGCCTTGGGCGTTCACCAGATTCTGGCAGTTCGTGACCACAAGCACTCCAGCCTTGATTTTGGTGAGATTCTCGTCCAGTTTGGAATTGAACTCGTTCCAGTCGGCCGCATCCACGGTCTTTGGACGGAGGTTCTCCGTGATCTTGTTGTGGTAGAGGATTCCGGCCAGTTTTTCGGCCAGATAGGTCTTGCCTGTGCCCGTCTCTCCTGTGATGATGCAGTCAAGCCCGGGCCTGACATCGCTGCCGGTACGCTTGCGGAACTCGGCCGTCTGCTCGCAGCGCTTGGTGAAATCCGCCAGAGGCACCTTTATGCAATCCTTGGCGATCATTCCGTCCGCAGGCATTGTGGTCGCTGCGGTTGCTGAGCTTGCCGAAGCGTCGGCTCTTGATGCTTCAGCTGCTGCTATTGCTTCGACAGGCTCAGCAACCGCAACCAGTCTCTCCCCGCACCATTTGCAGTACGAAGCCTCATTCCTGTTCGTCTTCCCGCACTTCTGACACGTTTTCATGAGCCTTTTCAGTTATTTTGTTGATAGTGTTTCCGATTTTCGGATGATTCTCCGTAATGTTCTCCGTGTCGCTGATCCGAGGAATGAAAGCGATAGGGAACAGCAGCAGGAAGGCGGTTATCGCCCCCAGAACCAGATGCTTCAGCTTATGCAGGATGCTTTTCAGGTACTTGGACCGATAGAACTTCTCGTTGGCGAACAACGATGAGACGAAATTGTCCTCGCCGAGATCGAACGCATAGTGCAGCGGCTCCAGAATCGTCTGATCCTCATTCGGATTCCACATCTTCCTCAGTTCGGACGCACCCTCGTCACGCGAGAATATCTGCTTTGCGAACCACACTATCGCCGCCACCACCGCCACGATGGTCACATAGATGATATACCTGCCGAGGAACCATTTGCAGAGGAAATAGAGAGCGACGGTCAGGAAGATGTATCTGAATATGTAGTTGAACAGATTCCGGTCGTATCTCTTTTTGTTGAAGAAGATGTTCAGCAGCAGTGGTAACACGATTCCTCCTCCCCAGACCCAATAGACGGATTTGCCGACATTGTCCAGAACCGGGTAGTCGATCGCGCCGATGACGAGCATGAACAGCATCGCAAGACACGGGATGAAACACAGCGCCACCGCTGCGATCTTTTCCAACAGCCCCAGAAGCAGGACGGGAGGAGGCAGCTGATGCCAACCGACAGCGGTCATGGCCTTGTTGTAGCGCTTGAAATTCTCGTCATCCTTGTCGTATTTGCCTATGAGTTTCAGGTACTTGACTGTTAATCTTTCGTAGGTCAGCCGTTTGCTCAGATCCCTCTTGGGGTCCTCTTGCAGTTTGACGGCGAACCAAGCGTCCAGAGCGTAGAAATCAAGGGCTTCCCGGATTTCGTCGTCCTTAATCTTGTTCAGATCGTCAAGATTGTAAATTGTTTCTCCTGAGGCCGGAAAATAGAAAAACGCCGGCTCGGAAAGTCCCTCCGCAGCTTTCATCATGGCGATGTCCTCGTTGTAAGGACCTGATTTTCCGATGTTGTCCGCACTGTCGTAATCCGTGCAGTAGGCGACCCATTTGTCCTGTGCGGAGAACCTGTCTCCCTTGCTGATGAAGAATTTGTGCAGGTAGGAATCCTTGTAGTTGCCTTGGAACGACTTGACCAGCAGATCTGCCAGCGAGGCCGGGCACATCCCCGAATATGGATTGATGTCGGAGTACCAATCCTTGTACATCTTGTCCCTCTCGCTGTCGAAGACGCTGCGGTAGGCACAGAATGCGATGTTGATGAGCAGTCCGATCGAGTCTCCGTCCATTGCATAGTTTGGGTCTTTCGGATCTGTGATCAGGCTGATGTCCGCCGCCGAGTTAATGGTCTGGATGACCAGCCTGTACAGCATCTCGTAGTCCTTGATGCCTTTGCGGACTTGGACCAACCTGTCGGCATCCTTCTCGGAGAAGACCCTTACCATCTCGGCGAACCCAAGCGAGCAGAGGAACTGCTTGTCCTCATCCGCCACGACCCTATATTCAGAGCAGAATTTCACCACATCTGTGATGTTGTAGCAGTCCACCTCGGTGAACTTTTCCTCCTTGCCGGTCTTCTTGCCTTGCAGGGTGCGGAAATATTTCCGGTCGTATATTCCCCAGACTATCACGCTCTTGGCGTAGCCGAAACTGTCTTTAAGGGCGGCGCAGGTTCTTGAATATATTCCGTCAGTCTCCTTTTTGCCCAGCCGCACATCGCTGTAGAGGTAAACAGGATTGTTCCTGTCGCTTAGGCTCGAACCGAAACCGCCGTCGCCGTTGAGGAGTTTGTTGACATTCACGCAGACATTCCCGTTGCGGTTGTAGAACGGCAGCTGCGGATCGAGTGCCAAAGCGGCGGTGTAGAGTCCGGCAACTTGGTTCTTCGGGTAGATTCTCTCCACGATGTCGTTCAGCTTCACTTCCATCTCAGGCATCACACGGCTGATCCAGCCGCTGATCTTGCCTTTATAGAGGTAGGCTGTTCCGAGGGCTTGGTCCTCCATCATGAACTGGGCCAGCTCCTTGGCCGTGTGTGCGATCTTGTTCTTGCCCGAATCGAAGACAATGCGCAGGATCTCAGCGTCTTCCACCACTGGAATATTCTCACCCTCAAGGGTCCTGCGGATCTCGTCGTAACTCCACCTGTTCTCCGGCTTGCCGATCAGAAGCCCTCTGGTGATAGTACGCAGAGGCTCTGGCATATCCTCCGGCACAGGCAGCTTGCCTTGGATCTTGAGTTTCACCAGTTCGGGCTCCTTCTTGCGGAACTCGCTGTCTCCCATCCACATAGAGAGTATGGACATTCCGAGGGCGTAATAGTCCGACGCTGCTGTCATTATCGCGTAGGTGACATCTCCGATGCGGGTTGTGTTGGCGTAGAGTTCCGGTGCGGCGTAGATCACAGTTCTGGATTGAGGCGTGTTGACACTGCCGTCATCTCCGAGAATGTCGGCGATTCCGAAATCCGAAAGCACGACCAGACCAGAGGTCTTGTCAGTGTAGAGTATATTTTCTGGTTTTATGTCCTTGTGCAGCAACCCGACCTTATGCAGTTCGCTGAGGTTTCTGGCGATCATGGCGGTGACCTGAAGGATTGCAGCGGCGTTCTTCCTGAGGTCGTAGGCCGCCACCGAGCCGTCCTTGCACAGCGGCATCAGGACATATCCTCTGTCCTCGCCGCCGACATTGACCGATCCGCTTTCAAGAATATCCACGATCGCGGCTTTCCCTTTCAGACGCTCCAATCTTTTAAGAATATCCTTGCTCACGCCATTGCCCCGGCGGTACAGTTTCAGGGCGAAGTTCCCTTTCGGAGAACTCACCACGTACACCTCGGCCTCGCCTCCGTTGCCGATCAGTCTGTCAACGCTGTAACGGATGCCTCCGAGCGTGATTTCTTCTTTGGCCTGAACCTTGGTGGACTTGCCGGCCACTTCGTCTTGGTCTGGAGCCACAGACGTGCCTCCACAAGTGAAAGTGGCTTTCAGTGTGCCCTGCCTCGGGCTGTCTGAAGCCGATTCAGTCCTTTGTGTGCTGGTTTCCGTAAGGCCTGCGACTGCAGTGCCGCTATCCGCTATTGTATTTGCCATAATACTTTCGCTGTAATCTGTTCTGACATATTTCTGTCAGTTCCTATTTGAAATCCAGTATCTTCTCTTCCTTATATTCACAGACCCATTTGCCGCCATGCCACGGTTCGCAGCATTCGCTCGGACAGTTGTGCCAGCATCCGCAGAAGTTGCAGACCCAAGCTTCTCTGGTCTTTGTCCGGATGATTTTCTCCACTGGTAACTTTCTGGCCGAAAAATAGTTACGCTGCTCCTGCGGAGTGGATCCCGCCGGCGGAAGCATCTCATTCAGAGCCTTGTCCAGCTCCGCCTTGATCTTGGAATATTCCGCCCTCAACTCGGCTTTGCTCTTCGGTCCCTGTTGTTGCTTCCCTTCCGAAGCGCCGAAGCGCCGAAGCGTAGTCTTCCCCAGCAACTCCTTGAGCCTGAGAATGTCCTCCGGCAACTCTACCTCTTTCCTGACCTCCTCTTCCGGCGCGTCTTCCATCTTGATTCTAGCCAGCAACTCCGCCGCCTGTACCGCCAGTTCCGCCGCCTTGACAAACTGCGGATCCTTCAACGCCCTCTCCTGTTCCTTCTTCGCCGCAAGCGTCAACGGCTCATTGCATTTCCTGCAGAATCCGCCCGCGTTCCGTGTCCCGCATTTCGGGCAGACAATCCCTTCTCTGCTCATCCCGCATTCCGGACACTCAACCTCACCCCGAGGAATGTCAGCCCCGCAGAACGTGCACCAATCCACGAGCGAATGTCCGCAGGACGGACACCATTCCCATCTTTTCTTCACAGGCTGCCCACAATATGGACACCCCGTGTCATCAGAAGACGCGCGGATTTCCCTCACCTGATCCAGAATGCTTTCCTTGTACAGTTCCTTTTGCTTGAGCCGGGGTTCCATATTCATGAATGTTAGTCTTTCGGGATCTTGATGACAAACTCCGAGACCACCGGATAGTGGTCGGAAATATACTTGACGCCGAATTTCGGCTCGTCAATGACGTTGAAACTCCGTGCCTCGGCGTTGCGGCAGAAGATGTGGTCGATGCATTCCGGCTTTCCGCCCTTGCGTCCGAAATCATTGAAAGACGGAGTCGTGTCGGCTTTCTTCACCGTTTTTGCCGCTTCCTGAAGGTATGCGTTGAGGGGGTTTAGAGCCTTGTCCCCGCTTTTCGTGTTGAGGTCTCCGGTCAGGAACACGACGGCGTCGCTTCCTGCGATCTCCTTGATCTTTTCCACAATCAGTCCGGAACTCTCTTGACGCGATTTTCCTCCGATGTTGTCAAAGTGAGTGTTGAAAAGGAATATGATCTGTCCGGACTTTCTGAAACGAAGTTTCACCCAGTTGGCGCTCCTGACATATTCAGCGTCCCACCCCTTGTTCTCCGGAGTTTGATCCTCGTTGAGCCAGAAGGAACCATAGTCCAGAAGCTCAAACCTGTCGGCGCGGAAGAGTATCGGATTGAATCCGGATTCCGTCCCTTCGTTGACTGTACCTGGCTTGGTGCTTCCGTCTATAATGATGTATTTGGGCAATTCGTTCATCATGAAAGATTTCTGCCCTGCGGTAGCCTCTTGGATTCCCAGAATGTCAGGGAAGTATTTCTTGATGGCCTTGACGCATCCTTTCTTGCGGCTTTCCCAGTTATGCTCTCCCGTGTCAGAAGGCAACTGGAGCCGGATGTTGAATGACATCACGCTGATTTTCTCGGTCTTGGCGTGAACATTTGTTCCGCACAGAATGACAGCTGACGCAATGAGCGTAACCAACAATAATATTCTTCTCATAAATCAAAAACAGCTTCTAAGAAAACAAGTCGCCACAAAATAATTCCTCTTTTTTCTTATGCGGGAACCATTTTTAAACAGCTTCTTATTGTCTGGTGATCTTCGCCACCCAGCCACCACCGGGAGCCATGTGGATTTTTACAATCCCGTCCGCCGGAATCCGCGCGGAAGTCTTCTTATAGTCTCTGGCCGCCCTGTCGGCGTTGATTCCGTCCTGGAAGACGGTCATATTCCCGCCTCCGATGAAGCCAAGGTCAAGGGTAAGGTCGCGCGCGTCCCAGTTGGTCAGAGCTCCGACGTACCACGTGTCTCCGCTGCGGCGTGCCACGGCGACATATTCACCGATCTCCCCGCAGAGCGGTACGGTCTCGTCCCATACGGTAGGGAAGTCAGCGATGAATTCCGTGCACTCCTGTTCGGCCATATAGTTGGACGGAGAGTCGCAGAGCATAGTGAGAGGTGCCTCGAAGATGGCATATTCAGCGAGCTGACGGCAGCGGGTACCCTGGCTCATAGCTTCCGATCCGACCGGATGGTAGTTGCCTTTGGCGGCGTTGTGCATCGCCCCTTGGGTGTAGTCCATCGGTCCGGCCACCATCCTGACGAACGGAATCGTCACATCGTAGGTGACTTCATCGTAGTCCTCAGGACTCCATTTCAGCTGCTCCAGCCCGGCGACACCCTCGAAATTAAGTACATTCGGGTAAGTTCTCTGGATTCCCGCCGGCTTGTAAACTCCATGGAAGTCAATCAGCAGGTGGTTCTCTGCGGCGATTCTCGCCATCCTTTCGCAGAACATCACGCCCTGCTGGTCGTCCCTGTTGATGAAGTCGATCTTGAAGCCCTTGAATCCCATCCGGGCGTAGTGGCTCATCGCTTTCTCAGGGGTTTTGATGATGCTGTTGTAGCTTGCCCAGAGGATGATGCCGACATTCTTGCCGTTGGCGTAGGTGACGAGTTCCTCCAGATTGATGTCCGGGTTGATCAGGAAGAGGTTCGCCTTGGCTCTCTGCGCCCATCCCTCGTCCATGATGATGTACTCGATGTCATGGGCGGCGGCGAAGTCGATGTAGTACTTGTAGGTCTCGGTGTTGATTCCGGCACGGAAATCGACCCCGTAGAGATTCCATTCATTCCACCAGTCCCAAGCCACTTTCCCCGGTTTCACCCAGCTCCAGTCCTTGCTTTCGTCCGCCGGAGTGGCGAGCTGCCATACCAAGTCCAAGTCCATCAGCGATTTAGCGTCAGGTGTGATTCCGATGACCTTCCACGGGAATTTCTGTCCGGCTTCGACTTTTGCGAGGTAGTCGGCGTAGTCCATGTCCTGATAGACATACACTCCGTTAGGACGAAGTCCGATCGGATAAGGCGCGCGGACGCTCTTCAGACTCTTGTCTCCCTGCCCGTTGAGGAACATTCCCGGATAGCCGATCAGGTCGGACTCTGTGATGACGATCTTCACTCCGTCCGCGGCATCAACAGTCAGCGGAAGGAACGCCAGCCTCGCCGGATCCATCTCTGACAAATGAATATGCTCGTACGTGTTCTCGAACGAGTTGACGAACTGCAGACGGAAAGTCTCGGTGTTCTTCGCCTTGACGTAAGGCACCCACGCCGTCCAGTCCTCCGCAAAGTTGAACTCCGTAAGTTCGTCAGTCACAGTGAAATTCCCAGACTTCGCCGTAGAGATGAACCTGTAGGCCACCCCGTTGTCAAACGCCCTGAATTCCACGTTATAGTTCTTGAATTCAAGCGTCAGGAAATTGTAAACGTCATCCACGGTCGCCTTTTTGTAATTCATCGCCGGGATGTCCTTGACGTTATGCGCTCCTCTTCTGATCTTGCGGACTTTGTCCGGCCCGCCGAAGACGGTTCCGTCCTCAAAGCTCATCGAGATCGCCGAAGGTGTCAGAAGCGTCACCCCGTTCCGGCTTATTGAATACCTAAGGTCGTCTCCAGAGGAGATTTCCGCCACGATACTCCCGTCCGGAGAGGACAAGGACCAGTTTTTCTGCGCCCCGAAGGCCACCAAAGGCAGGCTGATGAAGATCGCCGCCGCTGAAAAGAATTGTTTCAGTGTCATATTCTATTATAAATGTCTTAAAACCGTAAAGATAAGCATTCTTCCGCAATAAAACTTATCTTTATCCGTCGGAATCTTCAGAAGCTGTTAAAAAATAATTCCACCTCATAATGCCGCCGCCGTATGCGTTTTTGTGATGAGTCAAAGAGGTTATTCCCCGCTTCGTGCTTGTTCCGGCAAAGATGATGAATGTGGAGAAGTCGTTGAGATGTGATTTTTGAGGTTTTTTCAACACATTTATAATATATTTGCACAATGAAAATCAATAAAACACCAATACACAATGAAATTTAGGAATATCTTCGCAGCTTTGCTGCTTGTACTGGCGGTGTCGTGTTCAACCGTGGACAAAAGAGGCGTGATCAAGGTTGAGACACCAGTCCGTCCTGCCGGTCAGGAGAATGTGTTGGGACTTACCGTCCCTGCAATGGACACGGTCCGTGTCGGCTTTGTCGGCATAGGAATGCGCGGATCGGGTGCCGTGGTCCGCTATACCTACATCCCGGGAGTGAAGATCAACGCCCTTTGTGACGTGGAGGCGGACAGGGTTGAGGGAGCGCAGAAGGCACTGGAGGACAGGGGATTTCCGAAAGCGGCCGGATATTCAGGAAGCACTGAGGCCTATAAGGAACTCTGCGAGCGTGACGACATTGACCTTGTTTACATCTGTACCGACTGGAAGCACCATGTCCCGATCGCACTCTATGCCATGGAGCACGGTAAGAACGTGGCGATTGAGGTTCCGGCGGCATCTTCGCTGGAAGACATCTGGGCTCTTGTGAATATGTCCGAGAAGACCCGCAAGCACTGCATGATGCTGGAGAACTGCTGCTATGACTTCTTTGAACTTACAGCCCTGACAATGGCCCAGAAGGGACTTCTTGGCGAGATCATCCACGGAGAAGGTTCCTACCATCATAATCTGGATCAGTACTGGAACGCTTACTGGAGCAACTGGAGGCTTGATTTCAATCAGGCCCACAAGGGTGATGTATATTCCACCCACGGTCTTGGTCCGGTATGCCAGGTCATGAACATCCACAGGGGAGACCGCTTCAAGACTCTCGTGGCGATGGAGACCAAGACGGTCAACGGTCCAAAGCACGTCGAAGCCAAGACCGGAGAGAAATGTGATGATTTCCAGAACGGTGACCTCACAATGACCATGATCTCCACGGAGAAAGGCAAGACCATCCTTGTGGAGCACGATGTGATGACCCCACGTCCTTATAGTCGCATGTACCAGATTGTCGGCAGCGACGGCTATGTGGGCAAGTACCCTGTCCAGCAGGTTTGTCTGCGTGACAATGCTGCCAAGGGCACTTCCACTGATTTCCAGAATCTTGGCCGTGAGGTTGCCTATTCGGGAGAACGGCTCAAGACCCTTCTTGAGGAGAACCGCAATCCGATCCTTACCCCTGAGCTTGAGGCTCTCGCGAAGCAGGTCGGCGGACACGGCGGAATGGACTTCATCATGGACTACCGCCTGATCTACTGCCTCATGAACGGACTTCCTCTCGACATGGATGTCTATGACATGGCCGAATGGTGCTGTCTGACCGAGCTCGGAAGAATTTCTATGGAGAACGGCAACGCTCCTGTCGAGGTTCCTGATTTCACCCGTGGCGCGTGGAACCAGATCCCGGGCTTTTCCTACGCATTTGCCAAGTAAACAATATTCAGTATATTAAAGATGAAAATATTTAAAATTTTCGCTGTCGCCGCTATGGCGATCATGCTTGCGGTTCCTTGCCGCGCCAATGTGTCATCCGTAGCCGCTCCGGCCGACCAGACGACATCCACATCACTCACCAAGAACAATGGAACCGCCGCCGGCAAGGCACTTCTGGCACTCTACACCCAGTACAAGAGCAACGGAAGCCTGGACATGACCAATCCTACAAACATTGTGAATATGGTCACTTTGGCCAATAATATCAAAGGCTTGAAGGATTCTGCCAACACTGCCAATTTTGTCAAAGGCCTGATCTCTGGCTCTGGCAAGCTTGTCAACAACAGTAATTCCAATACTGTGCTCGGTAGCTTGACCAAAATCGCCGGAATGGATCTTTCCTCTTTGCAGACTTCCGCAAAGACAGCTGCCAAGGCAGCCGCAAGTGATGCCGCCAAATCTGCGGCAAACGAGGCTCTTTCAAAGATCGCCTCATCAAAGAACGCATCGACAGCGGTTTCAAACGCCAAGGAAATAGCTTCCGCCGCATCGACCCTTTCAACCCTTTTCAAAAACTTGAAGTAAGAGGGGCGTGGCACCTAATAGGTTGTCTGTCAATATGATAAAACGATGACCCTGTGCTGGATTCGGCACTGGGTCATCGCTTTTTATGTGTGTCGGGCATGACACTAACCTAGCTGGTTCAAGTCCAGCCGCGGGT
>CAVIHT010000027.1:0-25984 GCA_963642795.1 Bacteroidaceae bacterium
TGGTACTATCGAGGAACGCAATAGGATCGATGATCAATTCCATGAGTAATATGCGCTTGTACAGTGACGATCCAGTTTTTGTCGCGAAACTCAATCTTGCCATGATTGCAAAGATCAACCGCAAATAAATGACTATATGAGACCTATTAATAAGGGGCATAAGGGCAAAATATACAATCCCTACACTACGGCTAAACGAGACCTTTTAAGGCAATTGGTCCGTATTGTTCATATTGTGAAAGGAATATTGAGTTAGGAGGGGCAGTAGAACATGTTCAGCCTAAAAGCAAGGAGAAAGGTAAAGAATGTTGCTGGGATAACTTTCTATTGAGTTGCGTGAACTGTAATTCAACTAAAGGTTCCCGAACAATCAATGACAACAACATTTGTGAATATGTTTGGCCAGACAAGGATGATACTTATCATATGATTAAATATGACTCCGATTCACTGATTCCGCAGCCCAATGATACGATCTCAGAGAATGATAAACAACGCGTTCAGCGACTTATTGAATTAGTCGGATTGAACAAGGCCACTTCAAAAGTAGGTTCTTTGGACTATGAGAAGGCGTGTGACACACGAGTGGAGGGACGCATTAAAGCATCTCAATATGCAAAGGAATTGAAGGACGATTATTTGCATTTGAGCGATGAGGGCAAAGGTTCATTTAGAAAAGCGTTAAGTGTCATTATTATGTCGGAGGGATATTGGAGTATATGGATGCATATATTCGAGGATGTCCCTGAAGTTCGGGAAATGATGTTGGATATAATTCCTGGAACAAGGAAAGAGTTGTTTTAAAAGATCTTGCGGAAGCATATACAATGGTCATTATCGAGAATAATACTCAACAAAGAACGACAAACTTTCGCTATCTTTGTACCTTTGAAAGCAAAAATGGAGCTTTCAAACAAAAAGTTCATTGACCTCAAATGGTAAGTTACAGGGAAAGACAAGCATAAATATGCCGAAATATCCGTAGTGAACTCATCAATAGTAACAATTTGACAGTATCGTTTTTGTGGCAAATTGCACGAAAATTTTGTTACTCAGTTGTTACTCGGAGGTTAGAAAAGGTTATAAAAGACCGGTTATTCAGCTGATAAACAAAGAATTATGGTAGACAGCAACTTTATAGACTACATTAAATTGTTGCTTGACTATTGCATTCGCTTCTATGACCGTCAATTTATCACCCGTGAAAATGCCAATAGTAAGCGTTCTCTTCTCCGCCTTGCCCTCTGAAAGATAGTACGGACCTTTGCCTGAACGAAAAAATCAAGGCAAATGGAAACATCAAACAAACAGACAAACGAGACGACTGCCCAGACGGGCGTTGTGGATTACGCGGCGGCGCTGCGGCAGTACAGCAGGTACGGTCACGGCCGTTCGATGAGGAAGTTCTGCGAGGACGAGGGGTATGACTACTGGAAGTTCTGCAAGCTGGCAAGGGCGGGACAGATTGAGATGGAGTCCAAGTCCGGCGTGGACAGGAACCCCGGCTTCGTTGAAGTCGCTCCTGACGGGTCACAGTCCCGGGCGACGGCGGAAGAGCCGATGAAAGTATGCGAGATCCGCATCCGGTTCAACAACGGTCTGATACTCAGCCGGAGGGGCGGCGACGTGGAAGATGTGATAAGCGCAATCCGCAAAATCCTGAACTAGCGATGGTGTCTATAACGAGCGAATACGGCCTGTATCTGTACACCGGCAAGGTTGATATGAGGAAAGGCATCGACGGTCTGTGCGGAATCATCCGCGAAGAGCTGGGACACAATCCGCGGAAGCCCAAGAGCGTGTACGTGTTCAGCGGGCGCAACCCCAGGGTGAAGAAAGTCCTGATAAGGGAGTACAACAGGTATGAACTGACGACATTGCGTCTGGACGAAGGCCGTTTTATAAGGCCTCAGACGGACCCGGAGCGTGTCGGTGGCAAAATTTGCTGGTCGGACTTCGTAATGCTGACAGAATGCCCGGCAAGCACCTCCACGGTGGTGAAATACATCGATTGATGGCGCGCCAAACCTTTGAATATCAGCAAAATAAATCAAAATAATCCATTGCGGTTCCGATTATTTTTCGTAACTTTACCCTTAGGAAATCGAAATACGGTACGCTCTGTTTGTTATCAGACATCTTGGAGGGCAGGCCTCACTCTCGCCACGAAATAAGTCAGCTAGACGCAGAAGTGGATATGGCCCGAGATGATGACGAAATGGCTCATCAGACGGCCTCTTTTATGGTTGCAATCTTGGCTGGTCGAGTAAGCAAGAAGACGATGCAGACTTATGAAAAGACTCTCAAGTACTTTAGAACCTTTATGCAAATGCACTCCGGTTCGTTAGGTAGTCTCACACGAGAAGATGTGATGGAGTATGTCAGTTCACTCCAGAACTCAAGGACGTGCAAGCTGCTTCATTTTAGAGAGTTCCTTGGCTATCTCCATTCGGAACGCATTACATCCGAAGACTTTTCGAAATTGTTCTCGCATGTAAAGGCTCTCCGAAAGGAGAAACTGCCCTCCTACTACAGTAAGGAGGAAATCCTCAAACTCGAACATTCAATAGACCGATCGGGGGCATTGGGAAAGAGAGATTATGCGATGGTATTACTCGCCACTCGTTTGGGACTCCGATCTTCTGACATCAGGACATTGCGGTTCTCCAACATAGACTGGGATCTGAATGAGATCACCCTCGTCCAATATAAGACTGGCCGCAGAATCAGTCTGCCGCTTCTTGAAGATGTGGGTGGCGCCATCATTGACTATGTCAAGAATGCGCGTCCCCCTGTCGCTTTCAAGGAGATATTCGTTACTTGCAGCCGCCCCTATCGTATAGTAACAGCTTCCGGGTGCAGTTCAATCGTGCGGCGATGCCTATACGATGCCGGGATTGACACGAAAGACCGCCATTCCGGCATGCATTGTCTGCGCCACAGTCTGGCCACCCGGATGATGGACACCGGCATGGCTATGCCGGTGATATCGGAAGTCCTCGGTCATAAGTCTATGGAATCCACAATGTATTATCTGGGCATCAATATCAACCACCTCCTTGAGTGTTCGCTTGATGTTCCGCTTGTAGGTTCGGACTTTTATGAGCAGAAAGGAGGGATGCTGTATGAATGAGTCCATATACACCTCATTCCTCTCCCCCTTTATGGACAGTTATCTGAAAGAGGTCAGATCGTGTGGACACAAGGCTTTTGACGTGCAGTATTCATTCGTCTCGATTGACCGCTTCTTTGTGAGATATGGACGTGGCAGGTCTTATGTTGATAAGGGGATGTATGAGGAATGGTTCAACACGCTTGAAGGATACAAGTCCGCCACGGTATATCAGTATGTATCAGTGTTCCGTCGGTTGATGACATATATGTGCAATCTTGGCGTGGAATGCCATATGCCGCGGCTTCCCAGGCGGAAGACCAGAGAGACGCCACCTAAAATCTTCTCTGATGAAGAAATGAGCAGAATCTTCAAGGCCTGCGATTCAATGCGATGCAAGGAGCACCACAGTGAGAGTATCATGATTGCCGTCCCGGCAATCATACGATTGTTATACAGTACCGGCATCAGAGTAAGCGAGGCCCTTGCCCTAAATAATAGGGATGTAGGCTTCACCAGACATGTGATCACCCTGCGGGAGACCAAAAATGGAACCCAGAGGATGGCGCTGATAAACGCCAGCCTGGAAGTTGTACTTCGTCAATACATGCTTTATCGCGGGAAAATACCCGTAAAAAATCTCGACAGTCCGGATGGACTTTTGTTTGTATCGTCTCTCGGGAAACCCGTTCGGAGAAATGTCGTATTGCGATACTTCCATAATGTGTCTCAAATGGCCGGAATACCATACATAGGCAACTATCAGGGGCCAAGAATACACGACATAAGGCACACGGCCTGTGTCCATTCAATGCGCAAACTCGTATCCGAAGGGAGGGACATCTACTGTTCACTGCCGATGCTGTCAGTCTTTATGGGACACAGGAAAGTGATGGACACGGAATACTATCTTCGCTTGACCGCCGACATGTATCCTGAGGTGCTGAAGCTGGACTCTTCCGTATCCCCAAATGTGAAGGAAGTCATAAGATCTGCCGTAAACAGGAACGACTATGAGTAAATCAAAAGACTTCTCTGCAATGGTGGAATCCTTCTTTACGGAATACCTTATAAAGGAAAGAGGCGCAAGCCCTCACACCACACGGTCTTACCGCGACACTTTCGTCCTCTTCATAGAATACATGACCGGACAGCGAAGCATAAGACCGGACAAGATATTGTTGAGCCATATAGACAGAAATCAAATGATATCCTTCCTTGATTGGTTGGAAAACGAAAGAGGAGCTTCCGTGGCGACAAGAAACCAAAGACGCGCCGCTTTCTGCTCTTTCTTAAAGTACCTGATGTATGAGGACCCTATCCACCTGTCTCAATGGAAGCTGGCGATGTCCGTCAAATCCAAGAGGGGTGAGGGCAAAACCATTTCATATCTGACCATTGATGGCATAAAGGTTTTGCTTGAGCAGATAGATGTGGAAATACGCTCCGCCAGAAGAGATATGACGCTCCTTTCTGTGCTGTACAATACCGGGGCACGCGTGTCCGAAATCATCTCACTCACTCCATTGTCAGTGAGGACCGAGAAACCTTACGTCATAAAACTGTACGGAAAGGGGGCAAAGCAGCGGATTGTTCCGATTGACGATGAAACCACAAGCCTTCTCAAAAAATATATGGAGGAGAACCATCTGAACGAAAGAGGCTCGGAAAGCCATCCTCTGTTCTTCAACACTTGGGGAGAAGCGCTTACTGCCCCAGGTATAACATATATAGTACAGAAATATGCCTCAATGGCCAGAATGCTTCATCCGGAATTAATACCGGATACGATAAGTCCCCATGTCTTCCGTCATAGCAGGGCAATGCATCTTCTTCAAGCCGGGGTCAATCTTGTGTATATCAGTGACCTTCTTGGACACGTATCAGTTCAGACAACTGAAATATATGCAAGGGCTGACTCGAAACTGAAAAGAGAAGCCTTGGAGAAAGCCTATGTGGATATGGGAGTGAAAGAGCCTGAAGTAAAAAGTTGGGACAAGAATCAGAAGCTGAAAGACTTCTTGAAAAGCTTGTCTTGACATATTGTTATCAAAAGCCAAACAATAAAGAGCCGGCCTTCTTCATGAACTGAAAGTTCTGTGTGGACCGGCTCTTTTGATAACGATATCCTTTTGATAACGCCTCGCGTGCGCCCAGCATCCGAGCACCTATATGTGAGGGTCGCTCTCGAACTGGTCGTATGCGCCATATCCGTCGGTCTGGATGGTCTCGCGATAGCCGCGGAGCAGCTTGCGGGCCGTCTCGTGAGAACGCGAGCCGTTATCATAATAGAAGGCCACGAGGTTGTCCGTCACGGCACGGACGCACCACATATAACCCTTCACCGCACGATGCCTCTCGTTGTCTATCACAGGCAACGTGCTCTCGTCCACTTGTATGTAGTCTTTCGACAGCACTTCCCGTATCAAGATATCGTACAACAGCTTGAGCTTTTCACAAGTGGCCGCATGCCAGTCGTTCATAGCGGAGTCGCTTATCCTGACTCCCAGTTCCTTGTATTTCTGTATCACCTTGTAGAACGGCATATGATACAGGAACTTCTGCAGTATGACATCCGTAAGCAGACTTTCCGAAGCCATGCATTTGGGCAGCGGCATCACCGGAAGCGGCGCCAGTTCGAATGCGTTCCGGTCGGGGTCGGCCATTATGCCTTCCACCATTTTATGCAGGTCTTCCCATCTTATGATGTTTGTCACGGCCTCTTTCGATGCGGGTATCGGCATTCCGAAAGTCCCCTTGTCCAGCATCTTTGCGTATATGACCATACCGCCCGTCTCGTAATGAAGCAGTTTGATGCGGTTGCGGCGTTTGTTGACGAAGATGTACACGTCTCCGTCCATCGGGTTACTGCCGACCCGGTTTCTTACAAGACCGCTCAAGGTATGGAAGCTCTTACGCATATCGGTCGGCTCGCTGTAGAGCCAGTAATGCAGTTCGCGGCCCAGGCTAAACACGTGCCGACGACGCCAAGATGATATCCTTCAGTTCCCGGCCTGTCAGGTTGCCGTTGATCCGCATCATCGTTCCGGTGGGTGTCCTGAGCTCTATGCTCACCGCGACAGCGCCGCACGCCAACTCTTTCTGTCCGCCGCCGCGGGACCTTGCAGGCTTTATCGGGTCAGGCAGGAACGGGTCTCCGGGAACCAGCTGAAAGAACTCGCCGGCATTGTCGCCTCCCCGTTTCGGCGCATATTTGCGTTTCGCGTCGTAGAATGTCCAGGTATTGATCCCAAGCTCCGACAGGCGCCGCTTATAACTGACTTTATGCTCCTCGCAGTACGACACTATCTCCGCTGTCTCTTCCTTTGTCATCATTTCTCGTTCCATTTCTTTGACGCAAAGGTAACTGCAAACAGCTTGCGCTAAAAGATGTACTTTATCGGAGGGTTACGTTAAATACTAAAAAGCTGTTTAAAAATAATTCCTCTTTTTTCTTATGCGGCCTTTCCGGCCATTTTCATCTTCGTCATCGGTCACGTAGCTACGGCTACGCTCCCTCTCCCAAAGCCGAAACTGTCTCGAAAATCCCACATGATAAAATGCGGAAACCATTTTTAAACAGCTTCTAAAAATCAGAGAAAATCACAAAACCTCACCGAACCACCCATTGAAAATCAAGGGGGGGGGGGAGGAGAAGTGGACGCTTAACCACCTCCGAAGGTTTCTAGGCGAGACTTCTTGACCGTTCATCAATCGCCTGTCCCTTACCTAAACGTCCTGGTTGACCATATAAAGCGGCCAACCGCCGAGGATTTCGATTTTCATCGTCAGATCGGTAATCCCCGTGCCGCTCTTGCTTTTTTACAGCAGTCGGGCGACCTTCGGAATCAAAGTGATGTCAGCCGGAAGCCATTCAACAGAACCGAGCTTCCCGGCGGTCAGCCAGCGGGCGGCCTCGTGTTCGACAAGATGGAGATTTCCAGAGATGATTCCGCAGACATAACACCTCATCGAAAGGTGGAAGTCCGGATAGTCATATTCAATGACGTCAATTAGTTCGCCGACTTGGATCTCGGTTTCCAATTCCTCGCGGATTTCCCTGCGGAGCGCTTCCTCCGGACTCTCACCAGCCTCGACCTTGCCGCCCGGAAACTCCCAACGGTCTTTGAAAGCACCGTAACCACGCTGTGTGGCAAACACCTTTCCGTCTTTGACTATCACTGCGGCGACGACATCTATTCTCTTCATTTCTGATATCTTTATATAATAATAGTAAGCGTTAAAAATAACTTGGGGTCACCTGGACATTTGGAGTGATAGATTGTCTTGAAACTTGGTAAAGATTTGGCGGTATTTTCGAGGATAGCGTTCTTTTGGAAGAATGAGTGTGCCGGTGGCACAGAGGCTGATGAGAAAAGAACAATAGACCGAAAAGACAATCAAAGATTACCAAGTTATTTTAAGGATTACTTAACTCGTTCAGTACAGGAGAAGAGGCTCTGGTGTACAAAATGCTTCTGGCTCTTCATCTGGTACATGAAAAAGTGCTCTGGTGTACCAAATGCCTTCCAAGGCTCCCTTTGTACGGGGGAAGGCGTTTTGAGGTACGGAATCCACTCACTTCCTCGTCTTCTTCAGTGCAAGCTCAAAGATTGCCGGTGACAAGTGGCAGTAACCGTCCGAACTCTTGTCGAGATAGTTCTGGTGCTGCGTGGACACACTCGGCATGGCCGGTCTCATCCGTATAAACCTGTTTGCACGTAGGTGTCATTCCCAATCAGTTCGCGAATCCTACTTCCGTGAAAGATCCGTCAATCAACTTGAAGAACTTCGGCGCTCCCCAAAAGCAGCCGCGGTGAACCAGATGTCCCTTTCCTTTCCGTAAAGCAAGGATGTCACTTTCTCAAGATACTTTCTGTCAATCTCATCGAATGCGTTCAGCTCCTTGCTGTCGATGTCCAGGACAGCCGCTGTCCGGCCTTGTTTCCGACAAGGCACCACAATCTCGCTCCGACTTTCGCTCGAGCAGGCTATGTGGCCCGGAAAAAGCTTGACATCAGGGACGATCACGGTGCGTTCCTCGTTCCAGGATGTGCCGCACACTCCCCTGCCTTTCGCGATGCGCATGCAGGCCACCGGACCTTGGAACGGCCCCAGCACCAGTTCCTCGGATGATGCCACACGGTAAAATCCGGTCCACCAGAAGCCGAACTCGCCATGAAGCACCGCCGCCATATTCGCCATTCGCGCCACTTCGTCTGTCTCGCCGGAAATAACGGCCTGAATCTGAGGTAGAAGCGCAAGATATTTCTCTTCCTTCGTCATATTCATCAACCAACTTTTTGGGTAAAGATAACGATTTTGATCCGAAATATCGAATATCCGTGAGCCAGATAAAGGTCGCATAACAAGAATATCCGGAAGTTGTGCCAATTTATCGATAAAAGATGTAATTTTGTCACGAATAGAAAATGATGAATATGAGAACACAACTGAATATTGTTGCCGCAGCTTTGATGATGTCGGCTGTGGCATGCCAGAAAGGCGAAATCTGGTCAAAGGCTGAGAGAAATCTTATCTGCGGAGAAGGCGAGACGATGCGTGTGCTTACGGTTTACGACAAGCCGGACTCCTTGGTGTTGCGGACAAAGTGCACTGAAATCAACACCGAGGAACTGAAGAGCGATGAATATAAGATGCTGGCCGACAAGATGGTGGCGACGGTGACCTCTCCGGAGGAAGATGGAGTCGGAATCGCCGGCCCTCAGGTCGGAATATCCCGCCGTATCGTGGCGGTACAGAGATTCGATAAGGACGGAGAACCGTTCGAGGTCTATCCGAACATCAGGATCACATGCCACAGAGGCGACAAACAAGTTGGGCCGGAAGGATGCCTTAGCATCCCGGGAAAGCGAGGGGATGTCGAGCGTTATCAGGACATCGACATCGCCTACACATCGGTCAAAACCCTGCGTGATACTACAGAGACAATCAAAGGATTCACGGCGGTAATCTTCCAGCACGAGTGCGACCACCTTGACGGAATCCTCTACACAGACTTTCTGGAAGGCAATCAATAGCAGCCCACGATACCAGTCACCTCCCGGACTGGGCTGTCAGGGAGGTTAAAGGACAGCTTACTCGGTGATTTCCAGCAGGATTCCCTCGAATCCCCTCACGCTGCTCTCATAGTAGCCGTCGCCCGTTGTACGCGGGCCGCTTAGAGTCCTATAACCGTCGCCGTCAAGTCTTGCCGTGAGCGCATCGACCGCCTCTTTGCTCCCGGCGGAGAAAGACAGATGGATGAACCCTGCACGGTATTGACTTTCATTGTCCCCTTCCACTTCGGGGCGGGTCATGATTTCAAGCCTCGAACCGCCGTCGGGAAATTTCAGGATGTACGTCCTCAAGCCGGTCCGGGGGTTGTGATAAAGACTGTTGGACTCACCCCGGAAGTATGTCTCGAAGAAAGATTTCATACCTTCCAAATCATTGCAATACAATGCAACGTGATCAATTTTCATAATATTCATATTTTTTGATTCAACTTTGCGTACTGTTGCGGAGACATCCCGACCACACGGTGGAAAAGTCTGGAGAAATATGGCGGCGAAGTGAATCCGCAGGCATAGCAGACTTCGGCCACGGACAGGCTGCCGTTTTCCAGGAGATAACGGGCGTGTTCCAGTCGCTGCGCGTTCAGATATTCCACGAAGGTCTGACCGTAATTCTTCTTGAAAAAGACACAGAATGCGGACTCGTTCATTCCCACATAAGAAGCGACTTCCTTTAAAGTGACTGTTCTTAGGCAGTTGCACGAGACGAAAGTACGCACTTTCATCTTTCGCTTTTCATCCGGACTTATCTTACGACAGATCCCTGACTGTCCTGTCAGTGAAGCGTCACCAAGAATATTCAGTATTTTCATGAATGAGGCGGGACGTTCTGAAGCGTCTTCATCTTTCATTGAACTCATCACAGACGCCAGGTTCTCCAAGGTAGAGCCTGAGTAGGAGATGGCGGTATCTCTTCTGTCAAGTGCCTGGCTGACGCACTTTTGCATGTCCGGGAAAATCTTCAGAATTGAATCCAGCAACAGGTCATCAAAGATAAGGGTGATGTTCTCGATGTTTCCTCCGGAATCGGTGAAATCCTGGTCGAAATCCCAGCAATGCGGAATCTCCGGTGGGATAAGCACTATTTCACCCTCTCGAAAAGATTCCCGCTGGTTCCCTATTGTGCGCATGCCCCGTCCCGTCAGAATATAATCCAGCTCCCACGATTTCTGAGAATGAAGGCCTATCTGCCGGTCAGGCGGCAATTTCACGAAGTCGTACTGGAATTTCCCTATTTTGCGGCGCTCTGTCATATTGCAAAGATAAGATAAATATTTATAAAAATAAGTCAAGTATCGATCTGAAATTACCGCTACCTTTGTATGCAGTAAAATAACACAAGACAATAGCAAAGAGAAACATTAATATTTTCAGATATGAGAAAAATCAAGTCATTACTATTTCTATTCGGGATGGCGGCGATGGTTTCTGCCTCCTCCTGCTGCAAAAATGCCGATTCCAAGGTCATCGGCATCCAGCTCTACACCGTGATGAATTCCATGAAGTCCGATGCCAGAGGAACCCTTGAAGCCCTCGCTTCCTACGGCTACAACTCCTACGAGCTTGTCCAGTGGGGCGGTGATCCAAACGTGTTCGGGCTTCCGGCTTCCGAATTCAAGGGCATTTGTGACAGCCTCGGGGCAAGTATAGTCTCCACACACTCCTCCCTCGCCGAGGATCCGGAGAATGAGGAGGCCGTGATGAACCGCTGGAGGGAACTTTTCGAGATTCAGAAAGCCTGTGGCGGAAAATATTTCGTCATCCCGAGCTACAAAGTTGACTATACCGTGGAGGATGTTCAGCGCGAGTGCGACTACTTCAACCGCGTGGGCCGCGTGGCTGCGGAGTACGGGCTGAAGTTAGGCTACCACAACCACGCCGCCGAGTTCCAGACCCTCAAGAACAGCGACAAGGTGATGTGGGAGTATCTCGTGGAGAACACCGATCCGCAGTATGTCTGCTTCGAACTCGATGTCTTCTGGTGCCGGAAGGGAGGGAAAGATCCGGTGGAATACCTGAAGAAGTACCCGAACAGGATAGAGATTCTCCACATTAAGGACGAATTTGTCATCGGGCAGAGCGGCGAACTGGACTTCAAGGCCATCTTCAACCAGTTCCACACCAACGGGATGAGAGACTGGTTCGTTGAGATCGAAGCTGCCGGAAACTATCTCAAGAACGCCGACGGCACTCCGTACACACGTCCTCAGATTGACTCGGCGATGCTTCAGGCCGCAAAACAGAGTGCGGAGTTTCTCCGGAACGCCGACTTTGTCCGTTAGAGAGTTCTCTGAGAAACTGTTTTGAAATGATTCCAAGAACAATCGTATGAACAGGACAACATTCCCTCTTTATGACTTGCATCTGCACAGGTCTGCCAAACAAAGTATGCAGGACATTGTTGACAAAGCCGGAAAGAACGGTTTTGAATGTTTCGGCGTCGTACAGAATGTATCTCCGTGGGGTATTCAGACAGACGAGGATCTGCAAAGGTACCTTGACGAGGTAAAAGACTATCCTTGCTACATCGGGCTGCAGCCTGCCGCTCCCGGCTGGAGTAAGAATCTGTCAAAGGATCTGATTGCCAAAGCGGATTACATATTGATGGATCCGCAGTATATGCCGAATGGCAACAAGTACGCAGATCAGATGGAGGTATGGGATCACAACTGCTATGTCGATGACCCGGAAGACTTTATGGAACGGAACATGAACTGGTATTTAAAAATATTGAATAACAGGGACGAGCCGCTTGACATTTTCGGATGGCCGTTGTTCCTTCCGTTGAGCATTCAAAGAGAATATTACAATCTATGGACGTGGGAACGCATGGAGCAAATCATCGAAGCCGCACGCGAACGTGAAATAGCTTTGGAAATCAATGATTTGGCACATACTCCGCACGCCGAGTTCATCCTGATGGCAAAAAAAGCCGGGGTGAAATTCACGTTCGGTTCGGACACTCGGGACCACCGTTCTTTCCGTCTTGACTACTGCAAGGAAGTGGCGACTTTGTGTAATCTCACGGAGGATGACTTTTTCATACCAAAACGTAAATCGAGAGTATAAGGAATATGGACAGGAAAGACTTTATTAAAACTTCCGGTGCCCTGATACTGGCCGGAATGTGTGGAGGAGGAATAGTCGCGGGATGCGGCACAAAAAAAATCATATCGACTGCCGACGGCACGAATCCAATGAAAACGGCGTCATCATTCCCTATTTACGACCTGCATACGCACCGTTCCGATAAACAGACGACACAACAGATAGTTGACAAAGCGAAGCAAAACAACATAGAAATGTATGGCATCGTGGAAAACGTCGCGGATTATGCGATTAAAAATGACGATGACCTGCTTGCGTTCATTGATGAACTTAAAGATTACCCTTGCTACATCGGATTACAGCCAATGGAAACAGGCTGGAGTGCGAACCTGTCTAAAGAGTTGATTGACAAGGTGGATTATATCATCATGGATCCTCAAACCATCCGGAACAGCAATAAATACGGCGACTTGGCCGAAGTTTGGGAACATGATTGCTATGTTCCCGATGCAGAAGACTTCATGGAGATAAACATGCGGCACTACTTGGAAGTCATAAACAATCCGGAGCCTCTTGACATTTTCGGATGGCCGCTATATCTTCCTCCTGCCATTGCGCGTGACTATCACAGACACTGGACCAGGGAACGCATGGAACAAATCATCGAAGCCGCACACGAACGTGGAATAGCTTTGGAAATCAATGATTTGGCACGTACTCCGCACGCCGAGTTCATCCTGATGGCAAAAAAAGCCGGGGTGAAATTCACGTTCGGTTCGGACACTCGGGACCACCGTTCATTCCGCTTGGATTATTGCAAGCAAATAGCCTCCTTGTGCGGGCTGACGGAAGATGATTTCTACATTCCTGTCCGTAAGCAAAGATGATTCTCCAAGTGGTTTCTGACTGGCCACCTTTTTCATCCGATGCGGACAGACCTCCGAGCCACAGTACGGATCCGAAGGAAAGGGTGACCCGTGACGAATGGGCGAAACCTATCACCATCGGGAACGGCTGCCGGATCGGCGGCTTTGTCACCTTCCTTCCGGGTGTCTCCGATGGAGACTCCCGGAAGGAAGGGATTTCTTGCGGCGGAAGACAACCCGCTCGCTCATAAAGAAGTTGAGCCCTCCTGATACGCACAATGCCAACAGGTTGCACCACACGACATTCCATCTGAATATTCTTTGGATCAGAAGCAGGAAAACCATCTTGACCAGAAATGCCCCGATGCAGGAAAGGTTGTAGCCGCCAAGATGCCTGAAGAACGACCTTCTGCTCCGGCAGGACACCCGATCCTTCCAGATAAAGAAATAAGCCACAGCGAAATTGGTCACGGCAGCGCACTCGAACGAGATCGCCGGAGAGACGATGTACTGGCCGAAATACGTGCTGAAAACCCACTTTGAGAACACCCACAGCACAGCCGTGTCCACAATCGTCCCCAGAAGGCTCGACGCGGAAAACTCCGCGAATCTCTTGACTAAACCGAACCATGATTTTCTCATCGCTCCCTATCTCTGGCCGTAACCTCTTGAAAGATCAGTCAATGGACACACAATCCGGATTGATATACGCCTCCAAATCAGCCCAACTGACAGTGACATCGATTATGCCCTCCGCATAGCTCGCTATTTCGTAAGGTTGGAAGTACCACGTGACCCCTTCGTCAGAGACGCCGCACTTCCCGTTGGGAAGGACACCGTCCTCAAAAAGGACATCAAAAGTCCCGCCTTGCCGCTTCCGCCAAAGGCTCTTCTTGATAAGGTCTGTCACAGGCCCGACATATCCAGGTTTGAAGAGGTCGTTCTCGGTCACAATCCGGCCTGTCTTAGTGTCGATGACGTAAGGTATAGAGTAATACATCCCGTGGGCCCCGCCTGTGTAACTTTCGCTGAACACCAGATAGGTGAGGAGATTCTTGTACTCCTGCGCGAACCTCCCTGAGGTAAGGTAGTACCAGTTGCAGAACGAGGCCGGATCGAAATCGTAATCTCCATTGTCCCTTGCATAGGAGACCTCGCCCTCGTAAATCTCTCCCGCATCCTTCTGATAGCCGGCGATCAAAGTGTCGGAAACAGCATCCGAGGCCTCCTCGACCGTGAATCCGGAATATTCCTCCCCGAAGCAGCTCCTGACGATGGCATCGTTGATCTTCTTGCGCAGCGCCCTGCCGCCCCGGAAGGATTTGTAATATTCAATGGAGTGGCTGACCTGTACCGACGCCGAGTCATCCTGCACCAGCGTCTGCTCATAATTATTCTTGTACGTGGCGACCTCGGTCTCCCTGTCGGAGCATGAGACCGTTCCCAGTGCAAGCGCTCCCGCCACCGCACAGAACGTCACGATTCTGTTGTCCATAAACAATAGTTCTTTGATTCACGGCAAATGTACGTAAAAACTTTTGTTTTCACGCCAAACATGCATAAACGGTCTTTAGAAGCTGTTTTAAAATGCGGGAACCATTTTAAACAGCTTCTAAGTGCCTTACCAGGAAGATGGGAATGCTGGATTTCTTGCGTAATAACGTAAAGTTTAATATATTTACGCACTTTTAGCCCACTTTGCGCCGCAAGGAATTATGCGGACGGCCGCAAGGAACAAGGGAAAGGTAATTGCCATATCAGATTCCCCATAAGAATATGGAAAAGAACGAACTTACAAGAAGGATGAACGGATGGCTGGCGCTTAGTCCGCTGGCGGTGTTTCTGGTGACTTATCTGGTGTCGTCGCTGGTGGCGCACGACTTTTACAAGGTGCCGGTGGCGTCGGCGTTCCTGATAGCGTCCATATATGCGATGCTGATCACGAAAGGGTCGGTCGCGAAGAGGATTGACATATTCTCTGGCGGGGCAGGCAACAAGAACGTCCTGCTGATGATCTGGATTTTCGTTATGGCCGGGGCGTTCGCCACGACGGCTAAGGCCATAGGCAGTGTCGAGGCCACTGTCAACCTGACGCTTACCGTACTTCCCGGCAAACTGATTCTGGCCGGGCTGTTTCTCGCATCATGCTTCATCTCGATGGCGATCGGCACGAGTGTCGGGACGGTCGTGGCTCTTGTTCCGATCGCCTCGGGAATCGCCGGTCAGGCTGGAATATCCCTGCCGCTTGTCACCGGACTCATTGTCGGCGGAGCTTTCTTCGGCGACAACCTGTCCTTCATCTCCGACACCACGATAGCGTCAACCACATCACAAGGCTGCTCGATGTCCGACAAATTCAAGGCGAACGTCTGGATCTGTGGACCGACGGCTCTGATAGTCACTGTCATCTACGTCATCATCGGACTCAACCACGGAGCCACTCCGGAAATCGGGGAGATTGAATATGTCAAACTCATCCCCTACCTGTCGGTCATCGTGTTGGCTCTGTGCGGCCTGAATGTCATGCTCGTGCTGGGGATTGGCTTGTTGCTCTGCGCGGTCATCGGATTCATGCACGGAATGACATGGCTTGGATTTCTTGGAAGTGTGGGAGACGGAATCTCGGGAATGGGCGAGCTGATCATCGTGACCATGCTCTCGGGAGGAATGCTAGAGTTGATCCGGCATAACGGAGGCATTGACTTCATCATCAAGGGTCTGACCAAAGGCATCAAAGGCAAGAGAGGGGCCGAGTTCAGCATCGCCGGACTGGTCGGGTTGTCGAATTTCTGCACAGCCAACAACACCATCGCCATTCTGACCACCGGAGACATAGCCCGGGACATCACCGGAAAATTCGGCCTTGACCCGAGGAAATCGGCCAGCCTTCTGGACACTTTCTCCTGCATCGTGCAGGGCGTAATCCCTTACGGGGCGCAGCTTCTCATGGCCTCCGGCTTCGCAGGCATCTCCGCAGCTGCGATTATCCCATGCCTCTACTACCCGTTCGTGCTGTGCACCGTGTCATGTTTCTCAATCATATTCAGGTTTCCTAAACGCTACTCATGATGGACAGGACAGCTAAAGTGACCCTCGTTACCCTGATAGGTTCCGTCATCAATATCATCCTGACGATATTCAAGATCATCGCCGGAGTCCTCGGACGCTCGACCGCTATGATAGCGGACGGTATGCATTCCCTGTCTGACCTGCTTAGCGACATCGTGGTGCTTGTCTTCGTCAGGATCTCCGCCAAGGGCAGGGACAAGGACCATGACTACGGCCACGGCAAATTCGAGACCTTCGCCACGCTGATCATCAGCCTGATGCTCATCCTGGTCGCCGCCAACCTGATGTCCGGCGGAATAGGCAAGATCCGTCTGATCCTGGACGGCGGTCAGGTCGAGTCTCCGGGAATGATCGCCCTCTGGGCCGCCGTAGCGTCCATAATCCTGAAAGAGGCCCTTTACCGCTACACGATCATCGAAGGCAAGGCTCTTAACAGCCCGATGATGATCGCCAACGCCTGGCACCACCGCTCGGATGCTTTCTCTTCAGTCGGCTCCCTGCTCGGAATCGCAGGAGCCATATTCCTTGGTGACAGGTTTGTCATCCTGGACCCCATCACCGGATGCCTCATCAGCATATTCATTCTCGTGATGGCTGTAAAGATGTCCGTGCCGGCGATCAAGGAACTGTTGGACGTTTCCCTCCCGGATGAGGTGGAGGACAAGATCAAGGCCACGGCCAAATCCATCGACGGAGTCATTGACCTGCACGAACTCAAGACACGCCGCGAAGGCCCGGGAATAATAATGGAAGGCCATCTCGTTCTGGATTCGGGAATATCCCTGAAAGAGGCCCACGACATCTCCAAAAAGGTCGAGGCCGCCCTCCGCAAGGAGTTCGGCCCCGAAACCCAGATCTCCCTCCACCTTGAGCCGGAGGATGACTCGGAGTGATCTGGAACAACACATCCGGCTGTGCGAGGAATTCCGCGACTTTGACGGACGTGCATCCATTCCACTCGCTTCACCGGTCTATCATAGATCATAGATGTAACCGCGGCATTTGACTCTGCTCAATCTTCGAAATCATCGTCGTCAAGATCCTCGACGATGTTCTCCTTATGCCACTCGGCGTAGCCTGTGGGGATGTTCTTTGGCTTCAGAACCAGATAATCCTCTCCGCTCCACACCACGGAGAAGCCGTTTCTCGCAACGCCAAGCCGTTCTTCCGACACGCTTGCCAGCACTATCTGCCCTGGCAGGACTTCATCGTGTCCTTTCGCCAACAGAGTGATGACATCGCATGCCACCATCCGCGACAAGAAGTAGGCCGACTTCTCCACCGCCGACCAGGAGTCATTCACGTGGTAAAGGTGGATCATGCTGTCATTGTGCCTTTCAGCACTCAACACGGCATCCATCCTCTCGTCCAGAAATTTAGTAACAGTTATCATGTCAATGTGTTCATAATAAAATCATCCGCGTCCCCGCAACGCCGCAGGGACGTTGTTCCTGTCGCAGTATGCGCGCTTCGTCATCCCACGCTCGATGTCTATTTGTAGGGCACAAGTGTGACATTTCAGTTCGCTGTGATCATATTCACCATCATTCCTGTTTTAGCTGGAAGATCTTCTCCATAAGGTGCCACTTCTGGGTGGAGGTCATGGAGGGGTCGCAGCCTTGAAAGCGGGCAACGTAAGCCTCCCACTCAGCCTGACGCGGCATGGTCGCAAGACGGGCGTTGTCCTTGACGAAATCAAAGTCGTCGGTAGTGTCCATAATCATGAAGACTCGACGTTCAAGGCGGTAGATCTGCATGTCGAGGATTCCGACGGAGCGTATGCCTTTCTGAATCTCGGGCCAAACATGACGGTGAGCCTCGATATAGTTCTCCATCATCTGGCTGTCACCGACCAACTCAAGTGTTTGGCAATATCTTTTCATCTCGATTCGTTTTTATCACTTATGAATATCTCCCTACATTCCCCCACGCCTGACGGTGATCTCGATGGCACCGTCAGGGAACGTGTGACGCGATGTGCAGACAAGAACAAGGTAGCCGCCACCGCCGGCTCCAGGCATCTTCCAAGCGAGGACACCGGTTCTACGGGAATATTTGTCTATGTAGGCCTGGACGGTCGGAAGAAACTCCCTCCCGGAAGACTGACCTGAAAGTCTGTCGGCAATCCCGACGGAGTCTCCATGAATATGTAAGAATTTGTCATCAGAGATGTCACCTTTGCATGATGTCGGGTTGACCATTCCCGGGAACATGGCGACCTGTGCCTCGAACGAGGCACGATAGGCAGCGGCGAAACGGTCAAGATCCATGTCCAGGATGGCATGCCAGCAGTCATCAGCAGCCTTGGCCAAGGTCTGGACTTTCGGGAGGGTTATGTCCTTTCCTTCCACCACCGAGCATCCCGGACGACGCGGGAACATCGGGATCAGGCAGATATGCTCCTCAAGCCATGAGAGAACCCTCTCGTCAGAGCAGGTCTCGATCTTCGTTGGCCAGAAACGCTGGTCGTAATAGTGACGAGCGAGACCCGGCACACATATTCCTATGGCATCCTGGGCTCCGGAGATCACGCCGTCCGAGCGTTCGGGGTCGTTCTCGAAGCAGAACACCAGCTTCGCCAGCATCTCCGGATCCATGTTCGGAAGCTGGTACGGCCAGATCTTGCGTATAGCGTTACGGGTGGAGGTGGAGAGGCCGCAGCGCTCCCTCACCTCGAAATTCGGCTCAAGAGAAACCGTTATAGCCCAGCCAGGCGCAAGGCACGACACATACGGCTGGTCGATCCACGTCCCGGCGAGGTCAAGCCTGGTAGGGATCGGAGACTCCGACTTCTTCAGATCGGAGCTTGAACGGGCGGCCAGACCCACGGACGGACGGCGTTGGAGGACGACATATTCAATGCCCCTATCTTTGCAAAACCGGCGTTTGTCCTCATTCGAACCATCCTCGTTTACCACGAATATGTCCGGTCTCAAATCCTCGACGGTGGGGATGAAGTCCATGACACCGTGACCTCGGTTGACGAATGCTTCCTTGACATAGCGGATCGACTTCACCATAAAAAGGCGCTCCCTCTCGCTGTACACGGTCTTGTGATGCTTGTAATCAAGGATTGTGGCATCGGAGCCGATGCCGACATAGAGATCTCCATAGGACGAAGCCTCCCTGAAAAACTCAACATGGCCGCTATGTAAAAGGTCATAGCAGCCGGAGACGAATACTTTCTTGTTTTGCATATAATATATTTCAACAGGCGGTCAAACCAGAAAAGTGACCACCGACTTGATTATTTCTTTGAATATTCTACCTCTCAGCCCTCTCAAGGCCATGGAGAAAGATCTCGTAGGCAAGACGGATGCCGTCCTCCAGTTCCGTCCTGTAAATCAAGCCTATAGCGGCAGCCTTGGAGAAATCGAGGAGTTTCATTGCCGGAATAGTTGTTCATCAGGAACAGGCGGAGGTCGCCGAGGTACAGTTTTTATTTTAAAACATCCTCAGGAAGGATTACCCTGGCCACACCAGCATTTTCAGGCGGCACTTTGGTGAACAGGACCACATGAACGGCCTGTGTCTTCTTCACAAACGGAAGGTGAGGAATTATCGTCTGAAGTCTAGCGGTCAGAGCGGCGGCGTCCTCCTTTCCGGTCCATTTGCACTCACCGACGAGGATGTGCTTTCTATCCAATGATTCAGCGACAACATCGAGCTCAACCATTTGTCCATCATTGTCTTTGTCTGTGAATATCTTTCCCCACCAGCGGGAGGCCTTGTTGTAAATGATGCCATCAATGTCTCTTCCGCTCACATACTTCCGGCACATCAATTCCCAACACTCACCGATAAAGGATGGGAACTGCTTTTTGACAATTGACATGACAGTCTCCGCCGCTCCAACCTCCAGTAACGAAGCATACGGGGAGACAAATCTAAAGTGAAAACGGAACAAAGGATCCGTAATGAAATAAAGCCCCTTCTTGCTATTCTTCTCGTTCTCGCCAAATGGAATCTCCCGACGCACATAGCCTAAATCTCTAAGTTTCTTAAGCGGCTCCGTAATTTCGCTTGCGGGTTTTCCGGCTCGGGACGCTATCTCGGACAGTTTGTTGGAGCCGTCTCCGATTATCGATAGCAAAGTCATAGACTGGACAGTGTCACGCATGTCATCCCGAAGCAACCTTTGCGGCTCCTCCAGCAGAATTCCTTGATTGTCCAGAAGCAATTTTCTTATCGCCGTCTCACAATCGGGATAGTCATTCCGCAGTTCCCAATATCTGGGGATTCCTCCCCATACGGAACATTCCTTGACAGCATGTATAGCATCACAATTCAGCGCTTCCGGGACATATTTAGCAGGAATCGGAGAGAGCTTTATGATCTCATCTGCAAGTCCGTACAGCGGAGACTTCTTTTCCATGACGCAACTGTACATCATTTGCTGCGATGAGCCACATAAGATAAGATTAAACTTGAAGGCACGGTAATTAAGCAGCTTCTGAAGGACAGATGGCAACGAAGGGCAACTTTTGACCATATAGGGGAACTCATCGAGGCAGACTGTTACCTTTGACATCAGTTGATTGTTGAGTGCTCGGAATAATGTTTCCCAATCGGGATAAACCACCTTGTCGAAGCCATCTACACTCCCGGACACAATGCGGGAGAACAAGACCCGCTGATTCTGCTCCGAAGTCTGGTCACTCAAGAAGTAGAAATCCCTGCTTAAGTCCATAACGTTTTTTATGAGTGAAGATTTTCCGATCCGTCTCCGCCCATAAACCACGATGAATTGGCTGTCAGGCCTCTTCAAAGCCTCTCTCAACCTCACCACATCAGACTTTCTGTCAATAAACTTCTTGAACAACATGCAGTTTCAAATATTTTTTACAAAGATAATCTTTTTCAAAGATATTCAAAAAGCACATAGTGGTTATTAGCGCAAGAACATTGCTCAATCTCAACGAAATCACAACTCACACTTGACACTTCACTGTCTCCTTAGTATCACCTCGAACGCCTCAGCATAGTTGCACCCAGCCTGACAGCCGCGATAAGCGGCAAAGCCCACAAGGGCTTCCGTGGAGCGTGGATGAGGATATGGACGCATGACACCACGGTACATTGAGAGGGCTTTGCACTTGGTGTCAACACCTTCTTTCCGCACCTCAACCCAAAGATTTGGATGGAAGCGGTTAAATCCACTGTTCAACGCCCATTCCGTGCAGGATGGCACCTCCATATACCAAAACTCGGAGATTGGTTTGACCTCCGGACGGCGCTGGAACAGGCGAATGGCCTCCTGGCAGGCCAGACTAGTCTGCAAATGGTCATTGTTCGTGTCAGCCGGATGGTGAGTTATGATGATGTCCGGTTTGCTCTCACTGATAGCACTTTCGATGAACTGCACAAGCTTCAGATGAGGGACAGTGTTCATCTCTATGTTCGGGAAAGAGGCTTCGAACTTCCTGTGTACTCCAAGGAAGTCAGAGGAGGCGTTCAAATCATCCTCCAATTCCTTACCCTCCGGGCGGAAAGCGCGCGCTTTCGCCTCCGTGCACATGATGGCGACATCAATCTGATGTCCCTCACGGCTCCATTTGAACATGGATGCACCTGCCCCCAGCACCTCATCATCAGGATGGGCTACAACTAGTAAATATTTCATTATGAATATTTTTTTATTAGATGTTCCATCGTTTTCACTATAGGTAAGCATCAGCTTTTAAGGAACCTTGCAGAACAGTTACCCACATATTCCCGGATGGTGTGATGGCCAGGAACAGTAATATGCGGACCCACATGCTTGGAAAACTGTCATGCCACGGCTCCGAAAGTGTTGCATCTGGTATTGATTTTTAACAACCATCTCTTACGGAGAGACGTACAACTCCGTCTAATCGTACAGTAGTACAACCATCAACAAAGCATTACACAGTCGTCCCGCGCGACGGACGTTCCATGACATCCGGGCGGTGTCACTGAACGCCGGGTGGTGCGCGCGGGGTCTATGGAAATCACAGCGATCCGAGGATGAGGCTGTTCGCCTTGTCCACAGCGGATGTGTCCAGCGAAGCGAGATAGATGCGTGTAGTGCTCTCCGAATCGTGTCCCATAGCCTCGCTGATGGTGGCCACAGGGATGTTCTTGCTCTTGGCGATGCTCGCCCAACCGTGGCGGGCGACGTAGGTGGTGAGCGGGTTCTCCAGACCAAGCATTCTGCCTATCTTCTTCAGGTTACGATTCACGCGGTGAGCCTCGTTGATGTACTGTAGGCGCTCATCGTTGCCGGCCTTCTTGATGACGGGCGTCAAATAGGGTGTCGATGCCGTGTCGTACTTGTCGATGAGCTCCTGCATGGGCTTCTCCCACTTTATGACAAGCCGCTGGTTTGTCTTGTGGCGCCGATATGACAATATTCCGTCCCGCAAATCCCCTTTCTTCAAGAAAGCGATGTCCACGAAAGACATCCCGCGCGTGTAAAACGAGAACATGAAGAGATCCCTCGCATAGTCCATCGCAGGATGCATGGAGAGGTCAAGGTCGCGAATCCGCCGGATGACCTCTATCGGAACCGCGCGCTTCACGGTCTTGTCTATGCCGGTATAGACATGTTTGAACGGGAAACGTTGCGCAGTCAGTCCCTTGTCCACCGCCCGGTTGTAGATTGCACGCAGGTTGCGCATGTAGAATGACACCGTGTTCTGGCAGACGCCGACAGCCGAGAGATAAGCCCCGTAAGTCATCATCAAATCGGAATCAATCCCGCCAAGCGGCACATCCTGTTTCTTACGGAACCTCATGAAACTGTTCACCGCCGCCGCATAGGTCTCGGAGGTCCGTCTCTTGCCTATCTCTCTGAGATGCGCCACAATCTCATTGGCAAATGAGACGAAACAGAGCCCTTCCTCCGGAGAACGGTAAGCATGGGTCACGTCTCTCGCCGTGTAGGGACTTCCAGCATGCTCAAAATGCGAGACGATGTCTCTCAGCCGATTCGTGTCCTCACGCAACGTCTCCTTAAGCGAGTTCAGGTAAATCATCCGGTCATCTCCTGTTCCGGAAGGACAGATGACTTCCCCGTTCTTGCGGTCCCACTCCTGCGAATAGAGCCGATGACCGGAATTGATCTGACTTGACCTGCGTTTGTGGATTACACGATAATACAACGTGCCCTCTTTCTCTGCTGAAGAGGGCACCTGGAACTTGATTGAAAATGTTGCCATAATGTCTTTGATTAAAAGAAAACAAAATGGCAAGATAAGTCATTATGCCTATTATGTCTTCAAGGCCCGCATCGCATTCAGGACGGCGAGGACAGTGACACCGACATCGGCGAAGACGGCCATCCACATCGTCGCCACTCCCATGACGGCAAGAACAAGCACCAGCAGTTTTATGAATATGGCGAAGAAAGTGTTCTCCCTTGCCAGGCGCAGGGTCTTGCGGGCGATCCTTACGCCGAGGGCTAACTTTGACGGCTTGTCGTCCATCAGGACAACATCCGCGGCCTCTATCGCGGCGTCTGACCCGAGTCCGCCCATCGCTATTCCAAGGTCGGCTCTTGCGAGCACAGGAGCGTCATTGATGCCGTCTCCCACAAAAGCGAGGGTCTTTCCAGCAGGTTTTTCATCAAGAAGCCTCTCAAGTTCGAAGACTTTGTCGGACGGCAGGAGTTCGGTGCGGAATTCATCCAGTCCAAGCGCGGAGGCGACATATTCACCGACCTCACGCTTGTCTCCGGTGAGCATCACGGTCTTTGTGATGCCTTCCGCATTCAATGCTTTGATCGCATCGGCGGAATCGGCCTTGATCCTGTCGGAGACCACGATATGGCCGACATAGACTCCGTCCACGCTGACATGCACGATCGTGCCGCTCTTTTCGCAAGGTTTCCACTGCGCGCCCTCAGAGTCCATCATCTTCGTGTTGCCCACGCAGACGGTCTTTCCGTTCACTTCCGCACGCACCCCTTGGCCGGCGATCTCCTCCACATTCTCAACCGAGCATCCATCAGACTCATCAGGATAAGCATTCTTCAAAGAGACGGCGATAGGATGTGATGAATATCTTTCCACGTGTGCCGCAAGATGCAGAAGTTCCTTTCCGTCAATGATCTCCGGATGGACAGCAGTCACCTCAAAGACACCTTCGGTCAAAGTCCCGGTCTTGTCGAACACGACCGTTCCGACCTTCGCCAAAGCCTCAAGATAGTTCGAGCCTTTGATCAAGATTCCTTTTGAGGACGCTCCTCCGATGCCTCCGAAGAATGAAAGCGGCACGGAGATGACTAGGGCGCAAGGGCAGGAGACTATCAGGAACGTCAACGCCCTGTAGAGCCATGTGGCGAATGTACCGCCGAAATCGCCTGACAGAACCGGTGGGATAAAGGCGAGAGCAAGGGCCGCGATGACCACAGCCGGAGTGTAAATTCTGGCGAACCTTGAGATGAAACTCTCACTTTTGGATTTGTTCTCGGAGGCGTTCTCGACAAGGTCGAGGATCTTCGAGGCGGTGGACTCTCCGAAGGCCTTTGTGACCCGCGCGCGAATGACTCCTGCAAGGTTCACGCATCCGGAGATGATGTCGTCGCCCTTGGCGATGCTACGGGGCACGCTTTCTCCGGTCAGAGCCACGGTGTCAAGGCTGGAGGTTCCTTCGAGGACGATTCCGTCCATCGGGACTTTCTCGCCCGGCTTCACAACGATGGTCTCCCCAACCTTCACTTCTTCAGGATTGACTTTCAGGATTTTCCCATCACGCTCGACATTGGCGGTGTCGGGACGGATGTCCATCAGAGCGGAGATTGACCTTCGGCTCCGGCCTTCGGCGATGTCCTCGAAAAGTTCTCCGATCTGGAAGAACAGCATCACGAAGACGGCTTCCGGGAACTGGGTCTCGGCTCCGGGAAGGAATCCGATGCATAGGGCGCCCAACGTGGCGATGCTCATCAGGAAGTCCTCATCGAAAAAATCTCCTTTGAAAATTTTCTCTCCGGCTTCAAAAAGGGTGTCGTAACCGGCGATGAGATACGGTACCGAATAGACAAGGAACAGTTGCAAGACGCTGAGGCCGAGTTTTTTCTCCGCCAAGACCGCCGCACCGAGAAGCGCGGCTGAAAGAATGATTCTCGCGAATCTGATTTTGTTTTCCTTTTCCATGTTCTTTCTTTGACTTTGACTGGAGCAGAGGACGAAAAACATCTCTGCGACCTGGTTGCAAAGTTAATATTACAAGCGAAAAAAAACTTATGATTTTTCGGAGGAGTATTGAAAAGAGGTTATATTTGCGACTAAAAATAGACAACCGCGAACTACCTTGTCAAAGGAATATGTCCGCAATGTTCAGACACAGCCAATGAGTAACAATAACGCAAAAGGTCATCTGGCCCTGCTGGCGGCCTACACGATTTTCGGAGTGAACATCGTGCTGACGAAAGATGTCTCCAACTCTGCGGTGGTCTCCCCCATCGCGCTTTTCACTTTGAGAGCCATAGGAGCGTCCGCCCTGTTCTGGCTGATCTCACTGTTCACGCCAAAAGAAAAAGTACCGGCCAAAGATCTGGTACAGATTGCCTTGGCATCCATTTTCGGCCTTTTCATAACGCAGTACACCTTCCTGAAAGGCATCACGATGGCGACAACCATCGATGCTTCCATCATCGGAACCCTCGGCCCTATCTTCACGATGATCTTCGCGTTCATATTCGTGAAAGAGCCTATCACCGCGAAGAAGGCGACAGGGGTGGGCATCAGCTTCGCCGGCATAATATTCTTGATTTTCAATTCAGTGCACAGTCACAACGGGGTAGAGGCGACAAAGCCGATGGGCTTCATCCTGCTGTTTCTGAACAGCAT
>CAVIHT010000028.1:0-25605 GCA_963642795.1 Bacteroidaceae bacterium
TTGCATTAGAGCCTGTAACAAACACATCCACATTGCTTATGCTTAGGAATGAGTTTAAGACATCTTCAAACTCGCTGACCATCTGTACTTCATCCAGCATAACGTAATATTGCCCGTCTGATGAAAGACGACTATCTATGTGTTGGAGCAATGCGTCCGGGTCTCTCAAACTTTTATTTAATCGGTTCTCCAAGTTCACCTCTATAATGTGGTCTTCCTTCACTCCTTGTTTTATAAGGTAGTTCTTGAAAAGAGTGAACAACAGGTATGACTTGCCGCACCTGCGCATACCTGTTATCACCTTTATCAACTTATTTCCACAACTGTGGATTAGTTGATTCAAATATTTATCTCTACGGATTTCCATATTCCAACTCGCCTATTTTGTGTAAATACTCATTATTAACGACCGCAAAGTTACTCTTATCTCTTTGTTCATGCAAATTTCAAAGCAAGAAAAAACCAGATTGCTATATCCGGCCTTTCCGGCCATTTCCATCCTTGTCATCGGTCACGTAGCCGCCGCTACGCTCCCTCCTCCAAAGCCGGAACCGTCTCGAAAATCCGCATAATCAAATTCGGGAATCATTCCCAAACGGCTTCTCCATAAATTTTCCCAATAATTTCAAAACAGCTTCTAATTGTTCATCTATGTTTATCGGTTGTTTTATGCTGCATTTCCGTGGCCGGGATATGGCGTAATACCATGACAAACGCCGTTTTATCCAAAATCATTTGTGTAATGGATAAAAAATGCTATTTTTGTCCATTATAAATGATTTATTGGATGAAAGAGGCTGTTCTTAAACAAAAAATAGAAAGAGACCGGCTGCTTGCTTACGATTATCAAGAGAGAATCGCACAGCAGACGGCAGCCGTTTACCGTGACAGCAAGATGATCAAACTCATCACCGGTCCACGCAGAGCCGGCAAGTCATCTTTGGCGCTTCAGATGCTCAGAGGGCAGAGCTTCGCATACCTGAACTTTGACGATTCAGCCCTTCTGGACGGCTTTGAGGAATCCAAGGTCGAAGATTTGCTGGACGAGGTGTACAACGGCTACAAGTTTCTGCTTTTGGACGAAGTCCAGAATCTGACCGGCTGGAGCATCTGGGTGGAGAAATTGTACAGAAGAGGTACGAATCTGATAATCACAGGGTCGAATGCGAATATGTTGTCTGACGACATTGCGGCGATACTGTCAGGGCGGTATCTGGAAATCCGGCTGTATCCATTCTCGGCGGAAGAGTATAAATCGTACAGACAAAAAAATGAACATGATGCATTTCCGGAGAATGTCTTATATGCTGATTTTCTGAAATATGGCGGTTATCCGGAAATAGCCCTGACGCCCAAGGTCTGTGAGGGATATCTCTCCGGCCTTTATGATTCCATCATCGTCACGGACATAGTGAAAAGATACAAGGTGCGTAAGGTGGATGAATTGTACAATGTCGCCGACTGGCTGCTTTCAAACTTCACTAACACATTCAGCGTCACATCTCTGACAGAAGACTTGGCTATAGGAAGTGTGACAACCGTCCAGAAGTATTGCCGGTATCTCCAGAACACATATCTTTTCCAATACCTACCGAGATTCAACAACAAACTGAAATTGATGAACAAGGCGGACAGGAAATGCTATGTGGTGGATAACGGTTATATTCTTGCCCGTGCCTTTGAGCTGTCCTCCAATCTCGGAAGGCTTCTGGAGAATATGGTGTTTCTGGAGCTGCTGAAAAAAGGATACGATCTGAAAATGCACGAACTCTTCTATTACAGATCCCGCAATGACAAGGAAGTCGATTTCGTCTGTAGGAAAGGTGTGACAATCCGGCAGCTCATACAGGTGTGCTATGACATAAGTTCCCCGAAGACCAGAAAGAGAGAAATCGACTCTCTGATTGAGTGTGCGGAGGAACTTAAAGTCAACAGGCTTCAAATAATCACGTGGGATCAAGATGAGATTCTGGAAAAGAAAGGATACACGATCGAGGTGATTTCAGTGAGAAACTGGACAAGCAGATAATCTAAAAGAAATCAAGTTATGGCGAAGGGGACCGGAACTATCCCTGCTCCTTCTCCTGACGGCTTGATCGTTTGATAGCGGGAATGCGCTCCAGTTCGGCGAGGTTCTGGCCGTTCTCGACGGCAAGAGCGGGCTTCTTGTCAGGGTCGAAATGGAAACGCTTGACGTTTTCGGAGGTGTTGTAGCCGATGATCTTCACCTTGCCGGTGAGGTTGATCTCGTCCTCGGGTTCTGGGAGAGGCTGCCTTTCGAACTTGTAGTCCTTTCCGATGAGAATCATGTTGCCGAGGTCGGTTCTTGCGATTTTTCTCAAGTCGTTGACCTTGAATCCGGTGGCGATGGCGGTGATTTGAATCTTGTCCCCGATCTCCTGGTCTGTCATCCAGACAAGGCCGGTCTTGAATTTCTTGACGTTGCCGGTATATTCGGAAATCTTGCGGTTGATCTCGGAGAGGTCATCCATTGTCAGGCCCTTGTCGTTCTTGCCGCAGGTGATGTTGATGAGCAGACTCTTGGCTGTCTTGAGGTCGAAGTCGTTCAGCAGAGGTGACTGGAGCGCGCCTTTGACCGCATCCTCGATCCTGTTCTTCCCTGTGCCGGTGCCGCATCCCATGAGAGCCATTCCGCTGTTGCGCATCATGGTCTTGATGTCCTCGAAATCGACGTTGATGTAGCCCGGACGGCTGATGATCTCCGTGATGCCCTTGACGGCGGTGGAGAGTACCTCGTCCGCCTTCGGGAACGCCTCATGAACCAGATGGCTTCCGAAGAAATCATAGAGTTTTTCATTGTTGATTATCAGAAGGCTGTCCACGTTCTTCACCAGCTCGTGGATGCCGTCGATGGCGCGTGACATCGCGTTCTCGCCCTCGTTCTCAAACGGCAGTGTAACCACGCCGACGGTCAGTACACCCTTGTCTTTGGCCATCTTTGCGATGATAGGGGCGGCTCCTGTACCCGTGCCTCCGCCCATTCCGGCGGTGATGAACAGCATCTGCGTGTCTTCTCCCAACACGACTTTATCGATCTGGTCGTGTGCCTCAAGGGCGGCCTTCCGGCCTTTCGCCGGATCCGTGCCAGCTCCGAGGGCGTTCTCTCCGATGTGGATCTTGACCGGAACAGGACTTCCGTCAAGGGCCTGCCTGTCGGTGTTGCAGACAATGAAGCTGCAACCGTCCACCTTTTCCCTGAACATGTAGTTCACGGCGTTGCATCCGCCGCCACCCACTCCGATCACCTTGATCATCGACTGGATAGGCGTCATGACCGGGCTGCTCTCGGCCAGGTCTATGTCGAAATTGTCAATAATGTCTCCCATAACCTTGTTTAAACCTCCTCGTCATTCATGTCTTTGTAGAGTTCCCCGACCGTCTCTCCGACCTTGCCCAGAAAATGCTTTGTCCAAGTGAAATTGAGCAGCCCCCGGTGCTCTTTCTTTTCTTTTTTCTCCTTCCGTTTTCTGGCTTCATATTCCTTTATCTCCTCGTCCGTCGGCTTGTCGAACACTCCCGGGCCTTCTTCCTCCTGCGCTGCCGCTACCGAGGCCTCTATGGAAGAATGCTCCATTGCGGAAGACGGATCATATTCATTTCCAGGGATTTCCTCGCATTGTTCTTCCTTTGTGGCGGGAGCCGTTTCCGCTGAGGCGGCCTTCTCTTCAGGCGTGACCGCTTCCGGTTCCTTAGGAGCGGTGGCGGCGACATCCTCCGGTATGGCAGGTTTGACCACCCTCGCCGTGACTTCGTTGACACAGTTCAGGAGGCGGTCGCTTTTTGCGGACAGGATCATGCCCATTGATGTCGCGGCGCTTGTCTCGCTTGCCTCGGTGCACCCCTCGCAGGAGAAGAACCGTCTCGGTCTGCCGATCTTCACTGAATATCCCGACAGCTCCTTGATGTAGTTGGCGCAGTTCACAAGCTCCGCTCCGCCTCCGGTCACGACAACGCCTGCCCTGAGGTCATCCTCGGAAGCGTAGCCGCTTTCCTGGATCTGGAACAGAAGTGCCTCGATGATTTCCTTCATCCTCGCAGTGATGATCTCTGAGATGTACTTGACCGAGACCTGGGCTGTGGCGTTACCGTCCTCGTCCACAATCTGGATGGTCTTCTCTCCATGCGAGGACAACTTGTTCGGCATGCACGCTCCGTAAGCCTTCTTGATGTTCTCGGCAAGCTCGAACGAGAAGTTGCATTCGGACTTGATGTCGTTCGTCACGCTGTTCCCTCCGAAAGGTATGGCGGCGTAGAAGCGCATGATCTTGTCTTTGAATATGGTGACGGAACTTACTCCCGCTCCGATGTCAATCAGCGCCACACCGTTCTCCATCTGTTCGGACCTCAGCACGGCGCGTGCGGTGATCCCCGGAGTGAAATACTTCTTGGCGATCGCGATTCCCAGATCGTTGAAGACGCTGTCGATGTTCGAGGAATATCTCCGGTTCCCGATGAACATCTTGAAGTTGCCTTCAAGCGTCTCGGCCGCCATGCCCACTATGTCGTTCTCCGGCTCGTTGATGCAGTCCTCAGTGGAAAAAGATTGGGCTACGGCGCCGTAGATCACCTCCTTGGACGAATCCTCAAGCGGGTAGGACTCCAGAGCCATGGACTTCAGGGCGCGGATCTCACTTTCTTGAATGAGATCGTCCGGCTCCGGTCTGGTCATGCTGGCCGATGCCGTCTCCTGACGGACGTACCAGCGCGGCAACCCGACAATCACCTGCTGGATCTTGATTCTCAGAGCCTGCTGCGCCTCGCCTATGGCTGTCCTCAGTTCGGCCTTGACTTTCCCTGGAATCAGGACATAGCTGTAGCGTATGCCAAGCGACGGTGACTCCTTGTAGTAGATCACCTCGACATTCTGATCCTGGATTCTGGCCACGCAGACGGCCAGTTTTGATGTACCCAGATCAACGGATGCTATGTATCTCTCTTCCATATTCACTTATCTATTTTCTGCAGACAATCTGCCCGTTGTACTTAACATTCACTGTCGAATAGTATCCCGCTCCTTTCTCCGGCAGGATCGTGGTGTAGTAACGACCTATCCGGTCGAACTTGCTTTCGAAATCGGACGGAAGCCCGAAGAGGAACCTCTCTTTTCCCCGGCGTGGAATCATGACCAGATCCCCGTTGTCCTTGACCGTGATCTGGCAGATGTTTTCCGCCCAGATTCCGGAGTCCTGCATGTAGTTCACCAGCCGTATCACTTCCGAAAGCCATTTTCTTTCCGTGTCTGTCTTTGGCTCTCCCTTGTAGCCTCTTTCCACATTCAGAGGCACCGCCCCGTCGATGATCGGAACCATCGATGTGTAGTTCCTCTGAAGGGGGAACAGGAAGCCTTTCTCGTCGGCGTAATACCCGTTGTTGTCTTTCTGGAACCTGATCACAGGCTCCCTTTGCCGGATCCTGACGTTCAGATAACCGTCCGGAGTCGTGTAGGCCTCGGCCTTGAGGATCGCGCTCTTGGAGTCCAGGATGCCCTCCACTTTCCGTAAGTCCACACTGTCAAGCCGTTGCCCGATGTAGGCGCCGTAGCCTTTGTTCAGGTAGCCTTCCACGTCTTTGGCTGTCACGAAGTTGAAATCATCCGTGAACTCCACCTTGACACCGGCGCAGGTGAGCTGACCGATCCGCCTTTCGTTCATCCCGTGGATGAGAAGACAGACCAGACCGAGCAGGCAGAACGCCGCCGCGACGAGAGTTATCCTGAGACCTTTTTTCATTTCTTCAGCCTTTCCTCAAGAAGTTCCGTGATAGGTTCAATGAACCTGTCGATGTTTCCGGCTCCGAATGTGGCCAGTACGTCAACGGCTTCATTCTTAAGGTAATCCATCAGTTCCTCTTTCTTCAGCAGGACTTTCTCCGGAGCCGTGACCTTGTCGAAGATCAGTCTGGAGGTGACTCCGGGGATAGGCTCTTCCCTTGCCGGGTAGATGTCCAGCAGTATCAGCTTGTCCACCTTGCTCAGAGCGGCGGCGAAATCATCGGCGAAATCCCTCGTGCGGGTGAAAAGATGTGGCTGGAATATTGCCGTGAGCTTCCTTCCCGGGAATATCCCCCTCATCGAAGAGATTGCGGAAGCCAGTTCTTTCGGATGGTGGGCATAGTCATCGATGTAGGACAGACGCGGAGTGTTGAGGTGTACGTCCAGTCTGCGCCTTACTCCTGAATATGTCCCTATGGCTTCCTTGACAGCTTCCGGAGAGACCCCATGGCAGAGGCAGATCGCTGCGGCGGCCACGCTGTTCTCCACGTTGACCCAACCGGGGATTCCGACCCTGATGTTCTCGATCACACCTTCCGGATGTACAAGGTCGAAAATGTAATGCCCGACCTCATCCGGTTTCGGATTTACGGCATAGTAGTCGGCGGAGGGGCTGTCGTAGCTGTAGTGCAGGATCTTCGCTTTTGTGTCATCGGCGGTTATGTCCAGCCCGAGTTTGACGATCAAGGTGCGGCTTACCTGCGAGGCGAAAGCCTTGAACGCCTTCTGGTATTCCTCAAGGGTGCCGTAGATGTCCAGATGGTCGGCGTCCATGGCGGTGATCGCCGCGATGGACGGACGGAGCTGGAGGAAGGAACGGTCGAACTCGTCGGCCTCCGCCACGATTGTAGGCGTGTGGCTTGTCAGAAGGTTTGTCCCATAGTTCTTGGAGATGCCTCCGAGAAACGCCGAGCAGCCGTCCCCGCTTTCGGTCAGGATGTGTGCCACGAGGGTGCTTGTGGTGGTTTTTCCATGTGTCCCGGCCACGGCGAGGCATGTCTGCCCTTCGGCCAGCTCACCGAGCATCCGGGATCTTTTGACCAATGTGTAACCGTGTTCCCGGACGTACACCAGTTCCTTCAGATCCGCCGGGATCGCCGGTGTATAGACTACCAAAGTCGAGGCCACATCTTTCGGGATGTAGTCCGGATCATCGTCGTAATGCACATCAATCCCTTCTTTCTCAAGTGCGTGAGTCAGATCAGAAGGAGTCTTGTCGTAGCCCGCGACCGGATACCCTTTGAATTTGTAGTACCTTGCGATGGCGCTCATTCCGATGCCACCGACACCGATGAAATAAATCTTTGAATATTTTGACATGTCTAACTTTTGACCAGTTTGTAAACCTCTTCCGCTATCTTCTCCGCCGCGTCAGGCAGAGCCATCTTCCCGGCATTTTCCTCAAGCGTGGCGATCCTCGCCGGCTCCTTGAGCAGTTCCAGCGCCGTCGGGATCATTCTCTCCATCGCCTCGGAATCCTTGACGAACACTGCCGCGTCCTTCCTTACGAGAGCCATCGCGTTGTGGGTCTGATGATCTTCCGCCACGTTAGGGGACGGAATGAATATCACGGCCTTCCGCGCGGCGCAGAGTTCCGACACGGAACTGGCTCCGGAACGGGAGATAACCACGTCGGCCGCCGCATAGGCGAGTTCCATCCTTCCGATGAAATCCGAATGATGAATATTCTTGGCCACCTCCGGGTTCTTGGTACGTTGCGCGTCCATGAACTTGTCAATGTCCGGTTTGTAGTGCTTTCCGCACTGCCACAGTACATCGGCTCCGTCAAGCCCCGGGCATCCGTCCGAGATCCATTTCTTCATGCATTGGTTGAACCGTGCGCTTCCAAGGCTTCCTCCCACGATGAAGATGTGCTTTCTGGATGGATCAAGACCATATTCCTTGACACCCGCATCTTTCATTTCCGGAGTGGCCGGGACGATGATGCTTCTGATCGGATTTCCTGTCATGACGATCTTGTCCGCGGGGAAAAACCTTTCCATCCCTTCGTAGGCGACGCAGATGCACTGCACCCGGTTCCCGAGCTTCTTGTTGGTCAGTCCGGCGAACCCGTTCTGTTCCTGGATCAATGCCGGTATGTGCATTCCTGTCGCCGCCCAGAGCAGGGGGGCGCTGGCATAGCCCCCGACTCCGATCGCGACCTGAGGCTTGAATTCCTTTATGATCCTCTTTGCCTTGAACAGACTGGCGACAACCTTGAAAGGCACGCACAGGTCGTTGAGGATATTCTTGAGGCTGAGTTGACGTTGCAGGCCCACGATCGGCAGTCCCACAATCCTGTAGCCCGCCGCCGGGACCTTTTCCATCTCCATCTTGCCTTCCGCTCCGACGAACAGGATTTCGGTCTCAGGGTTCTGTTCCTTCAGTTTGTTCGCAATCGAGACGGCCGGGAAGATGTGACCTCCCGTGCCGCCTCCGCTTATTATGACTCTCAATGCTTTGTGCTCCATCCTATTCATTATTATGGTCATCGGTCCCGTAATCCGGGATGTCATTCTCATGCACGGGAACTTCGTCTCCGGCTTCCATGCTCTCATTGTCCGGAACCGAGAATCCGCTCTCCATCTGATCCAGATCGTCCAGCCCGCTGCTGACCTCGTCCTTTGTCACCCTGTCAACCAACGGCTGGGCCTGAGCCGCTTCCCTTGCGATCTTTCTCTTTGCCATCTTGCTGATGGACAGAATGATGCCGAACGCCAGACTGAACATCAGGAACGAGGAGTTGCCGTGGCTGATCATCGGGAGTGTCTGTCCCGTGAGCGGTCCCATGTCGCAGTTGATGGCTATGTGCATCATCGCCTGGCAGGTGATGAGCAGCACCAGCCCGGCCACGGCGGTCTTGGCGAAATGGTTGTCGCAGTTTCTTACGATGATCGACCCTCTGGCCAGAAGGCTGATGTAGAGGATGATGACAAGAAGTCCTCCGAGCAGCCCATATTCTTCCACGATGAAGCTGTACATGTAGTCCTCGAACATGATCGGTACGATGTACCTTTGGGTGCTGCGTCCCGGCCCCTTGCCGATTATCCTGCCCTCATGGATGGCTATCTTCGCGCTTATCGGTTGCTTGATGTCGTCAAGGGCATCTTGAAACTCCTTGCTGTTCTGCGGATTATCACGTATTATCCTGAGATTGTCCTCGATTCCGGCTCCTGTGACGCGGCCGATGGCCGAATCCAGATGCGGGAACAGTTTCTTGTCATCGTCGCGGTTCGAGTCAATGAAGGCTATGATTCCCAGAAACACTATCAGCGCTCCGGCCGGTTTGACAAGTTCTTTGACGCTGATTCCTCCGATCATGATCGTGACGAACATCATGCCTCCGATGAACACTGTGCTGGACAGACTGCCCACCATTATGCACAGACAGACAGTCAGTATCGGAAAATAAATGTAGGCTATTTTCTTGACGAGAGGCTTTTTCCAGGCCGGGTGTTTCTCGGCCAGAAGGTTGGCGAAGAAGAAACTGTCGTTGCGGAAGGCGTTCACTGCCCACGCAAGGTACATTATCATAGCCACCTTGACGAACTCGAAGACGTGGAATTGGAACCCGAAGGCAGAGATTGTCCTCCATGCGTCATTGATTTTGTTCACGGTGAGGATTCCCAATTCCCATTTCGTGCCTTCGGCCTTGACCGTCGCCAGTGCAAGCAGCAGAAGCGGAATCATGGAGCAAACGTAGCCGAGCTGCGAGACTATCCGGAAGATTCCGATTCTCTTGATGTTGCAGCAGACAATGATGACTCCGAGACCGACAAGGGACACCACCATCTGTTCGCGGATGATCGCCATTCTGGTAGTTTTCTGCTGCAGCGCCAGCAGTGAGGTGGACGAGAATATTGCGACGATGGAGAAGAGGATAAGCAGGATGACAATCATCCACACAACCTTGTCTCCTTCGAGGGAATCCACGAAGTTCCAGAGTGTTTTCTTTTTCTTTGCTTTCTCGGCCATATTCATCGAACCTTTAAAGTCTTCTCACGGCCTCCTTGAACTTCTCGCCGCGGTCCTCGTAGCAGGTGAAGAGGTCGAAGCTTGCGCAGCACGGGCTGAGCAGCACGACATCTCCGGACTCGGCGAATCCGCTGGCGGCCTTTACCGCCTCCTCGGCGGACTTGGTGTCCACGATCCTGTCCTTCCCGACGATCCCATCGAACGCCTCGTGGAACTTATGGTTGTCTATTCCCATGCAGACGATGGCCTTGACCTTCTCCTTTACGAGATCCTTGAGGACATCGTAGTCGTTGCCCTTGTCGGTTCCTCCGATAATCCACACGACCGGACGTTTCTGACACTCAAGCGCATACCATGCGGCATCGACGTTGGTCGCCTTTGAGTCGTTGATGTAGAGCACATCCTTGATGCTCAGGACCGGCTCAAGCCTGTGTTCGATGGGCTGGAATGTGGCCAACGCCTCCCGGATGGTCCTGTTGTCGATTCCGGATGCCTTTGCGGCCAGGGCTGCCGCCATCGAGTTGTAGATGTTGTGCTTCCCGCCCAGAGCGAGTTCTTTCAGGAATATGTCGCACTCATCCTCGTCGTACTTCACCACTATCCTGTCATCCTTGAGGTATGCTCCTTGCTTCACTTCCGCTTTCTGGGTGAACGGCAGACGTTTGGCCGAAAGGATGATCTTGTTCAGGTGGTCGATCGTGATCTCGTCGTCGGAGTCGAAGATGAAACAGTCTTCCGGACGAAGGTTCTGTGTGAGGCGGAATTTGGCCTTCACGTAATTTTCCATCTGGTAGTCGTAGCGGTCAAGGTGATCCGGGGTGATGTTCGTGATGATAGCGATGTCAGGGCGGAAATCGTAGCAGTTGTCGAGTTGGAAGCTGCTGATTTCCAGAACATAGTAGTCGAAATTTTCTGTGGCTACCTGATAGGCGTAACTCTTGCCGATGTTTCCGCCTAGCCCCACGTTAAGACCTGCGTTCTGAAGCAGATAGTAGATCAGGGATGTCGTGGTGGTCTTGCCGTTGCTCCCTGTGATGCAGATCTTTTTCGCGGTGTCATAGCGTCCCGCGAATTCAATCTCCGAGATGATGTGGATGCCTTGGGCCTCGATCTTTTTGACGATCGGGGCGGTGTTCGGGATGCCCGGACTCTTGATCACCTCGTCGGCGTTCAGGATGAGGTCTTCCGTGTGGCGCCCTTCCTCAAAGCTGATGTCCCATTTCCGGAGTTCATCCGCGAAGCGCTCAGAAATGTTTCCGTAGTCGGAAAGGAAAACATCGAATCCTTTCACTTTTGCAAGAACCGCGGCTCCGACTCCGCTTTCAGCTCCTCCCAAAACTACAATTCTGCTCATATCCATAAATTTATCTAATCTTCAACAATGCCAGTGTGGTAACTGCCAGGATGACTCCGATGAGCCAGAACCTGGTCACGATCTTCGCTTCCGGGATGGCGTGATCCGGTCTGCTGATCAGCGCCGGAATGCCTTCCTTCTGGTAGTGATGGTGCAGAGGCGTCATCTTGAATATCCTTCTGCCCTCACCGTATTTTCTCTTTGTGTACTTAAAGTAAGTCCTCTGCATGATGACGGAAATGGACTCCACCAGAAAGATTCCGCAGAGAACCGGAAGCAGAAGCTCCTTTCTCATCAGTACCGCGCTCACTCCGATGATTCCTCCGATCGTGAGGCTTCCTGTGTCTCCCATGAACACCTGCGCCGGGTAGGAATTGTACCATAGGAATCCCATCAGCGCTCCGACGAACGCGGACATGAAGATCGCGATCTCTCCGCTTCCCGGGATGTACATGATGTCCAGGTAGTCGGAATTGATGAGGTTGCCTCCCAGCCACGCCAGGATGCCCAGGACCACTCCGACTATCGCGCTTGTGCCGGCCGCCAGTCCGTCCATGCCGTCAGTCAGGTTCGCGCCGTTGGAGCAGGCCATGATGACCACCACGATCATCAGCACATAGACCGCCCATTTGCAGTACCATCCCCATTCGCCTTTGAACGGAGAAAAGCATTTGTAGTCGAACTCATGGTCTTTCACGAAAGGTATCGTGGTCTTTGTGCTTTTGATCACATTCTCCATCTTCCATCCGGCATCCCGGGTCACAAGTGTCTCGGAATCAACGTTTAGAGAACTATTGTCGCCTTGTTCGACCACATTTGACACACCCACCCTCACTGGAACCTTTTCCCTGACCACGATGTCATCGCTGAAGCAGACCGTCAGGCCGATGACCAGACCGAGTCCAAGCTGGCAGATCAGTTTCGCCTTTGGGTGCAGTCCTTCCTTGTTGTGTTTGAACACCTTGATGTAGTCATCGGCGAATCCGAGGGTTCCGCACCAGAGGGTTGTCATAAGAAGAAGCTGGATGTAGATGTTCCGCAGGTTGCAGAACAGCAGGACAGGCACCACGATTCCGAGAATGATGATGACTCCGCCCATGGTCGGTGTGCCTTTCTTCTGCATCTGGCCTTCCAGCCCCAAGTCCCGGATGGTCTCTCCGATCTGCTTGAGTTGCAGCCATCTGATGATTTTGCGTCCTGCGAAGAACGAAAGCAGCATCGCCGTGACACTGGTCAGCATCGCCCTGAAGGACAGGTAGGTGAAAAGCCCCTGTCCCGGGATGTCATATTGCCGGAGACATTCAAAAAGATGGTAGATCATCGTGTTTCCTCCCTTTTGTTTCCAATGTAGCCGAACACTTCCGCGACAACCTCTCGCTCGTCAAAATGACGGTGTTCGACGCCTATTATCTGGTAGGTCTCATGACCTTTGCCGGCAAGCAGGATGACGCCGCCGTCCTTGGCGAACATGATGGATGTCCGGATTGCCTCTTTTCTGTCAGCAATGAAGATGGCCTTTGCCAAACCCTTTTGGCTGAATCCTTTGCGTATGTCGTCCAGGATGTCTTCGGTCTTTTCCGTGCGGCTGTTGTCAGAGGTGACGACGATCCTGTCCGCGTACCGTTCGGCGATTGCAGCCATCTCGGGTCTTTTGGTCTTGTCCCGGTCTCCGCCGCATCCGAACAGACAGATCAGCTCTCTGCCGCCATCTATGTCTTTAAGAGTCTTGAGGACATTCTCCAGCGCATCCGGAGTGTGGGCGTAGTCGATTACGACAGAAAGGTTCCTCGGTCCTCTGATGACCTCCAGACGTCCCGGGGCTGATTCCAGCTTGCTGATGGCCACGAGTGTCTCGTCGGGATCGGAGCCGACCGCTATGGCCGCGCTGTAGATCGCGAGAATGTTGTAGGCGTTGTGCTGTCCGATGAGCCTTGTCCAGGCCTCGCGTCCGTCGATTCTCAGGAGCATTCCCTCGAAAGTCTCCTCCATGATGCGGCAGGTGTGGTCTGCGATGCTCCGGCATGAATATCTTACGATCTTCGCCTTGGTGTTCTGCACCATGACCTCCCCGTTCTTGTCGTCAATGTTGGTGATGGCTGTGGCCGTGGCCGGAAGATTGTCGAAGAACAGTTTCTTGCAGCGAAGGTACTCGGCGAAAGTCTTGTGGTAGTCGAGGTGGTCATGAGTGAGGTTGGAGAATATCCCGACCTTGAACTCAAGGCCCGCCACCCGCTCCTGCTCGACCCCGATCGAACTGACTTCCATGAAGCAATACTCACATCCGGCATCCACCATCCTGCTCATCAGGCGGTTGATCGTGACGGGGTCCGCTGTGGTGTTGGCTGTCTCAAGACGCTTCGGGCCTATGTAGTTGGCGATGGTGGAAAGCAGTCCGCAATTATAGCCCTGCGACATGAACAGATGGTAGAGCAGAGTCACGGTGGTTGTCTTTCCGTTTGTGCCTGTGATGCCGACGAGAGTGAGCTTTCCGGACGGGTTGTCGAAGAAACCGGCGGCCATCATAGCCACGGCATGACGGGAATCGGCCACTTTGACAAACGTAAGACCGTCCAAGGTGGCTCTGTCATATTCAGAGACAGCCTTGTCCAAAGCCTCCTCATCCTCGTAGGCGATGGCCGCCGCACCGGAAGCGACCGCTTTCCCGATGAAGGCGTGCCCGTCCTGTGCGTACCCTTTGACGGCGATGAATATGGCTCCGGGAGTCACTTCCCTTGAGTCGTTGCAGATGTCGGTTATCTCAAGGTCGCGGTTTCCGCGCACCTCGACGACCCCTGCGTTCCTTATGATGTTTTCCAGTCTCATTTCAAAGTGATTGTTATGGTTGAGCCTTTGGAAGCTCTCTGTCCGTCTTTAGGATTCTGTGTCACGACATGTCCGGTCCCCGTATATCTGCATCTGAACCCGTTGTTTTCTATTACATACATGGCGTCTTTCAGTCCCAAGCCCATCAAATCCGGCACCGTCGGATTCTTGGTGTCAGTCCTGACCGTCGTCTTCTTGCCGGGTGTCATCTTCGGGATCTTGGCGGAGGCCTTGATCCCTGCACCCCATTCCGGGTCAAGCGAGTAGATCGCATCGACTATTTCCCGCATTGCCGCCGCCGGGATCACACCGCCATAGACGCTGCCTCTGATCAGGCCTGATTTCACGCTGATGATCGCACTGTATTTGGGATTGTCGGCGGGGAAGAATCCTACGAATGTCGCCAGATTGTGGTAACTGCCGTCTTTGGTGACGTACGGTGTCTCCATCCCATATCTGCTTATCTCCTTGGCGGAGAGCACCTGTCTGGAGGTTCCGGTCTTTCCGGCGACTTTCAGCTTCGCCCCTTTCAGTCTCGTGGCCGTGCCCTCGGATGTGACGGCGCGCATGGCTCTGAGCAGGGTGTCGGCCGTGGCTTTCGAGCAGATTGACGCGTTCAGCACGCTCGGCCCTTTCCTTGTCTTGACAGAACCGTTCCTTTCAATGCTTTCGACCAGGTACGGCTTCATCATCCGCCCCTTGTTGGCGATGGCATTGTAGAAGGTCAGGATGTGCAGAGGCGTTTCCTTGACCGCATAGCCGATGCTGACGGAACCGAGGTCTGTGGCGCTCCATTTCGGAGAATCCGGAGAAGGAAGCTCCGGTTCCGTGAGACCGTCCAGATCAAAGTCGAACGCCTGCCCCATCTTGTAGAGGTAAAGCTTGTCGAGAAACTTCTTCGGGTCGTTGGAGTAGTTGTTGACGGCCAGATAGCGGAACACGTAGTTGGACGAGATCTCGAAGCCGCGCAGGATCGAGATGTCCTTCATGCCTTGAACATGGGTGTCCGGTTTGTAGCCCGGGATCACACCGTTGTTGGTAGGGATCCTGTCGTCAAGGGATTTGATCACCCCATCCTCCAAGGCGGTCATCAATGTCGTGGTCTTGAACACCGAGCCAGGCTCCGAAGCGAGTCCGATGGCCATATTGTAAGTCTCGTTGAGGGACATGTCCGTGGTGTCCCTCGTAAGGTTCACCATGGCTCTGATCGCTCCTGTCTTGACATCCATGATCACGGCGCATCCCATGTCGATGGACAGGTTGTCCTGGATCTGTCTGCGGAGCGCCTTGTCCACAATGTCCTGTAGTGAGATGTCCAGAGTCGTCCTGACATCCAGCCCGTCTTCCGGCTTGACGTAGGTGCTGTCGTAGTTCTGGATCTTCTCCCGGTTGTCCGTAGGCCTGAGCCATATCTCGCCCTCCTTGCCGTGGAGGACATAGTCGTATTTACCCTCAATGCCTATGTGGCTGCGCCCTCTTTCGTCCGCCTTCTGGTTCAGGTTGTCCTTGACATAGCCGATGGTCCGCCTTGCCAACACCCCGTAAGGGTACTGGCGCGTGTCTCTTTTTCTGACGATGATCCCGCTCTTGTACCGCCCTTCCTCCATCAGCGGAAGTTTTTCAAGACGCAGCAGGGTTCCTCTGTCAAGGTTTGTGAGAAGCTTCATGTACCGTTTACCCTCATTCCTGCCTTTGACGATCATCCTGTAGTACTCATCGGCATTGATTCCGGTCTCGGCCGAGAGTCCTGACGTGAATTTCCGCGCCTTGCCCAGCCAGTCGTTCTCAAGACTGTCGGCCTCCCATGGATCCTTTTCGCTCATGAAATTCTTCTTGAGCACGGTGCAGTCCATGTAAAGGTCGTACATCGGAGTTGACAAAGCCAGCAGCTTTCCGTCGCAGCCGATGATCGCACCTCGCTTCGGTTCGATGACACTCCTTGTGCTTGGAGGAACGAAGTATCTGACCAAATCCTTGTCCGGCTCCCAGAAGAACATGATGTAGAGCATCCTGCCGAACACGGCCAGGCCGACGAACAGCAAAAAGATGTAGAAGCAGTACAGAATCAGACCGATCCTGTCCTGCTCTTTCTTTGTCGTGTTCTGTTTTGGTGCAGCCATCGCCGTTATTCGTTTAACCTGTCAGCCGGTTTCTCCGGCATCGTCAATTTAGAGCCTGATTCCTCCAGCATGGTCTGGACTGTGCTCATCTTTGAAAGACCCGCAAGCTCAACGGTCTTCTGAGCGTGGTAAATCTCCATTTCGGCAAGGGCTTTCCTGTTGTCCTCCACCCTTGTCAAGGTCTTCTCTATCTTGAGGCTCAGCCAGATGCTGACCCAGAAAAGGAAGAACGTGTAGATGATGTGGATGAAATAGCGGCTGACATGCAGCCTCAGCAGCAATTCTCCCTTGAGTGTCGCCAGAACCGCATTCTTGAGCCACGACCAGATTTCGGAGAATTTCCATTTCCTCAGTTCTGTCATGCTCCGGTTCCTCCATCATTGATCTTCTCGGCAATCCTCAGTTTGGCGCTCCTTGCCCTCGTGTTGGATGCTATCTCGCTTTCCCGCGGCAGAATCGGCTTGCGGTTCACCGCCTTAAGCGGAGCATGAATATTCCCGAACACATCCTTCTCTTCCTTCCCGTCGGCCCTTCCTGTCTTGATGAAGTTCTTCACCATCCTGTCTTCCAGCGAATGATAGGTGATCACCACCAGTCTGCCACCCGGCCGGAGAGTGTCCACGGCTCCCTCCAGAAACTTTTCCAGGGAGCGCATCTCATGGTTGACCTCGATCCTGAGAGCCTGATAGACTTTCGCGAGGTATTTGTGTTCGGCGAATTTCGGAAGGGCGGCCTTGATGGCCTCGTCAAGCTCACCTGTGGTGCCGATGCCGCCCTTGTCCCTTGCGGAGACGATCAGCTGGGCTACCTTGCGGGCATTGTCCACCTCGCCGTAGATGCGCAGAATCCTTTCGAGATCTTCCTGTGAATATTCATTGACCACATCGGAGGCCGTTTTCCCGCCCTCTCGGTTCATCCTCATGTCCAGAGGGGCGTCGTAGCGGAAGGAGAACCCCCTCTCAGCCGTGTCGAACTGGTGGGACGAGACCCCGAGGTCGGCGAGAATGCCGTCCAGTCCGTTTGTGAGTTTCCCCCTGAGCGTTTCGTCCGTGGTTTCGCGCGCCTCATTCAGCACGAAATTGTGTATGAACCGGAAATCGGCACGCACCATGGTCAGGCGAGGGTCGTCTATCCCGTTGCTTATTGCGTCGCTGTCACGATCGAAGGCGATGACGTGACCGTCTTTGTTCAAGCGTGAAAGTAGTTCGGCGGTGTGGCCACCGCCTCCGAATGTGACATCGGCGTATGTTCCTGACGGATTGGTGACAAGAGCGGAAATGCTCTCGTCAAGCATCACTGGTGTGTGGTATTCTGACATTGCCTGACCCTCCTACCTCTCTTGAGACAGTTGCCCGGCAATTTTCAAGAATTCTTCGTTTGAGATTTCGCTGGCTTCGTACTTTTCCTTGGCCCAGATCTCGATCTTGTAATCGTTGCCCGAGAAGACTACCTCTTTCGTTACACCAATTGACTCCAAAAGCTTCTTGGGAATAGAGATGCGTCCGAGTTTGGCGTCTGGTTCGACGATCGCCCTGTCGCGCATGTACTCTCTCCAGAAAGCGGCGTGAGCACGATTAAAGAAATTGAGTTTGGATTTGACCTCCCCGGACTGGCGTTCCCACTCCTCAAAGGTGTACATCTCAAGGCATTCCTCGAAGATGTCTTTCTTTATGACAAACCTCTGGTCACCCTCGGAAGGCATCAGCGATTTGAACGGCGAAGGGAAAACCACTCTCCCTTTGTCGTCGATCTTGCCTGAATATTCTCCGATGAATGTGATCATAATTTTCGTCTTTCACGCTTGCGGACAAAGTTAGGAATATTTTTCCATTTTATTCCACCTCTTTCCAAATTTTTCCACAATGATTTCAACATCGTCCTTGCGGACATCTGTGAGGGAGCTTTCTTGACCAATGTCTGACGAAAAAAGACCGGCTGGAGGCCGGTCCTTCTGAGGACATGTTCGTGAGTGGATCATTGTGTGCCGGTAGTCAGGGCGCCGCGGTTACTTTTCCCGTGGCAGGAAAGCGAAATGTCCCGGAATGTCTCCGGTGGAGACACTCCATTTCAGCACTCCGGACTTCGAGTAGCAGTAAAGTGTGCCGCTGGAGGTGTAGTTCTTCGCATCGGCGATGTAGATGTCTCCGTTGGACGGATGAACCGCGATTCCGTAAGGTGACACGATCCGGCTTTCAGTTCCGTCTGTGATGACTTTGCGGGATATGACACTTTTACGGTCAGCATCCACGATGGCGTAAGATATTGTGCTGCTGGAAGTGACGTAGTTGTACTCGCTGCTGTAGATGTAGAGCGAATCGTTTGCGATGGTCATGTTGGACACGGGAATATTCATCGTCTCGGCGACTTTGTACCGTGTGCCGTCACTTTCCAGACGGTACAGGTTTGAGGCGACATCGGAATAGTTGCCGTTGGATGACACCCACAGATTGCCCTTGGAGTCGGCCTTGATGTGGCAGAGATTGACCGCGACATCAATCTTATAGAGTTCTTTCATGGAGTCCAGATCTATGACGGAAACCGTTGAGTCATAATTCGGTGCCCTGTAGCCACCCGAGTTGGCCACGAATGCGTTTGAACCGATGATGACAATCTCCTCCGGCTGGTAGCCGACCTGGACTTCACCCTCGATCTTGTAAGTGTCCAGATTGACTTTGAATACCGAGCCTTTACGGTCTGCCTGAAACTCCGCGTCGGAACCAACGTAGGCGGTGACATAGGCATGGTTGTCCTTGAACGCTATGTAGCGGCAGTTGGCGATGTCGATCCGGGTGATTCTTTCCGCTGTGTAAGCGTCCATCACCTCAACCTTATGCGAGCCGTTGATGACGGCGAACAGCCTTCCGTCATGGATCTGGAGGTCGTTGCCGGTGTCTCCCAGTCCCTTGACAACCGTCGGATTCTTTTCGGCGTAGATTCCGCAGGCGTAAGAGGCCGTGCGGTAGTCAAGGAAGTCGATGTCAGCCTTGTTGCTGCCCATGTTGCCCTCGTTGAGGACGTACATTCCCACAGGGTCGGCGTCCGGGTCTGTCAGAAATCCCAGTGGACCGTACACCGGAGGGACGATTGTCTCTTCCTTGCGGCATCCGCATAGTGCCGCCCCGAGGAACAGAATTAAAGCCGCGGCTTTGATGATCTTGTTAAAATGTCTCATAATGTGTTGATTTAAAAATTAAAACTTATGACAAACCTGCAATTGGTCTTCGGCATCGGGTAGTTCAGCACCACCTCGTAGTCCTGGCCGAAGAGGTTGTTGATCTCGGCTGTGAACTTGAGAGTGCGGGTGCGGATGACGAAGGATTTCTGGAGGGAAAGGTCGCTGGTGTACCACGGCTGGGTGTGGTTCCGGGGGATGTTCTCCTGCTGGTTGTAGCGCTCACCCGTGTAGATGAAGCTGTAGTTCAGGCCCCAACCTTTGTGGAAGAGCGACAGTACGGCCGAGCCGCTGTGCCAAGGAATATATGGAATCTGGTCCCGGTAATATGTGTCCGCAGGGTTCGTGACATCTATCGCTTCCTGACAGGTGTACTGGAGCCTGGCCGTGGCCTGAACCTCGCCGAAGGCCCAGGCGGTGTTCAGCGCCACGTCCACGCCCTTGATGTCCACCTCTCCGAGATTGAGCATCGTCCAGCGGAACTGCTGACCTTTCGGGTAGGCTATGATCTTGTCCGTGATGTGGTTGCAGTATGCGTCCACGGAAGCGTCAACGGCTCGCAGAACGGGCATGTTCATAAAATTCTTCGTGTATTTAATTCCCGCGTTGAATTGTCGGGCATATTCTGGTTTCAGTGAGGCGTTGCCCATGTCCGTGTAGTAGAGGTCATTGAACGTCGGCATCCGGAACATCCGTTTGTAGAACGCCCGCACCGACAGATCCTGTCTGCAGAACGGCTTGTAGGACAGGAAGAAAGCCGGTGTGGCGACGGCCTTGTCCGGACTGGCCACGAACCGCTTCACCGCCTCGTGGACGAAATGACCCAGCACGCTTGCCTGTCCCTTGAACCGTCCCCACTCGAACGCCGTGGCAAGCGCCGCCATGTGTGAATATCTGGTAGGGTAGGGGAAGGTGCCGTCGCTCTGGGTCGGAAGATAGAATGCCGCGTCGAGGGTGTTCCACTGGAAGTCGTAGGCGAGCGAGACCTCCCAGTTGTCAAGAATGTTATAAAGGTTGGCGCAGGAGACGTAAAACTCCTTCTGCCTGTAGGTGTTCTTGGTCTGGATCAGTTTCGCGTCCCGGTTCTCGTAGCGGGTGCGGTCGTCGGCGTATTTGGCGTTGACCAGTGACCTGAACTTCGGTGTCCATCTGTTGGTGAAAGAGCCTTGGATGAATGAGTTCGTGTCCCAAAGTCTTTCACCGCCCCGGAACACGTTGTTCACGATCGCCCCCGGAACGCCCCTCCCGGAGTTGTAGGAATATGCGCGTACGGTCCACCGCCCGTCGTTCAGGATTCCATGCAGCGCGGCCTCAAGCCTTGTGGCGTTGATGTCCCCGTTGTGGCGCACGGCGGTGGTGTCATAGACAATCTCTCCCAGAGAATTGCGCTTGCGGTAGCGGAACTTGTACCTGCCGGTGGCGTTGACCCATTCTCCGCTGAACGAGGCGCTTACGGAGTCCGAGACCTTGTACTCGCCGCGGATGGACGGATTGACAAGGCCGAAGGACCCGGTCTTCATCGTTGCCTTGAAGTTGGCCTTCCGACCGTTTTCAAACCGGGGTCTGCGGGTGGTGATGTAGATCGTCCCCGAAGCCCCGAAATCCTTGGCGGACTGGAAGATGTCGCTTTTCTGTCCGTTGTACAGGGAGATTTCCTCCACGTCATCGAGCGAGAATCGCCCCAGATCGACCTGCCCGTTCCGGGCGTTGCCGAGCTGGATTCCGTCATAGAAGACCGCCGAGTGGTTCGTACCCATCGAGCGGATGTTCACGGTCTTAAGGCCGCCGACCCCGCCGTAGTCTTTCAGCTGCACTCCGGAGAAATAGCGGATAGCGTCCGCGACAGAGAAACTGTTCAATCTTTGAAGCTCCTCTCCCTTAAGGGTTTGCGCAGGGATGACCTCCCGGTACCTATAGCCGGCCGGGATTCCGACGATTATGGACTCCTTGATTGTCTGCGTGCTGTCCAAAAGCTCGTCTTTCCGGTGGACAGAAGTCGTGTCGCCGGAAGTCTGCGCATAAGCCGTCAGCCCGCATCCAACAAGGCAGGTCGAAACTATGAGACGGAATGGTCGTTTCATAAACATATCGTCCGGCCGCCGCCCGTAGTCCCGCAGGCAAGGCCGTAAAGTTTCGCGAAGGCAGGTCTTCTGACTTGTTCCTGGCGCGGCGCCTTCCCGGCATCCGGAAAACTGAACATTCAGCATCCTGCCAGTGGCGTAAGAAAGCCGCGTCATTCTTTTTGGCTGTTTTTTATGGCAGCCGCTCCTGACCCCTGAAAACCGTCAGGTAGGAACTCACAGCAGCGGGTACTGTCCCGGACTTTCACCGGATTCCCTTTTGATCTTCGGCTCCTCAATCCGGAGCCAAAGAACCTTCACGCCGCAAAGATAGCAATCCTTAGAATCTTTGTCAAATCAAAGCGGTTTTTTGCACGTCTTATCAATAGAACCATTTTTAAACATCTTCTTACGTTCGGAAACGACAATTTTTCGTAACTTTGAGCCATGAAAAAGTTACTTCTCTCGGCAGTGCTGTCACTGCTTTGCGCCACGATGCTTCCGGCGCAGACCAAAATCATGTCCCACAGGGGATTCTACACCCATCCGGGGTCTTTCGAGAACACTCTGACCAGTCTGAGGGATGCCCAGAAACTGGGAGTGGAAGGTGTCGAACTGGATGTGCATCTGACCACGGATGACTCATTGGTGGTTCTGCATGGCCCGGCGGTTCCCGGGACGAAGTACAAGGACATCCAGAAACTTGACTATGCCACGGTGAAAAGTTGTACTCTTCCAAACGGTGACCATATTCCATCTTTGAGGGAATTTTTCATCCAGGCGAAGAAGACTCCGGCGCTGAAGGTCTTCCTTGAGCTGAAGTCCCATCCGACCCCGGAGAGGGAGACTTTGCTTGCCGAAAAGGCCGTCGCTCTCTGCGATGAGATGAACATGTACGACCAGATGTGCTTCATCTCTTTCAGCGAACATCTTTGCGATGAGGTTCTGCGCCTCCATCCTGGAGCCGAGGTCGTGCCGATCAGTTCCAAAAAGAAATATTCAGTCCAGGAACTGAAGAGTAAAGGGTACGCGGGAGTGTCCTATCATTACAATGTTGTGCTGGATTCTTCCTACCTGCTTGACGAGGCTCATTCCGCCAGGCTTCAGACGACAATCTGGATGGTGAACGGCTACGACCTTGCGGATTTTGCGATGAGACACGGCGTCACCTACGTCTCCACCGACCAGCCGCAGGGGATGAAGCGCCTGATGGACTCCATTCGCGAGCTGAAGTGGAAACAGCAGAAGAAGCTGATTTGCTTTGACTTGGACGGAACGCTCACCCAACACAAGACCCCTTTGACCGCAGCGAACAAAGCGGTGCTCGACACGCTTGCCAAACGCTACGAGATCATAATGGCCGGCGGTGGCAACTGTGCGAGGATCTACAGGCAGATGGGTGAATATCCCATCACGATTCTCGGCAACTACGGAATGGAGGAGAGCCGCATTGTTGACGGCAAGTTCAAGATGGTGAGGGAGGAAAAGGCTCCCGTTGACCGGAAGTTCTTTGACAAGAGCTGCAATTATCTGCGTAAGAAATATGGCTATACCGACTATAGCGGAGAGTCCCTTGAGTATCACGAGTCCGGCATGGTGACTTTCGGTCTGCTCGGGACCAAGCCTGACAAGGCCGCCAAGCTGATCTTTGATCCCGATAAGGTGCGCAGACGCGCTATGTTCCCGGAGGTCAATGAAATCTTCAAGGACTATTCCGTGTTCATCGGTGGCACCACCTCGTTTGACATCACTCCAAAGCGGTACAACAAGTTCGACGCTGTGATGCGCTATGCCGCGGAGAAAGGTTACACGCTCGAACAGATTCTGTTTGTGGGCGATGATTTCGCGGACGGCGGCAACGACAGCCAGATCCGTCTGGGAGGCATGGATTATATTCAGATTGATGATTATACGCGCCTGCCTGAGAAACTGGAGTTTTTGTTCTAAACCGATAAAGTCAAAAAAAATCATTGAGTTTAAGAATTGATTTCATAACTTGCGCCGTCAAAATAACAAGAGGATGATACTTGAAGCCCACACATACCGACAGCAGCAGTCGCAGCAGGGATTTCAGAGCCAGAATGTTCGGGTCCTGAATGATTTCGTGTGTGCCGGTCTTCCAGCCTGACGGCATGTTCATTATGAAAAAAAGAATATTATGATTTAAATAACAGAAGGCTGGTCTCTTGCGGATCAGCCTTCTTCCTTTTTTAAACAGCTTCTGAATGGAGCGATCGACGGTTTTGATTACACAATATATGGTTTAAGGAAATACACACCTTTAACAAATAGACAAATTATGAGCATTGACAGATTCGATCTGGTGAAGGAATCCTTCGAGAAGAAGGCTGTTCCGGCTGAACGCCCTGAGGGCAAGACCTCCGACTACTACGGAGAACTGGTCTTTGACCGTCCAAAGATGCACAAGTACTTGGACGTCAAGACTCTGAATGCGCTTCTTGACTGCATCGACAAAGGCAAGTCCCTGGACAGGGAGACCGCTGACGGGGTGGCCAAAGGAATGAAGGAGTGGGCGATGGAGCATCATGTAACCCACGTCACCCACTGGTTCCAGCCTCTGACCGAGGGAACGGCCGAGAAGCACGACTCCCTGATCGACTATGACGGCAAGGGTGGAGTCATCGAAACTTTCGACGGAAAATCCCTCGCACAGCAGGAGCCTGACGCCTCCTCTTTCCCCAACGGAGGCATTCGCGCCACATTCGAGGCCAGAGGCTACACGGCCTGGGACCCGACTTCTCCTGTCTTCATCATGGATGACACACTCTGTATCCCGACCGTGTTCATCTCCTACACAGGCGAGGCCTTGGACTACAAGACCCCTCTGAAGAAAGCCCTGAAAGCCGTCTCTGACGCGGCCGTTCCGATCTGCCGCCTCTTCGACAAGTCTGTCACAAAGGTTTATTCCTACCTTGGATGGGAGCAGGAATATTTCCTTGTCGATGAGTCCCTTTATGCCGCAAGACCTGACCTGATGATCACCGGCAGGACGCTGATGGGACACAACTCATCCAAGAACCAGCAGCTCGACGACCACTATTTCGGTGCGATTCCGTCCCGTGTGGCCGAGTTCATGCGCGACCTTGAGATCGCCGGGCACCGCCTTGGCATTCCGCTTAAGACAAGGCACAACGAGGTGGCTCCAAACCAGTTCGAGCTTGCTCCTATCTTCGGCGAGACCAATCTTGCCAACGACCAGAACCAGATTGTGATGAACCTGATGAGCAGGATCGCCCGCAAGCATGGCTTCGTGGTTCTTCTCCACGAGAAACCTTTCGACGGGGTGAACGGCTCCGGAAAGCACAACAACTGGTCTCTTGGGACCGACGCCGGGACGATGCTTCTGGCTCCGGGCAAGGATGCGAAGGGAAATCTCCAGTTCGTGACATTCTTCGTGAACGTGCTGGCCGCCGTGCAGAAACACAACGCCCTGCTCAAGGCTTCCATCGCCACCGCCACGAACGCCCATCGTCTCGGCGCCAACGAGGCTCCGCCCGCAATCGTGTCGGCGTTCCTTGGCAAGACCATGACCGATGTCCTTCACAAACTGCTTGAGGTTCCGTCGGACACTCCGATCGAGATTGCCGGCAAGAAAGGCAAGAGTGTCGGCCTGGTGGAGATTCCGGAGATATTCGTGGACAACACGGATCGTAACAGAACTTCTCCTTTCGCTTTCACCGGTAACCGTTTCGAGTTCCGCGCCGTGGGTTCGCTGGCCAATTGCGCCGGTGCGATGACGACCCTGAACGCCGCCGTCGCCGAGCAGCTTATCGCTTTCAAGAAGAGTCTGGACAAGGAACTGGCCGCCGGAAAGGCCTTGAACGTGGCCATCCTGGACACCCTCAAACCGATCATCGCCTCTGTCATCAATGTGGTCTGCTTCGACGGCAACGGCTACACCGACGAGTGGAAGGAAGAGGCGAAGAGGCGCGGTCTTGACGTGGAGACCAGCGTTCCTGAGATGATCAAGGAGTTCTCCGCTCCGGAATCAGTGAAGATGTTCAAGGAGACGGGGGTATATTCAGAAAAGGAGCTTCAGGCGCGCAACGAGGTCAAGTGGGAGACTTACAGCAAGATGATCCAGATCGAGTCCCGCGTGATGGCGAGGATGTCGATCAACCACATCATCCCTGCCGCTCTTGAGTACAAGTCCAGACTGCTGAAGGAGGTCGCTTTGAGCAAGGATGTCTTCGGCGGCACTGACGAGTGCAAGGAGGAAATCTACCTCATCCGGAGCATCTCCAAATATGTTGACCAGATCCGCGAGAGAGCCACGGCGATGGTCGAGG
>CAVIHT010000029.1:0-25254 GCA_963642795.1 Bacteroidaceae bacterium
GGGAATACGTTAGAATATTCATTGATAATTAATTATGAAACATTTTCATTCTTCCGTCTACTCGTTCCCCGCGGCCTCAACCGGGGATTATGCCAATACAAAAAGTGTGGAAGCTATATGCACTAAAATAACCTTGATTTAGCTTGATGAAATTCGATGATAATATATGCAAAACAACTGATGGTTTACCGACACGTTAAAAATCGCTTTGTCGTAATAGCTTTCGATGTCGTCTTCGGGCTACTTGTCGTACGTATGAACAAAGGGGCTGACTAAAAAGCATTAGTCAAGCCCCCTTTTCTTGTTTTTCGGCGAGGTCAACCTCGACCTTGTTTCTGAATATTCAATTCACAGAGAGTTATGCTGACTTTCGGGTCGGCCTCAAGTCAATATTCGTCTCAAGACATTTATCCAGAATGCTTTGAAGCTGTTTAAGCAGCTTATTAGAACGTCAGTCCAATGGAGACGTTGAGAATGTCAAGGCTGGTGCTGTCATCGATGTTGGTAAGGGACGGCTGGTAGGATATTCCTAGGAAATACTTGCCGTAGAGTGCCCTGGCTCCGAACTGGGCACCGAGTTGAAAGCGATTGCAGGCATCACCATCCCCGTCCTTCTTGAACCAGTTGTAGGTGTAATCATCATACTTGCTCTGGCCGATGATGTGCGCGGTCAGGTTTAAGCCAGCGAATGGAACCAGCAGAATCTGCCCAAGATCAAGTTTGTACATCAGGTTGACCGGCACAACCGCAGAGATGAGTTTGGAGTTGTAGTCCCCGAACACCATCAACAGATCTGCGCCATATTCGTAGAGGAAAGGAAGCTCGCCCGGAAGTGTTCTTGCCTGTGATACACCGACTGAGAGTCCGTTCAGTTCTGTTGTAAGGGAAATACTTCCTTCGCTTACCTTCATTGTGGCATTTGAATATGACACCTTGAAAAAGTTTTCCTGCGCAGACATCGTCCCGCAGATGGTCATCGCTAAGATGGCAGCAAAAAGTTTAATGTGTTTCATAACAATATGCTATGGTTATAAATTTATCTAATGCCCTGATTCTGGAGCCAATTGCTTGTCATGTATGTTTCGAGCGTTACAAAGGTAGGATTTTTCCGGATATTGACAACACCTTTTTGGAGATTGTCTCGGCGAAAATTTTAATGCCTTTGACAAAGCAACTACTATTTCGGAGAGGTCGTCCGATGCCATTGGGTAGCATGCACGGCATCTTCAGGCGTATATTTTCGAAAAAGCAATGCTCAGCTAACCCTCTAAGAATCAAACAAAAAATGAAGGACTTCGAGAAATCTCGAACATCCTTCATTCATGATAATCTTAGAGGTCTTCTATAGAGACACCTTTTCCAGTGTCCTCCTTTTTAGTTTCCTTCCTTGAGTATCAGCCTATTGTCGTTATCCTAACCCTGAATGATGTAGATTAACGCCGCAGCATCTTTCAGAGTCCAGTTGGAGTTGTTCTCAATCGTATAGGTAACGCCTTCCGAGACGGTTCCGGCTTTAATCACCTCGCCGTCTGTATCGTGTGAATCCGCAGATGAAGTATTGCCGGTAATCGTAATCTGAGTGTCTGAACCCAAGTTTCCGAAACGGATTACGCGGTCTCCGATACCGGTAAACGTATTGCCCGTAATCACTACCGCACCCATATCAGGGGTGTTGCCGTTGTAGGACTGTATCGCGATGGCATTATGCCCAGTGGTCGTGAACGTGGAGTTCTTGACCGTGATGTTCTTTGCATACTGGGTGTAAATTCCCTGATAAGAAGTGTCGAAGGTGCACTCGTCAACCGTGATATTCCGGAACGCATACGACAATGCATCGGAGTTGTTCTGGATCCATATACGCTGTCTACCCGTCGTGCTGTATTTCAAGAATTTGCACTTATGGAAAGTGATTCCGTCGGCAGTCGAAGGGCTTTCACCGTCGCCGTTCTTCGAGAATCTCGCATCCTTATTGAAGCTGATGCCTTCGAACTTGATGTTCTCGAAGTTATATGCGCTGTAGTAAACGCTGCCTTCTGTCACCCATTTTCCGCTGTCCCTAACATAATCATAAGCCGGAGTTCCTCCTTTGTCGACGTGAACGTGACCGGATGATGCGACTATGCCTTCTATCGTGACACCCTCATTCGCAGTGAACGTCACATCCTTGATGGAGCGGAGATAATAACAGCCACGGGTCCAGATACTTTGATTCTTATGAGCGACAAGCTCTTCGGAAGTTGCGAACTCCAGATAACCGGTCGCAGCGGACGTGTAACCTCCGACCATATACTTGGTGTTGCTGCCGGCGAACTTCGTCGGACGGCCGAAAACAAGGATTGTGCTGATGTTCTCGGTGAAATTGATGGTCCTGCCGTCGATGCTGCCGTATGCTCCGTCGAGAACGAACTGTGCGTTCGCCGCCGTAACATTGACCGTGCTGCCTGACATGTCAGGTCCTTCCGGAATTATCGCATAGGCCTTGATTACATTTATGTCAGTGTTGTGCTTGCTGTAAACCATTCCGTTCAGGGTGCCGCCGCTCACGCTCACCGTCACGTTTCCTGTCTCGTTCTGGAGGTCATCCTCGTAGAGGGCATATATTCCGTTGAAAGTGCCGCCGGTGACGGTGACGTTGATGTCCTTGTCGGTGGTATGCTGAGAGACAGCGAGGGCTGCGCCCACGACAGTGGTGCCGGAGCCGTTAGCCGTTGCAGAGAATGTCTCGGAAGTGGCATTGAAAGTGCCGCCGGTGATGGTGAGAGTTCCGGCGCGGAGCTCGATGGCGGCGTTGTAGCTGGTGAAGGTTCCTCCGTTAATCTCATAGGTGCCGTCCATAGGGAGATAGATGGCAGAGGCGTCTTCCTTATAGTAATAGTGGCTGAAGTCTCCTCCGTCGATGGTAAGCTCGGTGTCGTGACGCGTACCGTTGCCGCAGATGGCGTAATGATAACCCTTGAACGTACCATTTTCAATGGTCAATTTTGCCTTGTCTCCAGTTGCGGTCTCACCTTTCTTTGTGAGTTTGACTGCGGCATAGAACCGGGAGTTGTCGCCCGTATCGATTGTGCCTTCTCCTGTGATGGTGAGATCACCGCCACGCTTCACCATGATGAGCGCGTCATCGGCGGAGTCCGAGCTCCAAGCGGAAGCCGGAGAAAGGGTCTTGCCGTTAAGATCAAGGGTAAGTTTGTGCGCCACATCCAGAGGTGCGGTCAGGGCGATGTTGTTCTTGACGGTGACCTCCACGACATTAGCGTCAGCTACGGCCGCGACAAGCTCGCTCTCGCTCGTGACGCTAGGTTTGGTGTTCACGATGTCCCAAAGGCCTTCGGTGGTGCGGCCCTGAACAGCTACATAACCGGTTGCGATGTAACCCTCAAGCACGGTATAAACATCGTTGCTGAGGTTCTCGCAGTCACGCACGATGACCACTTCCTTTGGATCCTTGTTTTTATCTTCTTCAAGAATCGCTATCTCCACGGCATTAACGGTTCCGTGGATCTCAAGACCTCCCTTGTGGAAGATGAGCTTTTCCACCGTCTGCCCTTCCTCGATTACGAGAGTGTTGTCTGATGTGGTGGCTTCGAGCGTAGTGATCTGCGTACCACTGTAATCACTCGCATTGACTCCGTTGATATACACGGACTTTGAAGGAGCGTTGATGACAAGCTTGGTGATTGTGACATTCTCAGGGACGGTGATGTTCACAGTGGCCGCGTTGGCTGCTTCAGTCTGCATGGTTTCTTCTACGGTCGCACTCGCGTAATCTCCCACATAAAGTGTCTCAGTACTGCTCGCGATCTCGACATTGAGTGTTCCGTTCTCCTTTACAGGGGTGGTGAGAATGGCTTTTTCGGCGGCATCGTCAGGCGCGGAGACGAACTTCACATCAATGACTTCCGAAGCCTTATTCGCCTCTATGGCCGTATTTGCCGATGCGACATCCGCAACCTCTATGATCTTCACGATATCTTCATCGAATGCAGGATTCACGTTGATGTTAGTTATGACCTGCGAGGTGAAGAGATTGCCGAGAACATTCGTGCGGTAGTTGCCGCGGACAGGAACATTAGATACTTCAAGCCCGTCTTCCTTGATGAGGTTACTGCTCGCGTCCGCTAAATAGAGCGTAGCGTCGGTGAGAGACTGGTCGTCCTTACCCACAAGGATGTAGTTCATGGCCACATAGCCGTAATCGGTGCTGTTGACCGTAAGATCTTCAGTCGGGCAGTCCGCGAGAGCGAATTCAGCAGTCTCATCTCCGGTAACTTCTCCTGATACGAGATTAAGCTCAGTCCCAAGACCGGTGAGCTTCACCTTGGACTTGGAAACCTCGATATTGGCAGCCTTTGCCGCGACGATGTCGTCCTTCTCCACACCGAAGTTGAGCTGTGCGAACGGGCGGTAGAGCTTGACGGTCTGACTGAGCGAGCCCTTAATCGTAACCGGCCCCACATAGGCGTAGAACGCGTCGCGGCTCTCGTCATTGGAAGTGGCATTGTCGTAGCTGACAGTCACGGTCTTGTTCGTTTTGTCGAGAGTGTAAGGAGATGTCGCACCCTCTCCCGGAGCCTTGTATGCCCAGAAGATGAAGCTGTACTTCTGTCCTGTCACGAGGCGTACGGAGAAAGTGGCATTGCCATTGTCCATACCGATGGTCTGGCTGATCGGGTTCGCTTCCGTACCGGCGACATAATTCCCGTCAGAGTCATAGACACAGCAGTCCACCTTGTCCACCTTGTTGCCATCGGCGATGGCCCTGGTCTGCAATACAGGAGAGGCGATGCTGAAGCACACCGTCGTCTCCCCTCCCGAAGGAACATCTGTCTGCTCCTTGGCGCACGATGCCGCGAACGCTGACAAGGCGATAACGGCCATGGATCTTAAAACCTGTTTCATTATGCGTTAAAAATTAAAAAGTTAGGAAATAGTACTTATAAAATTATGTTTGACATCAAGGTATCGTTATGATATACTCATCGTCGAACGACGGATTGACGCCTATCCCGCTGCCCACTTCCATCGTCAGGAAGTCCCCTCTCATCGTCGTCAACTTGCTCCTCGACAACGGCACCGACAAAGGAGGCGTCAGCGACAGCAGCTTCTTCGTCCCCTTGTCGTACAGCCCCACCTGCACCGACACGCTCGACTCGTGTCCGTTCACCAGCACATAGTCGAAGCCCATCAGCACCTCCTTCTGTGACAGAGGAATGAACTCCGAATCGAAGCTGACACCCGCCCGCGAGTCCACCGGCTTGTCCTTGAACACATTGAACACGTTCGGCAGAAACGACGTGTAATAGAACCGTATGAAGTAATCCTCCGGATTGAACGACGACGCTTCAGCTCCTGTCCCAGGTACTGTTCCTGCACCATTGCCTGTCCCGGCACCTGCATTCGCTCTGCCGGCAGCAGCCTCCCGCTCACGCATGACCTTCGTCACCAGCAGGTCGAAGTCCGTCGCGATGAACCTGTACTTCGCAAGCGGACGCTGCATCTCGATCGTCACCTTGTCCGGCTCCTGCGATGTCCCGACGCGGTGCACCGTCACCTCCCCGCTCCCTCGGAACGCATCCTTATAGTCCGTGTTAGCGACATGCTCCTCCGGGATGGTCACGGACGAGAAGTCGCCGACATCATAGAACAACCCCTCCGTACTACCCTTCTTCACATAATCCGTCCAGCACCGCACCTGCCAGCCACCTTCCGGCAGCGACACCGTGACGCTGCGGTCCGGCTCCTGCGCCGCACCCACGGTCAGCACCTTAGTATAGTCCTTAGCCTCGCTCGCCGCGTATCCTCCGCCGGGAAGCGCAGGGTAGAACTTCAGAGTATATCTTATGTCCATGTCCCCGTCCGCGCATTCGGTGTTCCCGTCCGCATACTCGGTCTTGGTCTTGCGCGTGTCATAGTTCACCTCCTTATAGTCCGGCGTGTCCTGCGCGAACACCATCTCTATCTCCAGCAGCGCGGGCGTACTCCCGTCCGGCCACTCGTGCACGCTGCACGATACCGCCAGCAGCACCGCCACGGCACATGCCGCCATCGCTCCAGGCACCGCGCGCAGCATCTGAGAAAGCACGTTCCTCCTTCCTGTTCCTCCAATCGTCATCTGCTTCCGCTCCTCCTCAGGCCAAACTCATAGAATATGCTCACCGCCACATTGTCCGGACCCACATATATCCTGTTCACCGTATCGACATACGGGCCGTTATTCTCGTTCACGAAGCGGTCGTAGCATAACCTGTAGGCTCCGCCTCCCAGCACGAACTCCACGCCCCAGTGCGGATTGTCCTTGAAGTGCAGCCGGTATCCCACGCTCACTCCGCCGCCCAGCATAGGCGTAACGCCCGACCGGTCCTGTATGCGGTAATCACCGCCCGTCGCCAGGTTGAAATAGGCCATCATAGTGTGCGCCCCCACGAAGAACCCGTCCGTGCGGCTGAAGTTCCATCTCAGCTCCGGCTGCACAGCCAGCGTGCGGAACTTGACCCGCTCCGAAAAAAGATCCACTCCGCTATAATACAACGGCACATGCAGCGTCATGTGCCGCGACAAACCGAACTCCACACCCGCATTGGCCATCAGAAGACCCCATCCGATCGCATTGCTCTTCAGAGCTATCCTGTTATGCGGTATCCCCTCCGCTGACGGCACCTTCGCCGCAGGCGCAGACCCAAGCTCCTTTATCGACGCCTCACTCTGCACCGCAGTCACAGCGCCGCGCTCAAGCACGGACGCGGCACCCGAACTGCTGCGCCCGGATGCCGAACCTGAATGCGAAGCGTCGGAAACTGTCGATACACTATCCGAATGACAAGAAACTGTACCGGTTAATAATGTCGATGTGTCAGTAATCGACAGTAAAGACGAACACGCGGAAGATTGCGACGATGAAAAAGACTCTGAAGATTGCGATGAGACCGCTAAAGACCGCCGGGCATGGAGGTCAGCACATACCCCCCCCCACAAGACAATGAGGATCAACAGAATACGCCTCCAAAATAACGAGAAGTACGGTTTATGCGTCAAAGTCATCAAACTATGATGTTCTTGAATGTCTTTTTCAAAGTATAAATGTACAAAATAAAGTTAGAAAAACATTTCCTTGCCGAATTTTTGTAACGTGAAAAATTCGGCAAGGAAAAATTCTTTGCGGGCCACGCCCTATGATGAGAAGACTACTTGCTCAGCTCAGCGGCGTGGGAGAGGAGATATTCCTCGGCCTCAACGTTCCAAAGGCCGTTATGGGCTTTGCAGAGGCGGTCGAGCTCGGCATAGACAGGGTTGGTCCTGCCTTTTTCCTCAAACTCGGTGATGGCGGTAAGAGGCATCTCCACATGGGTGTAGATCAACTTCTTGCCTCCCTTGATCGACGGGAGGTTCAGTGTGGTCTCAGGGACGACGTTCAGGCCGCCGATGTGGGTCACAAGACCTGCCGGGTCAAGACCTTCACTCATCATCTTCAAGGCCTCCTTCATGTCATCGGTGTTGCCGCCGCTGGTGCCAACCACATGGGTTGAGGCGTAGTGGACATTGTAGAAGTTGAACGGAGCCTTGAAATCGGAGCGACCCGGGCCGGAGAAGAAATTCAGGCAGCCGTCGTGACCGAGGATGTCGTCACCCTGCTCAACCACTGCGGGTACGGGAGCCATCACGATGACCTCGTCGTAGCCGGTTCCGCCGGAAATCTCACGCAACACATCAACCGGATTCTCGACAGAGCCGGTGTTCACATAGCGGAGATCTATGCCACGGGAAGCGGCGAACTCCTTGGTGTAGAGCGTAGCGGCGCGGTCAAGGCGAGTCTGGTCGATGTCCGTCACCACAAAGAGGGACGGCTTTCTGTCCTCACGACGCAGCACATAGTTGATCATCGCGAGACCCATCGGGCCGACACCGGCCAGAAGAGCCATCTTGCCACCGTCCTTGATCTCCATCTGGTGGACGTAGGATCCCTGACGGGTGTGGTAGCAAGCGTGCATGGCGCCGATCACACAGGACAGAGGCTCGCTCAATGACGCAGGGTAGAATCCCGGACCCTTGTAAGGCAGCAGGCAACCCATCTCCATCACCTCGGGAGGGATGATTATGTAGGTGGCGTCTCCTCCGGCGTAGCGGTAGGAATATCCCGGAGCGGACAGCAGCCCAACCGGCCCGCCTTCGTAGTTGAGGGCCGGCTGGATGGAGAACTTGTCCCCCGGCCTGAACTGATCCTTCCACTTGGAGCCGACCTCTATGATCTCGCCGGCGAACTCATGACCGATGATCGTCGGATTCTCGGCGATGTCGTCAGGAACTCTCTTGTGGTCGGAACCCTGATGGGAAGATTTGTAGGAAGACATGCAGAGGCTGTCGCTGACAACCTTCGCGAGGATCTCGTCATCCTTCATCCCGGGGAGTTCGAACTCCTCGAGACGAAGGTCTTCCTTACCATATAATCTAACGGCTTTTGTAAGCATAACGAAAACTCAAAATCAGACTTTTACCTTAAATAACCAACCTACGGCTGCCAGGCTCATTCCTTTCCCTTCACGTTACCCTACCCCTAAATCCCCTTCCTCGGGAAGGGGACTTGCCTTCGCCATGGATGGCTCAAAAGCGGTTAAACACCCTTCTTCGAGCGGATAATCTGCTCCGCGGCGGTCTGGTTGCTCACCGGAACATAGTCCTTCAAAGGGACGATCTTCTCGTTGATGGCGTCCAGGAACCACGACGGCTGAGGGAAGAACGCCTCCTCAAGCTCGTGGCAAGGGGTGATCCAGTTGCGCGAACCAAGCACTACCGGAGCGGCGTCGAGGTCGTCGAACGCCATCTCGGTGATGTTGGCGGCGATGTCATTGAGGTAGGAACCGCGGGCGCAGGCATCACCGGCGATGATGATGCGGCCTGTCTTCTTCACGGACTCAAGCACCTTGTCGTAGTTGAACGGAACGAGGGAGCGGGCATCGATGACCTCGGCCTCCATTCCATACTTCTCCTTCAGAGTGTCAGCGGCCTCAAGGGCGCGGTACAGAGTGGCTCCGATGGTCAGGAACGTGACATCCTTACCGACTCTCTTGACATCCGGCTCACCGATCGGAATCTCATAATATTCCTCAGGGACACCGCCTTCGTGGAACATCTCTCCCTTGTCGTAAATCCTCTGACTTTCAAAGAATATGACTGGATCGGTACCCTGAAGAGCGGCGTTCATCAAACCCTTCGCGTCATACGGAGTGACAGGGAAGCAGACCTTGAGTCCAGGAATATGGCAGCACAGCGAAGTCCAGTCCTGGGAGTGCTGGGCGCCGTACTTCGAACCTACGGACACACGGACAACAACCGGCATCTTAAGGATGTTGCCGGACATCGCCTGCCACTTAGGGAGCTGATTGAATATCTCGTCTCCGCAGCAGCCGAGGAAGTCACAGTACATGATTTCCGGAATCACACGGCCTCCGCACATGGCGTAACCGATGGCGGTTCCGATGATAGCGGCCTCGGCGATCGGAGAGTTGAACAGACGATGGTATGGCAGAGCCTCTGTCAGTCCTCTGTAAACCGCGAAAGCGCCGCCCCACTCACGGTTCTCCTCACCATAAGCCACCAAAGAAGCATCCTTGTAGAAGCGGTCAACGACAGCCTCGAATATTCCGTCCCTGATGTTGTAGGTCTTCATCTTGCTGGCAGGCTTGCCGTCCTTGTCGAGGTAGAACCTGGACTTGCCGGCGATCTGCTTCACGCGAGGGTTCTCCTCAAGAGGCATGTTCACGTCCGGTTTCGCATCGCTGAGGGAGTCGATGCTCTGGTTGGAGAACATCATGTCACCCAGAAGCTCGCTCTCCTTCACGAGATCCATTCTTGGAGAAAGCTCGGTGTCGATTGCAAGCTTGTAGCAATCGAATATGTTGGCGTTCACCTCGGCGCGGATAGCGTCAAGAGCCGCCTGGTCGGCCACACCGGCCTCCTTCAGCTTCTCGCCGAAGGCCACGATGCAGTCTTCCTTCTCCCAAGCCTCGATCTCCTCCTTTGTACGATAGGATGACTGGTCGCTCGGAGAGTGGCCGCTGTAACGGTAGGTGACAACGTCCAGAAGCGCCGGGCCTTTCTTCTCAAGCAGATAGGCCTTCTTACGGTTGAACGCGTCGATGACGGCGAGCGGATTGTAACCGTCAACCCTCTCGGCATCCATCGCATCGGCCTTGAATCCGGCACCCAGACGTGCAGGGAATGTGTAGCCCATTGTCTCGCCCTTTGTCTGGCCGCCCATCGCATACTGGTTGTCCATCACGTTGAAAAGAACCGGAAGTCCGCCCTTCATGTCGCCTTCCCAAAGGGTGTTGAACTGATCCATGGAGGCGAATGTCATGCCCTCAAGGACCGGTCCGCGGGCCATGGCCCCGTCACCGAGGTTGGCGACAACGATGCCTTTCTTGCGGTTTACCTTCTTATAAAGAGCGGCTCCCACGGCGATAGAGCCGGAACCGCCCACGATGGCGTTGTTCGGGTAGATTCCGAAAGGAGTGAAGAACGTGTGCATCGAACCGCCAAGACCCTTGTTGAAACCGGTCGTGCGGGCGAAGATCTCGGCCATCGCTCCGTAAAGCAGGAAGCGGATCCCAAGTTCCTTGGTGTCCTTGCCGTCGTAAGCCTTCTTGGCCACGTTGAGCGTGGCGCCGCCCCAGAACTCCTCCATCACCTTCTTCAGTTCATTCTCCGGGAGAATCTGGATTGAACGCAGACCCTTGGCGAGAATCTCGCCGTGAGAGCGGTGTGAGCCGAAAATAAAGTCATCGGTATCAAGGCAGTAGGCCATACCGACAGCGGCGGCCTCCTGACCGGCCGAAAGGTGGGCCGGGCCAGGGTTGTTGTAAGCGACTCCGTTGTAGCCACCCGTGGTCTTGACCAGATTGAGCATGGTCTCGAACTCGCGGATGTAGGACATGTCGCGGTAGATGCGGAGCAGATCCTCCTTTGTGAAATTGCCTTCCTTAAGTTCCTCCTTGATGGTCTTGTTGTACTTCATCACAGGAATCGACGGCAACTTAAGCTCGTGATCCTTCGGACGCAGGGTCTCGTTCGGATCGATGTAAAGCGCTTTTGGCATATCAGTATATTCTTTTATTGTTTTTGCTGTTCATTGGCGGCGGTTTGGCGACAACCGCCTTTCCAACATTGTAAATCCTTCTATTTCAACGCAAACGCAGTCTCTTTGATAATCTCGGAAACGGTCGGGTGCGGGAACACGACCTCCTTGAGCTGCTCAAGGGTCATCTCCGACTCGATGGCGATGCATGCGCTGTGGATAATCTCAGAGCAAGGGTTGCCGAGCATGTGGACGCCGAGAACCTCGTGATATTTCTTCCCTACGATGATCTTGCATATTCCTTCACCACCCTCGTTTTCAGCGACGAAGCGACCGGCGTAGGCCATAGGGAGTTTGACGACTGAATATTCCTTCCCGGAAGCTTTGGCCTGCTCCTCGGTGAGTCCGACTCCGGCGACCTCCGGATTGGTATAGACGATTCCGGGGATGGCATCATAGCGCATGTGATCTTCCTTTCCAAGAATATTGTTGACAGCGACCTCGCCCTCTCTGCTTGCCGTGTGGGCCAGCATCGAGAAGCCGGTGACATCACCGGCGGCATAAACCCCCGGCACATTCGTGCGCATCTTGCTGTCCACCTTGATTCCGCAAGGCTTTCCGCCACGGTTCAGGAGCATCTCCACGCCGAGGTTCTCAAGGCCGAAGCCGCTGATGTTGGCTCGGCGACCCACAGAGACGAGAATCTTGTCCCCGCTGACTCTCTGAACGTTGCCCTCCGGATCCTCATAGACGACGGTGTTGCCCTCGATTCCGGTGACCTTGCACTTCAGACAGAAATTCACTCCGCGCTTTGCGTAGATCTTCTGGAGCATGGCGCTGATCTCATCGTCAAGAGGTCCGAGGATCTTCGGAAGCATCTCGACCACGGTCACTTTCGTACCGAGAGTGCTGAAGAACGCGGCGAACTCCATGCCGATGACACCTCCGCCGATGACAACGAGTTCCTCCGGGCGCTCTTTCAAAGCAAGGATCTCACGGTTGGTCACAATCACGTCACCGGCTTCCTTAAGGCCCGGGAACGGAGGCACCGCGGCCTCTGAACCCGTGCAGACGAGGATGTTGCGGGCCGCGTAGGTCTGGTCGGCGGCGGAAATCTTTATGCCTTCCGCATCACGGCTCAGAATCGTGGCGTCGGCGGCCACAACCTCGACATTGTTGGACTTCATCGCCAGCTTCACTCCACCCACAAGTTTCTTCACTACCTTGTCCTTGCGGGCAACGATCGTCGGATAGTCAAACGTAGGCTCCTTGACATAGACCCCGTAATGATCCCCGGTCAGAGCGTAGTTATAAACCTTCGCGCTGTAAAGAAGCGTCTTGGTCGGGATGCATCCCTCGTTGAGGCAGACTCCGCCAAGGGATTTCCTTTCAAAGAGGACAACCTTAAGACCGGCGGCGCCGGCTCTTTCCGCAGCCACGTAACCACCAGGGCCGCCACCTATTACCGCTAAATCGTACATATTCGTAAATGTTTAAAATTCAACTTCAAGATTCTCGATCTCAACAGCCACCTGTTTGAGGAAGCGGGTAGCTTCTCCGCCGTCAAGAGCCCTGTGGTCGTAGGTCAGGGACAGGCCGAGATAAGGGACGAAGGCATAGACTCCGGCTCCCAGATCCTTCGGGCGAGGGACGATCGTGCCGACTCCGAGGATCGCACTCTGAGGCACGTTGATGACAGGCGTGAACCACTCCACGCCGAAGCCTCCGAGATTGGAGACCGTGAACGAAGCGCCCTCCGCGGAAAGAAGATCCGGGTTGATCGAACCCTTCTTGCAGTCCTCGGCGACCTTCTTGAGAGCCTTGCTCAATCCTATGATGTTCAAATCCTCCGCATGCTTTACGCAAGGTACCATCAATCCGCGCTCGGTGTCCACGGCGCAACCAAGATTGACGACATTGAACATCCTCATGGCATCTCCGAGGCAGTGTGAGTTGACCTTCGGGAATTTCTTCAGAGCCTTGATGACAGCGTAGCAGACGAAGTCGTTGATCGTGATGTTCGCGTCGATCCTCCCTTCCTCAAGAGCCTTCTTCGCTTTCTTGCGGAGAGCCTGCACACGGCGTGCGTCAGCCCCGAGCATGTGGGTGAGCTGGGCGGTGTTCTGGAGGGAATTGTACATCGACTTGGCGATGAGCTTGCGCATGTTGGACATCTTCTCGACCTTGAACTCCTCGCCTTCACCGGCAAGATTCTCGGTGTGGGTAGGTTTCCAGACCTTGAGGTCGGAACCCTTGACCATTCCGCCGATTCCGGAACCGGCGGCCGGAGCCTGAAGGCCTCCGTCAGCCATCATGGCCTTGGCAAGACCGGACTTAGGAGCGCCCTGAGCGGCGACCACGTCACGCTCGATTATGCGGCCGTGAGGACCCGTGCCCGCGATCTGCGCGGTGTCAACACCTTTTTCGGAGGCGAGTCTGCGGGCTCTCGGGGAGACAGGAGCGTTGGCGATGACGGCAGCGGCCGTCTCAACGTTTCCGGTCGTCGTGTCGGCGGAAACGGCCGGCGTGACGGTCTCTTCGGCCGGTCCGGCGACCGACGCGGCAGCCCCGGTGGACGGAGACGCCGCCTGAACGGCGGACGCGCCGGCTCCCGAAGGAGCATATTCAGAGAAAGATTCCCCCGGTTCGCCGATGACCATGACATTGGTCAGGCAAGGAATCTCGTCGTTATCGTTGAAGAAACAGGCAAGGACGGTGCCTTCCACCTTGGAGTCCTCGTCAAACGACGCCTTGTCAGTCTCATAACTGAAAAGTACATCGCCGACGGCGACTTTGTCCCCCACCTTTTTCTTGAATTCAGTAACAATGCAACTTTCTACGGATTGCCCCTGTTTGGGCATAATAACTACGTGTGCCATTAATTATAACGATTATCAAATTTCACAGCCTGGAGCCATCCCGGATTCCGAGAATCAATGACGGCTTCATTCATTCACAAAGTTAAAATTTCTTTCTGACATAAAAAAGGATTATATTTGTAGCCCATAAACGAATTAGCATATTTCAAATTCAAATTATCAAATAGAAAATGCAGTCAACAGAAGATCTGAAAAAGATTGCCTCCCAAGTGAGGAGAGACATCATCAGGATGGTCGTGAAGGCCAACTCCGGACACCCGGGCGGATCCATGAGCAGCGCTGATTTCATGACAGCCCTGTACTTTAATGTCATGGATCATAATCCGGCGACATGGACACGCGAAGGAAAAGATCAGGACATGTTCATCCTTTCGGCCGGACACCTGACGCCAATGTACTATTCAATCCTGTCCAGGGCGGGATATTTTCCAACCTCCGAACTCGGTTCGTTCCGAAAGTTCGGCAGCCGCCTTCAGGGACATCCTTCAGTAAGGAAAGGCCTTCCCGGCGTGGCCCAGGCGGCCGGTTCCCTCGGACAGGGACTTTCGGTAGCCGCCGGGGCGGCTCTCGCCAAGAAAGCCGACAATGACCCTCACAACGTTTTCGTCCTCTGCGGAGACGGCGAGACTGAGGAAGGACAGATCTGGGAGGCGGCGATGTTCGCAGCCCACCACAAAGCCGACAACCTGATCGCGATGACCGACTGGAACGGCCAGCAGATCGACGGCACCACAGAGGATGTGGCAGGTCTCGGAGATCTGGAGGCCAAGTGGAAGGCATTCGGATGGGAGGTCATCATCGCCGACGGACACGACATGGACAAGATCCTCGAAGCGTTCGCACAGGCAAAGGCGGGAGTCGGGAACGGCAAGCCTAAGATGATCCTGTTCAAGACCGAGATGGGACACGGGGTCGATTTCATGGCGGGCACCCACAAATGGCACGGCAGCGTACCTTCCGAGGAGCAGTGCCTGAACGCCCTGAGCCAGCTTGAGGAAACATTGGGAGATTTTTAATTTAGGAATATCATGAAAAAATATACTGACAGAGGAAAGAAGGACACCCGCAGCGGTTTCGGAGCCGGCCTTCTCGAAGCCGGAAAGGCTGACTCAAGAGTCGTGGCGCTGACCGCCGACCTCAAGGGCTCGCTCAAGATGGACGCCTTCGCGGCCGAGTTCCCCGAGAGATACTACGAATGCGGCATCGCCGAGTCCAACATGATCGGCGTGGCTTCGGGAATGGCCCTCACCGGGAAGATCCCGTTCGCCGGATCGTTCGCGGAGTTCGTCACAGGACGTGTCTATGACCAGATCAGGATGGAAGTCTGCTACGGCAAGACCAACGTGAAGATCGCCTCCTCACACGCGGGAATCACCCTCGGAGAGGACGGCGCCACACACCAGACAATGGAGGATATCGCCCTCATGCGCGCCCTTCCGGGAATGGTCGTGATCAATCCTTGTGACTGGACCCAGACCAAGAACGCGACGATCGCCGCCGCAAAATACGACGGCCCTGTCTATCTGCGTTTCGGTCGTCCGAAGGTGGCTGACTTCACTCCTGACGAGCCGTTCGAAATCGGAAAGGCCTACGTGCTGAACGAGGGCAAGGATGTCACCATCATCGCCACAGGACACATGGTTTGGGAGGCTCTCCAGGCCGCCGAGGCTCTTGAGGCCGAAGGAATCTGCGCCGAGGTCATCGATGTGGCCACCATCAAGCCGCTCGACACCAAGACAGTCATCACCTCCGCCATCAAGACAGGAGCCGTTGTCGTGGCCGAGGAGCACAACCTGGCCGGAGGTCTGGGCGAACTGGTCGCCGGAGTTCTCGCCGCCACGTCCCCTAAGCCGATTGAATATGTCAACGGGCGTGACGAGTTCGGCCAGAGCGGAACTCCGTCCGAGCTTCTCGCCGCCTACGGAATTGACGCGCCACACATCGTCGAGGCCGCCAGGAAAGTCCTGGAGAGGAAATAAAAACCGGAAATTTCGATAAAAAACAGAAAAAAGTTAGGAGACGTTTATGTTTCTTAACTTTTTTTCTGTTTACTATGCCTATCTTGCCGGCCTTAGGATGAAAAAACAAGACGGTGACTTTTTCGGTCACCTTCAGCCGCAAAAAAACGACAAACTATGAAACTCAAAGAACTCTGCGTGGATGAAAGGCCACGGGAAAAGATGCTCGCCAAAGGAGCGGACGCGATGAGCAACGCCGAATTGCTCGCCATCCTCATCGGTTCCGGAACCCGGAAAGAGAACGTTCTGGAGGTAGCCAACAAGCTTCTGGCCGAAGGCAAAGGCAAACTGTCAACGATAGCGGACATGGATGCCGGACGGATGAAAGAGATAGGGGGTATAGGCAGCGTACGTTACACAACGATCGCCGCCGCCTTGGAACTCGGGAAACGGTGCTGCCTGGAAGATCCGGGGATAGAAAAGATTCCGTTGACCGACGCCGAGGCTGTGTACAGGATGATGCTTCCACGTCTCAAAGGACTGGACCACGAGGAATTCTGGATCATACTCCTGAACAGAGCCAACTACATCATCCACAAGGAGATGGTAAGTCTCGGAGGCATTTCCTCCACGATTGTGGATTCCAAGCTGGTGGTTAGGATGGCTCTGGACAAACGGGCCAGCGGCTTGATCATGGTACACAACCATCCGTCCGGGAACCCTCATCCCGGGCACAATGATCTGACCGAGACCGAGCGCATGAAAAAGGCCGCCGACACCTTCGACATCTCCCTTCTCGACCACATCATAGTCTGCGACGACTGCTACTTCAGCTTTGCCGACGACAGAGTGACCGTGGCTGATTCCAAATGCCGGAGGCCAAAAAATTTGCGGTTGTAGAAATAAATCCTTACTTTTGATTTTCGGAAATCAATTTCGAAAAACCAATGAAAGTCATCAATCTTGGCGAGACCGATTCGGTCCTCAACAACATCGTCGCGCAGATGCGCGACAAAACAGTTCAGAAAGACAGCCTCCGTTTCCGTTACAACCTTGAAAGGTTGGGACACATCTTTGCCTACGAGGTCAGCAAGGTGCTGGATTACAGTCCGAAGGATGTCATCACTCCGCTTGCCACGGCGAGGGTACGCACCTGTGACACGAAGATTGTGGTTTCCACCATCCTGCGCGCCGGACTGCCCCTGCACAAAGGCATTCTCGATGTCTTCGACGATGCCGAGAACGCATTTATCGCGGCGTTCAGGAAATATGACAAGGGGGATGAGTTCCACATCAATGTGGAGTATTGCACATGCCCTGACCTGACCGGGAAGACGCTCATCATCGCCGACACCATGCTCGCGACGGGCGCGTCTATCGAAATCGCCTACCATAAACTTGTCGATGAGGGTGGTGAGCCGGCGCACACGCACTTCGTCTGCCCTATCGCCAGCATCTACGCCATCGAGTTTCTCCAGAAGCATCTGCCGGAAAACACAACCATTTGGACAGCCGCCGTCGATGAGGAACTCACCAGCCACTCCTACATCGTCCCGGGACTCGGAGACGCGGGCGACCTGGCCTACGGAGCGAAATTGTAAAGCGCGAAGAGCGACCCGTTATCACAATTCCTTGCGAAGGCGGGCTTTAGGGATGTCAAGCTGGTCACGATACTTGGCGATCGTGCGGCGAGCCACCTTATAGCCACGCTTGTTCATCTCGGTCACCAACTGATCGTCCGTCAACGGCTTGCGCTTGTTCTCAGCATCCACGCATTCGCGCAGAGCCTTCTTCAGCTCACGGGTGGAAACCTCCTCCCCATCCTGATTCTCAAGCCCTTCGGAAAAGAAATACTTCAACGGGTAGATCCCGAAATGTGTCTCGATGTACTTGCTGTTCACAACTCTGGAGATCGTCGAGATGTCGAACCCCGTCCTCTCGGCTATGTCCTTCAGAACCATAGGCTTGAGATGCGACTCATCCCCATCCAGGAAATAGTCATGCTGGTAATCGACGATGGCCTTCATCGTACTCTCCAAAGTGTTGTAACGCTGCTTCAAAGCCTCCACGAACCACTTCGCCGAATCCAACTTCTGTTTGACAAACGTCGCCGCCTCTTTCTTCTGCCTGTCGGAAGACCCTTGCGCTTCAACGAGAAGATCGGCATACTTGCGGTTCACACGGATTTCAGGAATATTGAAGCGAGGCATCGACAGTTTCAACTCCCCGTCCACGATGTCCAGCACGAAATCCGGCACAATCTGCTGAGCCTGATCATTGTACGAGTCATCAATCTGGCCTCCGGGAGCCGGATTCAACTTGACAATCCTCGCCATGACGGACTTCATCTCATCTTCGCTCAATCCGAGTTTCGAGATGATCTTCTGGAAATGACGGTTGGAGAACTCCACGAAATAATCCGTGAGAATCGTCTCGGCGACCTGCACGGCCTTGGTCTGCTTCTGCGCCTTCAATTGCAACAGCAGACACTCCCGCAGATCCCTGGCCCCGACCCCGGCCGGCTCGAACTCCTGGATCACCTTCAGCATATTCAGGACCTCCTCCGCGTTGGACTCGATGTTAGCTCTGAAAGCAAGATCATCCACAATGCTGTCAATGTCCCGGCGAAGGTAACCGTCGCTGTCCAGACTGCCGATGATGAACGCGGCGACATCGTGGTCATGCTTTGAGAGATTGCGGTAGCCCAGCTGCTCCATCAGACTCTGGGTGAAACTCTCCTTGACGGAGAAAGTGTTGTACTGAGGGCGCTCGTCCTTGCCGTAGTTGTTTACACGAAGCTTGTAAGCCGGAATCGGATCATTTTCGTCAATCTCGTCGATTGAGATGTCCTTAGGCTCGTCGTTATCCTCATTCTTTTCCGGAGCCGGAGAGTCATCAAGCACCGGATTGTCCTCAAGCTCGGACTTCACCTTCTGCTCCAGCTCCTGAATCGGCAGCTCGATAAGCTTTATCGTCTGAATCTGAAGCGGGGAAAGTTTCTGGGTCTGTTTGAGTTCGAGTCCTTGCTTGAGCATAACTATTCTTGATTAACAGTCTCGACAGTGTAGGAATGAAACCGGTCAACAACAGGATAACCGATAGCCTCCTTGACGATGAAAGCGGTCGGGAAGGCTCCCTTGACCTGCTGAAGAAGCTGCATGGCCTCGGACTTGGTGCGGAAATCCCCGACCGTTACCCTGAAGAACGGGTTGGAATATGTCCGGTAGGCCGAAACCCCGGGGAACATGCCTTTGAAGCGATCCAGGGCCGCATCCGAATCATTCCTCGAAGTCTGCTTGTTGTCATTGAATATCCTTACGCGGAATCCCGTGTACGTCCTTGACGGATTGGCGGCGACATACGCCTCAAAAGCGTCAAGGATGTGTACGGATTGACGCACAGTCACATTTGACCCGATTGAAAGAAGATTGAATATGTCCTTCCCCACCAAAGTCGAATCCACGGAGGCGCTCCGCCTGTAGATGACAGAGTCCTGTCTTTCGCGAATGTCCTGAGCCGACGCCAGGCAAGCCGGCACCATGAGCGCCAACGAAACCGATAGAATCTTTTGAGCCAAAATATCCATAAATCTACTCTGCCATTTTGTTAAGGTCTATATTCTTGAACCTAAACGTCTTCCCTGCGCCGCTCCTAAGTTTCACCGTTGCCGTCACGTCGGTCGTGAATCCTTCAAGGCTGCCTTTCTTCACTATCTGCATCAGCTTCATAAGGCTTATCCCATCGTTCAGAGTCGCAGTGCACGGCAGGTCATAGACCTTGGAGCATTTCTTGTCCACGCTTATAGTGTCCGCCGCATAGGTCGCGAAATCCTCCCCGTTGTACTTCACTGTCCCGCTGACATCCACCACCTTGAACGCGAACGTCGGGTTGTCTATTCCCACGGCAAGCACAGCGTCGATCGAGCGGAGTCCTTTCAATGAATATGATTCCAGACCACACGAGGTCACTTTTATGTCCTTGACCTTTGACAGCCCGGAGCATCCGGAAAGGATTACGCAGGCCAGCAAAGCGACAAAAATTCCGAATATTGTTTTATTGAGCGCTTTCATTTTGTCAACACCATTTCCACAAAGATAGGAAAAAATCCATAATAAGCATTACCGGACAAACCTGACAGGAGAAGCAAGACATGTCAAAATCATGCCACCGAACATTTGATGAACGTCACCAAGCCATTATTCGAGGATTATTATCTATCTTTGCGGAAGACAGTTATTACGAATGAGCAAAAAGATTTACATAGAGACCTACGGTTGCCAGATGAACGTCGGCGACTCAGAGGTGATTTTCTCGATTCTCGGCAAAGAGGGGTACGAGCGCACCGAGTCCATGGATGAAGCCGATGTCATCCTCGCCAACACATGTTCCGTCAGGGACAATGCGGAGCAAAGGATATGGGGGCGCATAGAAGTGTTCCACAAGCGGAAGGAGAAAAGATCCGGCGTGGTCGTCGGGATTGTCGGCTGCATGGCCGAGAGATTGAAGGACAAGCTTTTGGACACTCATAAGGTGGACCTTGTCGCCGGCCCGGATTCCTACAGGACATTGCCGGCCTTGCTGCGGGACATCGCCCCTGAAAAGCCGCAGATCAACGTTATGCTCTCCCACGAGGAGACCTACGCCGACATCGTGCCGGTCAGGACTGACAGGAACGGGGTCTCGGCCTTCATCTCGATCATGAGGGGGTGCAACAATGTATGCTCGTACTGCGTCGTGCCTTACACAAGGGGTGCGGAAAGGAGCCGTGACCCTCAAACCATTGTGGATGAAGCCCGCGATGTTTTCAGCAAAGGGTACAAGGAAGTGACTCTGCTGGGGCAGAACGTGGATTCCTACAACTGGAGACCGGCCGGAGGCGAGGGCTGTGACTTCCCGAGACTGCTGGAGATGGTCGCGCGGATCAGCCCTGAGTTGAGGGTGCGTTTCGCCACCAATCATCCCAAGGACATCAGTGACGGGCTGATCGAGACCATGGCAAGGTACGACAACATCTGCAATCATATTCATCTGCCGGTCCAGTCGGGCAGCGACAGGCTTCTGGAGAAGATGAGAAGGCGCTACACCGCCGGATGGTATCTTGAGCGGGTGGCGAAGATCCGAGAGGCGCTGCCCGGCTGCGGAATCACCACCGACGTGATCGCCGGCTTCTGTTCAGAGACGGAAGAAGATCATCTGCAGACACTTGAACTGTTCCGCAAGGTTGGCTTCGACTACGCCTACATGTTCTACTATTCCGAAAGGCCGGGGACGCTCGCCGCAAGGCACTACCCGGACGATGTGCCGCTCGATGTCAAGACCGGAAGGCTGAACGAGATCATCGCCCTGCAAAGCGAACTGAGCCTGAAAAGCAACCGGAATGACATAGGAAAAACATTCAGGGTTCTTGTTGAGGGTCCTTCCAAAAAGAATCCCGAGGAACTCTGCGGACGCTCCGGCAGCGACAAGATGTGCGTCTTTCCCGGCGAAGGACACAAGGCGGGCGATTACGTGGATGTCAAGGTGCTTTCCTGCACATCGGCGACACTGATCGGAGAACTGGTTTAGCGGTGTCTTATGCTGCAGTGGATTCTCACAGTCCTATACATTCTTCTGATTCTCAGCGTCTTCACCATCATCCTGGTTGACAGGGGAGATTCAGGAAGGAAGTTTGCGTGGCTGCTTGTCATCGCGGTGCTTCCTGTGGTCGGGCTGGTTCTCTACCTGATGTTCGGAATCAACTACCGCCATCACTGGATCTTCAACCGGCGGCACCAGCGGTACAAGGACATCTTCGAGGCGGGAACCACCCCGGAACTGAGCGGAATCCTTTTCGGACACGACAACGAATCCGCCATCCGTGAGGAGTTCCGGCCTCTTGCAAGACTTCTTGGAGCGGATGGCTACCCGTCCGTCACTTCCGGAAATGACGTGGAGATCATCACAAGCGGACAGCGGAAATTCGACCTGCTGTGTGAAGACATCCAGGCAGCCAGAGAATCCATCCATATTGAATATTTCCACTTCGGCAACGACAAGGGCAGCAAGGCGATCAAGCGGCTTCTGATGCAGAAGGCCCGGGATGGTGTCAAGGTCCGTTTCCTGTACGAGAACATCGCCAATTTCCCGATTGCCTCGGCCTACTACAACAACATGAGGAAGGCCGGAGTGGAGATTGTCAAATTCACCAATCCAAGAATGCACTTGCTGGATCTGGCCACAAAGCTCAATTACCGGAATCACAGGAAGATAGTGGTGATCGACGGAAAGATCGGCTACACGGGCGGCATGAACATCAACGACCACTATTTCCGTCTGTGGAGGGATACTCACATGCGGGTTACAGGCGATGCTGTGGCGGTGCTCCAGCACACCTTCCTGGACTCGTGGTTGACGGGCGGCGGCACAATAGACAAGCCGATGATAGATTTCTACCCTATGGCCAAGAAACCTGTCACCGACTCTTCACGTTCGGTCTCTGAGCTTTCATCCCGGGTCAGCGAGACAGCATGCCAGGCGGACAAGGAAGATGAAATCGACTTCCATGCCACCCATCCGATTCTAAAAGACACTCTGATCCAGATAGTCCCGGATGAGCCGGATTTCCCTCTGCCTATTCTCCAGATGAGTTACGAGTGGGCTCTCCAGCACGCCAAGAAGTACATCTACCTACAGACCCCCTACTTTGTGCCGACCGAACCTGTTATGGATGCCCTCAAGACGGCGGCGCTATGCGGTGCCGATGTCCGTCTGATGCTTCCTGAAGTCGCTGACAACATCCTTATGCGCCCCGCCAACAGAGCCTACTACGAAGAAGCCCTGCAAGCCGGAGTAAGAATATTCCTGCGCAAAGGGGAGTTCATCCATGCCAAGACATTCGTCTGCGATGATTACCTGTCAAGCATCGGCTCGGCCAATCTGGACTTTCGCAGTTTCGCCATCAACTATGAGGTCAACGCCTACATCTACGACGAGCAGGCCGCATTGATGAACAAAGGAATATTCATGTACGACCTCCGCCAATGCCATGAGCTGACCCTTGAGGAATGGAGCGCCCGCCCATGGTACTCCCGCATCCTTGAAAGTTTCATGCGCCTTTTCGCTCCGCTGCTGTAGAACATTTCTTTATAGACTCACCTGTGGCTCCGCAACTTTTGAGCGATTTGCTCCGCAACTTCTCAAGAAAACGCCTGCAAGGAGGTATTATCAGTCGGTTTTTTTCTTGGCAGTCCAGCCTGACGGGATGCCGTCGGTGCTGTTTTTAGTCATACTCCCATAGAATGTGTCACTGGTATAATAGATCGTTCCCGACTTAGAGGCATTAAGAAGCCAACCATCCAAAGCCCATTTTAAGTATGTTTCGGCCTTGATTGTAATGGATGTCAGTTTCGTGCAGTTCCTGAACATATAATTATAACACATAGAAACAAGAGTTTCGGCCGGGAGTTCCGGAGCTTCCGTGAGGGTCGAACAGTAATAGAACATACCGTTGTAGCAGTATGCTGCAAGAGTTGTCGCCGGGAGAGCCGGAGCGGTTTCGAGTTTTGAGCAACCGTTGAACATTCCCGCGTAGCAGTATGCAGCGAGTGTTGTGCTTGGCAGCTGGAGGTCTTTCGCACTTTTTATGCTGGAACAGTTCTCAAAAAGTGAGTAAAATGTGTAAGTGCCATTTCCACTAAGGTCTGCGACCCCACCCTCGGCAGAGAGCAGGGTGGTGATGTCGCCGCCCACGTTTACCTGATTAGTGAATGAAAACTGGTTACGACTGCTTGTGCTTTCCCCAAGCTGCTTGTTTTTAATACTTGAGTCATTTGCTGTGCCGGCTCTGAAATAGACCTTGTCGCCTGCGGCGGAGAGTGTGACTGTGGTCGTACCTACCTCGAAATTCCCCCAGTTGCGGCCATCGGTCGAATAGCACAGATTAACGGAAGGGGCATTTTTGTTTGCGTATTTTTTCATGCTGACCGTGACACCGGCCTTGACGGCTTCGACATAGAAGTAGTCAACTATATCCACGCATCTCCAGCCGGCAGGGAGGCCGCCGGTGATGCTGTTCAATTTGCTTTGCTCAAGGTCCTTACTCTTGTAGATGATCCTTGTAGGGTTTGACGCTTCGCTGGCAAAAGTGGGGAGCCAGTTTTCTATTGTTCCGTAATCGCTGTCAAGAAGGTCCGTGGCTTTGATTGTAACGCTTTTGAGACTCGTACAACCATAAAACATCTGGTAATAGCAGGAATTCACAAGAGTTGTCGCCGGAAGTTCCGGGGCCGTCTCAAGAGCTGTGCAACCAGAAAACATCCCGTAATAGCAGGAATTCGCAAGTTTTGTAGCAGGAAGAGCCGGAGCCGTCTCAAGGGATGTGCAGCCTTGGAACATCAGGTAGTAGCATTGATATGCAAGAGTTGTCGCCGGGAGATCCGGTGCCGAAGTAAGATTGGTACAGCCGGAAAACATTTGCTGGTAGCAGTATTCGGCGAGAGTTGTAGCCGGGAGAGCCGGAGCTGTCTCAAGAGATGTGCAGCCGGAGAACATTAACTGGCAGCATTGAGATGCAAGGCTTTCTGCCGAAATGGTCGGGGCTGTCTTGAGAGATGTGCAGCCGGAAAACATCGATGTGTAGCACTGTCCCTCCAGTTTTTTTGCAGGAAGAGAGGTCGGGCCGGTTTCAAGTTCGGTACAGCCCTCGAACATTGAGTAATAACAGCTCTCTGCAAGTGTTTCCGCATTTAAAGCCGGAGCTGTCTCAAGAGATGTGCAGCCGGAGAACATCCACTGATAGCATTGCCTTTTAAGCACTGTCGCATGAAGAGCCGGTGCTGCCTTAAGTTTTTTGCAGCCGAAGAACATCTGAAAGTAGCAGGATTCTGTGAGGTTTGTCGCTTTTAAAGCCGGAGCTGTCTCGAGATTTTCGCAGCCGGAAAACATTGCATTGTAACAGTTGCCGGCGAGAGTTGTCGCCGGAAGATCAGGAGCTTCCTTAAGGGCAGTGCAGCCGGTGAACAATCCTTGATAACATTGCTCCGCGAGTGCGGTCGCAGGAAGCTCCGGGGCGGAGGTGAGGACGGTGCAGCCCTTGAACAGATAGCAGAATTTCGCGTTCGCTGTCGAGACTGTAGAGTAATTCTTGTAGGAAATCAAGGTCCTTATGTCCCCCGTAGCCGCAACGGAGGCGGTGGTGCCGAATTTAATGAAGCTATAGTATCCGCCGTGATATGCTGTGCCGAGAAGGCTTTCGCTGCCCGCGGAGTTGAGTCCTGTACCGCGAAGTCTCAGATTGCCCTTGTCCCCGCCGAAAGACACGTTATTCCCCGAAGTGACCGGTGTCCACGTCCCTCCCCCTACGGAATATTCA
>CAVIHT010000030.1:0-23917 GCA_963642795.1 Bacteroidaceae bacterium
AATGTCAATTTTATACTATGTTAGCCACAAGAAACAAACTGGAAACAAGATTTGTGAAGACATCCGGGAAGAAATCTGCCACCACTGACAGGCTTCTACCCGGTCTTGTTTATGCCCCGTTTACTACTCTTATTTCCAGGGGGATTTGCTGTTTCACCGGATAGTAATCGGGTAGTTTGAGCCTGTTTTCAGCCCGAAAAAGGGGCAAAACGGGCACGAAAAAAGCACCGGGACTACCCAGTGCTTCAATCATAAATTATTGAAAATCAGCGATTATCTTTTCAATAATGGCTTAATACTCTTCCTCGTTAAAAAAGAAATCATCCTTGGTCGGGTAGTCCGGCCAGATGTCTTCGATGGATTCATAGACTTCTCCATCGTCTTCAAGTTCGGTTAGATTCTCGATGACCTCTTCGGGAGCGCCGGAGCGGTTGGCGTAGTCGATAAGTTCTTCCTTTGAGGCTGGCCATGGAGCGTCGTCCAGGCTGCTGGCAAGTTCAAGTGTCCAATACATATTCTCGAACAATTAAATTGTTAATAATCATTACAATAATCTATAGGATCGCAAAAAGCGGCACTATTTGCCCCAAAGATATGCAAAAAATCATAACAATAAGTATTTTTTGCCTAATTTTGTAGGCTGGGATGTTGTTTTCAACAACCGTACCAAAAGAGAGATTAAGAACATGTCATACGAAAAACAGGAAATATACGAGGAGCGGACGACGGAGGAGATCGCAGGTCTCGTCAAGGAGATACTCCATCTTTTAGGGGAAGATCCTGACAGAGAGGGGCTTGTGAAGACTCCAGAGCGAGTTGCAAAAGCGTTGCAGTTCCTCACGCAAGGATATTCACAGGACGGAGCGGGCATCATACGGTCCGCCATATTCGATGAAGAGTACCGCCAGATGGTGCTGGTGAAGGACATTGAGCTGTACTCCACTTGCGAGCACCACATGATGCCGTTTCTGGGCAAGTGCCACGTGGCGTATATTCCTAACGGGAAGATCACGGGACTCAGCAAAGTGGCGAGGGTCGTGGAGACTTTCGCGCGGCGGCTTCAGGTGCAGGAGAGGCTGACTGTCCAAATCCGGGACTGCATCGACGAGGCGCTGCACCCTCTTGGGGTGGCCGTCGTCATCGAGGCCATGCACACCTGCATGTCAATCCGCGGGGTTCAGAAAGCCAACGCCGTGACCACCACCTCCGCGTTCTCGGGGGCGTTCCTGTCTTCCGCAAGAACCCGGAACGAGTTTTTGAATCTGATAAAATAAAATAAAGATATGTCAAACAAGATAATACTCACAGGCGACCGTCCTACAGGGCGGCTCCACATCGGCCATTACGTCGGATCCTTAAGGAACAGGGTTGCCATCCAGAACGCCGGCGACTACAGCAAGATGTTCGTCTTCATCGCTGACGCGCAGGCTCTTACCGACAATTTCGACAACCCGGAGAAAGTTCGCCAGAACATCATCGAGGTGGCACTTGACTATCTCTCGGTCGGTCTCGACCCTGACAAAGTGACAATCTTCATCCAAAGCATGATCCCGGAGCTCACCGAGCTGACATTCTACTACATGAACCTTGTCACGGTGGCCAGACTCCAGCGCAATCCGACCGTCAAGGCGGAGATCCAGATGCGCGGCTTCAGCCAGGACGGCGAGGAACAGGCGTTCGGAAGCGGGCTGCCGGTGGGCTTTTTCTGCTACCCGATCTCACAGGCCGCCGACATCACGGCTTTCAAGGCCACGGACGTGCCTGTAGGCGAGGACCAGAAACCTATGCTGGAGCAAGCGGTGGAGATTGTGCGCAGCTTCAACCGAATCTACGGCGAGACCCTCGTCGAACCTAAAGCCGTCCTGCCTTCCAACGCCGCCTGCCTCCGCCTTCCGGGAACCGACGGCAAGGCAAAAATGAGCAAATCCCTGGGAAACTGCATCTACCTCGCCGAATCGGCGGACGAGATGCACAAGAAGGTGATGTCGATGTACACCGATCCGCAGCACATCAACGTAAGCGACCCCGGCCACGTGGAGGGCAACACCGTCTTCACCTACCTGGACGCCTTCTGCCGCGACGAGCACTTCGGACTCTATCTTCCTGAATATGCCAACCTCGACGAGCTGAAGGACCACTACAGAAGAGGCGGTCTCGGCGATGTGAAAGTCAAGAAATTCCTTGAGAAGATTCTTAACGAGGAGCTTGAGCCTGTAAGGGCGCGCAGGAAGGAATACGAGAAGGACATCCCCTCCGTCTATGAGATCCTCAAGAAAGGCAGCGAGGCAGCCGAGGCAGTCGCCGCCGCCACACTCGACGATGTAAAGAAGGCAATGAAGATCAACTACTTCGATGACAAGACTCTCATCGAGGAGCAGACAAGAAGGTTCAACCAGTTATGAATATCAACTAATCATATACTTTGATTGAGAAACTTCGGATTAATGATTTCATTGACTGCAAGAACATTCAGACACAATGCGGTGGCGATCGCGCTTTTGGCCGGCTGGACTTTCATTTCCTCCGCACAGATCTATCCGCAGGAAGATCTGCATTTCAAGGCACCTGCCGTTCCCCGACAGATCATATTCGCCGGGGACACGGTTCGGTTCGACAGAAGCGACCTCTATGAAAGAATGGATCGGGAACTCATCTCGTTCACCTACATGCATTCAAACTCCATTCTGATGTTGAAGAAGTCTGAACGGTATTTCAGGCAGGTAGAGCCTATTCTCAAACAGAACGGCATCCCGGACGATCTGAAGTACCTGATGGCTATAGAGAGCAACCTCAACCCAAAGGCATATTCATCGGCCGGGGCGGCCGGTCTCTGGCAGTTCACCAAGACCACAGGGAAGGAATATGGTCTCGTCATCGACACAGAGGTGGATGAGCGTTACAACATAGAGAAAGAGACGCTCGCAGCCTGCAAATACCTTCGCAAAGCCTACGAGAAGTACGGGGACTGGATGACGGTGGCAGCAAGCTACAACGCAGGACAGGGAGGAATATCCAGACGTCTCGCTGACCAAAGACAGAAGTCCGCCATGGATCTTTGGCTGGTAGAGGAAACTTCACGGTACATGTTCAGGGTTCTCTCGGCGAAAATGTTCTTCGAGAATCCGTCCGCTTTCGGATTCAATGTCAATGATTTCGAAAAGTATCCTTACTATTCTCCCAAAGAAGTTGTCACTCTCAGCGGTGCGATCGCCAGTCTGGTGGATTTCGCCGAGGAGCACGGCGTGACCTATTACCAACTGAAAGAGGCCAATCTTTGGCTCCGGGACAACAAACTGCTGAACAAGGCAGGACACACCTACAAGATCATCATCCCGAGCGGAAAGTAGTGGCAACAGTGACACCACGACGCCGGGCCTGAAGTGCACTGTATCTGTCGTTCTCAGAGTGCTGGCGACAGCGGAAAAACGACCGTCACAACCAGTCGATATGCAGAAGAGCCGCGAAATCATCAATGACATAGTCGGCCCCACAACCCAACAGTTCCTCACGGGAAGAGTTGCCATAGGTGACTCCGCAGGTTTTGGTACCCGCTCCACGTCCCATCATGATGTCAAAAGGCATGTCACCGACAACCAGAGTTCTTGACGCGTTGAATCCCAATTTTCTCAAAGTCAGAAGGACAGGCTCTGGATCCGGCTTGGCTTTCGTCACGTCATCTGCACCCAGAACAAGCGAGATTTCCTTATCGAAACCGAAAGTCTTGACAAAATCCATCAGCGAATGATTGGAGCGAGAGGAGGCAACCGATAGCACAAAACCTCTCCGGCGAAGTTCTCTCAGAGTCTCCGACACATTAGGAAAGACCTTCGGTGCAAACAGCTTTTTGTTTTCTTCGAATATTTCCCTGTAGGCTTCGGCGCACTCCTGAGACTGTGTCTCGGTCAGGGATGGAAACAAAACCCGAAAACTTTCAGTCAGTGGCAGACCGATTGTGGCCGTGCAGGCATCTTCTTCAGCCACAGGAAGACAAAGCTTCTCCATCGTCATCTGAAGTGTTCTTACGATGGTTTTTCCGGTATCGCAAAGAGTACCGTCAAAGTCCAGAATTATAAGTCCGTTGTTCATATCTTGGCAAAATTAACTCAAATTGTCGAGATTTCAAGCCCCCAAAAAGCATAGAAACGACGACCGCGCCGCTGTCCGATGCACCAACGCATCGGGCAAACAGCATACCATCATGTCAATAATCAAGAATGGCAGCGGATAGGACCGCCGGAATTACACCTTGTGTACCAGCCTTCTAAGGATTACCAAGGCCGGAGTTGAGGAAGGCGATGAAGCCATCGACCGAGAGGTTATAGCCACGGACCGGAACAAGCTGGTTGCCGTCGGCGTCGAGGAGGGCATAATTCGGCTGGGCGTTTACACCGAAGCGGGTACGGGCTATGTAGGAGTTGACACGACCTATCTCCTTCAGCGTCTTGCCTTCCGGAGTCGTGAGCCAATCCGCCTCATCGAGCTTGCTCTTGTCATCCACATAGAGAGCCACGAGGACATATTCATTTCTAAGAATATTCAGGACCCTCGGGTCACTCCAGACACGCTGTTCCATCTCGCGGCAGTTGACGCAGCCGTGACCGGTGATGTCAACAAAGACGGGTTTGTTCAGGGCTTTGGCGGCGGCAAGTCCTTCCTCCAAGGTGAAATAACCGGTCAGGCCGAGGGGCATCTTGAGGTCGTACTTCCGGCCGTATTCCGAGATGCCGGTCGCTTCGGCAAGTTCAGCGATCGAACCGAGGACAACATCAGTTCCGGGCACAGAACTTACCGAAGTGACTGAGCCGGACGGGGTGTCTGCATAATTGTAAACCACGAAATCCTGCGTTTCCATCGGCGGAAGATAACCGGACAGAGCCTTCAGCGGCGCACCCCACATCCCTGGAATCATATAGACCACGAACGTGAACACCGCAATCGAAAGACCGAGCCTCGGAACGGAGAGGTACTCCACAGGGTCGTCGTTCTTGAAACGCAGCTTGCCGAGAAGGTAAAATCCGAGAAGAGAGAACGTGACAATCCATATTCCCAGATATACCTCCCTGTCAAGCAGCCCCCAGTGGTATGTCTGGTCGGCGACGCTGAGGAACTTGAAGCCGAGAGCCACCTCGATGAATCCTAACACAACCTTGACGCTGTTGAGCCAGGAGCCGGACTTGCCCTTCATCTTCTTCAGCAGCGACGGGAACATCGCCAGAATTGTGAACGGCAGGGCGAACGCTACGGAAAAGGCCAGCATCGTGAGCATCGGAGTCCAGAACTCGCCATGGGTGGATTTGATGAGAACCGTGCCGACAATCGGCCCCGTGCAGGAGAATGAAACCAACACAAGGGTCAGGGCCATGAAGAATATTCCTCCAAGCCCCTTGCCACTGGATTTCGCGTCACTCTTGTTGGCAAGGCTTGACGGAAGTTCGATCTCAAACGCTCCGAAGAAGGAGGCGGCGAAAATCATGAACACGATGAAAAATATCAGATTCGGCAGCCAATGTGTCGCAAGCCAGTTGAATATGTCAGCAGTGACCGTGTTTCCCCCGATGATCCATGTCAGGCCGATGATCAAGCTGATCGGCACAGTGTACAGAAGCACGATGAACAGACCATAGATGAAAGCCTTGAAACGGCCTTCCGCCGCAGTGGTGGACTGTTTCATGAAGAACGACACCGTCATCGGCACCATCGGGAACACACACGGTGTCATCAGCATCGCGAATCCCCACAGGATGGCCTCGATGATGAGACCCCAGAGTGAACCATCACTCCTGCTTTCATCACCGGAGACATTAAGCGAGGATGAGGTTCCTTCCGCCTCAGAACCGCCGTCAGGAGAAAGTGTCGTTCGCGAAGAGGGTTCATCCGAGGCTGTTTCCGTCACCGCTGGCACAGCGGACGACGCAAGCGGCACGGAAAACTCCCAAGACTCCGGAGCCGCACAGTACTGATCGTTGCATCCGCTCCACGAGACCTCGCCCTTGACCGTCGCCTCATTTCCGGACAATTTAACTCTTTGAGTCAGCGTCACTGAATCAAAGAACACCTTTTCCCCTTGAAAGTCAGAAGGTTTAGTAACCTGAACAAGACCACCCTCCAATGAATATCCCTGAGCGTGGGCGAACTCAATGACTATCGGGTTATACTTATGATCCAACGTGTAGATGTGCCAGCCGTCCTCGATGTCAGCCTTGAAAGTCAACTCGAAAACGTTGTCGGAAACAGCCTTGCTTGAAACAGACCACTTGGCGGTCGCCTCAGGCGCCTGTGCGAAAGAGGCCGTGATCCCGAGAAGGAACACAGCCACCAACGCCATAGCTTTCTTGAAAGTATGTGTCATAGCGTCAAAACATTTGCCGTGATGTTCGAAGATTATTTGGCGTAGGCCACCGAACGGGTCTCCCTGATCACAGTGATCTTTACCTGTCCGGGATATGTCATCTCCTCCTGGATCTTCTGTGCGATGTCGGCAGAGAGTCTTCCGGCCTGATCGTCACTGACCTCCTCGGCTCCGACGATAACTCGAAGCTCACGTCCGGCCTGGATCGCATAGCTCTTTGTGACTCCAGGGTAGGCGGCCGCAAGGTCTTCCATACCCTTAAGTCTCTTGATGTAAGACTCGATGACCTCACGACGGGCTCCAGGACGGGCTCCGGAAATGGCGTCACCGATCATCACTATAGGAGAGATGATGGATGTCATCTCGATCTCCTCATGGTGAGCTCCGATGGCGTTGCAGATCTCCGGCTTCTCCTTGTACTGCTCGGCCAGCTTCATGCCAAGCAAAGCGTGTGGAAGCTCAGGCTCCTCCTCGGACACCTTTCCGATGTCGTGGAGAAGACCTGCCCTCTTGGCAAGTTTCGGATTCAACCCCAGTTCAGCGGCCATGATGGCGCTGATGTTCGCCACTTCACGGGAATGCTGAAGCAGGTTCTGGCCGTAGGATGAACGGTATTTCATTCGGCCTATCATCTTCACGAGTTCTATGTTGAGACCATGGATTCCCAGATCGATGCAGGTTCTCTTACCAGTCTCAAGAATCTCGTCCTCAAGCTGCTTCTGAACCTTGGTGACCACCTCCTCGATGCGCGCCGGGTGGATGCGCCCGTCAACGACCAGCTGGTGAAGAGCGAGTCTCGCCACTTCCCTGCGGACAGGATCGAAGGCCGAAAGGAGAATCGCGTCAGGAGTGTCGTCAACCACGATCTCAACACCTGTGGCGGCCTCAAGGGCACGAATATTACGACCCTCACGTCCGATTATCCTACCCTTGATCTCATCATTGTCGATAGGGAATGTCGTGACGGCGTTCTCGATGGCAGTCTCGGTGGCAGTCCTTTGGATAGTGTTGATGACAATCCTTTTGGCTTCCTTGGAAGCGTTAAGGCGCGCCTCGTCCATCGTGTCGTTAATATAGGCCTGAGCTTCTGTTCTCGCCTCAGCCTTCATGTTCTCCATAAGGATGCTCTTGGCTTCCTGGGCGCTCATTCCGGCGATGGTCTCAAGTTGTTTGTTGGCCTGAGCGCTAAGCTTTTCATATTCCTCTGTCCTTCTTGCGAGAGCCTCCTGCTGCGCCTGAAAGTTGGATTTCGCATTGTCCGCGTCACGCATCTTCTTCTGAAGCTCGGAGTTCTGCTGGTTCAGGGAGTTCTCCTTCTGCTTGATGCGATTCTCGGCATCCTTGATCTGGCCGTTCTTCTCGTTGATGTACTGCTCGTGTTCGCTCTTGAGCTGAAGGAACTTCTCCTTGGCCTGATGGATCTTGTCTTTCTTTATTCCCTCGGCTTCTATCTCAGCCTTGGCGATGATCTCGTTCTTCCGCCCTTTCAGAACTATTCTCTGAATGATTATGTAAGCCGCCAGCGCGATTACAGCACCGATCAGGACTCCTATAAAAAAATATGGCAACATAATATCAATAATATTAAAGTGTTCAACCTTTCTTCAAACAGCCGGTATGCGGCAAAACCGCTTCTTCCCTACTTCCGGGCATCAAAAAACGACCGACAGTCTCCCCCTCCGGAAACAGACCGATCGTTGAATATAAAAAAGCCGTTAGTCACTTGTCAGAAATCTTAATGAATAAGATTTGAGATCCGCACCGGTTCAGAAATCCATCGTCACGCCAACAGGCGCAATCCCCGAAGGTAACCTTGGTCCGTCATGGCCGGCTCGAGCAAACTCGGTTCCGTAGAACTTGTTGATTTGAGCACGTGGGACTAACGGCCGTCTTTTTCAATATTCTTTATGTAGGACTCAACCTCCTCCTGAAGTCTCTTCGCCTCGGCGTCAACCTCGGCGAGTCTCTTCTGGTAGGCCAACCTGACGACCGCCTCGTTCAGAGCGACAAATGAAAGCTTGTCGGAAAGGGTCTTGTTCGGGTACTTTGCGTCGTAATCCGTCAATTTCCGGTTGATGGCGTCGGCGGCTAGCCTCATCATCCTCTCCATCTCAGGAGAAGACGCAACGAGGGGATATTCATTACCCGCAATCTTTATCTTGATGTTCTGCCCCATTCCTAATTCTCAAGCAAGGCGATGCATTTGTCAATCTCCTTGATAAGTCTATCTATCTTTTCCTTAGCGGCGGAACCGTCTCCGGCAACCCCGAACGCTTCGGACAGATGAAGGTTGTTGACCTGTTGTTCCAAATCCTCAATCCGTTTCCTGCAGGACTCATTGTCAGCCTTGCTCCGCAGAAGCTCCTCCTGAAGCCTTTCCCGCTCCAGACTCTCCGCCTCGTACAGGGCGATCAACTTTTCGATATCAGTCTTTATACCTTCAAGCATTTCAAAAAGCCTGTTTTTACCTGCCTGACCGCAAATTTAGTAAAATATCTTCTTAAACTAAAGTAAATATTATAATTTTGCGTCAATATGACTATAGTATTACAATGACAATCACAGTGGAAAACAGGGAAATACCGGTGCTGCTCCTGACGGGATACCTCGGAAGCGGCAAGACAACTCTGGTCAACAGAATACTCTCCAACAAGAAAGGCATCAAGTTCGCGGTCATCGTGAACGACATCGGCGAGGTGAACATCGACGCGGATCTAATCCAGAAAGGCGGCGTTGTCGGCACCACGGACGACAGCCTTGTCCCACTCCAGAACGGATGCATCTGCTGCACCCTGAAAATGGACTTGGTAGCCCAGCTGAACGACCTCTGCCGCACAGGACGCTTCGACTACATCGTCATCGAGGCCAGCGGAATATGCGAACCAGCCCCGATCGCCCAAACCATCTGCTCCTTCCCGAAACTCGTTCCCGAATATGCCCAAACGAATGTCCCGAAACTTGACTGCATAGTCACTGTCGTGGACGCGTTGAGGATGCAGAGCGAGTTCGCCTGCGGAGACGCTCTCAAGAAAGAGAATCTGGAGGAGGACGACCTTGAGAATCTTGTGATCCAGCAGATCGAGTTCTGCAACATCGTGCTTCTGAACAAGGCGTCCGAGGTGAAGCCGGAGGAGCTCGGCAGAGTCCGCAGCATAGTTAAGGCTCTGAATCCGAAAGTGACGATCTTCGAGTGCGACTATGGCGACATCGATCTTGACAAACTTCTGAACACCAAGATGTTCGATTTCGACAAGACCGCCACATCCGCCGCATGGATCAACGCCATCGAGGGCGAGGGCAACGAGGCGGATTTCGATGACGATCACGACGGACACGGGCATAATGAAGGGCATCACGAGGGTGGCCATCACGAGGGACACGACCACGAGCACCACCATCATCACGACCATGAGGGCGGCGAGGTCGAGGAATATAACATCGGCACCTTTGTCTATTATCGCCGTCAGCCTTTGGACATCAACAAGTTCGATTGGGTTGTCTCGAAGAAGTGGCCGAAGAACGTGATCCGTGCCAAGGGGTTGTGCTATTTCGCCGATGAGAAGGACAAGTGCTACATCTTCGAGCAGTCAGGTGTACAGAAATCCATCAAGGACGCCGGTCTGTGGTTCGCCACGATGCCGGAGGATCAGCTTGCGGAGATGATGCGCCGGGACAAGAACCTTCGCAAGGACTGGGATCCGGTCTATGGCGACCGCATGATCAAGATCGTCTTCATCGGGCAGAACCTTGACAGGGCGGCCATCTCTGAACTGATGGATTCTTGTTTAGCAGAATAAGCTTGGGTCGAACGCGAAAAAAAGGAAAATCCCAAATTTTGCTCGTTACCAAAATTTGGGATTTTATTTTTTCGCTGTCGCTCAGCACTTATGTCGCTTCGACAAGCTCAGCGGCCGGGAGTCACAGTTCTGTCACGAAGCGGTGCTTGCCCGGGGCTAGGGTCTTGACCTCGCGGAAGCTGTCGGGGCCGGGGATGAGGGCGGTGGCGGTAGTGCCGGCAGGAATCTCCACGATCCACTCGAATTTGTCACCGGTGCGCTTCCAGTTGCTGACGATCTTGCCGCACGGAGAATCGTAAGAGCAGTTCACCCAGTCAAGGCCTTCGATTGGGTAAGGCTTCAGCTCGATCGACTTGTAGCCAGGCTCGGCAGGACGGATGCCGCCAAGATATTCATAGTACCAGGTCACAAGGTCGCCAAGGAGCATAACGTGATTGCCGGAGTTCATCGCCGGGTCGGCCGTGTTGCCGTTCCAGAGCTCCCAGATCGTCGTGGCGCCGTTCTTCGCCATGTAGCCCCAACTAGGGTATGTCTCGTTCGTGGCGATCTTAAGAGCCAGATCCGGTCTGCCGAACTCTGTCAAGGTGCGCATCAGAACCATCATTCCAACCACCCCGCAGCTCACATGGCTGTCGCAGTCAACCTCTGTCTTGTGGACGATATGCTCGAACACATCCACCTCACGACCGGCCTGAACCATCCCGAAATAGAGCGGAAGCAAGTTGGCCGTCACCGTGTTGTTGCCATAGAAACCTTCCCCAGCATTGAAATACTTGGCGTTGAAAGCCTCACGGGCCGCGGCGGCATATTCATTGAACACCCTCACATCCTCCGGATGACCGGCAATCGGAGCGAACTCCACCATCTTGTTCAGGAGAAAATAGTAGAACGGAGTGGCGATGAGCGGAGCGGCCGTCTTTCTCGCAGGATCCTTTGAATGAATCAGTTCCAATGACTCCGGCGGCATGCACCAGTCCCCGTAGGTGTCCTTGATCATTATGCCGTCCTTGAGGTACTTCGACCTCATATATTCAAGCCACTTCTTCATCGCGCCATAGTGCTCCTTGATGGACAGGTCATCGCCGAAGCGACGATACACCATGTCCGCACCCGTAAAGAACGCTCCCGGCCACGTGAAGTTGTCATTATAGAGAGTCCAATAGGTAGGACACACGTCAGAGATGCTTCCAGCCTCGTTCTGCCCGTCGTGGATGTCGGTCAGCCACTTTGAGTAGAGGGCGTGGTTGTCGAATATGTAGGACTCGCCGTAGCAGCCCATCGTGCGGTCACCGAGCCAGCCAAGCCTCTCGTCCCTCTGAGGGCAGTCGGTAGGCATTCCGCGATAGTTGCCCCTGATTCCCCAGAAAGCATTGTGATAAATCTGGTTGATTACCGGGTCCGAGGTCTCGAAATGGCCGGTCACTGCCATTTTGTCGTACATCACCTGTCCCTCGAAATCGCTGAGTTTCGGCTCTTTCTTCAAGCCGTTGACCTCCACGAAACGGAAACCGTGATAGACATATTCAGGATGCCAGACAACCGGCTTGCTGTCTTTGGCGACGTACGTATCCAAAACCTTGGCTGTGCGAAGGTTGGCAAGGTAAAGAGTGCCGTCAGCGTTCAGAATTTCGGCGAACTTCATCGTAAGGGTGTCTCCTTCCTGGAGTCCTTTGGCCTTGATCTGAAGGCGGCCTACCATGTTCTGCCCCATGTCAAGGATGTAGCCGTGGTCAGTCCTGGTGATGGAGACCGGCTTCACGATGTCCTGAACGGCGATGTTAGGATTCGGCTGAAGCACCAGTCTGCCGCCGGGAGCATCCATCAATGAAGCCTTGGCCCAGGATGAATCGTCATAGCCGACCCTGGTCCAGCCGGTCAGTTCCTTGCGTGCGTCGTAGGTCTCGCCGTCGAACTCGTTGTTGGCGCGGATCGGGCCCTCACAGGTAATCTTCCAGTCATCATCACTGACAACAGTCTCCGTCCGGCCATCCGTGTAGACAATGTCCAGCCTGTACCAAAGCCTCGGAACTCCGAAACCCTTCATTCCAGGCTCCCTCATCGTGGTGTAACGTCCGCAGCCAAGACTCACGGCAAGAGCGTTCTGACCTTTCCTCAAAGCCTTCCTGACATCGAACTCATTGAAATATACCCTTGTCCTGTACTCCGAGACGGTCGGGGAAAGTTCCTGATCACGGGTGATATATTCCCCGTTGATCCATGTGTCATAGACTCCAAGGCCGCTGATGCGGAGGGTCGCCTCCTTCACCTTTCCTTCCAGAGTCACCTCCTTGCGGAGATAGCGGGCGGGAAGGACGGTACTGCCCTTAAGGACATCACCTTCATAATTGCAACCGATCCATTTCCCGTCATATTCGGCGGCGGAGACAGCGATGGCCGCGACAAGAGCCGCAAAGGAAGTTGAAATTCGTTTGATCATCATTTAATATTTTTAGTGTTACTTTTTGAATATCAAGTCAATGTCACGATCGATGGCCAGACCGGCGACGTTCTCCGGGACGAATGACCAATGGCCGATCTTGGAAGGATCGCCGATGACGGCCGGGTCGATGACCTTGTTCCTCTTTAGATAATCGTAGAGAATCTCGCGGATCTCCGGGTAATATTCCACAGTCCTGTCAGCGATCTTGTCCGTGTCGATTCCTGTCTCGGCAAGAAGTCCGCCGCCACCGCTGGCGCGGTAGGATGTCATCGCGACATTGTAGGTCTCGGCAAGGCTGAAAGGCTCGCCGCCAGCCAAAGCGGAGATTTCAATTCTGGATCCGAAAGGCTTTGTCACATCCACCGTGTAGTTGATTCCGGCGGCCGAGTCAAAATTGTAGGTTCTTTCGATGAACGACCATCCCTCCTGTCCGGTACGCGGATCATCCTTCCGGACGATGTTCAGCACGTGGTCGGTAGGCTTCGCGGCCGTGACGATCCAGCGGTTGTAGGATGCCTCCAGATAATCCTTGAGTTCCCGACCTGTCATCCTGATGACATAGAGCTGGTTCTCGTAAGGATAGATCGTGAACAGATCCTTGTAGATGAGTGTTCCGGCCTTGACGAACCCATCGTAGGTCAGCGGAGCCGCTATGGAGACCTGTGCCGGAGCGCAGCCAAGGCAAAGCGTGTGGACAAGGTTCATATAGTCGCACATGCCCTTGTAGGCGTCACGGGTGCGCATGTCCACCTTCAACTCACCGACTTCACGGATCGTGAAGTCCCGCACGGCCTGATAGTCCTCGTAAAAATCCTTTTCCATCCGGGTGTCAATCCTATGGGGATCGACCGGGATCAATTCCGTGTGATGCTCACGTTTCACAATCCGCCCGTCGTCCACGGTCAGACGCAGCGTTCCGTGTCCCACATAGCGACAGTGGCTTCCAGAATTGATGAGCCCGATGCTGTCACAGCAGGCCACGAGCGGACTGTGGTCGTGCGAGCAGACCACGAAATCCACACCGCGAAGACTCTTGTACAGATCCAGCCCCTGGCTCTCCAGCATCGAACCGTCCCCGAACCCGGTTCCCGAATGTACTGACACGATCACGACATCCGGTTTCTCCTTGACCCTGACCTTATCGACATCCTCTTGAACCATAGGCACAAGACTCTCGAACGTCATTCCGCTCCAAAGCTTCTCCGAAAGCCAGTTCTTCATGTTGGCGTTGGTGAATCCAAGCACGGTCACCTTCAGCCCTCCCCTCTTGAAGATCTTGTACAGAGGGAAATACGGCTTGCCGTTGTCGTTGCGGATGGCGTTCCCGCCAAGGAACGGAATCCCATAGGAATCCAGATCGCGTGCGACACGGTCGTAAACACTGTGGCCGGTCTCGATGTCGTGGTTGCCAACAGTCACCGCATCATAACCCAGATAGGCCGCAAGACGCGGATAGACGTGGGGAGTAAGCGTATCGACATAATTAAAATAGTACGCCGCATTGTCCCCCTGAAGGAGGTCGCCTGCGTCAATCAGAAGCACATTGTCGGCTCCATCCGCGGCACGGACGCTGTCCACGACGGTCTTGACGGCATATAGCGACTTCTTCACACTGCTACCGACGTAAGTGGAATCAAAGTATGTCCCATGCACGTCATTGGTCGTAAGAAGCTGGAGAACATAGCTCCCGTCTTTGGATTCATTCGAACAGCCGACTATAAGAAGGCCGGCCGCAAAGGCGATGACAGGCAATACGATTCTTTGCATTATTAAAGGTATATCTCAAAAATTCTTTGCTTTCCGGCTTCGGATTTCGCCTTGCGCCGGCTCTTTCCGTTCTGGACGCGATCCAGATCGAAGTACAGGCTCACTTTCTGTTGGCATCCCTGATAGCCGTCACATGCGAAATGAAAAATCGCCGAGAGACGAAGGCTCACAAAATCAGCAATATGTGGCTGCCAATAGATTTCGGAACGGTTGTAATAGCCGGGTTCCTTCCAATCCCCGCCGCTCTCATGCAGACGATAGTAAGGGCTTCCGGCATAAAGATCCGACCCATAGAGATAGCCACCGGCATCAACCAGATCATAATACGGCATCTGGCTCATGCCATAGTAGGTGTCGTTCAGCAGGCCGAATTTCCTGTAGGCAAGGTTCACTGTCAACTGACCGCCGAACGCAAAATCAAGCCCTGTGTCACGGTCGCGGTCCTGATGTATTCCCTGAATATAACCAAGCTTCGCGCTCCAATGGAAATCCCTCCCGGTCGAGGTCAGCATCACAAAAGGAGAGACCATGACATTATCCACAACACCCTTGTAGTCAAGGGTGTTGGCAAAATGGTACATTGTGCCGGTCCAACCTGCGTGGAAGAAGTCACCACCGACGCCGAAGTCTCCGTAGGTGAAGATCTGGAAGCGTTCCCGGCGAAGATGCCCGATCATGCCCATCCAATCCAATCCAGCCTCGCAGTACCCACGCCTGGTCTTGTACCTAAGAAGAAGTCCCTCTATGTTATTGTCATAAAATCTGTTCACACCGGAGATGAAAACCGTCGGGATGTTGTCAAACCTCGAATATTCCCAATGCGGGTACTGCGATCCGAACACAGAAAGACTCCGAGGGAATATTCCCGCATACATGGAGAACCGTCCGGACGGGCGCCCCGTCTCAAGGCTGTACCAGAAAATGACCTCCCGGAGCAAGTCCTCGTTCAGCAGATCCTCATTCTCCGCCGAAGTCGGCGCCTCCCCCATATTCTTCATCACATCTATTCCCAGATTCAGACGATGCTCGGCGTCTCCCCCATCGACCTTCACCCCCACCACAGGAGTAAGCCTCGCGGCATGGATGGTACCCGAATTGTCAAGACGGTTGCCGCCGCGATCATATTCCTTGTTGTCGAAATAGTACTGGAAATCAGCCCCGTATGTGAAAGTGGCCTTTTGCTGGGCACGACCTGCGAAGGCCGACGCCAGAAGAAGTGTTATTACGATTACGCTCTTTCTCATGCTCATAAGCCGCCGTAGGAAAATCCTCCTCCGAACGGTTTATGCAAAATTACTAATTATTTCGTAATTTCGCACCAGTATGGAAGGGATCAAACTACAGACTCCGGTGGAGGTAGGCCGCAGCTCGGTCAGCATCTCGCTGAAAGACAAGATATTCGTTCTCGGAAGCTGCTTCGCCGACAACATAGGACGGAAAATGGCGGAGCTGGATTTCGATGTCTGCGTCAACCCGTTCGGCACAATCTACAACCCCGTCTCCGTCTGCAATTCCATCGCCAGGCTGACTTCGGGGATCCCGTTCACAGAGAACGAATGCGTGACGATGGGAGCGGGAGCCGGACTTGTCTGCTCATTCAGCCACCACACCTCCTTCGCCAGGCACACCGCCTCTGAATTCCTCAAGGTCGCCAACGAGTCGCTGGAGGAAGCCTCGCACCGCTGGAGAGCCGCCACTAAAGTCATCATAACCCTCGGCACGGCGTGGATCTATGAATATGTCCGTTCGGGCGAGATCGTCTCGAACTGCCTGAAGATCGACGCCAAAGAGTTCAACCGCCGCAGGCTTTCCGTCGGTGGGACAGCAACGTTGCTTATGAGCATGGTCGAGCGGCATCCGGACAAGGAATTCATTTTCACCGTCTCCCCTATCCGTCACCTGAAGGACGGCGCGCATGGCAACCAACTCAGCAAAAGCGCTCTCCTGCTCGCCTTGGATCAGGTCATGGCCAAGTTTCCGGATCGTTGTGAATACTTTCCCGCCTACGAGATCGTGCTTGACGAGCTGCGAGACTACCGCTTCTACGCCCCGGACATGGTTCACCCTTCGGAGCAGGCCATCGGCTATCTCTGGAACAGATTTGCAGGATTCGCCGTCCCTTCAGCGGAGCTGCCGGAACTTGACGCAAGACGCAAGGAGTTTCTCCGCACACAGCATCGCCACATAAACAGGCAGCTGGATTAGAAGCTGTTTGACTTTTAAATCTTGAAAAAGATCGTCAGCCAGTCAAACAAAAACAAAAAAGTCTTGAATAAATTTGTTTATCGTCATTAAAAAGGTTATGTTTGTGTTTGATTGTTTATGGGCGAGACTGCCAAAAACGAAAAATTTATTATCAAAGGCGCACTTTAACAACATTTTTTTAATACAAAACCTTTTGTAAATGAAAAAGAATCGCACTTACAGAGTAAACGCCATCCTCATGATGCTGCTAGCGGGGTCGCTGTCATTCAGTGCCTCCGCCGCCAGTGAGTCCGGCTTACTGCCCGCGACGGCCGCTCAGCAGCAGCCCGTCAAGGGAACGATCGTCGATGTCAACGGCAACCCGATTCCGGGAGCGAGCGTGATGATCCCCGGCACAACGACGGGAACCGTCACCCAGATTGACGGAACATTCTCACTCAACGTCGCAGACGGCGCCAAGGTCGAGGTCGCCTGCCTCGGCTACTCCACCGTCACGGTCAACGCCAGGAACGGCATGAAGGTTGTCCTCCACGAGGACAGCGAATATCTTGACGAGGTTGTTGTCGTCGGCTTCGGCACCCAGAAAAAGGTCAACATGACCGGTGCTGTCGCCGCCGTGGATGTTGACAAGACTTTCGGAAGCAAGCCGATTACGGATGTGTCCAAAGGTCTTCAGGGTGTTGTTCCAGGTCTTACAATCACCTATAACACGAATGACCTTAACGCTTCTCCAACAATGAAGATTCGTGGAACCGGATCCATCAATGGCGACAACACTCCACTTATCCTCTTGGACGGAGTCGAGGTTCCGGATCTTTCTTTCGTCAACCCTGACAACGTAAAGAGCATCTCCGTTCTCAAGGATGCGGCATCCGCATCAATCTACGGTTCCCGTGCCGCATGGGGAGTTGTCCTCATCACGTCCAAGGACGGTTCGGGTGCCAAGGACAGGGTATCCATTACTTATTCCAACAACTTTTCCTGGAATCAGCCTATCGGACTTCCTAAATACATCACCGACAAAGAAGGAATCCTCGCCCAATTGGAGGAAGGAATCCTTGCCCAGAAGAATGTCGATGGCAGCCGAATCGAAGCATTCGGAATGTACTACGACACAATCGGGGCTGGCATAGAAAAATGGTTCGACAACTATTCCGGAAACCTCAGCAACCCTGTCTATAAATATGGAGAGGACTACGAGTTCATCAACGGCACTCCTTATTACTATAGGGTTTCCGACCCGAACAAGGAAATCTTCAAGACTTCGTTCTCCCAGACCCACAATCTCAATGTCTCCGGCAACACAGGCAGGACAAACTACAACATCGGCCTCGGGTTCAACAAGTCCGAAGGCACAATGAAGGCCGCAAAGGAGAACGACATCAACAGGTATAACGTCAACCTTTCAACCAACACACAGGTTAAGGACTGGCTCAACATCGGTACCAAGGTGATGTATGTTGAAAAAGAATATACCTACCCTTACGGCTATGAGGCAAGTAACGGAACGATGGGGCTGATTTACTACACCATGCGTTTCCCTACATTCTTCCCATTCGGAATTTCAGACGGAAGCAAGCTGTCTGACGGAACTTATGCCAGCGAAAGCGCCGCGACAGGAGAAGGACTCTATTTCCGCCACGGCAATGCCTACGTGGCAAACGAGAGCATCTGCTCTTCAAATGACCAGTACCTCACCATCGGAGGAAACGTCAAGGTCAACATCGCGCCGGGTCTTTCATTCTACGGAGACTACACAAGAGGCCGCTACTTCTATGAGAACAGGACGATGCGTCAGCCTTACTATGTAGCCAACTGGAGTTTCCCGAAGAAAACAGCCGTCACCACTAACGACTTTGTACAGAGAACGTTCGTGAGCAAAATCACCAACACTTACAATGCGTATTTCGATTACGTTTTCGACATTCTCGGCGAGCATAATTTCGCCCTCAAGGTCGGAGCCAACGCCGAGGATTTGAGGTATGATTCTCAGAGCCTGAAAGCCAACGGGGTACAGAATGCGGACATTCCGACGCTGAACCTCATCACGAGCAACAAGGAAGCCACCATCAACGAAACTCTGAAAGACCGCGCGACGGCAGGTTTCTTCGGCAGAATCAACTATAACTACAAAGAGAAATATCTCCTCGAGGTCAACGGGCGTTATGACGGATCATCTGCGTTCCGTCCTGGCAAGCAGTGGGCATTCTTCTCCTCCGCATCCGCAGGTTACAGGATTTCAGAGGAACCTTTCTGGCAGAACATCAAGCCTTATGTACCGACCATGAAACTCCGCGGTTCCTATGGTTCCGTAGGTAATCAGGCGCTGACCGACTGGTACCCGTACATTGCGACTCTGTCCACTGAAACCGTTTCCTGGCTTGGATCAGACTTCAACCAAAAATCGACCGTATCCACTCCGGCCGCCGTCAACTCCGACATGACATGGGAGAAGATTCGCACGCTTGACTTCGGTTTCGACGCAGGCTTCCTTGACAACGAACTCAACGTCACGTTCGACTGGTATCTCAGAAGGAATGTGGGCATGCTTGTCGCAGGTAATGAGATCATCCGCTATGTAGGTATCTCCAGCGCACCGCTTGAGAACGGTGGAGACCTCAAGACAACCGGTTGGGAGCTTCAGATTGACTACAACCATGCTTTCAACAAGGATTTTGCGGTTTACGGAACTTTCACGCTTTCTGACTCAAAATCTGAAATCACCAAGTGGAACAACACTACCGGCGCGCTTCAGGGATGGTATGAAGGAAAGCAGCTCGGCGAGATCTGGGGATTCGAGACTGATCGGTATTTCAATTCATCAGATCTGAACACTGACGGAACTCTCAAGTCTGACATTCCTGACCAGTCATATCTCCAGAACGGCTCATTCAGATTCGGAGCCGGTGACATCAAGTACAAAGACCTTAATGGTGACAAGAAGATCGACACTGGTAAGGGAACAATTGATGACCATGGCGACCTTAAGCGCATCGGAAATGTTCTTCCTCGCTATGAGTACTCTCTCCGTCTCGGTGCGATGTACAAAGGATTTGACTTTGAGATTCTTTTCCAGGGCGTAGGGAAACGTGACATGTGGACAACATCATCACTGTTCATTCCTCATGCTGCCGGAGCACAGATGAACATCTTTGAGAATCAACTTGATTACTGGACAGAAAACAACCAGAATGCGAAATTCCCTCGTCCTTACATCAACGGTGCGTTCGGATCCCTGTCCGGACTTCCAGGAAATTCCGGTTGCAATAACTTTGCGCCTCAGACCAAGTATCTCAACAACCTTGCCTATCTCAGAGTAAAGAACCTGACTTTCGGCTACACGATTCCTCAGAATCTTACCCAAAAAGTAAATGTCGAAAAATTACGTGTCTATTTCAGCGCACAGAATCTTCTCACATTTGACCACATCGATGGTGTGATGGATCCAGAATGTACAGGTGGTTGGTCATCTACGTACAATAATGGTGTCGACATGACATATGCAGGACGCGCCATGCCGTTCAACCGCCAATGGTCGTGTGGTCTTCAGATTACATTTTAATTAACGGAAAACAATTATGAAAAAGATATTTTACACTTTGGCGGTAGGTGCAGTTGCTGCATTAGGCTTCAGCGGTTGCAGTGACTATCTCGACAGGACACCGCTGGACAGTAATTCCGATGCCACCAACTGGACATCAGAATCAGCCCTTGAGATATTCTCTTGGAAATTCTACGGATACCTCAGTGAGATGAGCTACGGAAGTGGTTGGACCAAAGGTCAGTATCATGCAGAATCTCTTACTGATGATTATGCCACGGAGTCCTTCACTGAATTCACGAAGAATATTCCTAACTCAGCATCTTCATGGAACACTCCTTATGATAGAATCAGGGAAGCCAACATCCTGCTGAACAGGGTTGACCTTGTTCCAGATCTCAGCGAGAAAGCGGCGAACCATTGGAGAGGCGTTGCAAGATTCTTCCGCGCGCTATACCATTTCAATCTGGTGAAGACCTACGGAGATGTCGTGTGGGTTGATGATGAACTCGACTTCACTAAAGAGGACAACATCAAACGTTCCCGCGATTCCCGCGTGACCGTTATGGACAATGTGGTCGCAGACCTTGAGTTCGCGATTAACAACTGCTACTCTCCATCAGAGGCCGGCACCAACACTGTCAACAACATGGTTGCAGCTGCTCTGCTCTCAAGAGTTGCCCTATATGAAGGAGCGTGGGAGAAGTACCACAACCTGAGCGGCGGACATCCGGAAACATTCTACAAAACAGCAAAAGAGGCGTCGGCCAAGGTTATCGACAGCGGACTCTATGAGGTCACCACTAATTACAAAGGCATGTACACCTCACTTTCATTGGCCGGAAGCAAGGAAGTTCTTCTTTATAAGATCTATACTCTGGCCAATGTCAACGGAGGTAATGTGACGCTTGCTCATTCTCAGTACGGCTATGTGGACTCTTCGACTCCAACCTGGGGGCTTACCAAGAGTGCGGTTGAGAATTACACCACCTCTGACGGTCTTCCTATCCACATGGTACCATCCTACAATGATAAAACCCTTGAGGGAGTGTTCACTAACAGAGATAAGAGATTGAACGCTGCTGTCGATGAAGCGATTCTCCCTGTCGTTAACCTGTCCTACACTTACGGCATTGTCTCGACCACAGGTTACTGGACTTGGAAGTTCCTCGATTATTCGAAGAAGGATGAGTACGAGAAGAACGGAACGTGGAACGCACCGTCCAACGACACTGACGGACCAATATTCCAATATTCCGAGGTTCTCGAAAACTATGCGGAGGCATGCGCCGAACTCGGAGACATCAATCAAACCGACCTTGACAAGTCAGTCAACCTGCTCAGGGTTAGACATGGTGAGATTCCGGCTCTTACATTGGTAGGGACAACAGGCTGCGCTGTAAATGGGGTGACCATCACCAAAGACCCTGATGACCCGGCCGCCAATGTTCTTCTTCAGGAACTCCGCCGCGACCGCCGTAGCGAGCTCATGGCCGACGGCTTCCGCAACGCTGACCTGATGCGTTGGGCGCTTGGAAAGAATCTTGACACGAAAGAAAATCCTGATGGATATATTGGTGCTTCCAAAGAAGCCATCATGGCTTACAGAAACACTGTGACGGATGCCGAGGATTGGGAGAAAATAGAGAAAGACAACTTCTTCCTGAACGGTTATAAGTCACCATACAACACTTCTGCAGTCAATGCCGGTGGATCCACCGTTGACAGAGTCTGGAATGACAAGTACTATCTGGAGCCAATCCCTTCAGGTCAGATACTTCTCGACGAGAATATCACCCAGAATCCTGGCTGGTAACAGTCCATAAATCCGATTATAGCAAGCGTGGCCGGTCGTTCCCGGCCACGCTTTACTTTTCAGCATCTCAAGCTTTCCTCAAAACACCACATTCAATCTGGTGTCATCATTACAATGGTTGACCTTCAATATCAAATGCCGAGGATCTGAAAAAAGCCATAAAAGACAAATTGGCCGCGGTTGACCTGAATGTAAAAAAGCGTGATTTCGAGCATCTTCTGTTCAACACGCATTCCGCAGACAGGATACTCCTTTTCCCAGAGCTCGCAGAAAGTAATTTGTGAACAATGGTCACATTTCTTTTTTTGCCATACGGGGAAAATATCCAGCTTGAAATTTTGTATTATGCTATAAAAACATTATGTTTGTTTAGCATAATAAATATGAAGCATGAACTTTGTTGACAGAATAGAAGAAACCGCAAGATTGAGAAATGCTCTTTCAAGTGAGAAGCCTTCGTTGGTCGTAATGTACGGCCGAAGACGGTCAGGCAAGTCGACGCTTACCAAAAAGGTGTTGTCGGACAGTGATGTATATTTCCTTGCTGACCGTTCAGAACGGCAACATCAGAGGACTTTGCTTGCAAAGGTGGCAGCACAGGTATTCCCTGATTTTGACAAGTTGACTTATCCTGATTGGGAGTCTCTGTTTCGCGCGATCAATTATCGGACGGACAAGCGTTTCACTCTGTGTCTGGATGAATTCCCGTATCTGGTGGAGCAATCACCGGAACTGCCGTCAGTGTTGCAAAAATTGGTGGATGAAAAGCGGTTGAAGTACAATCTTGTACTTTGTGGTTCATCACAGAATATGATGTACGGACTGTTTCTTGATTCCACAGCGCCTCTCTATGGCCGTGCCGATGAGATGATGCGACTTACGCCGATACGCTTGCCATACATTCAGGAGGCTTTGAATCTTGACGCTGTAAGTGCCGTTGAAGAGTATTCAGTATGGGGCGGGATACCTCGTTATTGGGAACTGCGGGAAAGCAGAAGCTCACTTTCCGATGCGTTGTGGCACAATATACTCTCTGTAAACGGAACTCTTTACGAAGAGCCGGCTAAACTGTTTCAGGATGATGTAAAGGATATTGTCAAGACTTCCACAATCATGTCCTATATCGGATCCGGGGCAAATCGTCTTTCCGAGATTGCCGCCAGATGCAATGAGCCGGCAACCAATCTGTCACGTCCGCTGAAGAAACTTATTGACCTCGGATTTCTGGAGAAGGATGTCCCGTTCGGGACTGACGAAAAGAATGCGAAAAAGAGCCTGTATAAGATAGCCGACCCGTTCATGGCATTCTACTATCAGTTTGTCGTGCCCAACCGTTCGTTCATCGAGATCGGGCGACGTTTGCCATTGGAACAGGCTTTGGCCGCCCACTTTCCGGAGTATGTGGGCATGCATTGGGAAAAACTATGCAGGGATGCCGTGACGGGAAATATTGTCAACGGAATTGTTTACGGCAAGGCAAAACGCCGGTGGGGGCCGGTTCTCAATGAGAAGAAGGAACCGGAACAAATAGAGATTGATGTGATGGCCGAATCGCTTGACAAGAAATACTTGTTGGTCGGCGAGTGCAAATGGACAAATCAAGAGAATGGCAGACGGCTGACAGCCGAACTTCTACGTAAAGCCAATCTGCTGCCATTTGCCAAGAATTACAAGATTCTCCCGGTCTTATTTCTTAAGAATGCTCCGAAAGATGATGCCCGGAATGCGATGTCGCCGGAAAATGTCATCGAGTTGATGAGGTGAATTCTTATGATGCTTTTCTGCCATCCGGACATGATCATTCCGCTCCTTAATGACAACTGTAGGAGAACATCACGTCAATTGAGAGTTCATTAGTCATAATCCTCTCTCTAAAGAACAAATTCCCGAGGCTGTCACCAGAAAACAAGAGAGGATGGCCATTCTTGAAACCATCCCCTCTTGTTTTTTTATGTGTGTCGGGCATGACACTAACCTAGCTGGTTCAAGTCCAGCCGCGGGT
>CAVIHT010000031.1:0-23489 GCA_963642795.1 Bacteroidaceae bacterium
TGGCCGTCAACAGACCGGACCTGGCAAAAAATCTTTGCTTTTTGCGGAATTTAGGTTTATGAATAAGCCACACATAAAGGAATTTGACAACACAAGAATTGAAATGACTTTTTTCATCTTTTTACAACTTTTTGTTACTGAAAGTTCACCATAAATAATATACTCTCAAAAATCAATGAGCATAATTGATATACCTTTCACAATCAGCTTTAAGTGCCTCAACAGATGAATCAACATTCAGTGAATATAACAATTTGATGTCAAGCATTTTCAAATGATTCTGATATGGAAAGGAAGAGACACCAGCGGGAATCCCTATTTAGCTTTCCTCAGGATTATCTCATCGGAGACTCCGTTGTTGGAAACCACCTTGAACGTGTCCTCGTCAGTTTTCAGACGGACGGCCGGGAAGGTCCAGACAACACCGCTGGACTCCTCCGAGGAGGTCATTCTGGTGACCATACGGCCATTCTGGTAGAGGGTCAGGTACTTGGCGTTGCTATAGACCTTGATGCGGAGATCCTCCCCGGCTGGGAAGTATTCAAGACGGCTTGACGTGATGTGGACGGTGGTCTCATCCTTGTTCCAAAGGGATTTGTACAGGTAGAAAACATCCTTTTTCGTCTGGCGGTCACGGGTCACGAGTCCCTTGTCATTCATGTACTTGCGATCGGAGTTTTTCACGAACCTGACTCCGTCCTCGGAATCCATGTACCCCTCCTGACGGTTAGCCACCGGGAAATCGAAGAGAACCCACACAGATGTGAAGTTCAGCCACGGCATCGCCTTGATCTGGCGAACGTAGGACTCGTGGAAAAGGTTGCCATATTCCTCATAATGCTTGGAATCGTCGCTCTTGTCGCGGACCGCGTCGGCAGGGTTCCAAACGTGGCAGAAAGGATTTATGCCTACACCATATTCAGAAACATTGAGCGGTGTGTCCGGTCTCATGCCATGCACTTTCTTCATCGAGGTTGTCAGCCCGCTGAAATCGTTTGGAGTCCAGTACCAGCCATAGTAGATGTTCTGCGAGCAAAAGTCGCCCTTTAGGTTCTGATAACCGTCACGGGCAAGTCTTGAACAGTCGGTGAAACCCACGAAACGGTACGGATCCAGCTTCTTCGTGTAGTCATAAAGCCTTTCGGTCTCCCTGGCCACGCGCCCGGCATCGAACACGCCTTGCAGATCATTGTTGTTGCCCCAAGTGTCAAGCTCGTTCCACATGCCCCAGAAAGCTATGGAAGGATGGTTGTAGAGATTGTTCACCATCTCCTTCATCTGATGGTGGATGTTGTTGAAATAGGTCTGTGTGGCGTTCGTCCCGCAGACATTGACCCAAGGAACCTCTGTCTGAACCACTATTCCCAAAGAATCACACAACTGGAATGCGAAATCATTGTGCGGATAATGCGCCAGACGAAGGAAATTGGCTCCAAGCTCCTTGACGATGCGATAGTCCCGGCGGTAATCGGCTTGGGTCAGAGCGGAAGCCTTTCCGTCCGCGTCCTGATGCATCGCCACGCCACGGAGGCGATAAGGGTGACCGTTCAGGATGAAACCTCTCTCGGGATCCATCTCGATCGAACGGTAGCCGACTTTGGTCTCGGCTATGTCCATCATCCTCTTGCCCTTGAAAAGTTCAACCCGGATCGTGTAGAGGTACGGATCCTTCACACCGTCCCAAAGATGCACCCCGGAAAGGATGAAATCGTGGTCGAAGTCATATTCAGAAAACGCCCCGACAGGAATCACCCGGTCAGCCTGATAGCCCAATGTCCCGTCGGCCTCAAGAAGCTGGACGCGGACCAGAATGTCGGCATCCCGGTTGCCGGAATTGACAAGCTTCGTCCTGACATTGGTCACCACCTTTTTCTTTGTCACGACAGGGGTCTCGCAGCGAAGCCTGTACATCCCGTAGTCTTCCGGTGAGAAATAGACATCATCCATGACCAGAAGCCAGACAGGGTTGTGCAGACCGCCGTTCTTGTTGAAGTCGGAGGTGACGGGGATCATTTCGACATCCTCGGTGTTGTCGCAAATCACTTCCACACTATTGACACCCCTGTTCAATGATTCGGTGATGTTCACGGAGAACGGTGTGTACCCCCCTTTGTGAGCCGCCACCTGCTCTCCGTTAACCTTGACCACAGCAGCCTGGGCCGCACCCTCGAAAAAGAGATAGTGCGTCTTCTTCACATCGGTGATCCTCAGCTCGCAGCGGTAAGAAGCCTTGCCACGGTAGTAATAAGGGGAATGACCATCCTCGGCGTTATAGGAATGCGGGACCGCCACAGTCTCCCATGCGGAGCCGTCCTTGCTGAACTCCCATTCCTTCAGTTGCTTTTGGCGGAATCCACGGATCTGTGCCTCCATCGGGAGGACTGAAAAGATGATCGCCGCGATGACGGCGCAGAATAAATGTCGTTTCATCAATCTGAATGATTTTCGCACAATTACACAAAGTTAGCAATAATCATCGGAATTTCTTAACTTCGCATCCATAATCATCAATCATTTCGCCCTATGGATAGAAACGGCTTAAGGGACTATGACAAGTCAAGAAAGGTTCACGACTGGTTCAGATACTTCGCTCCGGTGTTCATCAATTTTGCAGTCACGCTCGGCTTCATCACAAGGGTAATCCTGCTGTTCGTACCTCCGACCGTGATCGGATTCACCGCTGTCGAGTGGGTAAAGATATTCCTGTTGGGTCTCGTCAACGACATAGCCTTCTCGCTGTTGGCGCTCGCCCCGGCGATGCTGATCCAAGCCACGCTGAACGACGCCAAATACAAAAAGCCGCTCAGCGACATCATAGGAGCCGCATTGCTCGTCTTCGCGATATATTCATTCCTGCCGTCCAACATATTCATTGAATATGGTTCCGTCGTTCCGACAATCGCCCGCATCCTTTCGCTCCTGCTGCTCGGTTGCTTCTGTCTCAGAATGTTGATTCCGGGCATAAGGAATGGATGGTGCGCGACAGGGCTGCTGATCACGATGGGACTGTACATATTCCTGATGATCGTCAACGTTGTTTCCGAGTGCGTCTTCTGGAACGAGTTCGGGGTGCGGTACAACTTCATCGCCGTTGACTATCTGGTCTATACGAACGAGGTGATCGGAAATATCATGGAATCATACCCTATCATTCCATTATTCCTTGGAGTACTGCTGGTGGCGGTTCTTGTCAGCTGGTGGATGTTCCGCGAAAAGGATTTCAGCGAAGCCTGCAACGGCGGGACGGCTGCGTTCCTCGCCACTTTCGTCATCTACGCCGTCCTGTTCACCGGAAGTTTCTTCTGGCTGCGGTTCAGCCACCGTAACCTCCAGAGCTCCAATAGCTACGCAACAGAACTCCAATGTAACGGCTGCTGGAACTTTCTTGAGGCGTACAGCAGCAGCACTCTTGAATATGACCGCTTCTATCAGATGCTGCCTTCCGATGAAGCCTCGGCGCTCAAGCTTGATCTCTGTAACCAGGCCGCTTCGACAAGCTCGGCGACCGGAAGAGAATCGGCCATCGGGGAATCCCTCTCGGTCACCGAGCCTGTCGAAGCAACCTCTGCAAACAGCAACGGAGTACAGATAATCCGGGATTCCATCCCGGCCGTCAAAAAGAACATCGTGGTGATAGCAGTGGAGAGCCTGAGCGCGGACTTCCTTACGGACTACGGCAACGAAGACGGACTGACCCCGAATCTGGACACCCTGATCGGAAAGAGCCTCGTCTTCGACAACCTCTACGCCGCCGGCAACCGTTCCGTCCGCGGCCTTGAGGCCCTGACTCTCTGCCTCCCTCCAAGCGCAGGAGAAAGCATCATCAAAAGGCCTGACAACGCAGGACTGTTCTCGACAGGCACCGTGCTCAGAACCAACGGCTACACGACCACCTTCATCTACGGAGGCGACAGCTATTTCGACAACATGCGGACCTATTTCTCCGGAAACGGCTTCGAGATCATCGACAAGTCCGACTACCCGAAGGAAGACATCACTTTCGCCAACATCTGGGGCACCTGCGACGAGGATTCGTACAGGGTGGCTCTGAAAGAGTTCGACCGGAAGGCCGAGAGCGGCGCACCGTTCCACGCCATCATATTCACGATCAGCAACCACCGCCCGTACACATTCCCGGAAGGGAAGATCACCTACGACGGTGAGATGAAGTCGCGCTCGGCCGCAGTGAAGTACACTGACTTCGCCATCGGCCAATTCCTCGCCGAGGCCTCGCGCAAGCCGTGGTTCACAAACACAGTCTTCGTCATCGTGGCCGACCACTGCGCCTCCAGCGCCGGCAAGACCAGTATCCCGGTTGACAAGTACCACATCCCTGCGATTGTATATTCCCCGGGCTTCATTCGCCCTCAAAGGATTGAGAAAGTCTGCTCACAGATTGACCTGATGCCGACCGTGTTCTCGCTCCTGCATTTCTCCTACGACTCGAAGTTCTACGGCCAGAACATCCTTGATCCTGGCTATAACCAAAGAGCCTTCATGGCCACCTATCAGGATCTTGGCTACTTCAGCGACGATGTGCTGACCGTCCTCTCCCCCGTCCGCAGAATCCGGCAGTTCGACGTGACCTCGGCCGGAGCATGGAGTCACAACGAGACCTCAAGGGATACACTTTCCGACTCACTTGTAAAAGAAGCCCAGGCCTTCTACCAGACTGTCAATCTCCAGCCCGTGGCCAAGGAATAGAGGATCGTGGCAGGCAAGGCTCCCATTATCAACATACCAAGGCAATCTCCCAGTACCGGAAACAGGCACTGGGAGATTGCCTTATACATTAATTGTCAACACATTAAATGCCACGTATGATTTAACGTCCCTCAGCAGCAGTCTTGCAAGGGCATTTGGAGACTTTCCACCACACGAACACTGCAAGGGAAGCGACAAGGCACGCAGCGCCCAGCGAGTAGCTCAGCGGCTTGGAAAGAGCCAAGGCCTGCGGCGAGACAAGAATGAACGTCACGCAGACCATGGTCATGAACAACGCGGGGACAAGAGCGATGATGTATGGCTTATGCTCTCGGGCGAGATAGACGGTAAGCATCCACAGAGTGAAGACCGACAGGGCCTGGTTGGCCCAGCCGAGATACTGCCAGATGACATTGAATCCATTGGGATTGCCGACTTGCCAAAGCAGCAGGCCAAGCGAAGAGAGGAACACCGGCACGCACACAATGACGCGCTTCAAAAGCGGACGCTGCGAGATGTGCAGGAAATCGGCCACAATCAGACGGGCGCTGCGAAGAGCCGTGTCACCGGTCGAAAGAGGGGCAGCCACCACACCAAGCAGAGCAAGAAAACCTCCCACTTTCCCAAGCCAGCTGTCGCAGATGACCTTCACCACCGTCGGAGCAGGTGTGGTCATCCCGCTCACTCCGGCCGCGGCGGCGAACGTCTCCACCCCGGGTGTCGGCTTCCCGTAGAAGAAATACATCGACACCGTGGCCCAGACGAGAGCCATGATACCTTCAGTGATCATCGATCCGTAAAAGATGGAACGTCCCTGCTTCTCATTAGTCATGCAGCGGGCCATCAGCGGACTTTGAGTGGCGTGAAAACCACTGATCGCTCCACAGGCTATGGTGATGAAAAGGCAAGGGAAAATCGGATCTTTCCAATCAGGGTTGTGAGCCGCTCCCATGTTGCCGAGTCCGTCCCAAAGTTCCGGCAGCGACGGCCATTTCACGAACAGCATCACAAGCATTCCGGCCCCCATGAAGAGCAGCGCCGCGGCGAACACGGGATAGATACGTCCGATGATCTTGTCAATCGGCAGCAGTGTGGCAAGCAGATAATAAAGGAATATTATGACAAACCACATCGTCATGGATCCTCCGAATGTGGCCATGATTGTAGCCGGGCTGTAAACAAAGACAGCTCCAACCAGCACAAGCAGCAGCACTGTGAACACAAGCATGACCACACGCGTGGCGTTGCCGAGATAGCGTCCGATCAGTTCAGGCAGACCCACGCCGTCATTACGAAGCGAGAGCATTCCGCTCAGGTAGTCGTGGGTGGCTCCGGCGAAGATGCTGCCGAAAACTATCCACAGATAGGCGGAAGGGCCGAACTGGGCGCCCATTATGGCTCCGAAGATGGGGCCGGTTCCCGCAATGTTGAGGAACTGGATCATGAAGATTTTCCACCACGGCATGGCAATGTAGTCCACCCCGTCAGGATGGGCGACCGCCGGAGTCTTACGATTGGAGTCAGGGCCGAACACCCGCTCGACGAATCTGCCATAAACCGCATAGCCGGCCACAAGGGCCAGCAGCGAGAGAATGAATGTCAACATGGATATAACTGTTTAAACTATCTGTAAATCTTGATGTTGCCGACATTGAGACCCCATTCCCCGTCCTGGACGATCGGCACGGGAACACCATCAAGGTTCTTCTCGTAGTGAGGAGCGCTGAGGAAAGTGTGGGAGTGACCGCCGACAACAAGGTCGATGCCGCGGGTCCTGCTCACGAGGAGCGGATCCGGATAAGGCTCGTTCTCGAAGCCGATGTGGGTAAGGGCGATGACCAGATCGCACTTTTTCTCGGTCTTCAGGTACTCAGCCCATCTGCACGTGACCTCGGCGTTGTCAAAAGTCGGAATCCTGTCGGTCACGCCCTTGGAGACCAGTTTGGTGATGTCGGGCATCAGACCGATGATCCCGATCCGCAAACCGGCCTTCCTGACGATCGCATAAGGCTTGACGTACTTGGACAGGGGTGTGTCGGAGAAATCGTAGTTGGCGCAGACTACCGGGCATTTGACATTGGCCAGACGGCGGGCAAGTTCATCCAATCCGTTGTCGAACTCATGGTTGCCAAGAGTGATGCAGTCGTACTTCATGGCGTTTATCAAATCCACCTCGATGTCGCCTCCGAGGACGGTGAAGTAAGACGATCCCTGATCAAAGTCTCCGGCATGGAGAAGAAGAACATTCCTCTTTCCGTCGGCCTTCACGACACTGTCACGGTAGGCGGCGCGCTCGATAACTCCACCATGTCCTTTGCGATCACCGGAACGCTCCGGTTCAAGATGGCTGTGCGTGTCATTGACGTGAAGGATTGTAAGCCGCTTCTGAGCCGCCGCGTCCACATTCACCAATGCGGCGAGCAGAAATATTCCTAAAATTACCTTTCTCATCTGTCGTCCTACTTTAAGATTGTGATCCAATGCTGGTTCCGGCACTCGATCGGCTTACCGGCGGCTGTGAGTCCCTGGACATAGGAAAGCATCGTGTCGTAGAGGTAGCCGTTGCACTTTATGACCTCCACGGCGTTGTTGGCGACCCTGTAGCCGTCACCGCCGTCAAGAAGAAAGTCCAAAGTGGCGACCCCGTAGATCCTGTCATCATCGATCGGCTCGCCGTCAATGGTGGCGGAGACGATCCTGCCGTCCTTGGCGACAATCCTCACACCGCCGATGATCTGGAACCGCGTGGAAGCCATCTGATCGAGAAGGACGCGCACGTCACGTCCTCGCAAAGCTACATAACAGATACTGTTGCGGAACGGGAACATCGACAGGATGTCATCGCGGAGAACCTCCCCGGCCGGCATGTCAACACGGATTCCGCCACGGTTGGCGAACCCGATGTCAACCTTCCTGCCGGTGCTGTCGGCGGCGGCGCGCATCAGTTCGTCAACATACCAATCGTAAATCTCGCACTCCGGGTAAGTCCTGACCATAGCCCTTGTCGAATGGCCGATGAGGGTCTTCACATCAGCCATCGCCGGCTGTGCGTCAAGCATTATCTTCGCCACATCCTTCACTGTTCCTCCGCGGAACTTCCTTCCGTTCGGAGCATGGTAGGCACATCCCTTGACAAAACCCATCGCCTCCTTCACATTTGAGGCGTTGGAGGCCACCACACCCGTACGATGCCCATCCACAGGATCCATCTTCCAGTCTATTGTCCGCTCCTGAGCCGAGAGTGACAGTCCTCCGGCCAGGAACAGAACAAACATAAACATTTTCTTCATGATTCTCAACAACATACCAAATTCTATTTCATCCTCAGCCACTTCCAAAGATCCTTGAATGTCGATTTCTTGCCGAACATCAAGATACCTACCTTATAGATCTTGGCTGAAAGCCAGGCACAACCGAAGAACGTGACAAGCAGCAGAACAATCGAAACAACCAGCTGCCACATCGGAACTCCATAAGGGATCCTGGCCAGCATCACAATCGGAGAAGTGAACGGAATCATCGAACCCCAGACCACCACTCCGCTGTCCGGATTCTGGAACGCCACAAGGATGATGAAATAGGCGATCATCAACGGGATGGTCAGCGGCATCTGAAGCTGCTGCGAATCCCCCTCGTTCTCCACGGCCGAGCCGACTGCCGCGAACATGGAAGCGTAAAGCAAATATCCAAGAATGAAGTAGATAAGGAATGAAACAATCAGTTTCACCCAAGGAATATTCACGAGCGTACCGATGATCACGCTCATGTCATCAGGCTCGCCGGCGATAACCTCGGTGGAATCCGTGGCGGCTGTAAGCCCGGCAGTTGCGTTGCCTAAAGCTTGCATCTGGTCAGGGGTGACACCCATCGTCTGGGCCATCATCCCAGGATTGCCGGACATTTGGGCGAACATGTCCTTACCGACAAAGGTCGTGGCGACGGAGACGAGTACGCCCGTAAGGATTATCCAAAGGAAGAACTGCGTAAGAGCCACAAGGGCGACGCCGACAATCTTGCCGAACATCAGGTCGATGGCCTTCACGGACGAAATCAGAACCTCGACCACCCTGCTGGTCTTCTCCTCAATGACACTGGACATCACCTGCCCTCCGAACATCATGATGAACATCCAGATAATAATGCCGAGGAGCATCGAGATGATCATGTATATTCCTGACTCTGAAATCGTTTCATTACCTTTATCATCCATTGTGTACTCGGTGACCTTGACATCCGCCCTCACCTCATCCATGATCTGCGAGAGGTTGTCGATGCCATACTGCCGCACGCGGTACTCCTCCACTGCGTCATTAGCCTTGTCCGCAAGCCCTGTGGTGAACTCCACTCCAAGCGGATCCTTTGAATATGTCTGCACGGAGACCGTCTTCTTGGCGGAATCCAGCGGCGAGATGACCACAAGGACATCCTTTCCGTACTCACTCAGGCGCTCCTTCACGTAATCAGGATTCTCGGTGGAATAATCCGTGAACGTAAGCCGGTCAGTATCTTCAAGATGACTCATCACGATGCCGGAGCGATCCACCACGGCGACATCCTGCTTCCTTTCCTTGGTACCGGACATGATGAAGCCGATCGAAATCATCGACGCGGCGAAGATGATCGGCACGAGGAACGTAGTCACAAGGAATGACTTCTTCTTGACGCGGGTAAGATATTCCCTCGCTATGACAGTCTTTATTATTCTGAAATTCATGACTATGCCTCCTCTGTTACAAGTTTAATGAATATGTCGTTCATCCTCGGAATCAACTCCTTGAATGAGTTGACGACAATGTCCTGCGCCAGCAAGGCCGAAAGCGCGTCGTTGGAAGAGACGTTCTCCCCGAGCGTCAGCACAGCGGTGTGACGGCCGGCATTGTCCTCGTCGGAAAGGATTTTGAATATCCCGTCGGCATCCTTGACCCTGCCTTCGCCGGTATAGATAAGCTCGATGTTGTTGTTACCCCACTTGTGACGGATCTCGTTGACAACGCCGGTGATCACAAGATGCGACTTGTTGATGAGGGCGATGTTGTCGCAAAGTTCCTCGACGGATTCCATATTGTGCGTTGACAGGATGATCGTCGCCCCCTCGTCCTTCAGGCGGAGAATCTCCTTACGGATCAGTTCGGCGTTCACCGGATCGAATCCGGAGAACGGTTCGTCCAGGATCATCAGTGACGGCTTATGCACAACAGTCGTGATGAACTGAACTTTCTGTGCCATACCCTTGGACAGTTCCTCAACCTTCTTCTTCCACCAGTCCTGGATTCCGAAACGCACGAACCACTCTTTCAAGGCCTTGCGGGCCTCGGTAGCGCTCATTCCCTTCAACTGGGCCAGATACATGGCCTGATCTCCCACCTCCATCTTGCGGTAAAGTCCCCGCTCTTCAGGCAGATAGCCTATCTTCTCGACATCCGACTGAGTTATTGGGCGACCGTCAAAAAGGACTTCGCCACCATTAGGAATCGTTATCCTGTTAATGATGCGGATAAGCGTTGTCTTGCCGGCTCCGTTAGGACCGAGCAGACCGAATATCCCGCCTTTCGGGACACTCACGCTGACGTTGTCAAGCGCGACCTTCTCTCCGAAATTCTTGCAGACATTCCTGCACTCGATAATGAATTCGCTCATATACTTAATATCTTACTGGTCAATTCGACAAGCAGTTCGCCCGGAGTGGCTTCCCCGGCATCTCCGCCTTTGCCTTTGTAGTCATATTCACAAAGCAGGGAGATCACTTCCATCGCCTTGCGGATCGGGTAGTTGGACACCGCGGTGTCATATTCTTTCCAAAAATAAGGGTTCACGCCTTGAAGCGCGGCGGCGACGGCGGTTCTGTCCGGGTAACGGTTCTTTTCCTTCAGCGCGGCGTACTTCAAGATTCTGGCGAAATGGGTGTAGAGGGCGCTGACGGCCATCGGCATGGCGAATTTCGCCGCCTCTCCGATGCGGGCGGCAATTCTCAACGCTTTCGGACCGTTTTTAGCCGAAAGTTCCTTGGTCAGCTCGAACACGCTGAACTCCCGGCTGATGCCCACATTCCGTTCTATGTCAGAGACCGTGATCTGTTTCGTCCCTTCAGGGAGATTTTTAAGCATCTTGTCGGTCTCGACCGCAATCCGTCCCAGATTAGTGCCGGCTGATTCCGCCAACAAAGCGGCGGCCTCCGGATCAATGGACAGTCCCCTGCCAGAGAAATACTGTGCTATCCACGAAGGCATCTCATAGTCCCTCAATGCGTTGGACTCTACGACAATCCCACTTTTTGAAGCCTGCTTGTACAACGCCTTCCGCTTGTCCGCCGAGGCACCGCGCATCAGAAGCACCAGAACCGTGGAATCCAAAGGTTTCTCGCAATAGACGGAAAGCTTCTCCAGATCCCGCATGGCCTGCGCATCCTTCACAACCACCAGCTGCCTTTCGGCCATCATCGGAAATCGTCTCGCCGCCGTGATCACCGTGTCCGCATCGACATCCGAGCCGTAGCAAACCGTCTCGTTGAAATCCCTCGAAGCCTCGTCAAGGGCGTTCTCAATGACAGCGTCACAGACCATGTCCGTGTAATACGGCTCGTCCCCCATCAGAAGATAGACGGGGGCGAACTGTCCTGACTTGACAGCGGAGATTATCTCACGGCACTGACTGCCGACATTAACCGTTCCTTTCGCCATCAGAGGCCTTTTTAATACTTAAAATCAACTGTTTTGCGAATATCCTCGGACGAAGCTCCGACAAGAATCCTGTAGTTGCCATTCTCAGCTACCCAATCGTGCTTCCGAGCATCGAAATAGCTGATGGCAGCCTTGTCCAAAGTGACTTTCACCTCACCGGATCTGCCTGGCTCAAGGAATATCTTTCCGAATCCCTTTAGTTCCTTGACCGGACGCTCCACAGAGCTTTCCGGCGCACTGACATAGATCTGCACGGTCTCCGCACCGGTCACAGACCCCGTGTTCTTCACCGGAACCGTGACGGTCAAGCCTTTTTCGATTGTGCCGGAAATCTTTGGCTCACCATATTCAAACGTGGTGTAGCTGAGTCCGTGGCCGAACGGGAAGGTCGGCTTGATGGAACTGCGCTCGAACCAGCGGTAGCCCACGAAAATGCCCTCCGTGTAGGTCTCGTCATAGATGGTGGCATCCTGTATGCCCATCTTGACGGTCTCCTTGCGAGGGATTCCGGGGTACTGGATCTCAGACTGAACCGGATAATCCGACAGTGTCGCGCCGATCGTGAACGGCAGTTTTCCGGAAGGAGTGACATCGCCCGAAAGCACATCGGCCAGAGAGTGTCCGGCCTCGCTTCCGAGGTACCAGTCCTGAACTATTCCCGGAACCCTGTCCGCCCAAGGCATCGCCACGGCGTTTCCGGAGATGTTCACAACCACAAGCTTCGGATTGGCGGCGGCAAGAGCCTCTATCACATAGTTCTGTGAATATGGCAGTTCATAGCTTTCCCTGTCCGCTCCCTCACAATCCTGATGCTCGCTCTTGTTCAAGCCTCCGATGAATATCACATAGTCAGCGGCCTTGGCGGCAGCCACAGCATCGGCGATCAGCTTTTCCGCCGGACGGCTCTCGCTGAGATCCTGGCCTGTAGTCACTCCGTCGAACTGACCGCTCGCGTCACCGACATAGCCACGCTCATAGACAACCTCCGCATCCGCGAACCTTTCTCTGATTCCCTCCAAAGGAGAAACCTCGTTCTTGACTTTCAGTGAGGAACTTCCGCCTCCCACCGTCATCATCTTCACGGCATTCTCACCGACAACCAGAATCTTCTTCGCACTCTTTATCGGCAGGATTCCGCCATCGTTCTTGAGGAGCACAATGGATTCCGCTCCGATCTTTCTGGCCGCGGCGATGTGTTCCGGACTCACGAAAGAGCCGAAAGGACGATTCCTGTCCATAACAGTGCGGAACATCAGTCTCAAAACTCTACGAACCTTGTTGTCAAGCACATCCATGGCATATTTCCCTTCCTTGATTCCCTTGAGGTAAGGCCCCGAAAGGTAATAGTTGGCGTAAGCGTTTGAGAGTGACCGGTCAAGACCATTGGTAAATGTTCCGAACTCCATGTCCAACCCGTTGTTCACAGCCTGTTCCGTGTCATGGGTCCCGCCCCAGTCACTGACGACGACTCCATCGAATCCCCACTCCCCTTTCAGAATGTCATTCAACATGTACTGGTTATGGCAGCACCACTGGTTCTTGTAAAGGCTGTAGGAACCCATTACCGCCCAAGCCTTACCTTCGGTGACAGCGGCCTTGAAAGCCGGAAGATAGATCTCGTAAAGAGTTCTGTCATCAACGGTGACATGGGTCGTGAACCTGTTGAGTTCCTGATTGTTGAGAGCGAAATGCTTCACGCATGCAGCCACGCCGTTGCTCTGAACGCCCTTGATGTACGGCACCACCATGCGTCCTGAAAGGTAAGGATCCTCGCCCAGATATTCAAAGCCCCTCCCATTGAGTGGGGTTCTGCAGATGTTCACACCCGGCCCCAGAAGGACATCCTTCTTGCGGTAGCGAGCCTCCTCACCGATGCTCTTTCCGTAAAGAGCCGACATCTCAGGATTCCATGTAGCCGCAAGCGCTGTCAAGGCCGGGAAAGCCGTGCAGGAATCGCTTGTCCAGCCGGCCTGCTTCCATTTGTCCCATAGCACCTCGGGACGGATCCCGTGAGGTCCGTCGGAAGTCCAGACCTCGGGAATGCCAAGGCGCGGCACTCCCGCAGAGCTGAACTTAGACTGGGCGTGCAGCACAGCCACCTTCTCCTCGGTCGTCATCCTTGAGAGAGCGTCCTCCACCCTCTCCTCGATGTTTCTCGTCTCATCAAGAAAGACAGGCCCGCCATTTCCGGCGGCCTGTCTTCCAACACCTCTTTGCTGACCACATGCGGCGGCGATGCCGGCCACGGCTATCAGACTAAGAATCAGTTTCTTTTTCATTCTATGCCTCAAATTTCTTTTCTTTCGTCCTTACGATCTTCTCCTTCATCAGATCAACAGCCGCACTGACGGCATCCTCGAACGAAGTCGAGTTTCTTTCAATGACAAGATCCTGGCTGTAGGCCCTTGTCTGGATCCGGACATTCTTGTTGTCCGGCTCCTTGAGCAAAGATAAAGTCACCTCCATTCCGTCAAGATGGTCGCTGAATCTGGAAAGTTTCGAGACCTTCTTCTCTACATAGTCGAGCAGTTTCTGATCCGCATCGAACTTCAGGGATTTTACTCTAATCTCCATTTTTACCTCCGCTTTTTGCCCTTGGATGGGCGTTAACATAAACTTTTTTCAGTTTCTCGATGGAGTTGTGCGTGTAAACCTGCGTCGCGGCGAGCGAAGAGTGACCAAGAAGTTCCTTGATCGAGTTGAGATCCGCCCCCTCGTCCAGAAGTTCAGTGGCCAAGGAATGCCTCAACACGTGTGGAGACTTTCTCCCGGTGATGCTTCCGATCCGTCCAAGCGCCCTCTTTATCGCCCTGTCCACGAAAACCGGATAGAGTTTCAGGCCCTTGCCGGTGACCGCCAGAGTCTCGTCAGCCGATCTTTCGCGCCCAACCATCGTTTCAACCGATTGTAAATATAATGAAATTTCCTTACAAAGCGAAGGGACAAGCGGAATTTCTCTCACTTTGTCGCCTTTCCCCCTCACGGTCATCGTCCGCCGCGAGAAATCCACGTCCCTGATCCTCAAGCCAATCAGTTCAGCACGCCGCATCCCCGTACCGTAAAGCATCGAAACGATCAGCCTTTCCAACCTTCTTGAATATGCCGCCTCGGAGGCTTTGTCACCTCCTGTGATCAGCGTAAGATTCTCCTCCGACGCGTCACAGTCCGTCCCGGCGAAATATTCCTTCATCGACTCTTCCCTGTAGAACTCCGGCAGCCTTTTCTCCGCCTTGGGTTTCGCAACTGTCCGCACCGGGTTGGCCGCCAACCTTTTCTCCTTCATCAGGTAGCGGCAGAACCCCGACAGCACCGACAAATGCAGCTTGACCGTCCTCGGAGAATCGCCTTTGGAATCCATAAGGAACACCTCGTAACTTCTGATGGCCTGATGGTTGAGTAATTCCAGCAGAGCCTCGTCACTCTCCGCCCCGCAAAACTCCGCAAACCCGTTCAGCACATCCGAATATATTGTCTGCGTCCTGCCCGAATATCTCCGGATGTCCCGAATGTAGGAAAGGTAATCTTTAATGAGTCCCATAGGCTTGAGTCCTCATATTCATCAATTTCCGGCATTGTCCACGCCAATCGTTCCCGCCAGTTTCCCGACCGGCTTGTTGCACCATTGGGCGATTACTCCGACGAGAAGGGCGGCGGCGAGGGTTCCCTCACGCACACCATGAATCCTTCCGTCGAGCCAGAGAAGCGAGGCGACACACGCCAATGTCACAAGCGAGACATCCACCACGACTTTTGTGATGTCGAAACGGGTCTTGAACGCCTTGCAGATCGCCAGAACAAGCCCCTCACCGGCAAGGGTCACCACTCCTGCGACCACCTCGAAGCTGACTCCGATTCCCACGAGGACGATGCCCACAAGGCACCACACCACCTGCATAAAGTAGTTCGGGCAAGGCACATCCGCGATGCACCAGCATGCGAAATCCGTCATATACCCGAACGCAAACGCCACCGGCAGCTGCATCAGCTGCACCCAGTCATAATCCTTGCGCAGGAGCGCCATCTGAATCAGAATGAATATGCAGTGCATCACGATAGTGGCCTCCCCCACCGTCAGCGGGCACAACATGCTCGCCACATACGGCGGACACGAGATCGGCGATGTCCCCAAATCCGCCAGAATCGAAAACGCCACCCCGAACGCCACAATCAGCAGCCCCGCGCACAACATCAAGTATCTCTTAAATATTTCCATAAAAACAAAGACTGCAAATCAGCGGAACGAATCCGCATAATAAAATGCGGGAACTACTTTTAAACAGCTTCTTATCAAAAACACGATCATTCTTCTAATCTTCTTTGCCGCAAAGATAATCACATTATTCAAATCCGCAAATTTGCGGATTTTGGTACAATAGTACGTACAATAGGGGCTGACTAAAAAGCATTAGTCAAGCCCCTTTCTTGTTTTTCGGCAAGGTCAACCTCGACCTTGTTTCTGAATATTCAATCCTCAATGAATATATTAAAAGAACATCCTCCCACCCGAATCGGATAGGAGGACGTGCATTCTATTGACTGATTGTCTGGAGCTTAGGCTCCACAGGCAAATTACTCAGCCTTGCCGTTTGAACCAAGAACGTCAACGATCTTGTGCTCGTAGAGCTTCTTCATCTCGTCACGGGCTGGTCCGAGGTACTTTCTCGGGTCGAACTCACCCGGCTTCTCGGCGAAGACCTTGCGGACAGCTGCGGTCATCGCAAGACGTGAGTCGGAGTCGATGTTGATCTTGCAGACAGCGCTCTTGGCGGCCTCGCGGAGCTGATCCTCAGGAATACCTACAGCGTCAGGGAGCTTGCCGCCGTACTGGTTGATGATGTCAACATATTCCTGTGGAACTGAAGATGATCCGTGGAGTACGATTGGGAACCCAGGGAGCTTCTTCTCTATCTCGTGGAGAACGTCGAAAGCAAGTGGAGGTGGAACGAGACGACCGGTCTTAGGGTCTCTTGTGCACTGCTCCGGCTTGAACTTGTAGGCACCGTGTGAAGTGCCGATGGAGATGGCGAGGGAGTCGCAGCCTGTACGTGTGGCGAAATCGATCACCTCCTCCGGCTTTGTGTAGTGAGACTCCTCTGCGGCAACCTCATCCTCCACACCGGCGAGAACGCCAAGTTCAGCCTCAACGGTGACATCATACTGGTGAGCGTACTCAACAACCTTCTTGGTGAGGGCGATGTTCTCCTCGTATGGGAGAGCGGAACCGTCAATCATCACTGAAGAGAAGCCCATGTCAACGCAGCTCTTGCAAAGCTCGAAGCTGTCGCCGTGGTCAAGATGGAGAACGATCTGAGGATGTTCCCATCCGAGTTCCTTGGCATACTGCACAGCACCTTCGGCCATGTAGCGGAGAAGAGTCTGGTTGGCGTAGTTGCGGGCACCCTTGGAAACCTGAAGGATAACAGGAGACTTTTCCTCGGCGGAAGCCTGGATGATAGCCTGAAGCTGCTCCATGTTGTTGAAATTGAAAGCAGGGATTGCATAACCACCCTTTACGGCCTTCGCGAACATCTCTCTGGTGTTGACCAGGCCAAGATCTTTGTATGATACCATAATTCTATGTGTTTAGAAATTAATTATCCGTTTTTTCCGGCATCGGTTCTCTTCAAATGCCGTGCAAAGTTACGTCAATTTTCATGATTTTTTTATATTTTTGTTTGTTTAAACGTTTAACAATTACTACAATGACTATCGGGAACGATTTCAAAATACTGTCTGACCAAACTACGGATGGTGTCAGGCACATAACGGCGGTTCCGAGCGCGATTGTGTGCTCGGCGCAGATTGACTTTGACCTCATTGACGGAAAGATCCACAACCTCCATTACATCAAAGGCTGTGACGGAAACCTTCAGGCGATAGGGAGACTTCTGGAAGGGATGGAGGCTGAAAAGGCCGTGACTATCCTCGCGGGGGTCAACTGCCACGGCAAGGGCACCTCCTGCTCCGATCAGCTGACACGGGTGCTGCGGAAAGTGATCGGGTAGATTATAAAGTCATTGCCCTCCATGTCACCAATCTATGAAAATTCATCGGGACAGCCGTCAAACGCCCCTGTGCGACATCGCTTCGACAGGGTCGGCGACCAGACGGGATTGCCATCCGGTCACTGAGCTTGCCGAAGTGACTATGATGTAAACGAGACGTAGCGGCGAAGGATGACTCCATGTCTGCCGATCTCAATGATGAAAGGCATGGAGGAGAGGTCGAAGGTGTCAAGAAGGGTTTTGGCCAGGCCGGGATTGGAAAGCATGATTTCATCGACATTCACGTCCAAAATCTTTAGGCCGATAGAGTCAGAGGCGGAAAGCTCAGCCTTGCAGACCGGGCAGCCTTCGGTGTGGAAAACTATGTAGCCGCCTTTTCTGCGGAGACGGTTCCATTTCTTCGTCCAGTCACGGAGAGAACGAAAGTCAGCATCATCCCGAGGTTGGAGTAAGGTATGGTCACTATGTGCCTTAGCATTTGTTCCAGCCTGTTCCAGAGAACAATCAGACGCTTGGTTACGGTTGTTAGCGTCATCCTGTTCCTGAAGACGGTCAGGTTGAGCAAGGGCGTATGGCTGAGATGCAGCGGAAGAAATCCCGGAAATGAGGTCGTTGGCCGACGGGAGTTTCGAGCCGACGGGGGTACGGGAGAGGAGGTCCTTCATCATGCGGGCAAGGCCCACGACCTTAAGGGTGTCGCCGGGAGTGTTCCAGATCCCTGGACGGGAGAGGATATATTCATTGATGAAAGGGAGGGTCCCCTCCTTGCTGAGTTCGTCGCGGCGGGAGGTGAGCCAATAGAGGAGGTCTCCTTCAAGGCGTTTGAACGAGATGGTGTCGCCATTAGACAAAGTGCGGTCCTCCAAGGCCTTGGCCATCAACAGGATTCTTGTGTAATACGGACGCTCCGGCGGTTGGAGAGTCTTGCCGATCCAACCGGGCTCACGATGATGTCGCTTCGACAGGCTCGGCGACCGGTCTGGATGCTTCCGCGATGGATCAGATCCTCCATGCGACAACGAATCTGAAGCAGACTCGTCATAAGACGCGAACAGAGTGTCCATCAGAGCGGCGGAGGCGGCACTGCCATATTCATAGTCAGCAAAGCCCGGAAGAACGACATCGAGAAGACGCCCAAGGGCATCGCAGTCCAATCCACGGCCGATAATGATCCCGTCTTTATCAATCAAGAACATCCTCGGAGTCTGCAGGACACCGTATTTCATCTGGTAGTCAGACTCGACCTCCGGATCCCAAAGGTTGAATGTTCTCGTCCTCGGAGCGTTGATGTTCATCCGGTCAGAAAGCCACCGCCGCCAACTGGTCTTGTCACTACCGGTATAGACAGCATAGAGATCGACCGGCCAGTTCCGTGAATCCAGCAAAGGACGGAGAAGCGTCGTCACCAACTTGCACTTGGCGCAGTCCGTGTCATAAAAAAGCAATACCCGGTAGCGGTCGGCAGGGCCTCCGAACGTGACAGAATCACCCTCAAAACTCTCCATGGTAAAAGAAGGAGCCGGCTCCCCAAGAAGAGACCGGCGATTGAAGTCGGCGAAGAGCTTGGCGTTGAGAAGCACCTCCTCCCCACCCATGCTGACAAGTCCGGAAGCGAACCAAGTGTCAGTGATGTGGACAGCCACACTCTCATCTCCCATAAGAGCGGAGCCAAGGTAATGCTCGTAGGCTTTGAGGGCGATGTGCTGACGCAGAACGGAATCCTTGGCCGAATCAATCAAAAGGTCGCATTCCTCAATCTTGACACCGACATCCTGTGGCTCAAGGATTTGAAAATATCGCTCCAGACGTTTGTCAAGATCCTTCAAACGTGTCGAATCAATCTGTCCGGCACATGGAAGCGACAGCGGGAGCCAAAGAAAAAGGCTGATGACTATGACCGCCAGGCGACTCATCTGACCTCCGGCAACACGACTCCCTCCGGAATGAACTGCGACAGATCGCCGTGATGGCGCACCACATCCCTCACAGCCGAAGACGAGATGTGTGAATATTCCTGCGCGGTAGGGATGATTATTGTATCGACCTCCGTAGCCAGATGACGGTTCGCATCGGCGATCGCCTGCTCGTTGTCAAAGTCAGTCATGTTCCTCACTCCCCTGACAATGTGGCAGACTCCGAGTTCTCGACAGATGTCGATGGTAAGTCCATCATAGTGAATGATCCTCACACCGTCCATTCCACGGGTGGCCTGACGGATGATGTCCTCGCGCTGCTCCATCGTGAAAAAGCCGCGCTTGTCCTGATTGATTCCCACCGCCACTATAACCTCATCGAAAATGGTCAAGGCCCTGGTCAAGATGTTCAAATGCCCTGATGTGAACGGGTCGAACGACCCGGGGAACAATGCTGTGCGATTCATTATAAACCCTTAGAATATAGTAAGATTATAATTGCCAGTCAATCGGAGTCTTGCCCTCGCCGACAAGTATCTCGTTCGTTCTGGAGAAATGTCGGCATCCGAAGAATGCCCCCCTTGCCAGCGGCGACGGATGCGCCGCCTCCAGAACATAATGGCGGGAAGTGTCGATGAGTTCTTTCTTGCTTCTTGCGTAATTGCCCCAAAGCAAGAAAACCACGCCGTTGCAATTGTCTGAAATATAGCGGATGACGGCATCGGTGAACTGCTGCCAGCCTATTCCGCTGTGCGAGGCGGCCTCACCTGAGCGGACCGTCAGGATGGAGTTCAGAAGCAGAACGCCCTGGCGTGCCCAATTCTCAAGGTTAGGCCGGCCGCTCATTCTGACGCCAAGGTCATCCTCGATCTCTTTGAATATGTTCTTGAGAGACGGCGGAGCGGGGACGTTGTCCGGAACCGAAAAGCTCAACCCCATCGCCTGACCGTAGCCGTGGTAGGGATCCTGGCCGAGAATAACCACCTTGACATGATCGACAGGCGTCAGTTCAAAGGCTTTGAATATCTCCGGCCCGGGAGGAAAGATGACCTTTCCTTGCGCCTTCTCCCCGTGCAGATAACGGGCAAGCGCGGCAAAGTAGGGTTTCTCGAACTCACCTTGCAGCGCCGCTTTCCAACTTTGTTCTATCTTTACGCCCATAACGATATGTCTGACAATCCCATAAGGACACCCTCCTCCAGACGGCGGCTCCCTGAAGATTCCATAACGACCGCTAAGATAGAAATTAATCTTTGAATATGTACGAAATCACGTCGTCAATGTTCTTGACATAATGGAATGCCAGACCCTCGACGTAGATCGGCTTGATGTCCTCGACATCCTTGCGGTTGTCCTCGGAAATGACGATCTCGGTGACTCCGGCGCGTTTGGCGGCGAGGATTTTCTCCTTGATCCCGCCCACCGGAAGCACACGTCCCCTGAGCGTCATCTCTCCGGTCATGGCGACCCCGGGCTTCACGGCCTCCCCGCGAAGTGCGGAAACCATTGAGCTGACCATCGTTATGCCGGCTGACGGTCCGTCCTTGGGCACGGCTCCTTCCGGAACATGGACATGGATGTCTTTCGCGCCGAACTCCTCGTATGTCATTTTGGCAAGCTGAGGATGAGCCTTGATGTACTGGTAGGCTATCGTGGCGGACTCCTTCATCACATCGCCCAGATTACCAGTCATCGTCATGACACCCTTGCCGCCGCTCACGGAACTCTCCACAAACAGTATCTCGCCTCCCATCTGCGTCCAGGCCAAGCCGGTCACCACGCCTGAAGCCTCATTGCCTTTCTGGAGGTCATGGAAATTGGTAGGCAGTCCGAGATATTCCTTGAGATGCTCCTTCTTGATGACAGTCGGATAGTTCTCGCCGAGGGCGATCTTCTTGGCCGTCACGCGCGAGATCTTGGCGATCTGCTTCTCAAGCCCGCGGACTCCGGACTCGTGGGTATATTCATCGATGATCTTCTCCAGAGCCGCCTTGTCTATACGCAGCTCCTTCTTGCCTATTCCGTGCTCCTCCAGCTGCTTAGGGACAAGGTAACGCTTCGCTATCTCCATCTTCTCCTCGGCAAGGTAGCCGGTGACGTTGATCAGTTCCATTCTGTCCAAGAGGGCGGACTGGATCGTGGAGATGTTGTTCGCCGTGGTGATGAACAGCACGTTGGAAAGGTCGTAGTCGATGTCCAGGTAGTTGTCGTGGAACGCTATGTTCTGCTCCGGGTCAAGCACTTCCAGAAGAGCCGAGGACGGGTCGCCCTTGTAATCGTTACCGACCTTGTCGATCTCGTCCAGGACGATGACAGGGTTGGAGGTCCCGGCCTTGTCTATTCCGTTCAGGATACGTCCCGGAAGGGCTCCTACGTATGTCTTCCTGTGTCCGCGCAGCTCAGCCTCATCATGCATGCCGCCAAGGGCTATCCTGACATATTTCCGGCCCAGCGCCTTCGCTATCGACTTGCCGAGACTGGTCTTGCCGACTCCCGGAGGGCCGTAGAGACAGAGGATCGGGGACTTCATGTTGCCTTTGAGTTTGAGGACGGCGAGATATTCAATGATCCTTTCCTTCACTGTGTCAAGGCCGTAGTGGTCGCTGTCCAGAACCTTATGGGCGTGCTTGAGGTCAAGGTTGTCCTTAGACATCTCGCCCCAAGGCAGGTCGAGCAGGAACTCTATGTAATTATACTGTATGCTGTAGTCGGGCGAGGAAGGATTGTACTTCTCCAGCTTGGCGAGTTCCTTCTCGAACTGCTTGCCCACAGCCTCCGGCCATTTCTTGGTCTTCGCCTTGGCGCGGAACTTCTCGAACTCTTCCTCCTCGTCCATCCCCAGTTCTTCCTGGATGGTACGGAGCTGGTTGTTAAGGTAGTACTCCCTCTGCTGCTGGTCGATGTCGCTCTTGACCTTCTGGTTGATCTCCTGCTTGATCTTCAAGAGTTGGATCTGGGTGTCAAGCACTTGCAGAAGTTTCATCGCCCTGACGGTGATGTCGTCTATTCCAAGCAGCTGAACCTTTTCCATATAGTTCTCGATCTCGACCGTGGTCGCGATGAAATTGACCAGAAACGCGTAGTTGTCAATTGACTTGAGCGCCCCGATGGCCTCCTTCGGAGCGAAGGACGAGGACTTTATGATGACCGCGGCCTTTTCCTTGAGGGATTCGGCGATCATCCTGGTGCTGTTGTCATTCTCGGGGATGATGTCATCGATGTACTTCACCCTGGCCGTGATGTACGGCTCGTATGAAACCACTCCAGCCATGCGGATGCGCTTCACGCCCTGTATGATGGCCGTGATCGTGCCGTCAGGCATTTCCAGAACCTTCATGACACGGGACACGGTGCCATAGTCATAAAGATCCTTCTCCATCGGATCCTCAACCGTGACATCCACCTGCGGAACCGCCCCGATAAACAGATCACGTTTTTCCGCCTCCTTGATCAAAGTTATTGATTTGTCGCGTCCTATGGTCACCGGATAGACCATTCCGGGGAAAAGCACCGCGTTCCTCAAGGCGAGAATCGGCAGTGTGTCCGGAAGATCACCCGCCTCAACCTTCATCTGTTCGTCACCCTGCATCACGGGGATTATGTTCACCTCCGCGGTCCCCGCCGGGAAAAAAATGTTCTTATTGTTCTCTGTGTTCATAATATTCAGCATAAACGCACGTCCGCCCCTTTCTGCCAATCTGGCAGGATTTCAAGAGTCCGACGAGCATCCGGGGATATGGTCAATCACCGTGCCAAAGAAAATATGGTAAATAATTTATGTATATGATTTTGAATATTAAAAAAATAAGTCTAATTTTGCATCCCCAACGAACTTTTGGGAATTATTATGGTAAATCCTAATAAATTTAAATTTAATAGATTATGACAAAGGCAGAAATCGTGAATGAGGTTGCAAAGTCAACTGGAATCGAGAAAATCGCAGTTCAGTCCGTTATCGAGGCTTTCATGGACACCGTAAAGGGTTCCATCATAAGAAAAGAGCCCGTGTACCTTCGTGGATTCGGAAGCTTTATCGTAAAGCACAGAGCGAAGAAAGCAGCCAGGAACATCACCAAGAAGACAACAATGACCATCCCTGCACACGACATCCCGGCTTTCAAGCCAGCAAAGGTGTTCGTGAACGCTGTAAAGGAGGAGAAATAATTTTTAAATTTCTTTTATTATGCCAA
>CAVIHT010000032.1:0-22150 GCA_963642795.1 Bacteroidaceae bacterium
AACCCTCACTGACAGAGCCAGAATCTGTAGTGCTACCATTACACCATATCTCAATGATACGTCACGTTCTTCGCAACTGGACTGCAAAAATAGAACTTTATCCTGAATTGGCAAAATTAATTCGACTTTTTTCTCCGAATTAATATGCAAAGTCCCAAAATTGTGAACAAGGCGTTGAAAAGAAGCAGCTCATAGCTGAATTTATACCCGCCGAACCACCTTTCGGAGTTGCTCTGGAGGATGAAGCAAAGGACCGGAGCGATGACTGCCACCAGCGGCACCCATTTGTCGTTGACCTTCTTCTTTGTGAATATCCCGAACGCGAACATCCCCAAGATCGGCCCATAGGTGTAGCTCGCAAGTTTATAGACGGCGTCGATGGCCGATTTTGTGTTCAGCAGATAGAAGACGAAGATCACCGCGCCCATAAGAAAAGCCATAAGCAGATGCACCTTTTTTCTGACGGAAGTCACCTGCTCCTCGCTCTTTCCCTTAGTTCCGATGATGTCCACGGTGAACGATGTGGTCAGTGCGGTCAGGGCCGAACCTCCCGCCGCGAACGCGCACGACACAAGCCCGATCACGAACAGAACTCCGACAATGGAGGGCAGATGACCGCCCGTCGCCACCGCCGGGAACAGGGTGTCGCCGACTTCGGAGATTCCTTTCTGACCGGCGAATATGTACAATAGCACTCCAAGGCAGAGAAACAGGAATATCACAGGAATCTGCAACAAGCCGCTGGTGATGAGGTTCTTCTGCGAATCTTTAGCGTTGCGGCTGCTCAGCGTGCGCTGCATCATGTCCTGATCCAGACCCGTCATCGCGATTACGGTGAACACGCCCGCAAGGAACTGTTTCCAGAAATATTCAGGATGATTCACATCGTCGAAGAAAAGAATCTTTGAATATTCACTCTCCCGCACCGTCCGGACCACTCCGGAGAAGTTCAGGCCCAGATCCTTGGCGATGAACACGATGGCAAGCACGATGGACACGATCATGCAGACGGTCTTAAGTGTGTCCGTCCAGATCACGGACTTCACTCCGCCACGGAACGTGTACAGCAGCACGATGGCCACGGCGACCGCCACGTTCAGGATGAACGGAAGCCCGAGCGGCTCGAAGATCATCAGCTGGAGGGTCACGCAGACAAGGAACAGCCTCACGGCCGCCCCTAAAATCTTGGAAATGAAGAAAAACCACGCCCCTGTCTTATGCGAGGAGACCCCGAACCGGTCATCAAGATATTGGTAGATCGACACCATATTCATCTTGAAGAATATCGGCGTGAGGACGAAGGCTATGATGAGGTAGCCTACGAAAAAGCCCAGCACCATCTGCATATAGCCCATCGCCGTGCCGCCCACGCCGACCATTCCCGGCACGGAGACGTAGGTCACGCCTGACATAGGAGCTCCGAGCATGGCGATCGCCACGATCCACCACGGAGCCTTGCGCCCTCCGTTGAAGAATCCCGCGTTGTCCGCGTTCCGTGAAGAAATCCACGACACGGCGAACATCACGGCGAAGTACGCCAGAACTGTGACAACGACTGATAAAGGACTCATATTCAGAAATTTATTTTGACGACATCGTCGGTTTTGGTGCGGGCGGAGTCCGGGAGCTTGAAGATGACGGCTCCGCAGGCATATTCATAAGTGATTGGGGCACCGGTTCTTAGGAGGGTGACGGACTTGGGTTTTCTGTCGGTGAGGACGCTGACCTGGCCCTTGAAGGACGGCAGGACGTGGGCGTACCAGATTTTCTTTCCCCGGGTTGTGAGCGGAACGTTGGAAAGGCGGGTTCCCGGAGTCGGGCCGGCTCCGCTCAGGGATTCTCCGCTGTGGGCCATCCAGGCTTTCAGTGAGTCGATCTGCCTGTAGAAGTTCGGGTGCATATTCCCGTTGCCGTCCGGACTGGCGTTCGGCAGGAAATTGCCTCCCAGCGAGCGTGAGGCGACATATTCATCGAAGAACCAGCTCATCGGGCGGAAGGTGCCGGTCTTGTCGTAGCCCCAGCCGCCTCCTCCGCAGGTCCAGATGTGGCAGTGTTCCCACCAGTCTGAAGGGGAATATGTCGGTTTCAGGCATTCGAACGGGGTGGTGAAGTCTCCGACGCGCAGGCTTGTGCCGTCCGGGTTGTCCGGATTCACGATGTTGGACCATCTGTCATTGATGACGATGTCAGGCTGGAGCGACCGGATCCAGGCATAGACCTGGTCGTTGTGGTGGTCCGTGACGTCCTTCATCCATATTCCGTCCAGCCAGAGGATGTCTATCTTCCCGTAATTGGTCAGCAGTTCCTCGATCTGGGCCATCACGTAGCCGAGCATCTTGGCGTATTCCTTCTCCCTGACGGCCGGATCCTTGATCCCCTCGATCTGACCTCTGGTTTTATCGTCGAAGAACTTATCGTCGTAGGTTCCAGGGTACAGCCAGTCGCGAGGGGAGTAGTAGAATCCCACCCGGAGGTCCGCCCTGCGGCAGGCTTCGACATATTCCTTGATAAGGTCGCGTCCTCCCAGGAACTGCTTTGTGCCTATTCCGTACTTTGACGGCCAGAGGCAGAAGCCGTCGTGGTGGCGGGTCGTCAGGACGGCATAGTTGAAGCCGGCTTCCTTTGCCGCCTGAAGGTATTTGTCGGCGTTGAATTCAGGGTTGAACTTCAGTGCCTGTCCGTAGTAGAGTTCCTTTGGCTTGTAGCCGCCGTTGTAGCGGAAGTGGTCGATCATCGCCCATGAGGGCTGCGCTCCGATCACGCTGTGGATGCCCCAGTGCATGAAAAGCCCAAGGCTCGCATCAGGAAACCACTGCGCTCCCTTGCTTGGATTCGGGTACTTGAGCGGCCTTTTCAGGGGTGTGTTCAGAAGCTTTTCCGCCCGGTCGATGTCGCTTTGCTCGATCGCATAGTGTTCCACAGGCGGGAAATTGACCTGGGCTTCCAGACCGAGGCAGCATAATGTGGCGCAGATGATCGTGATGGTTCTCTTCATAATATGTGTTATGATGTTTATGCCTTTACTATTAAGACGTTCGCCCAGACTTCGCAGCCTTCCTTCCTGCCGACGAATCCGAGGCGTTCGGTGGTTGTGGCCTTGACGGAGATGTTGTCGATGTCCGTTCCGATTACTTCGGCGAGTTTTGAGCGCATCGTGTCGATGTGCGGACGCAGCTTCGGTGTCTGAAGAGCTATGGTGATGTCAGCGTTGCCAAACTCGTAGCCTTTCGCCCGAACCATCGCCATCACTTCTTTAAGAAGCAGTTTGCTGTCGATGCCTTTCCACCTGTCGTCATTGTCGGGGAAATGCAGCCCTATGTCTCCAAGCGCCGCCGCTCCGAGCAGGGCGTCGCAGAGGGCATGGATGGCGACATCGCCGTCCGAGTGGGCCACGAAGCCTGTCTCGCTTTCGATTTTTACTCCGCAAAGCCACATCGGAAGCCCTTCCTTGAGGGCGTGGACATCGTAGCCATTGCCTATTCTGTATTCTTCCATATTCAGTGATTCAGTCGTGGCCGTCCTCTTTTTGGCGCGAGGCGGCATATTCATTGGCCTTTAGGACAAAAGTAAGCATTTTCTGCGTATAGGGCTGCAATTATTCTTGTTTTTGATGTTTTGATTCCAAGGAGTCCGGTAAAGCAGCGATTGATATAGTGGGATAATTAACTTGGAAACGTAAAAAATGTAAAAAATAGTTGGCATTGCAAATATTATTTGTATATTAGCAATATAATGATTTGGCTTCAGGCCTGTTTTGTAGTATTTATGGGTATTCTATTTTCGACCCTCAACCTAGCATATCTCTTGATGAGGTATATGATGATTAAGATTGCTCTTTCGGCGATTGTCGTGTTGTCTTAATATTTCTTATGAAATATTAAGACGTTAATTCTCTCTTTTTTGCTTACTGTATTGGTAATTGGGAAACTGTAAAAGCAACTTCACTTCACGTATTTAAGTTGCAATTAATAGCGTTCTCGTTCAAGGAATTCAAGGAATCAGAAACCAATTGTACTTGAATGTGCTTCTATAAGGAAAAGTGAAATATTAATAGCAAACCATCCCCTTTATTTTCAGATAATTATGAAAAATAACCTTTTTTTATTTGTATGTCTTCTATTTGTGTCGTGCTCAGATACTTTTGAATCACCAAAAGCTGAACGTGACGGCTTCATTCAGCTAACGGAAACTCTTTCGGGCTATGTTAAGGATTGCACGAACGACCTTTTTGCTTATGCATATTCTTTTAATGATAATTCATTTGATGAAGTAATCGCGAATGATGTAATAGCGTCAAATGCACCACATTTTGAAAATGAGATTTCCTCGAAATTCCTGACAAGATCGGGTTACGAGAACTCTATACAATCGTCACTGACAGAGAATCAGATGCGTCTTTTGGGCGAAATACTGCAAATGAGTGAAAAAAAAGATTTTACATTTGCTTGCGCCTTTGATCTTGTGAAGCGCTCTGAGTTATCGGAAGAAGAAGCGCAGGCTATGTATGCGTTTGTTGCAATTACGTCTGGAATCGTTGACGCACTTCAAAATGCGAATCCTATGATGACAAGGGCAATGAGTGATGGGTCAAGACGAATTATGTGTAATATGTTGTCTGGAACATTGGTCTCCATTTGGGCTAGTTGGGGCGGAGCCATTGCTGTTGGATTAGGAGTTTGTACAGCTGGGGCGGGTGCAGTTGCTATCACTGTCGTTTCAATTGTTGGTAGCGCTTTGATGTCCGAGGTAATGGGTTGTTAGTAATGATGAATATCGCATACAAAACAATTTGGACAATTGTAACCATTGTCTGTCTTTCTCTATTGTGCATTGGAGGGGATCTGACTGATTCGTCAAAATCTTTCCTGTTTTGTTTAGGCGTTATATCTTGCCTGAATATTTCCTTGATTGACTTTTACACGTCAATTGGCAGGAAAGCAGGTAATGAACGCAAGCCTAATAATCTTCTATTCCTTTCTATCTTCCTGCCTCTGATTATTCTTTTGGCTTGGTTAACTTTCTTCACTGACTTTAGCAGAAAGACTTATGCAGTGATTGCCGTGGTATTTTTCGGCGGACTTTCAGTCTTGTTCATCGTAGGAACTGTGTTGTTGAACAGGAAAAAAAGGAATAACTAACTCTGGCGTATAAGAAGATTGAAATATCAATTCCTGTCTCTAATCCCAAAAATTAGTATTAAATTTAGGATTATAATCCCAAAAATCACTATAAATTTTGGGATTAGGGACATTGTTTTGCTATCTTTGCAGCAGATCCAATGTGAACAACGATATGATACGACGACAATTACAAGACGTGATAGAGTCCCGGATGTTTGCTGGTAAGGCAATCGTTGTGATAGGGGCAAGGCAAGTTGGTAAGAGTACGCTCTTCAATATGGTGTTGGAGGGACGCAAGGAGCCTGTTTTGCGTCTGAATTGTGATGAGCCAGAGGTGCAGGAGATGCTGACGGCGATGAACACGCAAGAGTTGAAATTGCTGATAGGGCAGAATAAGATACTTGTCATTGACGAGGCGCAAAGGGTGGAGAATATCGGTATGACATTGAAGCGGATTACGGATAATTTCCCTGAAGTGCAGTTGTTGGTGACAGGCTCTTCCTCTTTTGAGCTCCAAAACAAACTCAACGAACCTTTGACAGGAAGAAAATTTGAATATCATCTCTTCCCCCTGTCAACAGGGGAACTCCTGAATGCGCAAGGCTTGCTTTCTGTGAAGCAAACCTTGGAGAGTCGTCTCATTTTCGGTTCATATCCTGACATATTCAATCATCAAGAGGATGCAAAGGATTTGCTGTATAATCTCTCCAGCAGTTATTTGTATAAGGATTTGCTGAACCTGGAGAGTGTGCGTCGCCCTGCGCTATTGGGCAAGCTCCTTACGGCTTTGGCTTTACAAGTTACGAGCGAGGTGTCGTATAATGAGTTGGCTCAAACGGTGGGCACGGACAACAAGACTGTAGAGAAGTACATTGACTTGTTGGAAAAATGCTATATTGTCTTTAAACTCAATGGATTCAGTCGTAATCTTCGCACGGAGTTGAAGCGAGCCAAGAAATTCTATTTTTACGATAATGGCATCCGCAATGCCATTTTGCAGAACTTCGCGCCTCTTGCTCTTCGCCAAGATGTGGGTGCTTTGTGGGAGAATTTCTTCATCAGCGAGCGTATCAAGGCAAATCAGTATGGATGTCGGTACGTGAATGGTTATTTCTGGCGTACCAACCAGCGGCAAGAGATAGATTACATAGAGGAGTGCGATGGGCAGTTCTCCATCTTTGAGATGAAGTGGAATCCCAAACGTGCCAATAATCAGTTCCCTAACACATTTCTCACTACTTATGATGTGAAGGAGAAAACTATCATAACACCAGAGAATTGGTTGGAGTGGGTGAAGTGAAAAGTAAGCATTTTCTACATTTTGGACGGCTAATTTTCCTAAATTTGCGTCTTTAAGAATATATTCGTTAATTTTTTGAAAAGAATCGCATAAACCACAGGATAATGAAAAGATTAGTTTCCATCGCGCTCCTGGCTTTGGCCGCCGTCCAGACTTTCGCCGGATCTTGGGTCAGAATCAACCAGATAGGCTATCTGCCGGAGGCCACCAAGGTGGCGGTCTTTATGAGTAATGAGGCTGTCCAGGTCAATGGTTTTGAGTTGGTTGATGCCTTTACTGGAGATGTTGTCTGGAGGTCTGACGCCGTGAGACCGACGGGGGCGCTTGGGCAGATGAAGACAACCTGCCGCCTGGATTTCAGTGCCTTGAAGGCCGACGGTGCCTATTATATTAAGGTATTGTCATCAGGAGGCGAGACCCGCTCGGAGATATTCCCGATAAATCCTAAGGTCTATGACGGCGCGGCTGATTTCGTGCTGAACTATATGCGTCAGCAGCGTTGCGGCTGGAATCCTTTCTTCAAGGACAGCTGCCACAGAAAGGACGGAATCATCGTAGGGCATCCGGATCCGAAGAAGGACAGCACTTTCCTTGACGTGACCGGAGGTTGGCACGACGCTTCGGACTGTCTTCAATACACAACCACCTCAGCCAACGCGATTTATCAGATGATGTTCGCCTACCAGAGCAATCCGGAGGCGTTCTCGGACAACTACTTGGCTGATGGAACGCCGGGCCGGAACGGGATTCCTGACATCATAGATGAGATTTACTGGGGACTCAAATGGCTTGATAAGATGAACCCTGAGCCGGGTGAGATGTACAACCAAATTGCTGATGATCGTGACCATGTCGGGATGCGTGTCCCGAATGACGACCAGGCTGACTATGGTTGGGGAAAAGGCGAGTACAGGCCGGTGTGGTTCTGCTCCGGTGAGCCTCAGCAGAGGGGCAAGCGTGGGGACAAGAACAAGACCACGGGCGTTGCGAGCACGGCAGGAAAGTTCGCTTCGGACTTCGCCCTCGGCGCGGAGATTTTGAAGCCGTTCTACCCAGAGTTCGCGGAGAAGATCGGTGCCAAGGCGCAAGCCGCCTATGATGCCGGAGTCGCCAAACCCGGTGTCTGCCAGACCGCCTCGGTGGTCTCTCCTTACATCTACGAGGAAGATAACTGGGTGGATGACATGGAGTTGGCTGCCTACGAGATGTTCCGCCGCACCGGCGACAAGAAATACAGGACGGAGGCCATTGAATATGCCCGCCGCGAGCCGGTGACTCCTTGGATGGGAGCCGACAGCGCCCGCCACTACCAGTGGTATCCTTTTATGAATATGGGGCATTACCGCATTGCGAAGAATTTCGGCGGCAAGGTCTCGGCGGAGTTCATCAGGAATATGCGTTCGGGCATCCAGCGTGTCTATGAGCGCGGCAAGGATCATCCTTTCATGTTCGGCATTCCGGGAATCTGGTGTTCCAACAATCTGACAACGGCGATGCTGACCCAGTGCATCCTTTACCGTGAACTGACAGGTGACACCACCTATCAGGAGATGGAGGGGGCTCTTCGAGACTGGCTTCTGGGCTGCAATCCTTGGGGTGTGAGCATGATTGTGGAACTTCCGAGGGGTGGAATATTCCCGACCCAGCCTCATTCTTTCATCATCAATTACAAGATGGGTAACACCACGGGCGGTCTGGTTGACGGCCCTGTCTATGCGACGATATTCGGCAGCCTTCTGGGCATCCACACCGACGGCGGCGTCAACTACGAGGAGTTCCAGCCGGGCGATCTGGTTTACCACGACAGCACGCATGACTATTCCACCAATGAGCCGACAATGGATGGGACGGCTTCGCTGACTTTCCCGCTGTCCTACTATCAGCGCGAGGGGAGGATTTCTTCGGGAGGGGCGCGCGGAAGCATTGGACTTCACCGTCCTGTCGCTTCGCGACCCTATCCGGGTGAATGGACGGCAAAGTCCAATGCTTCCGCGCTTTCTGCGGAGGAAACCGATGCCTCACACGAAGGCGGCGGTGACATCAAGGTTCGCGACCCATTCACCCGGATAGGGTCGCAAAGCGATAGGGGCGCGAACCTTGATGTCACCGCCGACCCTACTACGGCCTCTACCGACAACAACATCTACCAAGACGGCGGAATAATCAGAACCGACCCGTCGGTCAAGCACATAGACTTTGTGTTCACCGCCGCCGACACGGCCGACGGAGCGGAGAGGATCATCTCGACATTGAAGAAGTACAACATCAAAGGCGGATTCTTCTTCACCGGAGAGTTCTTTGAGATGTATCCGGAAGTTGTACGCCGATTGATTGCAGAAGGACATTACATCGGGAGCCACTCCTACGGCCATCTGCTCTATACCCCTTGGTGCAAGAGGGATTCCCTGCTGGTGACAAGACAGGAATTCAACGAGGACATGTTCAAGAGTTATAGACAGTTGCGGGAGTTCGGCATCACGGACGCACCCTACTTCATCCCACCTTACGAGCATTACAATGCGACAATCTCCTCCTGGGCGCGCCAGCTCGGCCTTCAGGTCATCAACTACACCCCCGGAACCCTAACAAACGGTGACTACACAACTCCGGAGATGGACCGCTACTTCAGCAGCAAGGAAATACTCCGCAGGATTTGGGAATATGAGCGCAAGGATCCCAACGGTCTGAACGGCCACATAATGCTGATCCACCTCGGCACGGAACCGACTCGGACGGACAAATTCTACGACAAGCTTCCCGGACTGATCAGAGATCTGCGCCGGAAAGGATATTCATTCACACCACTGAAAGACAATGATCAAGCACATCTATAAGCATAAGGGAACCTTTGAGTTCGAGGCCGGAGGAAGCATTGATAATCTGGAGGTTGCCTACCACACATCGCCTTTTGAGTATTCCTCTGACAGGAAAGTGGTCTGGCTCTGCCACGCCCTTACGGCGGACTCGGATCCGGAGGGTACATGGTGGCCGGCTCTCGTCGGTCCCGGCAAACTAATTGACACTGAGAAATATTTCGTGATCTGCGCCAACGTCCTTGGCTCGGCCTGCGGCTCGTCAAGCCCGGCGTCAACCAATCCGAAAACAGGTAAGCCCTATTATTTCGATTTTCCCAGAGTGACCGTGCGCGACACTGTACGTGCATTCGACCTTCTTCGTCAACATCTTGGAATAAAGAAAGTTGATATGTTGATCGGAACTTCGATGGGTGGCTTCATGTCTTTTGAGTGGGCCTTGATACGTCCCGGCATATTCGAAAAGATTTTCTTCATCGCCACCGGTGCTCGTGTGACTCCTTGGCTTGCCGGTTTCAACGCCGCCAGCCGCATGGCGCTTCTGGCCGATCCGACTTTCAAGGAGCATCGGGATCTGAACGGCGGCATGGAGGGTCTGAAAGCAGCCCGCGCCATAGCCCTGCTGACATACCGTTGCGAGGAAGGCCTGTTCAAACAGACCGAGGACAGCGACGACACCATGTTTGCCGGCAAGGTCGGCTCCTATTACCGCCACCAGACTTCCAAATTCGTAAAGGAGTGGGATGCATATTCCTATCTCTATGTCTGTGATGAGGTTGACAGCAACAATGTAGGCCGTGGCCGTGGAGGTGTCGCCGCCGCTTTGTCCCGGATCAAGGCTGACAGCACATTCATCTGCATGTCATCTGACGAACTCTTCCCTCCCGAGGACATGAGACCCCTTTCGGCTCTGGTTCCAGGCTCCCGTTACCACCAGATCGAGACCCCCTACGGCCACGACGGCTTCCTGATAGAGACCTCAGCCATCGCTGACATCCTCCGTCCTGCGCTCCCGTAACCTGGCCGAGTGCATAGGGAGGCTTGCGGTCATTGTCAATCGTTCTGAATGATGGAGCCGGCCACGATGTTGGACACAAGGGCGCGCAGACGGCCCACACCGCCCTTATCCTCCGGATGGACCCTGTGGGTCAGAAGGATGACGGCGGTCTTGCTCTCAAAGTCGATCACGACAGAAGTACCGGTGTAGCCGGTGTGCATGATCGTGGTCTCTGGGTTGAAAAGATCTCCCCGGGGGCCGCTGTGCGAGCTTTTTTTGTCCCAACCGAGGGCACGTCCGACAGATGGGTCGTTTTGGGATGGAACCGTGGTCATCAGCCTGACCGTCGCCGGGCTGATGATTCTTGTGTTTTCCAAGGTGTTTCCCTTCTTGTCAACCAGGCATCCGCCGTTCATGATCGCCGCGCAGATGACGGAGAGATCCTCGGCGTTGGAGAACACTCCGGCGTTGCCGGAATTGCCACCCATGATCATGCGGGCCATAGGGTCGTGAACCTGTGCCACCAACGGCTTGCCGTCAGCCTGAACCTCGGTCGGGGCGCAGAGTCCCGCCAGTTCGACGGAGTTGCTGACCGCAGGGTCATAGATCAGCGGAAAATAGCAGGTGTGCTTCAGTCCGAGGACATCGAAGACATTCCTTTGGGCATATTCATAAAGCTTTTCTCCGGTCACTCTTTCGAGAATACGTTGGAGCGTGACGAAGTTAAGGCAGCTGTACATGAAGTCGGTGCCGGGACGGAAGTTCCTCTTGACCTCGGTGGCGATGAACCGCTCCAGTTTCTCAGGGTTGTTCCCGCCGTATTCTTTGACGAACGTGTCGGCATTGATGTACGGGGTCAGGCCGGAGGAGTGTGACAGAAGATCCCGGATCGTTATGTCCACAGTCTCACCGCTTTCCGGATCCTTCCATGGCTTGAAGTCGGGAATATACCTGTCCACGTTGTCCGTGAGGCGGACGTACCCGTTCTCAATCAACTGCATGAAGGCAAGTGTAGTGCCCACGCATTTGCTGACTGAGGCGAGGTCGAACATCGTTTCAGTCGTCATCGGCTCCACGGTTGGTATAATTGACTTGTTTCCGTATGCCTTCAGATAAACGATGTCGTTGCCCCTTACGACAGAAATCACGGCTCCGGGAATCTCCTTGGCCTCTATCGCATCGTTGATGACCCTGTCAACCTGGGTGAGTTTCCCGGGATTCATCCCGTGACGCTCCGGGGAGTCTTGCCTTAACGCCCCTTGGGCAAAAGTCGGAACCGACAGAGCCGCGGCTACGGCGATGCTGATCAATTTCCTCATTTCCGAATATATCCGTTAAAAAAATTCCGCGCGGATGAGCCGAATCCTCGTTTTCCCCTCGGCATCGCAGGTTTTAGAAGATCAGCGTGGCCCGGATCGGGAAGTGGTCGGAGATGAAGGCCCTCTCCATGTACGGCTTCGTGATGGTCTCGTACTCGGTGCAGCTGCTGAACCCTTTGAACCAGATGTAGTCGATGATGTAGTCGTCCGAAGCCTTGCCCCATTCGTTGTAGGTGTTGTGGTGGTCGGTCTTGGCCGCCACCTCGCGGGCGTTCCGCATCACTTTCTTAAGATCGTCGAATTCCGGCCGGTCGATCCTCATGTTGAAGTCACCTGTAAGGATCATCGGGTAGTTCTCCGGATTTATGCCTGCAATCCTGTCCACAATGAGTTTGAGGCCATTCTTACGGGCCTCCCAGCCGATGTGGTCAAGATGGGTGTTGACATAGTAGAACTTCTTACCGCTGGCCTTGTCTTTCAGCAAAGCCCATGTGGCGGAGCGGAAGCAATCGGCGTCCCAACCCTTGGAAGGTTCCTCAGGAGTCTGGGAAAGCCAGAATGTTCCCCATTTGATCAGTTTGATGGCCTTCTTGTTGTAGAAGATGGACATGTGTTCTCCCTTGTGTTTTCCATCCTCGCGGCCTACCCCGATCGACTCATAGTCCGGACAATACTCTTCAAGGTACTTGACCTGAAAGTCAAGGGCTTCCTGAACTCCGAATATGTCCGGTTTCTGATCCATGATCATCATCGCCGAGGCCGGGTAGCGGTACTCCCAGGAATTAGTCCCGTCCTTTGCCGTGCCCATACGGATGTTGTAGGAAATCACCTTGATGTCGGCGGGTTTCCTGTTTTTTGCGCTCATGTTGAACGGCAGCGCCATCATGGCTGCCATGAGGACAAGAATCACTCTTTTCATAACATTATCTCTTTAATATTTTATTCAAGACGGTATGTGGACTGCAAATTTAACAAATTGTGCTAATTTTGCCTTGTGAATGACAAAATTAATCGGTGAAAATTCCTGTGGGAGTCCCGTGTCATTGAAGAATCATCTGAAAAAGCATCGCGGTTATGGCGGAAAAAACATTTGATGAATATGGAAAAGAGCAGGCGATCGACCTGCTTTTCGAGGGTTGTGGCTTTGCCAGAGCCGACAGAATCGGATTCGAACCTCTGGCCGGGAGTCTGGTCGGCACGGTCTCAAGGCTCCTTGTGGAAGGGATGGATTTCGATCTTACCTATTTCCCGCTCAAACATCTTGGCTACAAGTCGGTTGTGTCGGTGGCTGGAGAGATCTATGCAGCGATGTCGCATCCTCGGCTTCTGTCCGTCAGACTTGGAGTCTCCGCCAAACTGGATTTCAGCCACATCAAGGATCTGTGGCTTGGAGTCGTCACGGCCGCCAAGGAACACGGATTCAGTGCCTTGGATCTGGATTTGGTTCCGTCTCCGAACGGTCTGACAATCAGTGTCAGCGCAGTCGGGGAGGAATTCAAGCTGACCCACGGACGCACGGTCAAGGCCCGGAGCATGGACTTGGTCTGCGTGTCGGGAAGTCTCGGAGCCGCATTTCTCGGCCAGCAGATTCTTGAGCGGGGCAAAAAAGATTTTGACAAGACCAAGGATGATTCTGTCCAGCCTCAGCTTGAGAAGTACAGGATGCTGATCGGCAGCTACCTCAAGCCGGAGCTCAACGCTTCCGTGGTGGACAGGCTTGAGGAGGCGCGGATCTACCCTTCAAACGGCTACCTTGTCTCCCGCGGGCTCTCCGATGCCGTGAAAAGGCTCGCGAGAGATTCCGGTCTCGGGGTCAAGATCTACGCCGACAAGATTCCTTTCGAGGGCAACAGCTTCGCTTCCGGCAAGGAACTGGACATAGACCCGATTTCCGCCGCGATGAACGGAGGGGATGATTTCAGGCTCCTGTTCACGATTCCTATCCTGTCCGCCGAGAAGTTCCGCCGTGATTTCCAGACCTTTGACATCATCGGACATCTGGCCCGGCCAGAGGTCGGCGCGGTTCTCGTCTCGCCTGACGGCCTTGAGCATCCAATCCTTGCCCAGGGCTGGAGTGATAATGAATCCCGTTAATGATTTTATTGAATGTGAAGAGTTTAAGAGTAGTAGCGGCGTTTGCTGCGGTTTGCTTCTCCATTGGATGTACTGACCGGAGTGTCGGAGAAGGGGAGTACCTTATCGAGGGACGGATAAAGAATATTCCCGACAGCACTGTCATCGAACTTTTTAAGAGTGACGGGCGGTTGATGTCCGTTGTCGCGAGGGACACGGTCATTGGCGGCAGGTTCGAATTCCGCGACACGGTTTCAGAAAAGCCGTCGCAATTGGGAATATATTCATTGAGTAAAGGTTTCCCTAACTGCATCCTTCCCGTCTGGGTCAGGGCCGGAGAGACAGTGACAGTCACCGGCGAGGACAATCTGCTTCTTACATGGAGAGTCAAGAGCCGCATCAAGGAGCAGAAAGACGAGAACGATTTTATGGCCGTCAAGTTCCCCGAAAAGAAAAAATCCTTGATCTACCAAGTCGAGGAGGCCGATATTCTGAAAAGCATGAGACCTCTTCGCGGTGAGGAAAGACGTGCGGCTTGGCAGAAGGTCGATTCCTTGAGGCAACTCTGCGAACCGCTCGACAGCATCTCCGACCGCAAGGTTCTTGAATATATGAGGACGGCTCCCGTCACGGCGAAGTGGCTTGATGTGCTTGCCATGCAGTCACGGATGTTCAAGAGCGGCTACGGCAAGGTTGACTCGGCTTTGATTTACGACCTTTATTCAAGGCTTTCTCCGGCGGATCTGGAGACGGAACTTGGCAAGATAATCACCGCTTCCCTGAATCCGCCGAAGACAGTCAGTGTCGGCGACGCTATGGCTGACGGCGATCTTTACGATGCGGAGGGGAACGTCCATCATCTGTCCGAATTCTCCGGCAAGTACATCCTTCTGGATTTCTGGAGTGTCGGCTGCGGCCCTTGCATGGAGTCCATCCCCGAGGGCAATGAGATGGCAAGGAAGCATGCCGACAGGCTGGCCTTTGTCCGCCTGAGTCTGGACGGCAAGGAGACTTGGACAAAAACCTTGAAGGAGAAAAAGTCCGATTGTCATGAATGGAATGAGTTTAAGGCTTGGGGCACAGGCCTTTCAGCCGCGTATAAAGTGAACGGCATCCCGCAATTTGTTCTCATCTCTCCCGAAGGCAAGGTTATCGACATCTGGTCCGGCTACGGTCAAGGCTCTCTCCGCTCCAAGATTGCGAGTCATCTCGGTGAAAGGAAGTGGAGGTTAACCGACTGATTTCCGGTTTTATAAAAGAATGTACTCCTGCCGGTTCTCAGGGGGGTGTAAGGTGCGTCAATATATTCATTCATAAGAAATTAGCCTCCACTTCCTTGAGGGTAGGGCTACCGAGAAATTAAGAAGCTGTCGGCCGCCGAGTCTATCGGTCGCTGAGTCCGTCGAAGCTACTTTCGACAAGCTCAATGACCGGATCAAATCAGTCGTTGTTCATCTGCGTGATGTCCGGCTTCCAACGCTCGGAGTCTCCGATCAGCCACTCGGCGTAGTAGTCGGCCATGCGCCAGAAGAAATATTCATTCATGTCTCCGAAGCCGTGACGCTGGCCGGGGAGGATGAGCATGTCGAACCTCTTGTTGGCGCGGATCAGGGCATTGACCACACGGATCGTGTTGGCCGGGTGCACGTTGTTGTCGATGTCCCCGTGCACGAGCATAAGGTGACCCTTCAGATTTCCGGCGATCTCCGGATTGGTCTTGATGCTGTAAACGAACGTGGTGTCGCCCTTGTCGATCTTCTCAAGGATTCCGTGATGCTGCTCGCTCCACCAGCGGTTGTAGATGCTGTTGTCGTGGTTGCCGGCGCAGGAGACCGCCACCTTGAAGAAGTCAGGATATTTCAGAATCGCCGCGGTGCTCATGAATCCGCCGCCCGAATGTCCGTGGATTCCCACCCTGTCAAGGTCGATGAACGAGTGTCTTGCCCCGAGCTGCTGGATGGCATATTTCTGATCCTCAAGGCCGTAGTCACGCAGGTTGCCGTAGCCGTAGTTGTGGTACCACTTCGAACGGTTAGGGTGTCCGCCCCTGTTGCCTACCGTGATGACGATCATTCCCAACTGGGCGAGCCTGTCAGTGCGTGTGAAGCCTTTGCTCCAGGAAATGTTGTTCGCCTCCACCTGAGGCCCCGGATAGACATAGTCGCAGATCGGATAAACTCTCGTGGAGTCGAAGTCGTAAGGTTTGTACATCGCCCCGTAGAGGTCGGTCACGCCGTCAGCGGCCTTCACCTTGAACCTCTCCGGGAACTTGTAGCCGGCCCCGAACAGAAGGCTCAGGTCAGCGGTCTCCAGATCGGCGATCCGCTTGCCGGCTGCCGAGAACAGAGCTACGGCAGGAGTCCAATCGACACGTGAGTAGTTGGCCACAAAGTACTTGGAGTCATCGCTCGCTGTCGATAGCACGTCCATGTCGTTCATGTCCAGCTGCTGGAGAGCGCCTCCGGAGAGCGGCACCCTGAACGTGTGCATCTGGTAAGGATTCTCGTCCTTGCTCACGCCGCAGGCACTCAGCAGGATGTAGCCCTCCTTCTCGTTGACGCCGAGAATGTCCTCCACATGGAAAGCCCCATCGGTCAGGTTTCTGACCAGGGAGCCGTCATTGTTATAAAGGTATATGTTCGCCCATCCGTTACGCTCCGACCAGTGAAGGATCTGCTTTCCGCCACCGATCAGGAACGGAGTACGGTACTCGACATAAGTCCTTTCCCTTTCGGAGATGACGGTCTTCGTCGAGTCGGAATCCACTCCTACCCAGCAGAGATCCAGCCTCTTGAGGTCACGGCTCTGGCGCACGAGATAGAAGCCGGAATTGTCGCCCAGCCATTCGTTCTTCCAGAAATCCAGATAATTGTCCTTGGCGGTCCTTCTTGCGCTTTGCAGGGAAACCTCCTGATCCTTGAACGCCTGACTCTTGATCTGCCTTGCGGAAGCGCCGGTGCGGTCATCATTCATCGTGAATATGTAAAGGTAGCCTTTCGCTCCCGGCTCGCCCGGCATCTGGTACTTGTAGGTCTCCAGTTTAGGGCGCTTCCCGCTCACGGAATTGATGACCCACAATTCGTCCAATTTCCTGACATCCCATTTCATCGTAGCGAAACGCTTTGCGTCCGGTGACCAGACAAGCTCTCCGGGGTAGTGCCTCTTGGTGGAGTCGGTCTCGGTGTCGCCGGCATAGTTGCCGTAGCCGTAGCCGAACTGACGGATTCCGTCCGTCGTCAGACGATGCTCCACAATCGTGCTGTCCTTTTCGTCCTTGGCCGCCTTGCGAAGGCTTGTCGAATCCATCACCCAAAGATTGGAACCCTTGGCATAGACTCCGAACTCTCCGTTTGGCGCGATCGATGCCCAACGTGGGTACTTGTCTTTCTCCTTCGCCACGGTGTCAAGTTTCGCCGTAGCTATCTCATAGCGGAAATACGTCGTGTCACTGTCGTTCTGAATTCCGGAGACGATGTTGAAGGTGAACGCCTTGTCATCCTTAAGTTCCAAATCCCTTATAGGAATATGCTTGGCCTCGAACGGGTAGCGGACAATCTCGGTGATCTGCATCGCGAGCCTGTCCATGTCGAAAATTTCTGTTTTTGTCCCCTTGGCCGGATCCACAATGTAATAATGTGTCCCTTGCGGAGTCTTCCAGCTGTACCAGAACTTGTCGCTGTCCTTGAACCAGTTTGGGGTGATCCGCGTGGAGAACACCATCTGGTTCACCCTCTTGGCCGAAAACCTCTCCGCGAGAGCGTAATTGGCCTTTTGCGTCTGCGCGAATCCCGATGCGCAAAGAAGCAGCGCCGCGCAGGCAAGTGCGAAATTTTTCTTCATAAATATCCTTTGAATATGTTTGATCAGTTTTTCATAAGGTAAATATAGTCATTTTTTGGCAATTGCAACGTTTTGCCGGATGAATCTTCATTAATCTATTCGCTTGATGCTTTGTTAATTGAAGAATTATGCGTAAATTTGCAGCCCCAAATGTATTTGGGGAAACATAAATATTAGATTTACAATCATTTATGCCAACAATTCAACAATTAGTTCGCAAAGGACGCGTGAGCATTGTCGCTCAAAGCAAGTCACGCGCACTGGACGCTTGCCCTCAGAAGAGGGGCGTATGTCTTCGTGTTTACACGACGACGCCTAAGAAGCCTAACTCAGCGATGAGAAAGGTTGCCAGGGTACGCCTTACCAACTCCAAAGAGGTCAATGCCTACATTCCGGGCGAGGGTCACAACCTTCAGGAACACAGCATCGTGCTGGTCCGCGGAGGTCGTGTGAAGGATCTCCCTGGTGTGCGTTACCACATCCTTAGAGGAGCTTTGGACACCGCTGGCGTGGAAGGAAGGACACAGTCCCGTTCCCTCTACGGAGCGAAGAGGCCGAAGAAATCTAAGAAGTAGTCCGTTTCATTAATCTTTATCACCTTTAATTTTTACTCACAATGAGAAAATCGAAGCCTAAAAAGAGGATTCTACTTCCTGATCCTAAGTTTCACGACGTGGAGGTTACACGTTTCGTGAACAATCTTATGTTGCAGGGGAAGAAGAGTATCGCGTATTCAATTTTTTACGATGCCATTGACATGGTAGGCGAGAAGATGAAGGATTCTGACAAGGCTCCTCTGGATATCTGGAGGAAGGCACTCGAAAACGTAACCCCTCAGATCGAGGTCAAGTCACGTCGTGTAGGAGGTGCAAACTTCCAGGTGCCTACCGAGTTGCGTCCGGAAAGGAAAGTCTCGCTCTCGATGAAGAACCTGATCAACTTCGCCCGCAAGCGTTCCGGCCACTCGATGGCAGAAAAACTTTGTGCAGAGATCGTTGCCGCCTACAACAACGAAGGTGGTGCATTCAAGAGAAAAGAGGATATGCACAAGATGGCTGAGGCCAACAAGGCGTTCGCCCACTTCCGTTTCTAATTTTATTCGCAGATGGCTGCTAAAAGAGATCTTACTTACACAAGAAACATCGGCATCATGGCCCACATCGATGCCGGAAAGACGACTACATCCGAGCGTATTCTTTACTACACCGGGAAGACTCACAAGATCGGTGAGGTACACGAAGGGGCTGCCACAATGGACTGGATGGTTCAGGAGCAGGAGAGAGGTATCACCATCACTTCCGCCGCCACCACAGCGTTCTGGCATTACAACGATCACGTTTACCAGATAAACCTGATCGACACTCCGGGTCACGTCGACTTCACCGTTGAGGTGGAGCGTTCGCTCCGTGTGCTCGACGGAACTGTCGCTACTTTCTGCGCTGTCGGACGCGTTCAGCCTCAGTCCGAGACTGTATGGCGTCAGGCGGACAAGTACGGCGTTCCGAAGATCGCATACGTTAACAAAATGGACCGTGTGGGCGCTGACTTCCTCGCATGCGTTGAGGAAATCTACACCAAGCTCGGTGCCAAGGCTGTCCCGATCTGTCTCCCTATCGGAGCCGAGGACAAGTTCAAAGGCATCATCGACCTTGTCTCCAGAAAAGCGATTTATTACGATTCAGGAGAAGAACTGGTCAACTATGAAATAAAGGACGTTCCGGAGGACATGGCCGGAGAAGTCGAGAAATGGAGAGACAAACTCGTTGAGGCGGCCGCCGAATGCGATGAGAATCTCATGGAGAAGTATTTCGAGAATCCTGACTCCCTCACCGAGGAGGAGATCATCGAGGCTCTTCGCAAGGGTACGATTTCAATGCAGATCGTTCCTGCCTGCTGCGGTTCCTCATTCAAGAACAAGGGCGTTCAGTTCCTTCTTGACGCCGTGATGCGTTACCTTCCTTCTCCGCTTGACAAGGGTGTCGTGAAGGGAACCGACCCTAAGACCGGCGAGGAGGAGGATCTTCTTCCTGACGCAGCTCAGCCGTTCTGCGCTCTCGTGTTCAAGATCGCCACGGATCCGTTCGTCGGCCGTCTTGCCTTCATGAGGGTTTACTCCGGACGGGTTGACGCCGGCTCCTATGTCTATAACGTCCGCACCGGAAAGAAGGAAAGAATCGCGCGTCTGTACCAGATGCACTCCAATCATCAGAATCCAATTGATTTCGTGGAGGCCGGAGACATCTGCGCCGCTGTCGGATTCAAGGATCTCCGTACTGGAGACACCATCTGCAACGAGGATCATCAGATTGTGCTCGAATCAATGGAATTCCCTGATCCTGTGATCGGTATCGCTGTCGAGCCTAAGACTCAGGGCGACCTGGACAAGCTTGGCATCGCCCTTGGCAAACTCGCCGAGGAAGACCCTACGTTCACTGTAAGGTCTGACCACGAGACCGGCCAGACAGTCATCAGCGGAATGGGTGAGCTTCACCTTGACATCATCGTGGACCGTCTCCGTCGTGAGTTCGGTGTCGAGATCAATCAGGGCGCTCCGCAGGTCAACTACAAAGAGGCCATCACAGCTACAGTACAGCACCGCGAGGTCTTCAAGAAACAGACCGGTGGTCGTGGTAAGTTCGCCGACATCATCGTTGAGATCGGTCCTGCCGACGAGGGCGTGACCGGACTTCAGTTCGACAACCAGGTCAAGGGTGGAAATATTCCTAAGGAATTCATCCCTTGCATCGAGAAGGGCTTCAAGGCCGCCATGGCCAACGGTGTCCTCGCCGGTTATGAGGTTCAGTCGATTAAGGTGACGGTGCTTGACGGTTCGTTCCACCCGGTCGATTCAGACCAACTTTCGTTCGAAATGGCCGGTCGTCTGGCATTCCGCCACGCTTGCCCGAAGGCAAAGCCTGTTCTCCTTGAGCCTATCATGTCCCTTGAGGTTGTCACCCCGGAGGATTACATGGGAGACATCGTCGGAGACCTCAACCGTCGCCGCGGTCAGATCCAGGCTATGGATTCCACCGCGAACGGCGCCAGAATCGTAAGGGCATTCGTTCCGCTCGCTGAGCAGTTCGGTTATGTGACAGTTCTGAGAACTCTCTCATCCGGCCGCGCGACCAGCACGATGACTTTCGACCACTATGCCGAGGTTCCTGCCAGCTTGGCCAAGGACGTTATCGAGAAGAGCGGCTACAAGCTCTCTGATGATGACGAGTAAGTTTTAAATCGTAATTAAGTATTTTGATATGAGTCAAAAAATCAGAATAAAACTCAAATCATTCGATCACATGCTGGTTGACAAGTCAGCCGCCAAGATCGTGGACACCGTGAAGGCTACTGGTGCTAAGGTGAACGGTCCTATTCCGCTTCCTACCAACAAGAAGATCTTCACTGTCAATCGCTCGACCTTCGTCAACAAGAAGTCCCGCGAGCAGTTTGAGCTTAGCGCCTACAGCAGGCTTCTGGACATCGACAACAGCAATGCAAAGACAGTTGACGCCCTGATGAAGCTTGAACTTCCTTCCGGCGTTGAGGTTGAGATCAAAGTCTGATAATTCAGATTGTGGGCAGTGCGGCCAAGAAGGCTGCCGTTGTCCAAATAATATGCCCGGCCGTCAAGGTCGGGAATCGGTCCCATAGCTCAGTTGGTTAGAGCATCTGACTCATAATCAGGGGGTCGTAGGATCATGCCCTACTGGGACCACGAAGAGAAAATCACCCGGTCTGTCTTTACGATGGACCGGATGTTTTCTTTTTATGTGAAAACCCACTACAAGGACCTGCAAAGGTTTTTTTTTCAGGCTTTCTGGACAATATTGCCACCTGTCCCAAGAAAGCCCTGTATGGGGAGCAAACGGACATAAAATTGCCACTAATGTGCCACTAAAATTATTGTCCAATTTGCTGTATTATGACATTTCATTTTGAACTCTCCCATCAGCCCAACAAACAGGGGAACCACACAATCTTTCTTCAAGTCTTTCACAAGGTGCAGAGAAAAAGATATAAGACCAGTGTTGTCATTCAGGATAAGCACTGGGATGCAGAAAAGGGTAAGCCTCCGAAGAACTGCATCTTGTAGCTGAAGCCCCGGCAGGCTACCTTTGTCTGAAAAAAAGGACCTGATGTGATGACAAAGGAAGAGGTTGCGAGTATAGTGGCGTACTGCGCGGAGAACAACATCAGCCACAAGACAAGGTTGGCGGAGCTGGGGGTCAGCATCAGCGACTCGACGATGAATGACTGGTACGCGGCCATCTGCGAAAGGCTCAAGCCTCTATACGACCTGTTTTCCGCATTGGGACACCCAAAATGACAAATTTCTCGGCAAATCGACCTTGACAATCAACACTTTGCAAAACCGACCCGAAAAAGCGCGGAAAACAGGAAGTACTTCTACGTCAACACCGCCACCGGTGAGAAGTCCGGCGATATGTTCGCCTCCGCGAAGCTCGGAGAATAACACTCCCCTTTCAGTAAAAGAATTCCACCGTCCGGACAACTGTTTCGGACGGCGTTTTTTCGTGATGCTTTTTCTTGGATTGACTACTGTTCTTTATTATCCTCGAGCTGACGCAGAAGAAAATCTTCGAGAGTTTTCTTGTCCGGAAGTTGGAGCTGATAAGTAGATACGAATAGCTGATTGTCCATTCCGGCAAGCGCATACTCCACCATCTGCT
>CAVIHT010000033.1:0-22122 GCA_963642795.1 Bacteroidaceae bacterium
CCTCACAAAAGCTCCGAAGCTCCCTGCGACCACCCTTGCGGTGAGCTGCTATGGCACTATGCTCCGAGCGTGCAATTTTACGACGGCACCGGAACTCCCTGCGACCACCCTTGCGGCGAGCTGCTATTCTCGAATGTTCGAAAGTTGCAAATCCCTCACGACAGCACCGGAACTCCCGGCCGAAACTCTTGCTTCTTCTTGTTATCAATATATGTTCCAATCCTGCACGAACCTGAAATCCATTACAATCAAGGCCCAAACATACTTAAGCGGGGCTTTGGATTATTGGCTTTATCTGGCCTATTCGAAGGGAACGATCTATTATACCAGTGACACATTCTATGATGGTGTGACTAAAAACAGCACCAACGGCATCCCGTCACGCTGGACTGCCACGAAAATAACCGACTGAAAATTATTTTCTGTGTCTACTTTCTGCGTCCGGTACACAGACACAAAGGACAGTTTTAAAAGTCTTTTGGAATCCGAATCTACGCTCAAAGACCTCCATACGTACTGCTGACACAAGATATTTCGTCGATCCGTCAATTGCCGTTGCCGCTTTGGGACTCGGCCCGCACGACCTCATCAAAGATCTCAATACGATGGGCTTCTTCCTGAATCCGGCGAAATAAATTTGGGGATTCGGCAAAAGGTCACACAAATCGCTTGACGAGTTCTGTAGAAAGTATTCAGAGCATATCGGCGAACGGTTTCTCATATATACCAAAGACTTGCGAAAGGACGAACAGACAATCCTGCTGCCGGTGATGCTTACGATGTTCCTGTAATTATATGCGAGGGCGGCGTAACAATCCCTAAAAGTGGCGAGTTTTTCGGAATATTGTATATATTTGCCACTATGAAACAACTTATACATCTCATAACGCTATTGTGCGGAATACTGCCGCTTGTCATGTGCTCTTCCCCTCAAGAGGGCAAGTCGGACTTTTCCGCTGCCATGCGCGAGGCCGACTCGGTGTACAACCACATGGCGTTCGACAAGGCCTACGACTGCTACATGAAGATTCTCGATCTTCCGGAGGTCCGTACGGATGCCGGAAAGCGGCTCGAAACCCTCTACAGCCTTTGTCTCGTCAGTGAGATATCCGGGTGGAACAATGATCGGCTGAGTTGGCTTGACCAGCTGATTGACTTGGCGCGGAGCGCCCATGACGATTACTATCTGTCTCAAGGTCTGATGCTCTTGGGAAAGCACGTCTTTCATAGCGGTGACCACGAACAAGGCATCGCGTACATCCGTGAAGCCGTCGATCTGCTGGGACTTACAGACCGGCCGAGCACTGACCACATGACACACAGCAGTCTGAATGTGTTGAGCAATCTTCTGGCCGGCATGCAGGATTTCGATGCGGCCGTCGAGGTTGACGAGCGCAACGTAAGGCTTACCTACGAAGGCACGCGATGGGGCGCCTACCCTCAAGTCCAGTTGCGGGACCGCCGTACGGCATTGGCCAAACTGGCAGCCCATCAGGTGCAGGCCGGTCAGACGCAGCGCGCCGACTCCACCTACCTGAGGTGGAAAGAGGTTCCGCTGGCGGAGGGAAGCAATCCCAAAGACTACTTCATTGTGGACTATCTCCGCGAGCGGGGCCGTTATTCCGAAGCGGCGGACATCTATGAAGGTCTTATTTCGAGAATCCGTACACAAAGCGACACTTTAGGGAACATGATGCTGTACGCAAAGTGGGGCTTGGCGGAGGTCATGCAGAAAATGGGGGAATACCGCCAGGCGTCCGACACTTATGCCGAAGTGCTGGAGATAAAAGACACCCTGCAGGCTCGTCAGGCCAGCGCCAATGTTCAAGAACTTGCCGCGCTTTACGAGACGCAGGAGAAAGAACGCCAGTTGAACGCGCAAAAAATGTGGATCACTGTCTTGTGTTCCGGCTCGCTGCTTCTGGCCCTGACACTCGCCGCCATGCTTCTTTACACTCGTAAAGTACGGGAAAAGAACCGTTTTATGGCGCAGGCTTTGGATGAACTGTCAAGCAGGAAGACGCTCCCTAAGGATCTGGGCGTACAGCCAATAAGCCCACCTCGGCCTTCTGTGGAAAAGTCCGAAGACAACAAAGCCGACGACAAAGCCGCCGCCCTGTTCCTCGCCCTCGACAGCCGCATTGATTCCGAACAACTTTATCTGAATCCGGACTTGAACCGCGATGACCTGTGCCGGCTTATCGGCGTTGACAAGAACGTCCTCGGCGGAATCATCAGACAGTACAGCGGAACTTCCAACTCGCAGGTCTATATCAACCGCAAACGTGTTCAGTACGCCGTCCTGCTGCTGCGGGAACATCCTGAATGGACGATGCTGGCCGTCGCCGAGAGTTGCGGAATGAGAAATACCGTTACATTCAACCGGATTTTCCACCAGACTTACGGCATAACTCCGACAGAATACCTTAAGAGCAAAAGTTAAGTAATCCTCGTCATGGACACGATCGAACTTTTGATGAATTTGATCCGGATTCCTTCCTTCAGCAGGGAGGAGGGTAAGGTTGCGGATTTCCTCGGGGGATGGATGAAAGGCAACGGGTTTGATGTCAAGAGATCGGGCGACAACCTTTGGGTGGAGTCCGGTCCGCAGGACGGCCGGCCGACCGTGCTGCTGAACGCTCACATCGACACCGTGAGGCCGGCTTCGGGCTACACGCGTGACCCGTTCGCGCCGGCGGTCGAGGACGGAAGGCTGTACGGCTTGGGCAGCAATGATGACGGCGGCTCGCTCGCGGCGCTTCTGGAGACATATTCAAGACTCATCAAAAAAGAGCAGCCGTACAGGCTCATCTTTTCCGCCACCGCCGAGGAGGAGGTCAGCGGGAAAGGAGGGTTGGACATGATTCTGCCGGAGTTGGGCCGGATTGATTTCGGAGTGATCGGCGAGCCGACCGGGATGCGGATGGCTGTGGCCGAGAGGGGACTGATGGTGCTGGACTGCACGGCCTTCGGAAAGAGCGGACACGCCGCCAGAAATGAAGGTGTCAATGCCATCTACAAGGCTCTTGAGGACGTACAGTGGTTCCGGAGCCACAGTTTCGACCGCATCTCCGATTTCCTGGGGCAGGTCAAGATGACCGTCACGCAGATTGACGCCGGGACTCAGCATAATGTCGTTCCCGACAAATGCACGTTCGTGGTGGACGTGCGCCCGAACGGGATGTACACAAACCCTGAACTTCTGGAGATGATCAAGTCCTCTGTCTCGTGCGAGGTGAAGGAACGCTCCACAAGAATCGGCAGCTCGCATCTCCCGCTGGATCATCCTGTCGTGGTCCGAGGTCTGGCGTCAGGCCTCGAACCGTTCGGCTCCCCGACCACCAGCAACCAGGCTCTCTGCCGTTTCCCGACCCTCAAGATCGGCCCCGGCGACTCTGCCCGTTCCCATTCCGCCGACGAGTACATCCGCCTTGACGAGATCGCCGGCGGCGTCGAGACCTATTTCGCCCTCCTTGATGGCCTCAGGCTGTAGGGGATTATTCTTCAGATGATGTAAGTGCGGAGACCGCGGCGTGGACCTTGTCGAAGCCGAAGCCGGAGAGAATCCGGGACATCTTTGCGGCGATGCGCCCGTTGCAGAGGTTGCCGATGGAACCCTCGTGGGTGTGGTGAAGCGAACCGTGATATTCAAAAGACCCTTCCCTGATCGAGTCGGCGACCTGCCGGTAGGCATCCCTGAACGGCACTCCGCTCTCCACCAGATGATTGACCTCCTCCACGCTGAACGCCAGGCGGTACTTCGGATCGTCCATCACATCGGAGACGACCTCCATCCCTCGGACGGCATATTCGACAATGTCGAGGCAGTCATTCATTTCTTTGAATATAGGGAAGAACACTTCCTTGAGGATCTGCATGTCCCGGAAGTAGCCGCTCGGCAGGTTGCCGGTGATGAGCCGGATGGTGTTCGGCACCCCCTGGAGTTTGTTGCAGTGCGCCCTCACGAGCTCGAACACATCCGGATTCTTCTTGTGCGGCATGATGCTGGAGCCGGTTGTCAGCGCGTCCGGCAGATGGATGAACCCGAAGTTCTGGCTGGAGAAAAGACACCCGTCCATCGCGAGCCGCCCGACAGTCTCGGCGACTGATGAATATGCGAACGCGACGGCCCGTTCCATCTTTCCCCTGGTCATCTGCGCATAGACCGAGTTGTAGTCCAGGTCCTCAAAGCCAAGCAGCTTCGTGGTAAGGGTCCTGTCCAGCGGCGCGGACGAGCCGTAGCCTGCGGCGGAACCGAGCGGGTTGAGGTTCACGACCTCCCAAGCGGCCTTCATCATGCTGAGGTCATCGCAAAGACTCTCGGCGTAGGCCCCGAACCAAAGACCGAACGAAGACGGCATCGCCACCTGCAGATGGGTGTAGCCCGGAATCAGCACGTCCTTGTAGTTCTCGCTGGCTTCTTGAAGCGTCTTGAAAAGAGACTCGACCTTAAGCACGGTCTTCTCGATCTCCGCGCGGGCGTAAAGCTTCAGATCTACAAGCACCTGGTCGTTTCGGGAGCGCCCCGTGTGCACTTTCTTGCCGACATCCCCGAGCCTGCGGGTAAGCATCAACTCGATCTGCGAGTGGATGTCCTCCACATCGTCTTCCACATAAAGCTCTCCCTTGCGGGCTGATGAATATAATTCCTTCAGCACCGGAAGCAGCCTGTCCAGATCCTCCCTTGAAAGCAGCCCGACACTTTCCAGCATCGTGATGTGGGCCATCGTGCCCATTATGTCATAAGGGGCGAGTTCATGATCCAACTCACGGTCATTGCCCACCGTGAAAGCGTCGATCCTCTCGTCCTCCTTGAATCCTTTGTCCCAAAGTTTGTTCGCCATGTGCTTATGTGTGTGATAAAACACGCAAAGATAATTATTATTATCTTGCAAAACACTCTCCGGACAGGTTTGTTTTGGATAATTCGGTTTTTCCCCTCTTTCATTTTCAAAAGAAAAAAACCATATTTGTAGTTATAATCACATTCTGTCGTATGTCCCATTGTGAAATGCATAATCGATTAAGGGCTATTGTCTCATGCCTGGCCGTAATCCTCCCGGTCTTGTCCGCCGCGGCGAGGACTCCCATGACTGTGGTGAAGGTGGCTGCTTTTGACTCCGCACCTTCCGACAAGGAAAAGGCGGACATTGTCTGTGAGGGCAGACACGACGAGGTCTCGCTCCGTAAGGCTATGGAATTGTTGGGAAGCTGCGGTCGGCTGGAAATGGCCTGCGGGAACTACATGATAGATGGCTTCTTCGCCGCGGAGGACGGCACGGGCTATGTGCTGAGGACACCGTACGAGTCGAATGTCCGCATCGAGGGCGACATGCCGAACTGGAACGGCGAGGGAGTGAGGATAGTGGTGACGCAAGAATGCTATGAGAATCTTTCCGATCAGGTTACCTGTTCTGTGATCGGAGGTACTGCCGGAGACTACATCCAGACCATGTCCCAGAATCTGGAGGTCGCGAATGTGGCGGTGTACCTGCCTGGCAACGGGAAAAGGATCATCTGCATCGATGGCTACAACACGGGAAGGATGAGCGCGGACAGATGCAACTGCAAAGTCCCGTGGAATAACCGCGAGGGTTCAATCAGATTGGGCGTGATGGATTGTGTCGGCATCAGGGGGCTTCAAGGCTCCAACAACGGAACCGCCACCGAATTCAATCATTGCACGGTCACCGGACTTGGGGTCGGGTTCGCGCTTTCGGGCGAGCACCTGGTGCTGATCAGCTCGACATCGATCGGCTGCACTTACGGGTTCACATTCAATCAGTACCCTAACGGTTTCCCGGGGACGGCACAGGTCCACCCTATTACCCTGATCGGATGTCACGACGAGGTCTCCGCCAATTATCCCAAATTTTTCGACAACCCGCTGGGACAGTCCATAAGGTTCATCAACTTCGCGGTTGAACATTATCCTGCGAACCTTGCCCTTGGAGGCGAGTATGCCACCGAGACGACTCCGGGACAGTGGCACGGAATCATCGACTATGCAATCCAGAATTTCAACAAAGGTGACGAGTGGATCCGTAACTCTCCCACAATCCCGTTCTGGGCTCCAGGAAGCGGAATCGCTGTCAAGTCGCACAACAACACCCACAAGCCGGTGGTCTCAAGCGAGGAAAGAAGATCGTACGCCCCGAATCCGGGCCAGACGGTCTTTGACACGGATCTGGGCAAGCTTGTGACTTGCACGGATCCCGAAAGACGCATTTGGGTTGACGCCAATGGCAAGAAAGTCAAGTAAACATTTATAATCAACAGACAATGAACAGTAAAATTCTGAAGACGATTGTGGCGGTTTTGGCGGTCGGAGCGGCCGCGTCGGCCACATCTGAGGCAAAGGTTGAACTTCCTCAAATCCTCAGCGACCATCTGGTCCTCCAACAGAAATCCGACGCCAACCTTTGGGGCAAAGCCGCTCCTTCCTCGAAGGTGTCGGTGAAAACCGGTTGGGACTCCAAGGAATATTCAGTTAAAAGCGACCGTGACGGCAACTGGAAACTTGCCGTCAAGACCCCTGCTGCGGGTTACACGCCATATTCATTGATCATCTCCGACAAGGACGGCTCCGTCACCCTCTCGGACATCCTGATAGGGGAGGTGTGGCTTTGCGGCGGACAGTCCAACATGGAGATGCCGCTGGACGGTTTCGGCTCGTGTCCGGTCGAAGGCGCGCTGGAAGAGATCGCTCTGTCCGGACAGTACAGGGACAAGATCCGTCTCGTCAAGATTCCGAAGACCGGAGCCGAGTCTGTTAAAGAGACTGTCGATGGTACATGGCAGGTCAGCTCGCCGGAGACGGCCGCTTGGTTTACCGCTGTGGGCTGGCACTTCGCCAAGATGCTGAATTCCGTGCTGGATGTGCCTGTGGGACTCGTGTCCTGCAACTGGGGCGGTTCGGCGGTGGAAAGCTGGATGCCGGAGGATGTCGTGAGGTCTTATCCGGAGAACACCTTGCCTACCGGGCGGTATGCTCCGAAGATGGATCCGGACGGCGGGTACAACTGCGGCAACGCTTACATCATGTACAACGGAATGCTGTACCCGATCCGCAACTACACCCTCAACGGTTTCATCTGGTATCAGGGAGAGACAAACGCCGGTGGCTATGCGCACTATGCCCAAAGACTCGCCAGGATGGTCAGCATCTGGAGAGGCCTTTGGGGACGTGGCGACCTTCCTTTCTACGAGGTCGAGCTGGCTCCGTTCATCTACGGCGGTGACGGGACTGTCGGCGCGAGAATCCGGGAGGCTCAGCACAACGCGGTGGGCATGATCCCTAACAGCGGCATCGTCTGCATCAACGACCTTGCGTACGAGCATGAATATGACCAGATCCATCCTTGCAAGAAAAAGGAAGTCGGGCAGCGTCTGGCCTACATCGCCCTCAACAAGACTTACGGGATGAGCTACCTCCCTTATGAGGGGCCTCGGTATAAGAGCATGGAGGTCAAAGGCAATGAGATAGAGGTGACTTTCCAGGACGGCGGCAACGGCTTCAGCCCTTGGCACGGAATCAATGGCTTTGAGGTGGCCGGTGAGGACAGGGTGTTCTATCCCGCTGAGGCTCGTCTCGGGTCATGGAACAAGATTGTCGTGAAGAGCGACAAGGTTCCGGCTCCTGTGGCGGTTCGTTACTGCTTCCGTGACTTCCAGATCGGCAACCTTACCGGTCGCCGCGGACTGCCGGTCGTGCCGTTCAGAAGCGACAACTGGTAGGATCGGTCGCTTCGGCAGACCCGTCGGACGTGCTTCTGCCGGCTCGGTGACCCGGGCATCCGGTCGCTGAAAAGAAAAAAGTCTTGCGATTTTTCGGTTTTCCATTGGAAATCCGTAATTTTGCAAGATTTTTTAATTGTATATGCAAGATATTAGGAACATCGCGCTCATCGCGCACGTCGATCACGGCAAGACAACCCTCGTGGACAGGATGATCTACCAGGCCAATCTGGTGCGTCAGCCCGAGAATCTTGGCCAGCTGATTCTCGACAACAATGACATCGAGAGGGAAAGAGGTATCACCATCCTCGCGAAAAACGTGTCTGTCACCTACAATGGTGTCAAGATCAACATTATAGACACTCCGGGTCATAGCGACTTCGGAGGAGAGGTGGAAAGGGTTCTGAACATGGCGGACGGCGTGCTCCTGCTCGTCGATGCCTTCGAAGGCTGCATGCCTCAGACCCGTTTCGTGCTTCAGAAAGCCCTTGAGCTGGGCAAGAAGCCGATTGTGGTCGTGAACAAGGTGGACAAGCCTAACTGCCGTCCTGACGAGGTTCAGGAGGAGGTGTTCGACTTGATGTGCTCCCTGAACGCCACGGATGACCAGCTTGATTTCAAGACGATTTTCGGCAGTGCCAAACAAGGCTGGATGTCGGAGGACTGGAAGAATCCGACGACGGACATCACCCCTCTTCTGGACGCCATCCTGGCGGAAATTCCCGCCCCGAAGATGGTTGAGGGCACACCTCAGCTTCAGGTGACCTCCCTTGAATACTCTCCTTATGTGGGACGTATCGCCGTCGGCAAGCTTACCCGCGGTGAGCTCAAGACCGGTCAGCAGGTGAGCCTCTGCAAGAGGTATGATGTTGTGGAAAAACACAAGGTGAAGCAGCTGATGGTCTTTGATGGACTTGGAAAGGCGAACGTGGACAGCGTCCAGTGCGGTGACATCTGCGCTGTTGTCGGCATCGACGGCTTCGAGATCGGCGACACGATAGCCGACAGCGAGAATCCGGAGGCTCTTCCTCCTATCTCCATCGACGAGCCGACGATGAGCATGCTTTTCACCATCAACAACTCCCCGTTCTTCGGAAAGGACGGCAAGTTTGTGACCTCAAGGCACATCAAGGATCGTCTGGACAAGGAATTGGAGAAGAATCTCGCCCTTAAGGTGAAGCCGGGACTCAACGCCGATTCGTTCGTGGTCTATGGACGTGGAGTGCTTCACCTGTCCGTGCTCATCGAGGAGATGCGCCGCGAGGGCTTCGAGCTTCAGGTCGGGCAGCCTAAGGTTCTGGACAAGACCATCAACGGGCAGCGCTGCGAACCTATCGAGGATCTCTCCATCGAGGTTCCGGAGCAGTTCGTGGGGGCTGCGATCGAACTCGCTACCCGAAGGAAAGGCGCGCTTCTGCACATGGAGCCGAGGGGCGACAGGACACTGCTCAACTTCGACATCCCGACCCGTGGGCTTATGGGACTGAGAAGCAATCTGTTGACCGCGTCCCAGGGCGAGGCCATCATGGCGCACAGGTTCAAGGAGTACCAGCCTTACAAGGGCGAGATCGAGAACCGGACCAACGGGTCGCTCGTGTCCCTTGAGACAGGCACCGCTATAGCATATTCGATGAACAAGCTTCTGGACAGGGGCAAGTTCTTCATCGACCCCGGCGACGACATCTACTGCGGTGAGGTTGTGGGTGAGCACACGAGGGAAAGGGATCTCAACATCAACATCTGCAAGACAAAGAAGCTCACCAACGTGCGCGCCGCGGGTTCGGACGATAAGGTCGTGCTGCCGCCTCCTGTGAAGATGTCCCTTGAGGAGATGCTTGAATATATTCGTGAAGACGAGCTTGTGGAGGTGACTCCGCATCACCTGAGGATGCGCAAGATCCTGCTTGATCCGATGGACAGGAAGCGTTCCGGCAACTCGGGTGATGACGAATAGTCAAACTATTCACGAAAAGATTTTATATTCGGAAAATTTTTTATACCTTTGCAACCCTTAAATCTGTTTACCGGATCGATGGAAGATAATTTTTTGGTTCCTATAAATGGATTGCCCCAAGGACGGAAGGAATTCCGTTGGAGGGTGGGGAAGACGTTCTTTGAGCATTTTGAGAATTCAGAGATTCTGACGGCGGATCTTGACGTTGAGGTCTTTGCGGAGAAGTCCGGACATTTCATCGGGATTGACTGCGAGGTGGATGGCGATGTCACGGTAGCTTGTGACAGATGCCTTGAGGAGTTGGAACTTCCGGTTGAGACAGGATTCCGCCTGAGTGTAAAGTTCGGTCAGGAGCCTGCCGACAGCTGTGAGGCCGCTGAAGGGGGGAGAGAGATTGTGTGGCTTCCGGAATCGGATGCGGATCTCGATCTCGGTCAGATAGTCTATGACTATGTCTGCCTGTCGCTTCCGGTTCAAAGGGTTCATCCGGACGGTGAGTGCAATCCTGATGCAGTGAGGTATCTGAGTTCTGAAGATGAGCAAGGGGATGATTCCCGAGGCAAGGATGCTTCGTTGCCGTTCGCGTCGCTGAAGGATCTGATTGATAAAGTGAAATAATAAATTAAAGAATAATTAACTATGGCACATCCGAAACACAAAGTCTCAAAGCAGAGAAGAGACAAGAGAAGGACCCATGATTTCGCTCCGGTTCCTACTCTCGCTACCTGCCCTAACTGCGGCGCAACAGTGATGTATCATCACATTTGCCCTGAGTGCGGTTACTACAGAGGACGTCAGATCATCGAGAAGAGTGCGGAGTAGTCTCTTCGGTAGAAAACTAATGGTCCCATAGTTCAACGGATAGAACGGAGGTTTCCTAAACCTTAAATATAGGTTCGATTCCTATTGGGACTACAAGAGAGGCTCGCCATGCCGGCGGGTCTCTTTTGCGTCATTTGGATTATTTGAATATTCTGATTAAATTCGTAAGGCGTTTGGGTGGTCACTGAACCTGTCGAAGTGACCACACGTGTGAAATTGATTGATAGATGTCGCTTCGACAGGCTCGGCGACCGAAGCTCGACTATGCCGCTACAGATGCTGCCATCATTGCTGCTTTACATCCTTGCCTTGGGTTACACCCCGGGGCCGTCCAATCTGTGCGCCTTCCATTCCGGCATCCATTTCGGCCGCGGGAACGCGATGAGGATTTGGTGGGGCTTTGTGATCGGTTTCCTGATCATCGACACGTCGCTGGTCCTCATTACGCATTTTCTCGGGGATGTTCTCGGTCCTTATGTAAAGTGGCTTTCTTATGCCGGTGCGATCTACTTGGTCTGTCTGGCTGTCATGATAATCGTCAAGTCCGGCCAATCAAAGGAAGACATGGCCAAATCCTGCTCGGTCTGGACCGGAATTGTCATCGAAGTCACCAACGCTAAAGTCTGGATGTTCTGTCTTACCGCTTTAGGGACATTCGTGCTGCCATATTCAAGTTCCTTTATTGAACTGGCCAAGGTCGGAGGTCTTCTCATTCTGGCCGGCCCGATCGCCAATCTGGTCTGGCTTGTGGCCGGCTCCGCGCTGAACAGTCTGGCGGAAAAGTTTGGACGGATCATCGATGTGATACTCGCCGCGACCCTTGTCCTTTGCGCCTTGATGCTGGTTCTGTAGTCATCCTACTGGCGCGGGAATCTTACCGTGAAGCATGCCCCCTTGAGCATGAATGACTTGGAGTAGAAGATCTCGCCGTTGCATTTCTCAAGGATGCTCCTGCAGATTGACAGCCCCAGACCGGTTCCGTTGCTCTTTGTGGTGAAATTCGGCGTGAAGAGCCTCGAACGGTTCTCGTCGCTGACACCGGGACCATTGTCCTCGAACACAATGTCATAGAATCCCTCTTTTGAGGACAGTCTCAAAGACACCACGACTCTGCCGTCAAACGGCTCCTCACCTTTCTCCGTGGCTTCGGCCTGAGAGTTCTCTATGGCCTGCACCGCATTGTTGATCAGGTTGACGAACACGCGTGTCAGCTGTGGCTTCGGCCCCGTGACGGTGGCGTTCTCCAGTCCCATGTATGAGAATTTGATGTTGTCCCTGCTGTCGAACAGATCTATCTCCTCTTTCAGGAGCTTGTCCAGATTGATCTCGACCGGCTCCTCCGTGTAGAGTTTTGCGAATGTCGAGAACTCATTGGCCGTGTCCGCCAGCAGGTCGATCTGCTTGAGAACTTCCTCGGAGATCTCGTCGAATCTCTCGGCCCAGGCCGGATTGCCGTTCTTTTTCATCCTTATCAGCCTTTGGATCTGGAGCTTGATAGGGGTGAGAGGGTTCTTGATCTCATGTGCCACCTGCCGCGCCATCGTGGCCCAGGCCTTGTCCCTTTCGGCCTGTGTGAGCTTCCTTGTGGAATTGTACAGGTCGTGAACCATCAGGTTATAGGCCCGTACGAGCCTGGCGACTTCATCGCCGCGCTCATAGACTATATATTCAAGATTGTTGATGTTCGCCTCGTTCATCTTGCGCCCCATTTCTGAGAGAGGCTGGAACATCTTGTCCACTGCCGTGGCCGTTATGAACCTGGCCAGAAGCAGCAGGATCATGAACATCGTGATGACGGAGATGGAGTGCAGCACGGCCTCGGACTTGAAGTCGAAACTCTCGTCCGTGAAAGGCGAACACATGATGGCGATCATTTTGCCGTGGGCGTTGAACACCGGGGCGTAGAGGAAATATGTCCGTTTTGCTCCGATGCTCTCCTTTCCGATGTAGTATCTCTTGTTTTTATAGATGATGCTTTCGAACGCGTCCGGGTTCATCCTTGAACCGAGAAGCATCCTTTCGAACACTTCCGGGGTGGTTGAGCGGAACTCCTTGCCGCTCGTGGTGTAGAGGGTGATGTCGGACTTCATCGTGTTGCTGATGTCCTCGAGGATCACGGACGCCTCCTGAGCGCTGAAGTCGTTGAAGTCCTGGACATAGCGGCATCTGGCCTGAAGCAGGGTCTGGAGTGAGTTGACCTTGTCAGCCATCGAGGACTTAAGGTTGGCGTTGTTCCTTCTGTAAACGAACAGCACACTGACGCTTGCCAGTGCGATGAGGGTCATTATCAACGCCAGAAGCATCGCCGCGTTGATTCTGGACTTATAGTAGTTGCTCTCCCGGTGTTTCGGGTGGATCCGGGTGAGTGTCAGCAGTGTAAGGCAGAAGTAGAAGACCAGGGTCAGGAAGAGGAACGCCACGATGTACGAGAAGTTCTCGGTCTTCGGCCTTGAGACAATTATAAGGTCTTCGCCGGAAATCTTGTTGATGAAGTGCGTGTAGCCGTTCATCCTTACCACTCCGTCATCGCTTTCTTCGATCTCTTTCTCAAGGTCCTCGTCCACGACGGTTGGGTAGGAGTAGTTCCCCTTGTAGGATGTCAGGGACTTGTTGGAATACTTCGCGTACGAGTACCTTGCCGGAATCAGCACGTCTCCCGGCGCGGAATAGCCAAGCAGATGGGCATAGCCCTTGTTCTCGCGGTTTGACTTTGGGGACACGCGCATGAGCATCATGGTGACTCCGCTGCCGTGGTTGTAATAGGCGAAACTGCCGGCGTAGAGGTTGTGGCCGCCGGCGTCCCTCATGTAACGGAACCGGGAACCGTCGGAGATCACTTTCCCGCGGCTGACCATCTCGCTGAAATAAGCGATGGCGCCCTTGTCCTTGACGTTCTCCGGGAACAGTTCGACAGTGATGTCGTAGTCCTGCGAGGCCGTTGGCATGTAGCTTTCGATGATCCTGTTCAGGATGATGTTGTTGCTGTTATGGATGGCCGCGAGTGTGGCGATCAGCTGGTCGGAAGCGATCTTGTCCTCCACGCGGCGAAGCTCAAGCTCAAGGCTGATGTCCCTTTCCATAGACAGCCTGTTGGTCCACACGTTGACCCTGTTCTGCTCTTTACGGAATCCGAGTGTCCCGGTCATCATCACCATGTAGGCTGAGAAAATGACCGCTGTGACAGTCCTGCTTCCGGCTGAGAACAGGTCGTGCCGGAGTCCGGACAAGTGCTTGAGGGCCGGCATGAGCATCTGTGTCAGCAGCGGGATGGTCATCAACAGGCAGATAAGTGCCAGATAGACAAGGAAACTGAATATGTTGAGCTCGTTCAGCCTGTAGAGTTCCAGCGAGATGTTGGAGTTCAGTATTATGCTTTTGAATATGATGTGCACAAAAGCCATGACACCAATGACAAGAGATGACACCAAGGCTGTGTATGTCCAGAGGGTCCCCTTGACATGGCGGCTCTTGAGGATCCTTCGGAATATGTCGTTTCTGGTCACGAAGGAACAACTCACGCAGAGCACGATGAGCAAGGATGCTATCAACACCGCTCCAAGGGAGTTGAACAGCTGACCGTCCGCATAGACCGTCGGTGAGAAGAGCCTTGAGCTGTTCTTCATGTTCTCGCCCCAGAGATAGGTGGCGGCGATCACCGCGAGAAGTCCCGCAAGAACCAGCAGAAGACGTTTCAGGCTTTTTTTCTCGGCCAGATGCAGGAGTGACGCAATGGTGAAGCATGCGATCGCGAGCCAGATCATTGCCGAATGGGTCGCGGCCGATTGCCCTGTGACCGGGTTCGACATGATCTTGAACACTGGCTTCCCGTCGAACGTCACGGCTGAGCCGCTGCTCTCCGAAAGCGGGACAATGGTGTAGTTTCTGCCCAGACCGAGTTTTCTGTTCACCCCGTTGGGGCTATCCTCGGACATCGAATCGACGATCTCAAGTCCGGCGATCACTTTCCTGCTTCCGATGGTCTCGGCTTTCACCAGATACCATTTCTGGCCGTAGTTGACGTATGACGGCTCCGATGTGACTTCGGCGAGCGGGGAGCTTATGCTTTCTCCTGGTTTGGACAGCCTTGGGAACACTATCCTGGAGGCGATGTCGTCATTCCTGACCGGAAACTGGTTGCTCCACGACTGGAGAGTGTCATCGATATACCGGTAGATGACCATGTCCGGCGGTACGTCATTGTGACCGGCCCACACCCTGCGGTCTGCCGTGAGGGCCGAGCCTATATGTTCATCCAGGCTGTGCATCCTGTTGCTGACGGCCCTGCTGACTTTGACCGCTTCCCTTTCCGTGTCACCGGGAAGTTTGCTGACAGACAGCGAGAACACCAGAAGGATGACGGCGAAAGCCAGAAATCCTCCTGCCAGACAGTTCCTTATGCCAAACATTCTGATGCTCATTCGTGATGGTAAGGTTCCCCTTTGATTATCGTGAACGCCCTGTAAAGCTGCTCGGTGAATATGACCCGGACCATCTGGTGCGAGAATGTCATCCTCGAGAGGGAAATCTTCCCGTCGCATCTGTCATAGACCGCTTCAGAGAAGCCGTAGGCACCGCCGATCACAAATACAATATCTTTGCCGCTGCCGAGCGTCATCTTCCTGATCTCGTCGGCGAACTCGATGGAGCGGTGTTCTTTCCCGCGCTCATCCAGCAGGATGACCCTGTCCGTTGACTTTAGGTTCTTGAGTATCAAATCGCCTTCCTTGTCCTTGATCCGGGCTTTGGAGAGGGACGAGGTGTTTTTGAGCTCAGGAATCTCAATGACGCTGAACGGCACATAATGCGACAGCCTGGATGAATATGTCTCCAGACCTTCCCGTACCCATCCAATGTCGGTTTTCCCGACCGTCAGCAAGATGATTTTCATGGTCGTAGCGGCTTTACCAAGTTCAAATGCAAAAATAACAAAGCTGCCTCGATTTTTCAAAAAAGGCTTCAGGAAAAATGGCTCGGAATTTGTAAAGAAAACCATTTCTTGACATGAAGGTCTTTGCAAAGATATTCGCCGCGCTTTCCGTGCTGCTCTCCTGTGTCAACGGCCATGCCACCGCTGACAGTTACGATGTGTTCGTGCCGATAGCCAAATATCTTGGACAGGGTGACGCCGAGAGATTGTCGGCCTGGTTCGATGACAATCTTGAGATCACGATCATGTCCACGACAAATGACTCCAGCAAGAAACAGGCGAAACAGATCCTCAAGGCTTTCTTCGCCAACCACACGCCCCGCTCCTTTGAGATCAGCCATGCGGCGTCAAGATCCAATTCCAAGTACGCTCTGGGTTTTCTGAACGCCGGCGGGGAAGTTTTCGAAGTCACGATCTTTGTCAGCAAATGCGGTGACCGGTACAAGATCCAGCAGTTGAAGATTGACAGGATCAGGTGATTCCAGCCCATTCAGACCAAACAATGACATTCGACTTAAGACACATATTCAGAATACTATCAGTGACCATCCTCTTGACGACCGCCTTCCGGCCTGACGCTTCGGCTCAGGCGACAAAGGTGAAAGGGCGCGTTGTGGATGCCTCGACGGGGGAGGGAATCCCTTTCGCGGGAGTATATTTCAAGAACTCCACAGTCGGGGTCTCGGCTGACATGGACGGCTACTTCTCCTTGGAGACACGGGACACGCTGAGTGTGCTTTCAGCGTCGATTCTTGGCTACGATGAGCAATTCCGGAAAGTCAACAGGCGAAGTTTCAATGAAATCATTTTCAGATTGAACCCTGTCCATGACGAACTCAACGCCGCTGTCGTGAAACCGGACGACAGCTACATGCGCTCGATCCTTCGCAAGATCGATGAGGCCAAGGTGAGGAACAATCCGGAGAAGCGCCCGAGGTACAACTGTGATGTCTATACTAAGATGGAGCTGGATGTGACCAATCCGGAAAGTCCTATGATCAGCAGATTCCTGCCGAAGGATTTCAAGTTTATCTATGACTACATGGACACGTCGGTCGTGTCCGGCCACCCTTACCTTCCGGTGCTGATCTCCGAGACGACCTCCAAGTACTACCACCGCAAGGATCCTCCGTCCAACAGGGAGGTCATCAATGCCACCCGAATCTCGGGAGTGGACAACAATCCGGTGCTGGCGCAGTTCACGGGCAACATGTACGTGAAGACGAATTTCTACGACAACTTCATCAACATCTTCCAGGTGGAGATCCCGTCGCCGTTGGCATCTTCAGGGATGACTTACTACAACTACTATCTGGTGGACAGCCTTCAGATCGATGGCCGCAAGACCTACAAGATCCGTTTCCATCCCTCCAAGTGGGTGTCCTCTCCGACATTTGACGGCGAGATGTCCATTGATGCGGAGGAATATGCGCTCCGGGACATTCATGTGAGGCTTAAGAAAGGATCCAATGTGAACTGGGTCAGGGACATGACCATCGACGTGGAGAACCGTCGCCTGGAGGATTCCACATGGTTCTACAAGCAGGACAGGATGTACGTGGACTTCTCGCCCACGATGCGAGATTCCTCCAGGATCGTCACGTTTCTGGGCAACCGGCAGATCGATTACTCTAACCCGGATTTTGTCACGACCTACAGGGATGACAAGGAAGACATCGACGCCCAGGTGCATGCCGGCAAGGATGTCATCAACAACGATGAGGACTATTGGCAGAGTGTCCGTCCTTACCCGTTGAGCGAGAAGGAGCAGGGGATCTACAACATGGTGGACTCCATCAAGAACGTGCCTCTCTACAAGGATGTCTATGCCTTGGCGGACATGATCGTCAACGGATTCCTGAACACGGAATATGTGGGATTCGGCCCGTACTCGTCACTGTACAGTTTCAATGAGCTTGAGGGTGGCCGCGTCCAGCTGGGGATCAGGACGACCAAGAGGCTCAGCCATAAGTTCAGGGTGATGGGCTATGCCGCCTACGGCTTCAAGGACAAGACCTTGAAGGGCGGGGGAACGTTCGAGTACATGTTCAACAACCAGCCTACCGGTAAGCTGACCATGTCGTACAAACATGATGTGATGCAGCTTGGCAGCGGGCCGACCATTTACGGAAGCGGAAGCTTGATGTCCTCGATTCTCGCGAAGGCCAACAGCCAGAAGATGAGCATGGTGAATGACTATGCCCTTTCCTATCAGAAGGAATGGACCCAGAATTTCAACATGATCGTCGCATTGGAGAGCCGCAGGATATTCTCGAACATGTTTGTGCCCATGGTCTCGCCTGACGGGAGGGTTTTCAATTCCGTCGGGTACAATCAGGCTCACATGCAGCTTCGCTTCTCGAAGGATGAGATTGTCACAAGAGGCGCGTTCGAAAAGCATTACCTGTACTCCAAGTACCCGGTGGTGACATTGGATTTCATCGGATCGACAAAGGGAATAGGAAAGAATGAATATTCCTACTTCCGCCCCGAGTTGACAATCCACTACACTCTGCCGATTCCGCCGCTGGGACTTTCCAAGTTCGATCTGAACACGGGGACGGTTGTGGGCAAGGTTCCGTATCCTATGCTGAAGATTCATGAAGGTAACGGAACGTACACGTTTTCAAGATATTCATTCGCCTGCATGAATTATTATGAGTTCGCCTCGGATCTTTGGGGAACCTTGTTCTGGGAGCATAATTTCAAGGGCTTTTTCCTTGGAAAGATTCCATTGTTGAAGCAGTTGCAATGGAGGGAGGTCGCCTCCTTGAGGATGGCTTACGGAACGATCAGGAAGGAGAACAACGGAATCATGGACGATGAAGGGTTCGGCTCGGTGATGCTTTTCCCGGAGAAGATGGGCAAGCTGAACAGGCCTTACGTGGAGATGGGTGTCGGTGTCACCAACATATTCAGGTTTCTTCGCATCGATGCCTTTTGGCGTATGACCCACCGTTACGAGGAGAAGGATGGAGTGAAAGTTCCGCACGACAACCGCTTCGTGATCAACTTTGGCTTGGAATTCAGATTCTGACGCTATATCTTTGCATAACTGTATGCCCAGAAAATTGACTATATTGCTGCTGGTGCTTGTGTCATCGGCCATGTTGAGCGTTCCGTTCCTGGTTCCGGGGACAGGATGGTTGTCGTTAATCGCCTTTGTCCCTTTGCTTTGGGCTGAGGACATCGCCACCGGAGACGGGATGAAAGGTTTCTGGAGGTGGCATTATCTGTGCTTCGTGCTTTGGAACGCCGCCACGACATTCTGGGTCTGTAACGCGACCTTGGGCGGGGGGATATTCGCAATCCTCGCCAACGCCTTTCAGATGTCGCTCATCTTCGGTCTGTTCCGTTGGAGCCGCAAATGGCTCAGCGGCGCGCTTCCGTACATATTCCTTGCCTTCGCTTGGATCGCTTGGGAACGGTGGTACCTCACCGGCGCGCAGATCAGCTGGCCTTGGCTCGTGCTTGGCAACGCTTTCGCCCGCACGACAGATTGGATCCAGTGGTATGAATATACCGGCACTCTCGGCGGATCGCTTCTTGTCTGGGCGGCGAACCTCAGTGTGTTCGGGATTTTGGAATCCTTTGCGTGCGGACGTTGGATGGCATTCAACCGGAAGGCAAAGTCGGCGGCCCTGCTGGGAACCCTGACGCTGTTGGCCGGCCCTCCGGCTGTGTCTGGCTTCTTGAAGCCGGAGCCTTGCGGCGAGACCCTTGACGTTGTCATCGCCCAGCCGAACATCGACCCGTACAACAAGTTCGGCGGCATGACACAAAGTGAACAGAATGAGTTGCTGCTGAGTCAGTTCGCTGACATTCCCGACAGCGTTCCGGTTCTGTTGGCCGCTCCTGAAACGTTCACGGGAGATGTCGTGACGAACGATCCGTCTTCCAGTCCGACCGTCGAGCGTTTTACATCTTTTTTGTCGGAACATCCTAACGCCAACCTGCTTGTAGGGGCTTCTTCAAGAACTTATCTGAAAAGGGCTCTCAGGCCATCCTATACCGCCCGCAGGGCTGGAGACGGAGTCTGGATGGAGACGCACAACTCCGCCCTGATGCTGGACGCGTTCAGCGCTCCTGAGATTTTCCACAAGAGCAAGCTGGTCGTGGCAGTGGAGATGACTCCCTATCCGGCGGTCTTCTGTAAGATAGACGATTGGCTCGGAGGGGTGATGGGGCGCAACATCGGCCAGAAGGAGATCGAACCGTTGCATTTCAATGAATATTACCGCGTTTCCGGCGGCCGGCCTTCGGTTTCCGCGGATTCGTTCGCTGCCGATGAGGTTTCTGTGGGCGAGACCGTCCCGGTCGGCTGCGCTGTCTGCTACGAGTCTGTATATGGGGAGTATTGTGCCGGGTATGTACGTAAAGGAGCCCGTCTTTTGGCCGTGATCACCAATGACGCCTGGTGGGGTGACACTCCGGGCTACAAGCAGCATCTGGCATATTCATGCCTCCGTGCCATCGAGACCCGCCGTTGGGTCGCCCGATGCGCCAACACCGGCATTTCCGCCATCATTGACCCGTCAGGAAAAGTGGTCGCCCACACATCCTGGTGGCAGCCTGAGGTTCTGAAAGGTAAGGTCGGCCTGAGTGATGAGCGGACTTTCTTTGTCCTACACGGCGACTTCATCGGCCGTCTCTCCACCCTTATGGCCGCCCTCATCCTCCTTGCCACCATTGTCCGCCGTTTCGCGCGATAGGCATTGTGCAAAACCGGTGAGTCTGTAAGACGAAAAAAGGGGACTAAAGCCTGTCCCCTTTCTCATCATAAAGTTCATTCTGCAGAACTGTGTAGTCGGTCACCTCGACGAGATTGATCCGACATTTGTACTTCTTCTTCCATTTCCCGAGGAAGGATTTGTCCGTGAGCATCGTGGCTCCGCGTTTGAGATAGGCCCCCAGAATAGGGCTGACCTTCAAGGTGAGATCTGTCTTTCCATGCTCCACGTTGTAGGCGATGTTCCGCTCGATCTGCTCATCGATCACCGCGCTTGAGGAAATCTTACCGGTGCCATGGCACACAGGGCAGACCTCTGCGGTGTTTATCTCGGTCACCGGGCGGATTCTCTGCCGGGTGATCTGCATCAGACCGAACTTGGTCAGAGGCAGCACGTTGTGCTTGGCTCTGTCGGTTTCCATGAGCGACTGCATGTACTTGTGAAGCTCATTGCGGTGCTCGCCGGAATCCATGTCGATGAAATCCACAATCACGATTCCGCCCATGTCCCTGAGCCTCAGTTGTCTGGCGATCTCCTCCGCCGCGATCTTGTTGACCTCGAAGGCGTTCTCCTCCTGATTGTCGGTCTTCGCGCGGATGCCGCTGTTCACGTCAATCACGTTCAATGCCTCGGTCGTCTCGATGACAAGATAGGCTCCCTGTTTCATCGGCACCACCTTGCCGAAGGAACTCTTGATCTGTCGCGTGACCTCGAAGTGGTCAAAGATAGGGTCCTTGCCGTTGTACAGCTTTACAATCTTTTCCTGGTCCGGAGAGATCAAGGAAATATACTTCTTCGTCTCCTCGTAAACGTTCTCGTTGTTTACGTAGATGTTCGAGAACGAATCGTTCAGGAGATCCCTGAGGATGGTGGTGGTCTTGCTGTACTCGGTGAAGAGCAGCTGGATGCCTTTTGACTTCGCCACCTTTTTCCAGGATGTCTCCCATTTCTCTATAAGAGACTTCAGCTCGGCCACCAGGACGGCGGCCTTCTTGCCTTCAGCCGCTGTACGGATGATGGCTCCATAATTCTTGGGAAGGATGCTCCTGACAAGTGTCTCAAGCCTTCTTTTCTCCTCCTTGGAGGAAATTTTTTGGGAAATGCTCACCTTCTCTGCGAAGGGGATCAGTACAATGTTGCGTCCTGCCAATGAAATTTCCGCTGTAAGTCGTGACCCTTTGGTGGAGATCGGTTCCTTGACGATCTGCACGATCATCATCTGCCCGGGCTTCAGGACGTTCTCTATGCGTCCTTCCTTTTCAAGAATAGGCCCGATTGGGATGCTCGAATAAAGCCCGCCGAGATCGGAGTTCGGATTGCTCTTGCGCACGAACTCGTCGAACGACGTGAAATAGAACCCCAGATCCAGATAATGGACAAACGCTTCCTTCTTGTCTCCGATGTCCACAAAGGCGGCGTTGAGCGCAGGAAGAATCTTCTTCACTTTTCCCAGGTAAACATCCCCGACGGAAAAACTGTGCCCTTTGCTGGACTCTTTGTTGAGTTCGATCAGCCGATGGTTTTCCATCAGCGCGATGTGAACTTCTGTCGATGTGACATCGACAATCAAATCTTTTTCGGATTTTTCTGACTCCATAAGGAAATAACAATGGTAACAGGTAAGTGATTTCTAAAAAATAACTTTTTAATCACTTTCAATTGGCGGTTCCGCCAGTTGGTTTCAAAACTAAAAAAGGCTGTCCGGCACTTCCGGTCAGCCTTTTTCTTCTAGCAGACTGCTAAAATGGCAGGCACAGAAGCATTACTTCTTCTTGTGTCTGTTCTTGCGCAAGCGTTTTTTCCGCTTGTGCGTCGACATCTTATGTCTCTTTCTTTTTTTTCCGCTTGGCATAATAAAAGATGTTTAAAAATTATTTTTCCTCCTTGACTGCGTTCACGAAGATCTTAGCTGGCTTGAAGGCCGGGATATCGTGTGCAGGTATGGTCATAGT
>CAVIHT010000034.1:0-21238 GCA_963642795.1 Bacteroidaceae bacterium
GCGTAGCCGTAGCTACGTGACCGATGACAAAGATGAAAATGGCCGGAAAGGCCGCGTGAGAAAAAAGAGGAATTGTTTTTAAACAGCTTCTTTTCTATCTTTGACACCATGATATTCATAGACACACATTGCCACATCTGTGACAAAGCCTATTCAGGAGAGGAAAAAGCGTACATCGACAGAGCTTTGGCCGAGGGTGTCCGCATTATGCTTCAGCCAGACATCGACAGTTCCGAGAGAGAGGCGATGTTCGCCCTTGCGGACAGGCACCCCAACGAACTTCGTCCTATGATCGGGCTATACCCCGGTTCTGTAGGGAAAGAATGGAGGGACGAAATTGACGACATGGTGCTGTTTCTTGACAGATGGGAAGCGAAGACCGGGCGCAATGTCGTGGCTGTCGGAGAGATAGGCCTGGACTATCACGAGGGGAAGGAATTCGCCCCGGAACAGAAAGAGGCCCTGGAGTGGCAGCTGGATTTCGCCGCGCAAAGGGATCTGCCTGTCAACATCCACCTTCGCGACGCAATGGGCGATTTTCTGGAAATAATGGGGAAACACAAGGGATTGAGAGGGAATATGCACGCCTACAGCGGCAGCCTTGAGTCATTCATGGAACTCCAGCGGCTCGGAGACTGGTACATCGGCGTGGGTGGAGTGGTGACATTCAAGAACGCGGGTCTCGCGGAGGTCGTGAGGGAGGTTCCCCTTGACAGGATCGTGCTGGAGACCGACGCTCCTTACCTCACCCCGGTTCCGCACAGAGGCACGCGGAACGAGAGTTCCTATATTCCCCTGATCGCAGCGAAAATCGCCGAACTAAAAGGTGTCTCCATCGAGGAAGTGGCGGAGACGACCACCATCAACGCCAAAACTCTTTTCGGAATATGATAAAATCTTCAATCCTGATGATTTACACCGGTGGTACGATCGGCATGAGACAGGATCCCACCGACCTGACTCTCAAGCCGTTCGATTTCCACCAGATTCTTGAGGAGGTCCCCGAGCTGCAAAAATTCGCCCTGCGCATCGACTCGTACACTTTCGACCCGCTCATCGACTCCTCGGATGTCGAACCCTCTTTCTGGCAGGCGCTTGCCTCGCTGATCCAAGAACGTTATGATGAATATGACGGATTTGTCGTCCTGCACGGAACTGACACGATGGCCTATTCAGCGTCAGCGTTGAGCTTCATGCTGGAGAATCTTGCCAAGCCGGTCGTGTTCACCGGAAGCCAGCTGCCGATCGGAGTTCCGCGCACTGACGGCAAGGAGAATCTGATCTCGGCCGTGGAGATCGCTTCAGCCAAGGACTCCGAAGGCCGCCCAAGGGTACCGGAAGTAAGCATATTCTTCAATTCCAAACTGTTAAGAGGCAACCGCAGCATCAAAGTCAGTTCCGAGGACTTCAGCGCGTTCAAGTCTCCGAACTGCCCGCCGCTGGCCGAAGCCGGAATCAGCATAAAGTACAACGACAATGTCATCCGCAGACCGGCGAACTGGGACAATCCTCTGAGAATCAACACCAGACTTGACACAAGAGTATCTATCCTCAAGGTACACCCCGGCATTACGCCGCAAGTCATGAAGTATTTCCTCTGCGGCCCGGACATCCGCGCGGCGATCCTCGAGACCTACGGCTCCGGCAACGCCCCGTCAAGGCAGTGGTTTCTGGACATTGTCAAGGAGGCCTCCGGAATGGGGAAGGTGCTGATGAATGTGACGCAATGCCTTTCAGGCACAGTCAACATGGACATCTATGCGACAGGCAAGGCTCTGGAGAAAGCCGGCGTGGTCTCAGGCGCGGACATCACGACAGAGAGCGCGCTTGCGAAACTGTTCTTCCTGATGGGAGAGAGCGTTGACAACGAGTGGGTGAAGTCAAGGCTGGGAGACAACCTGCAAGGAGAAATTTCGTTATAAATATTGTCAATTGGAAATAATTTAGTAAATTGCAACGGTTTTGTAGAAGGTTTTTTACCCTCACAAAGCCACAGGGGAAGATAACTATTTAATACTTTATCATTTAAAATTAAACACACAAAAACAGTTATGAAAAAGTTTTTCATGTTTTTGGCAGTAGCCGGTGTTCTCACCTTCACTGCAAACATCGCATCCGCTCAGGATCAGCCTGCCGCTGACAACGAAGCCGCCACCGAGCAAGTCGAGGCCGCCGCAAAGCCTCTGACCGCAGAGGATCTTCTCAGCGGAAGCGGCGAGGATGTTCCTATGCACCAGCAGATCAAGACCTACTTCATCCAGGGAGGTCCGGGCTTCATGGCCATGATTCTCCTCTGCCTCATCATCGGCCTCGCCCTCGCCATCGAGAGAATCCTTTATCTCTCATTCTCAAAGACCAACACCAAGAAGCTCCTCAAGAACGTTGAGGCCGCTCTCGCCCAGGGTGGAGTTGAAAAGGCGAAGGACGTTTGCCGCAACACCAAGGGTCCTGTAGCCAGCATCTTCTATGACGGTCTCCTTCACTATGATGAAGGCATTGATGTTGTCGAAAAGAGAATCTCCTCATCCGGAAGCGTACAGATGAGCCTCATGGAAAACAACCTTTCATGGATCGCCCTGTTCATCGCCCTGGCTCCGTCTCTCGGATTCTTGGGAACTGTAGTCGGAATGGTTGTCGCCTTCGACGCCATCGAGGCAGCCGGTGACATCTCCCCTAACATCGTGGCCGGTGGTATGAAGGTCGCCCTTATCACAACCGTCGGCGGTCTTATCGTGGCCATGATTCTCCAGGTGTTCTACAACTATATTCTTTCCAGGATCGACGCCCTCTCAATTGACATGGAGGAGGCTTCAATCAACCTCGTCGATGTTCTCACAAAGAACGGTAGGTAATAGTAACACGTCTTGGAATAATAATTTTAGAATCTGTTTATAATGAATAAGTTATTCAAAATAATCGGATGGGTGTTAGGACTGGTCGGGACAGTCATCGGCTTAGTGGCCCTCTTCACGAACGGAGCCAACGCCGACTTCCTTCTCCGGTACACCTACGTGCTGTTCTTCGCAGCCGTGGTTGTCTGGATTGGACTGGCCATCTACATGGTCTGCGCGAACAATCCTAAGGATCTCATCAAGGTCGGGCTTGTGATAGTCGGCATCGCCGCGCTGATACTCGTGGCTTACGTGCTGTCATCCGGAGCTCCTGCCCTCAACGTGAGGACACAGCCTTCCGCCTCGATCCTTAAAATGACAGACACAATGCTTCTGTTGACCTACATTCTTGGTGGCGCAGCCGTCGTCACCGTCATCTTTGCGGCCATCAGAAACGCCATCAACAACAAATAACATCAAGCTATGGTTAGAAAAACACCGGGACTGAACACACAATCGACAGCCGATATCGCGTTCCTTCTGCTCTGCTACTTCCTGATGACGTCCACCATGGACCAGCAGTCAGGTCTGCAGCGCCGTCTTCCGCCTATGCCTGCTGAAAACCAGAAGACAGAAGACACGAAGGTCAACAAGCGTAACATCATCATCGTGAAGATCAACTCTTCCGACAGACTGTATGCCGGTGGCCAGATCTTGGATGTTAGCCAGCTCAAGGACAAAATCAAGGAATTCATCACCAACCGGAACAATGATCCGAACCTTCCTGAAAGGGAGATGAAGATGATCGAAGGTTACGGTGAATACCCGGTTTCAAAGGGAGTCATCTCACTTCAGAATGACCGTGGAACCAGCTACAGAGCCTACATCGCGGTTCAGAACGAACTCGTGAAGGCCATCAATGAAGTCCGTGACGACTTCTGCAAACAGAACTACGGCAAGGCCTACGCCTTCCTCACAGAAGATCAGCAGAAGATTGTCAGGGAAGCGATTCCACAGAACATTTCCGAGGCGGAGCCTAAGGACGTTACCAAAAAGTAAAACAGGAGGACAAGAAAATGCCTAATTTTAAAAGAAGCGGTAAAAAAGAAATGCCGGAACTGGGAACCAGTTCAGACATCGTGTTCATGTTCCTGTTCTTCTTCATGGTAACCTCACAGCTCCGTTCCACGGAGGTAAAGGTCAAAGTCAGACTTCCAGAGGCCACAGAGGTCGCCAAGCTTGAAAGAAAGGATTTGGCTTCATACATCTACATCGGTTCGCCTACAGCCCAGTATCAGGGCCAGTACGGTACCGAGGCGCGTATCCAGCTGAACGACTCTTTCAAGACAACAAGCGACATCCGTGACTTCATCGCCGCCGAGCGCGACGCTATGAGCGAGGTTGACCGCCAGTTGATGCAGGTCTCAATCAAGGCAGACGAAGATGCGAGAATGGGTATCGTGACGGACGTGAAGCAGGAGCTTAGGCGCTGCTCCGCCCTCAAGATAATGTATGCCGCCAGAAAGACAGGGGACAAGTAAACATTCTTGAACATAGAGAAAGGGAGGGGCTGCCGATAGGCAAGTCCCTCTTTTTTTGCCGTGTTGATTGTTATTTTGTCAGTGAGCCTGAAGAAGTGACAGGAGGAAGTCACTTCTACAGGCTCGACGGCCGAAAGACGGAATATTCAAAAAGGTCTTTGACCACCGTAAATTTTATACTATCTTTGTGAGATTGAATCAAATGTCATAAAAATATGGTAACGAGGAGCAAAGTGAAAGACCTTCTCAAGGCGACTCCGGGACAGGAAGTTCTCGCCAAAGGTTGGGTCAGGACTAAAAGAGGAAACAAACAGATCAAGTTCATCGCCCTCAACGATGGCTCGACAGTGAATAACATTCAGGTTGTGGCCGACATGGCCAACTTTGACGAGACACTCATCGCAAAGATCACGACGGGAGCAAGCATCAGTGTGACCGGAAATCTGATCGAATCGGTCGGCAGCGGTCAGGCTGTCGAGATTCAGGCCAAGGAGATCGAGGTCCTGGGAGAATGCGATCCGGTAAGGTACCCGCTCCAGAAGAAGAACACCTCACTTGAATATCTCCGGACGGTGGCTCACCTCCGTCCGAGGACAAACACGTTCGGAGCGGTGCTGAGAATTCGTCACGCCATGGCGTTCGCAATCCACAAGTTCTTCAATGACAAGGGATTCGTCTATCTCAACACCCCACTCATCACCGAGTCGGACGCCGAGGGAGCGGGCGACATGTTCCAGGTGACCACCCTCAACCTTGAGAACGTGCCGAAAAAGGAGAACGGCAAGGTTGACTTCAGCAAGGACTTCTTCGGCAAGAAAACCAGCCTCACCGTCAGCGGACAGCTTGAGGGAGAGCTCGGAGCTACGGCCGTGGGCGAGATCTACACGTTCGGGCCGACTTTCAGAGCCGAGAACTCGAACACGCCGAGACACCTTGCGGAGTTCTGGATGATCGAGCCTGAGATGGCGTTCTACGACATCAACGACAACATGGCCCTCGCCGAGGAGTTCGTGAAGTTCCTCGTGCAGTACGCTCTCGACAACTGTGCGGACGATCTCGCGTTCCTCAACGACAAGTACGATGACGGCCTGGTCGAAAGGCTGAAAAGCGTCCTCGGCATCGAATTCCGGAAGGTGACCTACACCGAGGCGGTGGAAATTCTGGAGGAAGCCGTGAAGAACGGCCAGCAGTTCGAGTACCCGGTTCATTGGGGTACCGATTTCCAAAGCGAGCATGAGCGCTACCTTGTGGAGAAGCACTTTGGCAAACCGGTGATCCTCACGGACTTCCCTAAGGACATCAAGGCATTCTACATGAAGCAGAACGAGGACGGAAAGACTGTCCGCGGAATGGACGTGCTCTTCCCGAAGATCGGCGAGATCATCGGCGGTTCCGAGAGAGAAGCGTCTCTTGAGAAACTGGAACAGAGGATCGACGAGCTGAAGATGAGCCGCAAGAACCTCGAATGGTACATCGACACCCGCAGGTACGGAACCGTGCCTCACAGCGGATTCGGACTCGGATTCGAAAGGCTGCTGCTCTTCGTCACCGGCATGGCCAACATCCGTGACGTGATCCCGTTCCCGAGGACCCCGAAGAACGCTGAATTCTAAAAAAACAACGAATATGCTAGTGATCGGAATAGCCGGAGGGTCAGGTTCCGGAAAAACCACGGTTGTCAACGCGATAACCGAAAAACTCAAGGAAAGGGTTGTGGTAATCCCACAGGACTCCTATTACAAGGACTCCAGCCATCTTCCGCCGGAGGAGAGGCAGCGGATCAACTTCGACCATCCTGACGCAATCGACTTCAAACTTCTCTGCGGTCAGCTTGAAGACCTCAAGAACGGCAAAGCGATAGAGCAACCGGTATATTCCTACATAACATGCTCAAGGTCCAAGACCGAGACAGTGACCGTCGAGCCGGCGGAAGTTATTATTATCGAAGGCATTCTTGTGTTCACCTGCAAGGAATTGCGGGAACAGATGGACATCAAGATATTCGTTGACGCCGATGACGACGATCGTCTGATGAGGGTCATGGCGAGGGACATTCTGGAAAGAGGAAAGACCGTCGAGACAGTGATCGAGCGGTACACGAAGACCGTCAAGCCGATGTACCTCCAGTTCATCGAGCCGAGCAAGCGCTACGCCGACCTGATCATCCCGCAGGGTGGACACAACAAAGTCGCGATCGACATCATCTCGGCGACCATCGAGAAATCCATCAGAGAGAGGGAGGAGACCGAATAGACTCTAAGACACAGGCTTCGGGAGAATATTCATTGATGCTATGAAGAGCGACGACAGGGCAGGACTTTACATCACCATCATATTCCATCTGGTGGTGATCATAGTGTTGCTTGTGTGTCAGATCTCATCGGCGATCAAGAGAGAGAACACTTTTGTGCTGGACTTCTCCAAACAGGAGCGGGTCGAGAAAGAGCAGGCTGAACGCAGTCTCAAGGAAGATGTGAGTGAAAGACTTGACCGTTTGCTGGCCGAGGCAGGCGGAGCTCCGATAAGGAATGTCGCCGTGGACAGGGGGACTCTCAAGGATGACCGCAACACCAATGCGGAGGAGCTCTACAGAGAGGCCGAGAAACTTGCCCAAGACTTGAAAAACGGCCCGAAATTCGATGAGCCGGACGATGACTATGCCACTCCGGGCAAACCCGAGAGCAAAAAGGAGGAACAGAAAAAAGCCTCCTACAAGGGGCCTTCCGTCGTCTCCTATGAGCTTGAGGGCAGGAAGGCCAGCAAGCTTTCCATTCCGGCGTACAGGTGCCTTGGAGCCGGCCATGTGACTGTGATCATCACCGTCGATCCTTCCGGCAAGGTCCTCAACGCAAAAATTCAGGATGAAGTGTCCTCCGATGACAAGTGCCTCAGGGATTTCGCCGTGAGGGCCGCCAGACTCTCCCGGTTCTCCGCCTCGGGGACGGCACCGGCAAGACAAGTGGGAAACATCGTTTATTTGTTTGTGGCTCAATAATATTTCTTATCTTTACGGTGAGATGAACAGAAAGACGCTGACCATACTGATCGCCGCGGCGGTGATCCTCATCGGAGGAATCACCTTCGCAGTGGTGAAGTTATATTCAGTGCCAGGGACAAGTCATGCGGCGCACGACATCTCACGCTTTCCTGAGAATCACCGACTGGTCAAGGCTGTGCCATCCGATGCAGCCATTGTCGTAAGCTTCAAGAACTTCGGGCATGCGTGCGAGCTTCTTGGAGACTCCCTTGCCGTTTTCGGGGAACTGGCCTCGAACAAATTCGACAGGATAGCGGCCTCTCCATCAAGCAGTCTTAAAAAGGTTCCGGCGATCATGTCGGTACACTATACCAAGGACATGCCTCCGCTCATGATCCTTGAAGCCGGAAAAGCCATAGCGGACAGCACCGTGGACTTGGCGAACCTGATCGCCACCGCCGATTCTTCCGGACTGCGGACCAGAATCCACGGAGACCTGCTTCTGATCTCCTCATCGGAGACAATCATAAATTCTTCTGTCAGACATCTTGAGGAGGGGCGCAGCATACTGGAGGCAAAGGGATTCAAGGAGATCGCCTCGACGGAAGCGGCATCGGGAGATGACGTGATCTTCTTCTCCAACGCCTATGCGGAAAACATTCTGGGAGCGTTTCTGTCCCGGAAGCACCGGAAAGCCAACGCTTTCATCAAGGAACTTTCCGAATGGACCGCATTCAGCGTCACCGGACACTCCGAGACCGGAGCCGGAATGCGGGGAACATTGCTCTACAGTAACGATCCGACATATTACTTGAATGTCCTCAGCCATTCAGGATCTTCTCCTGTCGGGATCGCCGAGGCTGTGCCGGGGAATGTGGATTTCATTGTGGACATCCCGATCGGCAACATCACCGCCTACATCAAGGCTTACAGAAGCCACCTCGATTCAAAAAGCCGCCTCGGCAAATACGAATCCGCCCTTCAATCCCAGAAAAAGGAGAGAGGACAGAACGCGGAGGAATGGGCTCAGTCACTTGACATCAAGGAAATGGCTGTCGTGACCCTGCATCTCGGAGAAAAAGTGAGACAACTCCTCCTGCTCAGGCCGGGAGCCAGACAGTCTGCGGAGAAAGTAAGCGCGATGAACTGCGCCGGTTTCGCCAGGACGGTGTTCGGGGAAGCATTCTCCGGCGAGGATGAAAGCGTCTGCGCGTTGGTCGGAAAATGGATTGTCATCGGAGCGGCGGATTGCGTGGCGCGATACTCGGAAACAGATTTTCTGAAAGAGACGCTCGCCGTCAGATTGAAGTCGGAGGGTCTCGACAGGATTCCGCAGAAGAACTGCGGAGCTTGGATTTACCATTCGCTCAGCGAAGATCCTAATTTACTGGGTGTCAACTTCTCCCCGATGATGGCAAAGGGGCTGAGGAATGTTCTTAAAGGAGCGTCATACGTACCGGTCACGCTGTCGGTAGTCTCCGACGGCGGACAGATGTCTCTGGATTTCAGCCTTGACAGAATAGAGGTCAGCAAGGGAACGGTCGCTTTGGCCGCGGCGAGAGACACGACGGTGAACGTGCCGCAAGGGCCTTTCAAAGTACGGAACTGCGCCACGGGAAAGACAAACACCCTCTACCAGAACAGCCATCTGTCAATATGCCTGCGGGACGAGAACGGGAAGGATGTCTGGGGAGTGCCGTTCAAGTCGAAGATTTGCGGCTACGTCCAGGAAGTCGATTACTACAACAACGGAAAGATCCAGTACCTGTTTGCGGCAGGATCGCAGATGTACCTGATTGACAGGCTCGGACGTTTTGTCTCAGGATTCCCTTCCGAGACAGGCAAGAAAATTGCGGCAGGTCCGGCCGTGTATGATTTCACGGGAGCTGAAGGCTACACGGCCATGCTCCTGCACACAGACAACACCGTAGGCTATTATGACCTGCACGGAAAGCAGGTCCCTTCATGGAAGGGGATAACGGCCGATGAGACTATAAAAAGCCTTCCGGAACTTCTGGAAGGGAATGGAGAAAAATACTGGGTGGTCAGGACATCGGCCCAGACCTTGATCTTTCCGTTCAGCGGCGGAAACCCTTCAGTCAAGGGAGACGGAAACAAGATGATCCGGCCGGACAGCAAGATTGAGATTACGGACAAAGGGTTCAGCGCGGTGTGCTACGACGGAAAGGAAAGGATCTTCAAGCCCGGAAAATAAAAACGAACATCATGAACGAATTCAAATTTGAATCTGTAAACAAACTTCTGGAGGAAAGCTTCAGAAAGAACTGGGACAGGTTGGCTCTATCCAACTATCAGGGAGTCAGCCTTTGCTACAGGGATGTGGCAAGACGCATAGAGAAACTGCACATCGCATTCGAGAAATGCTTCCTGCACAAAGGCGACAAAGTGGCCATCTGCGCCCGCAACCAAGTCAACTGGGCCGTGAGCTATCTGGCGGCGATGACCTACGGAGCCGTGCCGGTGCCGATCCTCCACGAGTTCAAGCCCGGGAATATTCATTATCTGGTGAACCATTCCGAGGCGAAGGTTCTCTTTGTGGATGACGTGGTCTGGGAGGGACTCAGCGCGGACGAGATGCCAGGGATTTTCGCTGTCGTGCGGATCAACACCTTCCAGCTTCTATATTCAAAGGTACCGCGCATCACCGAAGCGCGGGAGCACATGAATGAATATTTCGGCAAACGTCACCCGAACAGCTTCGAGCCGGAAGACCTCAACTACTACAAAGACTCACCCAACGAGTTGGCGCTGATCAACTACACCTCCGGAACCTCCGGTTTCTCCAAGGGTGTGATGATCCCATACAGAGCCCTCTGCTCCAACATCCAGTTCGCGAGGACAGTGCTTCCGGAACTGAACAGCCAGACGAATGTGGTGGCCATGCTGCCTTCAGCCCACATGTACGGAATGATGTTCGAGTTCCTCTTCGAGATGACAATCGGCGCTCATGTCCATTTCCTGACGAGGGTGCCAAGCCCGAAGATCATCATGCAGGCTCTCGCCGAGGTCAAGCCGAACATCATCATCGCCGTGCCGCTGATCATCGAGAAAGTCTATAAGTCCAAGATTCAGAAGATTGTGGAGAAGGGCGGAATCAGGACTCTGCTCAAGGTTCCGGGGATCGACAAGATGATTCTGAAGAAGATCTGCGGAGAGCTTGTGAGCGCCTTTGGCGGCAATTTCATAGAGGTGATCATGGGCGGAGCCGCATTCAACAAGGAGATCGAGAAGTTCTTCTGGGACATCGCGTTCCCTTACACTGTCGGCTACGGGATGACCGAGTGCGCCCCGATCATCGCCTACGCCCACTTCGATGACAAAAAACTCTATTCCTGCGGAAAGGCGGCGGTGAATATGTCCATCCGCATCGACTCCCCTGACCCGGAGAACATCGAGGGTGAGATCCAGACCTACGGCCCTAACATCGCTCTTGGATATTACAAGAACGAGGAGGCCACCAAGGAACTCTTCACGGAGGACGGATGGCTCAGGACCGGAGACATGGGAATCATCGACAAGGACGGCTACCTCTTCATCAAAGGCCGGTCGAAGTGCATGGTTCTGGGGCCAAACGGCCAGAACATCTACCCGGAGGAGCTTGAGTCCGTGATCAATTCCTTCGCCTACGTTATCGACTCCCTCGTGATCGAGGACAACGGAGGTCTGACAGCGCTCGTCTATCCGGACTACCATCAGGGAGAGTTGGACGGGATGAACCGCCAGGATCTGGAGAAGACGCTCACCCTGCAGCTTCCGGAAATCAACAGGGAGATCCCTAACTACGCCCAGATCAAGAAGATCGAATTCATGCCTGAGGACTTTGAAAGAACGCCTAAGCGCAGCATCAAGAGGTACCTCTACCAAAGAAACAAATAATGGAGAAATTTGACCAGCGATACCTTGAGATGGCCGAGATCTGGGCCAGAAACTCCTACTGCAAGAGACGGCGGGTGGGAGCCATTCTGGTCAAGGACCGGATGATCATCTCCGACGGCTACAATGGCACTCCGTCCGGTTTCGAGAATGTCTGCGAGGACGAGAACGGAGCCACAAAACCGTACGTCCTCCATGCGGAGGCCAACGCGATCACAAAGGTCGCCAAGTCGGGCAACAGCAGTCTCGGAGCGACTCTCTACGTGACGGCCTCCCCTTGCATCGAATGCTCGAAACTGATCATCCAGGCCGGCATAAAGAGAGTCGTCTATAAGGATGAATACCGTCTCACGGACGGGGTGGACCTGCTCCGCAAGGCAGGAATCAAAGTTGAAAAGATAGATTAGGATGAAACGAATATCTTCCGTCTGGATCGCCGTGCTGGGTATAGCGGCCGGTGCGCTGATGGTGATTGCTTACAACGCCTACACCCAGAGAAAGAACATGCTCCGCGTACAATACGGAGACTGGCGCAAACTGAATCTGATCCTTGACCAGATCGACAGGAACTATGTTGACACAATCAATGTCGGGAAAGTCACTGACGCCGCGATCACGGCGGCGCTGGCCGAACTGGATCCGCATTCGGTTTACATGCCCCCGGTTGAGTTGACCGAGGCCGAGACGGACCTTGCCGGCAATTTTGACGGAATCGGGATCCAGTTCAACGTCCCGAATGACACGGCGATCGTGCTGGAAGTCATTCCCGGAGGCCCGTCAGAAAAGGTCGGACTTCAGCAGGGAGACAGAATCCTCAAGGTCGGGGACAAGGACATCGCCGGAGTGAGATTCCCGCAGGACAGCATGGTCCGCAGGATGAAAGGCCCGGCGGGAACCAAGGTCAAGGTGACTGTGGGAAGAGGGGACGAGACCATCCCGTTCGAAATCACAAGAGGAAAGATTCCAGTACACTGCGTGGACGCATCGTTCATGATCAACGACACCACCGGCTACATCAAGCTCTCGAAGTTCTCCAGAACGACATTCTCCGAGTTCTCACAGGCCGGCGTCGACCTGCTTGGGAAAGGGATGAAGAGACTGATCCTCGACCTGCGTGACAACACCGGAGGCTATTTCGACCAGGCGCTGCTGCTGAGCGACATGTTCCTTAAGAAAGGTGACGAGATCGTTTACATGCAGGGTCTGCACCGCAAGAAGGACGACTACAAGGCTGACGGCAAGGGCATGCTCCAGGACATCGGCCTCACCGTACTGATCGACGAGAACACGGCATCCTCCAGCGAAATCTTCGCCGGAGCAATCCAGGACAACGACAGAGGAGTGATTCTTGGCCGAAGATCCTTCGGCAAGGGGCTTGTCCAGGAGCCGGTCTATTTCAGCGACGGATCCGGAGTCCGGCTTACTGTCGCAAGGTTCTACACACCGTCCGGCCGTTGCATCCAGAAGCCATATTCAAAAGACTACCAGTACGACATCTACAAGCGCTACGCCGACGGGGAGATGTACGACGCGGACAGCATCAAGGTGGACTCCACGGCCGCCTACAGGACAGTAGCCGGCAGGACAGTCTATGGCGGCGGCGGGATCATTCCGGACGTGTTCGTGCCGGTGGACACCACCAGAGCCACCAAGTTCTTCATTTCCTGCAACAAGAAAGCGACCCAGATGCGGTTCGCCTCGGCGATGTTCGACAGGTACAAGAGTACGATTTCCGACATCAACGACTACCAGGAACTAAGCAGATTCCTTGACCGGCTGGATCTTCCTTCCGCATTCCGTGAATTCGCCTCCTCGAAGGACGGCATCACCTGCACGCAAAAAGAATGGGAGAAGACTTCCGAATATCTCCTCCCACAACTCCGCGCCCTTGTCGGACGCTATTCCAAACTCGGCGAGAACGCCTTCTACAAGATGTACCTCAACGTGGATCCCATGTTGAAGAAAGCTATTGAATCGGACTCACGTAGTCCTTTACATCCTGCGGACTGACCGGATTCCCACCCAGGATCATCAGACGCTCCACAACGTTGCGCAGCTCCCGGATGTTTCCAGTCCACGATTTCTCCTGAAGCAGACTGACAGCTTCGGGAGAAAATGTTTTTGCCGGCATCCCTGACTCCGTGCTGATCTGACTGACAAAATATTCAATAAGCAAAGGGATGTCGGACTTCCTTTCGTCCAGCGAAGGCACTTTGATCACTATGACACTCAGGCGGTGGTAAAGGTCTTCCCTGAAATTGCCCTTGGCGATCTCGTCCTGAAGGTTCTTGTTCGTGGCCGCGACGACCCTCACGTCCACGATGATGTCCTTGTCGCTGCCGACCCTCGAGAGTTTCTTCTCCTGAAGCACACGCAGGACCTTGGCCTGGGCGGCAAGGCTCATGTCTCCGATCTCGTCCAGAAAGAGGGTTCCGCCGTCCGCCTGCTCGAACTTTCCCTTGTGCTGCTTCACGGCCGAGGTGAACGCCCCTTTCTCGTGGCCGAAAAGCTCACTCTCAATCAGTTCCGACGGAATCGCGGCGCAGTTCACCTCGATGTATGGCATGGCGCTTCGGGCGCTCTGCTCGTGAAGGCTTCTGGCCACCAACTCCTTGCCGGATCCGTTCGGCCCCACTATCAGCACGCGGGCATCGGTGGGAGCGACCTTCGAGACGATGTCCCGGACATGCCTGATCGGCTCGGACTCCCCTATCATCCGCTGGCCATAAACCTTTTTCTTCAAGGATTTGTTCTCGGAGATGATGGTCGCTTTCTCGGAGGCATTCTTGATGGTGATGAGGATCCGGTTCAGATCCAAGGGCTTCTGGATGAAGTCAAAGGCTCCTTTCTTGATGCACTCGACCGCCGTCTCGATGTCCCCGTGGCCGGAGATCATCACGATCGCCGAATCAACCCCCTCGGCCACCATCCTGTCCAGAACCTCGGTACCGTCCATACCCGGCATCTTGATGTCACAGAAAATCACATTGTACCTATCCTTGTCCACCATCGCAAGGGCTGTCGCCCCGTCCTCGGCCACATCTACATCGTAGCCCTCGTCCCCGAGGATTTCCTTCAGAGAGTTCCTGATGGACCTCTCGTCATCAACAATCAATATCTTCATAGAAATTCGTCTTTAATCCATTCAACTTCCGCAAGCAACAAAGTGCCTGTGACAAAATGCCTTACCTCACGTCCGAAGAGCATCACCATGAAAAATCAGTTCACGTTACCCCCTCCCTGAACAGGGCGTTTCGCACAGACGGAACTTGAATACAAATATCGGACAAATTTCTTTCTTTGTAAACGTTAAAAAAAATAAATTGGTACAGATTTGTGAAGGATTTTAGAGTATAGATACATAAAATTTGATAATTTTGCCGTATGAAACTACCTGACATCATCATAGCCATCGACGGCTATTCATCGACGGGCAAGAGCACGCTCGCCAGACTGATAGCGGAACGCTACGGATTCCTCTACCTCGATTCCGGGGCCCTCTACCGTGGAGTGACCCTGTACGCCCTTGAGAATGGACTCATCGGGAAAGACGGAGCCATTGACGAAGCCGGTCTGAAGGCAGCGCTGCCGGGACTTGGACTCGATTTCAAGGCGGAAGGCACTTTCATCGGCGAGCGGTGCGTGGAAAAGGAGATCCGCACACTGGAGGTTTCGGGACACGTCAGCCCGGTTTCGGCGGTTCCGTTTGTCAGGGAATATGTCGATGAACGTCTGCATGCTTTCGGACGCCGGAAAAGGATCGTGATGGACGGCAGGGACATCGGCACGACGGTGTTTCCGGAAGCGGAGGTCAAGATATTCATGACCGCCAGCGATGAGGTCAGGGCGCAAAGGCGTTTCGACGAGATGAAGGCCAAGGGGCAAAACCCGGGAAAGGAGGACGTGATGAAGAATCTCCGGGAAAGGGACTACATCGACTCGCACCGGGAGGTATCCCCTCTCTCCAGGGCCGCCGATGCTTTCGTGTTGGACAATTCGGACATGAACCTGCACGAGGAACTGGTTTGGTTCCAAGGACTTGCGCAAGGACGTTTCGGGATTCTGGAATAGAGCGATGAACATTCAAGTCGAGATAGAGAAGCATTCCGGATTCTGCGGAGGCGTCATCAGGGCGATCAGCCGGGCCGAGAAGTTCCTTGAGGAGTTCCCGGGACGAAGGCTGTACTCGTTGGGCGACATCGTGCACAATGAGGCGGAGCTTCGGAGGCTCGGTGGGAAAGGGTTGGTTGCCGTTGACAAAGAGGGACTTATGAATATTCCCACGCCCGCTTCCGAGACTCTTCTCATCAGGGCGCACGGCGAGCCGCCGCAGACATATTCATTGGCCTCCGGACTCGGGTTGACGGTCATCGACTGCACCTGCCCGGTGGTGCTGAAGCTTCAGAAAAGCATCCGGGAGGCCTACGAGAGGGTCAAACCCGCCGGAGGGCAAATCATAATATTCGGAAAAATCGGTCATGCGGAGGTGCTTGGGCTGCTTGGGCAGGTCGGAGGCGATGCGGTCGTGATTGAGGACATGCAGATGCTGCTTTCGGCTCTTGAAGACGGTAGCATACAGACTGACAGGCCTTTGGAGATCTTCTCGCAGACCACCAAGAGTCCGGTGGAGTATTCGGAGATCTGCCGGATTCTGGAGTCGCATTCCGATGCTGGCCTTCAGGTCCACAACACAATCTGCTCGCAGGTGGCCTCGCGGCATGAGGAACTGGCCGGATTTGCGATGAAGCACGATGTCATTGTCTTTGTGTCAGGGGCTTCCAGCTCGAACGGGAAAGTCCTTTTCGATCTTTGCAGGTCAAGGAACCAGCGCACCTATCATATTTCCGAACCCTCCGAACTGATGCCGGATTGGTTCAAGGACGGCGACAAGGTCGGTGTCTGCGGAGCGACCTCCACCCCAAGATGGCTTTTGGAACAGGTGGCGGAAAGAATTTTTTGCAGGAATATCCACAATTAGTTAAATTTGCGGTCGAAATGATTGCCCTCCAATCTTTTGAAATCCAGACAGGCTTATCGATCGGGGCGAGGCAAGTTTTTTCGGTCAACAAATTATCATTACATATTTTATGGCAACAACAGCAGATTTTAAGAACGGCCTTTATATCAGCTACAACGGCAAGCCTTGCCAAGTAGTCTATTTCCAGCACGTCAAGCCAGGAAAGGGTCCGGCATTCGTAAAGACAAAGCTCCGCAACCTTGAGAACGGGAGGATCCTTGAGAACACCTTCACCGCGGGCATGAAGATCGATGTCATCAACGTTGAGAGACGTCCTTACCAGTTCCTCTACTCGGACGAGGACGGATTCAACTTCATGCACGAGGAAACCTACGAGCAGATCCACCTGCCTCACGACGTGGTTGACAACGCCGACCTCATGAAGGAGGGTCAGCACGTCGAGATGATGTTCGTCGTCGAGCCGGAGGAAAAGTGCCTTACCTGCGAGCTTCCTACCTACGTCACCCTTGAGGTGACCTACACGGAGCCTGCCGTGAAGGGCAACACCGCCTCCACCAGCGCATTGAAGGAATGCACCCTTGAGACCGGAGCAAAAGTCATGGTTCCTCTCTTCATCAACCAGGGCGACAAGATCACAGTCAACACCACCGACCGTTCCTACGGCCAGAGAGTATAGCAAGCGCTAAAAAAAACACCGGACAGTTCCGCTTGGAGCCGTCCGGTGTTTTTTTTTTGCGCTCAATCCTCGAAATCCTCGTCGTCAAGGTCATCGACGATGTTCTCCTGATGCCACTTGTCGTAGCCCGCGGGGATTCTCTTTGGCTTCAGGACCAGATAATCCTTTCCGCTCCACACCACGGAGAAGCCACCTCTCGCCGCGCCGAGCCGTTCTTCCGACACGCTCGCAAGCACTATCTGCCCCGGCGGGGCATCATCGTGGCCTTTCGCCAGCAATGTGATGACATCACACGGCACAAGCCGCGACAGGAAGTAGGCCGACTTCTCCACAGCCGACCAGGAGTCATTGACGTGGTAGAGGTGGACCATGCTGTCATTGTTCCTTTCAGCCTTCAGCACCGAGTCCATCCTCTCATTCAGGAATTTGGTAACGGTAATCATGTTGATTTGTTCTAACTTCCGGATAATATGCCCGTAAGCGGCCGCTGTCCATCAGCAGGGACGCACCCGGGATGTCCGCCAATTATAGGATCTCTATAATAGAATTTGTATAATTGAAAAAGCCGAATTATTTTCGCAGAAAAATACGCCTAATGTCGAAGCACTGCTTCGTTCTTATGTTCAGACAATGAACAACTCTTCCTTGACCGAACCGACAGAGATGTTCATATCGACTTCATCCTCTCACAATTCCGAAACGCGGGAAGAGAGATTTCCGGCGAAGCCGCCGCACTGGCCTACGACCTTTTTGACGGACACACCTATTATGTCCACAACCTCCTGCACAACACCTTCGCCGACACAGACACAGGATCACCGAGAGGACCTACTTCAACATAAGCTATGCGCCCAGCAAAATTTTCCTCAAAAAGAATCGAATATACCCTTAGCGGCTCCGCACCGCTTTCCTTGAGAACATCCTCCACAAGACACTCTTAACCATTGGTGGCGATAAAACACATTATCTTCTCTCTGTCAATTTCTTTGCAGTTCATCATACAACCCTCATTCCGTGTATGTTAGACCTCGCTCTTCAACGACACAATCTCCGGAGCTCCCCACTGGTTGGCTTTCACGACCACCACATAACCGCTCCGCTCTTCCTCAAACAGTATGGGATAAACCCTCAAGCGTTCGGCTCCGCTGTTGGCGATAATGTCATCCACGTGAACCTCAGCCTTACCTTTCATATATTCCAGAATGGCCTTACGATCCGTCTCCTTGCAGTTGATTCCGTCTATCCGGCCGATGTGTTCATCCATGTCTGTCTTCTGAACCTTCGGCAGAGGATAATCAACATATGAATCAAGCCTCCCCGTGAGAGCATTCCACCATGAGATGCGTCCAAGATGCGTGCGGACACTATATCCGCTTATCTTGTGCATAAACTCCGTATGGCGCTTCGCATGATAGCGCAGGAAAGCGTACGTCCCCCAGACAAAGAAGACGGCGCCCACTATCACGATGTACAGCTGGGCGTCCATCCCGGCACCAAGGACAACGCTCAGCGCCCATATTCCCGTGATCAGAAGATTCAGGAGAATCTCCACGGACGATGTGAAGAAATGGCTGAAGCCGGCGTTCACAAACACGTGATGGAGATGGGTCTTGTCGGGACGGAACGGACTTCTCTTATGGTACACCCTCATCGTCATCACACGAAGAGTATCGAACACCGGGACAGCCAGAACAGACAACGCGAACGCAATAATATTGATGCTCCTCATGTTCACATAGTACGGTATCTCGTTCTCCTTGCTCAGCAGACACATCACAAACCAGGTAATAAGCGTCCCCATCACCATCGTCCCGGCATCACCGATGAACATCCTCGACTTGGCTCCGAACACATTGTGTATATAGAACGGGACCAGCGCGGCCGCCATCGTGAACGCCAGTACCGCATTGGACACATCCCGCGCCTTGACAAACGCGATGCCGAACAGCACACAGCAAGTGACGCACAAGCCGCTCGACAACCCGTTCACACCGTCAATCATATTCACGGCGTTTATAATGCCAACACCGGCAAACACCGTCAGAGGAACCGCGATCCACCAGCCTAACTCCCAGATGCCCCAAAGACCGCGGAACATGTCTATGCACATCCCGCTGGAGTACACGAGACACAGAATAGCGCCGATCTCGATGAAGAGTCTGGAACGCGGGCTTAAGCCTAGAATGTCATCCATAGCCCCGGCATATAGCATGACGCTCATCGCCGTGAACACGGGAAACAGACAGACGTGTATCTCTTCCAACATGAAAAGCTGGCAGAACGCGGACGCCAGCAACACCCCGGCAAGCAGCCCGAAATACACCGCCAGCCCTCCTACCACCGGCACAGGCCGCTTCTGGAGCTTGCGGGCATCAGGATTATCCACCAATCCCTTCACAAAGGCTATCTTCAGAATCTTGAAATATATCCAATGGACCGCCGCCAAGGCACCCAACGCCCCGATTATCACAGCTATTATCATTATCCAGTTCATAAGCAAATAGATTAGCCCATCACTTGGCAGAGCTTGTCCAGCAGCATCTTCTTGTCGAAATTCTGTCGGCAATACTCCCGGCCTCGACGGCCCATTTCGGCGAGTTCTGAGGGAGGCAAAGCCTTAAGCCTGCGTACTGCGGCTACAAGTCCGGAGGCATCCCCGGCTTCTACTGCGATTCCGCATCCGGAATCCTTGATGAGGGCGTTCCCTTCTCCGCTAATCATCCCCACAATCGGCTTTCCCGCCGCCATATACGCCTGAATCTTCGCCGGAGCAGTGAGACGGAAAAGTTCGTTGTCGGTCAGTGACACCAGCATCACATCCGCCGCCTTGAAAAACGCGGGCATCGCCTCCGCCGGGAAACGTCCCATTGTCACGATATACTGCTCCAAGCCTTTCTCTGCAATCCGCTGGTCCAGCCAAGCTTTCTTCCTACCGTCTCCGACAATGACGAACTTGATTCCTTCGTCTTCTCTCAACTTTTCAGCCGCCTCAACGATATGCTCAAAGTCCTGAGCCTCGCCCACATTACCCGCGAACATCACCTTGAAACCTTCCGGCGAAGCGGGAATCGTTACCGTCGAAGAGTCACTTGTGAACACGTCCTCTGCCCAGTTCGGAAAAAAGACAATCTTATCCTTAAAATCTCCCCGGAAGAGAATGCATTTCTCAAATCCACGAGAACTTATCAGAAGCTTGTTAGAAGCTCTAAACATCTGTAGAGCTATATTCCCAAAATATCCAAGAATAAACTTGTTATTGATATGTCCGGCATACTTCAGGCTCTCCGGCCACATATCCAGCACCCAACAGTAAAGCGGTTTTCCGGTCAACCTCTTGAACCAGATCCCGGGCAGCGCCATATTCACTGGCGAAGTCTGCTGCACAAAGCACGCATCATACTTGTGGGCGATGAGGTGGAAAAACAGGAACACCGAGGCGTTGAAACCGTAAGAAAGGAAGTTCAGCAGAAGCATCACCTTGCTGCCGTTCCCGCGCGGGACAATCGGAATCCTGATGACCTTGACTCCATCGATGACTTCTCTGCGCCTCTTGAAAAGCCCATATCCTTCGAAGAATTTCCCCTTGGGATAGTTCGGTATTCCAGTTACCACGGTCACCTCATACCCGCGTTTAGCCAAGTCTTCCACAATGTCATTGCCTCGGAAAAACTCAGGCGTAAAATGTTGAGAGATAACTAGTATTTTTTGCATTAGAACTTCCTCCACACATCTTATTGACAACGCCCCTATATGACTAGATGTACGCGTCCATTTTTTTCCGCATGCTACCGCTTTGCCACTGAACTTCAGCGACTTGAGCATTTTGATAAAAGTTGACTTTTTTGATTTTTTCGTTCAGGCAAAGATCCGCACTATCTTTCACAGGGCAATGCGGAGAAGTGAACGCTTACAAATCTTCATATGTAAAAGTTTGTGCACTATCTTCGAGAATGATATTACTCAGAATACCAATAGCAGAGTTTATCTCTTTAAACACTTGAGAAGAAGTGTAAGCCTCCGACTAACGACGTCTTGTTTTATTGATTCCGATTGGTAGCACTTGCACCAGTTTGTCCGAACTTTTCAAAGTTGGAGCGAGTTCGGCAAAGTTCGATGAAGTTGATTTCACTTTGATTCCTTCTCCCACCTGTCGGGCAGCAGTTCGCGCAAGGCTGTGCGGTCATTCCCGCAGGCCGTCATCCTGAGCAGGACATCCTCCATCCAGGCGCGGGGGTCGACTTCCGGCGCCTTGCAGCTGTCGACGAGCGAGTAGACGATGGCCGCGCGGATGGAGGATGTCCTTGTCCGTATCCCCGGAAACGAAAATAACCGTGAAGTCCT
>CAVIHT010000035.1:0-20942 GCA_963642795.1 Bacteroidaceae bacterium
AACGTAAATAATGAAAAGAAACAGAAAATCCGTCTTAAGAAACATAAATATTTTTCTTACCAACTTACTTTTTAATCATTACTTAGAAGCAGTTTAAAAATGGTTCCCGTATTTTATCATGTGGGATTTTCGAGACAGCCCCGGTTTTGGAAGAGGGAGCGTGGCCGTAGCTACGTGACCGGTGAGAAAGATGAAAATGGCCGGAAAGACCGCATAAGAAAAAATAATACCTTGTATTCGTAATCGTTATGCCAGAGTCTGAAGAGGAACCTATGATTAATCAGAATCAAGGGGAAGGATGTCACCGTTTCCTCTATGAGGGCAGGTCACACCACAGGGAGGGGTGGTAGTGATACACATTCGGGTATTACGTATTTTGTAAACTACTTACAATCAATGGATAACACAATCGTCTTTGGGGCAAATCAACTAAAGAGAAATTGATAAGCGACTGAATGTCAATACGTGGCACACCACTTGCTGACGTTCAACAAGTTACGAAAAGCAGTAGGGCGGTTTAGGACGGCGGAATTTATGAATATATTCGGTTATAGTCGTTTACGGGCGCTTTACGGTCGCTTGCAATCATCCCTCTCTCCTCGTTCTTCGCTAAATAATTTTGATTGAGAAGCAGTTTGAGCATTATGATAGAACAAGGTGCCCCTATGGTTGTTCCACTCGCTTTCCGTGTAGATGACAGGCACAAAATCAAGATAACCTGCGCAAAGTTAAAAAAAATCGACTTTCAGCAAGGTTTGTCTCGGTAAACAATGCGGAAAGTTAAAATTATATCGGCTTTCCGCAGAGTTCAAGTCATACCTGCAAAGATAATTTTCAATGAATATAACAAATCCGGGCGGCCTCAACAGGTCGCCCGGAACGGAATAGGGCCACGTGGAGAAGTGGCCATCAATGAACCTCACTACTTCCTTTCGAAGACAATACCGATATTGTTTTTGTCGGTATTGAACTGATAGATGATGTTGTAGCTCGTTGCCTGATTCTTTCCCGGAACAGCGTTGGCGAAAGTGGCATCCTCTGTAGCAAAAGTGTTGACAGAGATACCTATGATGTACTTGCCATAGTTGCCAGGATTGGACACAGTGATCTGCTGCGGCTTGTTCGCTGTGTACGAGAACGACTTCGCATCCGCGGCGACATCAAACCAAATCCACTCATAGTCAGGATCTCCAAGATCGGCGGCACAGAAGAACCAAGGAGAGCCGAAGCCGTTCGGAGCCGTCCATGTAGAACCCAACTCAGGAAGGAAGGCCACATACGGCGCATTTTCCGCAATAGGAGACGGGTCTTTCTGCGCCTTACGGGCATCCATAAAGACACCGAACTTCGCAGTCTGTGCGGCATAGTCAATCTCTACCGCAGCATCTGCGATAAGACCCGCATGATACAATCCATCAATCCCGAGAACATTGACGTGTTCGTTGCCGGCACCATCCTTAAGAGTCTCCCCCTTAAGCGGATCGCCTATCTTCACATTCACGGATTGCTTGTCTCCCGCCGTGGCGAAAGAAGACTTCTCGTTATTGAAAATCTTGGCGGTCAAGGTATATTCACCCTTGAAGTCGGCGGCGACGAACTGGGTGAGTTCGAAGGAAGCGCCGTTTTTGAAAGCAAGCTTAGCGGTACGAGGAGAGCCGGTGGTGTTTGCTGACCAGGAGATCTTGCCGGACTTGCAGCTGAGCCAGTCGTTTGTGAGATCCTCCCCTCCGCTATACTTGAAGTCAACCGAAGCGGCATCATCATTTGCCCACATTGAAACAGGCTTTGGAGCCGCCGTCAGTGTCCTCTTCACATCATAGACCTTACCCGCCTCAAGAGTTTCCTTCTTAAGTTCAAGATCAACGCTGTAGGTGTCATCACCTTGAGCGACGGAAAGCCTGCTGTCCTTGAGGTTGTCTCCTGCCCAGACGCAAGCATAGGCGACAGCTACGTTCTTCTTGTCCAGAGTGTCCGTAGGGTAGAAGACGATGTCTCCCTTGGCACTTGTCTCAGACAATTCTCCCCAGACGATGTCAAGGGCATTATGCACTGTGCCGTTGACATTTGAGAGAGTGATGGCGGTCTTGTCGTCCATTGTCACCTTGACATCCTCGGGGAACGTCAACGTGAAGCGAAGAAGCGTGGTCTTGTAGGCGAACTTAAGATTCGCCACGGCAACACCGTCCGCATCGGTCTTTATGTCAGCGGCATTCGCCGTGGCATAAAGAATATGGTGGGACAGAGCGGCACCCAAATTAGCCTGAAGGCTGAGGTCTGTCGTGGCTTTCTCATCTGAATAGACAGAACCGCTGCCGGAATAAAGGTAAGCGGCAAGCTTTACGGCATCCGTAGGAATGACAAGGTCTGTGGTTTCGAACTTGGCAGTTCTTCCATCATCGGAGATGGAATATTCGTCAATGCTCAAGTCACGGCTGAGCGCCACAGAATTGTCAGCATTCAGGAAATAAAGGCTGATTTTCTCGGACGATGCAAACTTGGCGGTGAACCCTTTCCGGTCGTTCTCAACGTAGCCAAGTCTTGTCGCAGGATCACCGACAGATGCGGTGATTACAAGTTTCTGTCCTTCAACAACCGGAGAAGGAGTCTCTGATGCTTCTTTTGAGCAGCCGACGAAAGCGGCGGCAAGAGCGATTAACGCGAATATTTTCTTTTTCATATTGATTCCTCCCATAATTAGATCTCACCACCGTTGTCAAGGTCATAGTCACCGCTGCCGAAATCAGCGTAGGACGGATAGACGAACTTAGGGCCGGTTGTCCAGGAATAGTAAGTCAGATTGCCGTTTCTCCAGGCATTGAGAATGTCCACAACCTTGTCGTAGTTTACATCTTTGTACAAAAGGGCAGTCGTGAATACTCCATTGACATCAACCGCGGAATTACAGCCCCAATCTGAATATTTGGAGTCCTTGCCTGTCATCTGACCGCAGGATGAGTCAAGATAATAATTATTGCCCAAACGAGGCCCTGATCCGGCTCCACTTTGTGAATATCCAATAACGCCTCCATACAAAGCGCCGGCCACAGGAGTCCCCTCCACCGGACCCACCTTGCCCGAATTGTAGCAATTGAATATTCCGACATTCGCACCTTGCCAAAGTCTTCCGGCTATTCCGCCGGCATTAGGATAAAGAGCGGTAGAGTCACCGTAAACGACATCACCAGTGTTCAAGCAGTTGTAAATGTCAATGCCCTGATTGATGAAATTGTTCATGGCACCTCCAAGAATGCCGCCCACAAAAACATTTGTCTTTGTACCGGTTGCAGTACCGGACACCTTCGCGCTGTTCTCGCAGTTTCTTATGGCCATACGGGCCCATGTCTTGGAAGTATATATCGGATTGGCCGCCCCTACAACGCCTCCTGAATATGACGGTCCGGAAATCTCGGCCTTATTGACACATCCGTCAATGTAAATCTGGGCTATATTATTAAACGGTTGTGCATAACCAAGGATTCCGGCGGCGCCGTTTCCGCCGACTGTGGCCTTACCCTCATTAGTGCATTTAAGAATGTAGATAGGATAATTGCCATTAGTCTGAGCCTGACCTACAATTCCGCCTGCCTGATACTTTACATTGTAAATCTCTCCAGTGTTGCGGCAATCATAGACAAGCGCCTTGATGATGGCCCAACCTACTATTCCGCCGGCAGCCTCCTCAGAGGCGCTGACCTTGCCTGAATTGCTGCATGAATAGACGTTTGTCCAGTAGATCGCGCCTACAACACCGCCGACCTTGTTTACACCGGCAATAGTCCCCGAGTTAGAGCAACGTTTGAGCGTTACGTTCTGGGCGTAAGCCGCAACACCTGCGGCGCCGCCTCGATAATCAGCGTTCCAAGTTGCCTTGCTCGCACCGTTCCATTTTCTGGAACTGTAGAAATAACCGGCCGTGTAGGTGGCCGTGATCTCTCCGCTGTTGGTGCAGTCAAGGATGGATCCCTGATAAGCGTAGCCGGCAAGACCGCCGACAAAGACAGTCGACTTGACCGCACCGGAATTCGAGCACTTGCTGAGATTGCCGTAGGCGAGATAACCGACAACACCGCCGACATAGAGGTTGTTACCGGTGACTGCGCCCTCATTGTAGCAGCTGCTGATTTCTATAGTATTAAGGGTTTTATTGGTGTTGTCCACCCAACTTATAAGACCGCCGGCGTAGTTGACACCATTCACCGTAGCGGTGTTCTTGCAATTGACAAACCTGATGGAGACCTTGCTGTAGTCCTTTGTTCTGGTTCTTACAAAACCTGCAAGACCTGCGGCGTGCTTGTAGTTGGACGTAACGGTTCCGGCTACAGTCAGATCGTGGATGTAAGCGGAGTCAGAGACGTTCGCGAACAGACCGGACGCAGTGGCGGAGGTGTTGTCCAGATTGACAGTTACCGTCTTGCCGTTGCCGTCAAACTCACCTTGGAAAGGAATGTTTCCAACACTGATTTCATTACCTACTCCACCTTGGCCATCGACACCAAGAACAATTCCTTTACTGTCGAACTTGATGCTTCCGATGGAAGTCCTGACACCTTTGATGTCGGTCATCAGTTTGACGCTCTTGCCGCGCATCGTGTTGCCGGCGTTCACATAATTGGTGAACACAAGGAACTCGGCGTAGTTGGTGATCTGATAAGGATTGGCGGCGGAGCCATCGCCTCCCAAAGGCTTAAGTTCGGTGCCTATGCTTCCGAGGTCATAGTAAGCGTTGACCTTGAGTTCCTTATCGGAGACAGTAGTCTTGCTTTCCGTGGCCTTGTCAAGGTCAAGCGTGACAGCCGACATCGTGAAACCGGCCTTGTAAGTGCCGGGAATGACAGTGGCGTAGAAACTGTTACCGTTGTTTCCGTCTGTCCTGACGGTGACATCCGAAGAATAAACATTCTCGGCAGGAGTCTCGATGACAGGGGTTTCGCCGGTCAAATCCACATTGAACCGCCCCGCGACACTGTTGTCAACGGAAGTGATCGTCACAGCGGTCACAGGAGTCGTCACCTCCCTTGGAATTCTGAACTTGAGAACAGCTGTAACGTTCTTCATCTTGACGTACCTGTCCTCGGCGATGGCACAAGCGATGTTGGCGCTGCCGAACTCTCCGTTCTGCACTTCCGGAATCTCAAGAGTGAACTTGCCGTCCTTGATTTCCTTTGCGGCGGAGTATGGGTAAACTACGTAAATCTTACCCTCAAGGGTTGTGGAGAATTCGAAGTATTTCTGACCGGCGAACTGTGAACCCACAGTAAGGGTATCAGACTCGGTCCCGTTCGAAACAAGAATCTTGTCGCCCTCCTTCCAGACTGTCTTACCCTGCTTGGTGATGTCGGTCTTTGTCTGGACGTCATCTTCGTCCAAAGCGCAGGTGAATGTCCTGAGTTCCCCTCTGGATGGCTCGTTCTCGAAGATTTCTTCACGGGCGCAAGCCGCTGAAACTATCGCGAAAGCGGCTGCAAAAAGCATTTTTATAGTCTTTTTCATCTTGTATTCAATTAAGGATTACTTATTCCAGTCCCAACCCGGTTTGTCATAGTCTTCTGTACCGGATGAGTTGTCCGGCTGGGTAGGCTCCTCGTTCTTCTTGACCTCGACCTTGAGAATCTGCCAGATTCCAGCGGACTTGCTCTCGTCGCTGACATACTTGAAGGCGATCTGGACAACAGAGCCGATGTAGTCATCAAGCTTGATGTCCTCGGAAGTCGTCTTCTCGCCAAGCTCCTCAGGATAAGAGAAAGAGATGGCAAGCTTGTTCCACTCGCCGCCTTCCTTCCTGACCCATACGGAAGTCTGTTCTTTCGCCACATCAAGGTTGGCGAAAGTCTTGCCGACAATGTGTTCGAAGACAAGGATAGGCTTCTCGGCGTTCTTAAGGTCAATCTTCTCGGTATAGAGGGTGGCCTCGGTCGTGTAGTCCACGTCATTCTTGTTTCCGGAAGCCTGCCAACCGGTGTTGGCGCTCCAAGACCAAAGGGCGTCAAAAACGACAGGGAACACCTGGTTGTTGACAATCACGCCGTTCTCGGCGGAGTTGTAGTCGGCGGTATAAGGGAATGACTTTGTCGCGGCCGTGTCAGGACTCGGCTCTGAATATTCCTCGTACTTCACAAGGTAGGCATAGACCACCTTGCCGCCATCGTAGTAGCCTATGATGGTGACGGTGCCACGCTCCTTGACATTGTCAAGTTTGCCACCTTGTGTGCCATAGGCCACCTCGCTTGCGCTGAGGCCGGCGACCTGAACGGAGCCGGTGCCGTCAACGAGGTTGAACGAACCGTCTGACTTGAGGCTCTTCACGGTTCCCGTAAGCTGGAAGCGCTGGTACTTGTGGATGTTCGTCAACTTTGCCATCGATGCCACGTCTATGGTCTGCACCTCAGGAACATAGGCGTCCTGATTGACGGTAAGTTTCGCAGAGAGGGTCCCTTCCGTCTGCTTGAATGTGACGGTGGCGGTACGCTCCACGCCCTCATTTTTGCCCACAGTCACTCTTACAGACTGGGATTCCTTGGAAGGATCTCCTGTAATTGGTTCAACAGTCACCCAGGATGCTGAATTCTCGACAGTCCAACCGACCGTCGCGGTGAGGGCTACGGTTTCAGATCCGCCCTCGACCTTGAAATTCAATTCACCCGGATTAACCTTTACGGAAGGATCGCCGTAACCGGGATCCTTTTCCCCGCAGGCGGCGAACGCGAATGTCGCTACGACCGCTGCGGCCAGTGTTAACAAGTGTGATTTCATTGTGTATAAAATTTGTGATTAGAGATTAATTCTTAATTTCTTACGAAGTACATTCCGTCCGAGTCGCTGCTGTTGAAATTGGCCTGATAGATCACATCATAATCAGAAGCCAAAGTGGATGCGTTCGTGGAGGTCGCCTTCACGCAGGAGATGCCGCAGATGTAGTGGTTGCCCTTGGAGGTTTTCTGCCCCTTGTCCTTGAACACGTACCTTAAGGTGTTGAAGTCATCACTTACACTGAACCACAGCCACTCGTAATCGCTGTCGGAAAAGACACCCGCTCCAGGAGCGAAATTATATTTTCCCGAAGCCCACCCGCTTGTCTGGTTCAACTCAGGCAGGAACGACACATAACTGCCGTTGCCGGCATCCTGAGCAGTCCGTCTGTCCAGGAATATCCCGAAATTGACGGCCTGTCCGGTGTAGTCGATCTCCACCACGGCGTCCATCACGGCATTTAGGTAAAGTCCCTTGACACCAAGGTTGTTAGTGTGTTCGGATCCTGAAGCATCCTTCAAAGCCTCGGCCTTGAGAGGCCCTCCGAAAGTCAACGAGGCCGCATAGCCAAGGATGGTGGTGCCTTTACCGAGCGTTTTGTGCGGATCAAACAGTTTGGAATACAATGTCCACCCTCCCTTGAAGTCTTCCGCGGAAATCTGGGTGACTGAATATTCAGTACCGCCAGGAAGTGCTATGGTCGCCGTCCTTGGCTTGCCCGTGGTGTTGGCCGTCCAGGAGAGCGTGCCGTCGGAATAGGTCAGCCAGTCCTGCGAGGCGTTGCCGACACCGCCGGAAACCGTCTTGGAGCCGGACTTGTCGTCTGTCCAGAGACTGTTGGAAGTAACACCTATCTGGAAGGTTTTCTTGAGCGGTGTGGCTGCGGCGTCCCAGGAGTCGTAAGCCTCAAGGGTCAGCTCGTAGGAGCCGTCCTCAAGGCTGCCGAGGGAGCGTGTCCACTCCTTCTTCATCCCGGTGGTCTTGGCGCTCTTGTAGAAGTCGGCGAGAATCTTCTTGGTCGCGACTGTCACTCCGGATTTCTTGAGGGTCAGCACATAGTGATGCACGAACTCGTCATCCGTGCCGGCCGCCCATTTAGCCGTGGCGACCCCATCGGCTACATCCACGCTGAGCGTTGACAGTGACGGAGCCGAGTTGGCAAGGCTTAGGGTCGTGTGGTTGTACTTCGTCAGGTGGCTCTTGCCGGATGTCGGGTAGGAGGAAACGATTGGCTCCCCGATGACATCCTTGTTGTAGAAGTCCATCCTCAGGACACGCATATTGCCGCTGGCGTCGAACTGGAGCAGGTTGCCCTGCGAGAAGTCGTTGCAGTCCTTCATCACGGTGGCGCTTGACATATCCTCGTACTTGCCGTTCTCAAGGGCCATATAGCGCACGGAGGCGCATCCGAAGACTGAGAAGTCCCCCTGCCATACGCTGCGAGGGTCGTTCAGAGGGAAATGCAGATGTCCGCCGAACACCACCGCCTGAGGGTATTTCTTCAGAACAGGGGTCAGCACGTCTGTCGCCCAGTAGTGCGGAAGAGTGGACTCCCATATTCCTCCCTCCTCTCCCAGGCGGCTGCCATAGACGGTGTTCTTGATCATCGGGTGAGTGAGCACGATGACGTATTTCTCCGGTTCGGCGGAAGTTATGGCCGCCAGCTGCTGGTCAAGCCAGGAGACGGCCGCAGGGTCATAGGCGATAGGGCTGTCGCCGTTCGGGGAAATCGTGAGAATGTGATAGTCCCCGACAACGCAGTGACGGGCTTCGTAATTTGTCCTCATTGACTGATCCTTGTCCGCCAGGAAATAGTTGTCGCCGAACATATTCCTGATGTACGCCACATCGGACACCATTGTCGAAGCCCAGGCGTAATTCGGAACATCGTGGTTGCCGATGGTGTAGATCATCGGGGTTTTAGTCACGTCGATCTCTGATTCGAGAGTCGATTTGAAGAGGCTCAGCTGTGAGTTGCTCGGGCTGTCGATAAGATCTCCGACAACGAGGACTCCGGCCATGCCGTTGGAGTCATTCTCAAGCACCTTCGCCTTGAGCTGCTGGAGGGCGGATTTCCATTTGTTCGCCTGCGCCTGCTGGTTGATGTGCACGTCGCTCACCACTCCAAGGGAAAGGACGATGTTGGTAGCGTCAAAGTCCTTTGTCTTCACCGAAGGAGCCGTTATGACGAACTTGGCCGCATTGTAAACCTTGCCTTTCTCGACCGTGAGAGCGGAAGGGTTGTTGGAATAGCCGATCTGCTTGCCAGCGGCGTTGTAAACCTTCAAGATGTAGCCTTTGGAGAGTTTGAGACCAGGATAAAGTCCGAACCAGAAAGTCTCCCCTGGCTTGATGGTCTTCGTCAGGGAAGTCGTGGACTCGAAGGCCGGGGTAGTGTTGCCGTTGACGCTTTGGCTGCTGAACGACACGAGCATATTCTTGCTGACTTTTTCAGAGTTGTTGCCCTCAAGAACCACGTAGGAGGCTGCGGGCTCGTCAACGCAGAAAGCAAGGAGCGAGAACTCGTTCCTGAACACGAACTTGCCCGAGCCGTCCGTACAGTTCGCCACAGTGACGGAAGGCTTCCCCACGGAGGTGCCGTCAAGGTTGCCCGTTGACCAGTTTGCCTTCTGGTAAGTTTCGATTCCGCTGCCCGGAATCATTGCGTAATAGCCTGAAGCTCCGGAAGGGAGAGTTCCGTTGGATACAAATTTTGCGGTCAGACCGTCGGAAGAAATCTCCGAAGCTTTGATGGTCTCCGTGACAAGGGTCTCGCCCTCAAGACAGGCCACCTCTATCACATCTCCTTCCGACCAAGTGGATTTGAACTCCGGAGTCGTGGTGTCCTCAAAGGAGGCGGTGAACTCGACCGCTTCAGGCTGAAGTTCTCCTGCGGTTATGACCTTCCCGTTCGGGACGGTGAGCTTGTCCGGATAGACGGCCTTGCTGACGACTTTGCCCGAAGCGTCACGGGCTGTGACGGTATAGCCCTGGGCAAGCACGGTTCCCGGGATGAGGCTGATGTAGCAGTCACCAGCACCGTCAACATTGACTTTGATGGTTTTCTGCGCCTCGAAGGAGGGCTTTGCGGCCGGAGAAACGGAATAATCAGAGGTCGAGACCGTGACATCGTAGTTCAGTTCCTCATCGTTGTTGCCTTGCAGTTCGATGGACTTGACGTAGGCGTCAGAGACGCTTACCTTGAGGAACGAGAACATATTCCTGAAACTCAAGGTTTTTCCGCCTTTGCCGCACTTGGCGACGGCGATGGAACGGGATGAATAGGTTGAAGATGACACCGTCCATGAGGAAGCGGGATCGCATCCGGTCACTCCTGTCTCCGCGATGAAGGCGTAATATTCATCGCAGTCGGCTTTGATGCTGCCGTTTGATGCGAATGTGGCGCTTGCCGAGGACACCGAGGATGCCTTGACGGTCTCGGTCGTGGATTTGCCGTCCTTGACTCCGATGAGCTGAATGGCGTCCCCTTCTGCCCAGAAAGTCTTGAACGGAGTGCCGGCGGAAGCGTCAAGAGTGGCAGTGAACGTGGCCGCCTGAACCTCCGGCTCCGGTTCGGGGGTAGGCTCATGCTTCTCCTTGCAGGAAGTCGCCGCGGAGAGAAGCACGAAAAGCGCAATCAATATGGAATGAAACATTTTCATCAATTTCTGTCGCTAGTAAGCGTGAAAATAAATAAGTTGAACTAAAAAATCTGTTTCGGTTATTTTTTTAACGCTTAATCAGCCTGTGAAGGAATATAACCGTAAGGCACCAACTCCCAAAGGTCGATGAAGCCGTCCTTGGAGTTCCAGGAGTTCTTGAACACTACTGAGAAATAGCGTCCGGTAGATCCTTGGGTGGCCGATGCGGAAGAAACCTTACCGGCAGTGCTGAACTGGGTGCCTATGAACGGAATGCCATAGTTGTTGAGGTAGTCGCTGTCATCCGGGTTGTAATATTCAGACCCGACATAGATGACGAGATCCTTGATGTAGCGCATGGTGGGTTGATCCGGATGTTCGTAAAATTCGAACCGGGTGAAAGAATATTCCTCCCCCACTGACTTTCCCGTGTCGATTGAAAGGATCTTAGGGAACATATCCTTCAGACCATCCGTTTTGGAGCTGTGCCAGCTGAACGCGGAACGATCATTTATGCCGTCGAAGATGTTGTCAGCCACATTGACGCCGAAGTATTGGTTCTTTGTGACAGCCACATTCCATCTCTTTCCGTCCAAAGCGTACGAGATCCCGTCCGAGGTTCTCTGCCAGCTGTTCCAGACGGTGTCCTTGCCGGCGGTCGGGCAGAAAGAGGAGGAGTACTCGAACCTCTTGCCCTTTAGGGCTCCCGGGAAGACCACGGTGTCCTGTCCCGGCTTCAGGACAGTCTCGCAGTCAACCCATTCGTCATTGCGGTTCTTGTAGCGGAACCGGGTGGCGATCATCTCGTCCGTGGCCTTGGAGAGGACAATCATGGCGCTCAGGCCGTCCTCGCTCATCTCCGCCTTCTTTATGCTGCGCTCCGAGCGGGATACCATCCAGCCGTCGCCGTAAGGGGAAACGGTGATTTCGGCAGCGAGGGACTGGTTCCGGAGCTCGTCGTAGTTGACGATGTCGAAGGTGTAGGACCTGTCTTCCAGATTGTCCACGTTGACGGACACCTTACCGTCAGGGTAGTCGGCGTAGTCGATGTCCAGCGAGTAAGCCTTGTTGTCCCAGAAGATCGTGGCGGTCTTGACGGCCGGATCCATCGGCTTCTCCCAGCTGACGATGACGTTCTTGTAGCCGGAGACAGAGGAGAGGTTGATGGCCTTGGCCGGGTAGTCGTAGCCGCCTTTCTTGACCCATTCCTTGTAAATCTCATCCTGACCGCCGCAGGAAACCGCCAAAGCGGCGGCGCACACCGCGGCTCCAAGGAGAGGGAATATTCTATTTTTCATATTCATGATCGTTTAGTCCATTATTCTGTTACCACGCGTCCGTAGAGCGTCACCTCGCCGAACTGGATGGCCGAATTGGCGGCGTCAGGCATCTCCCAGGCCGCAAACGAGGTCAGCACTATCCTCAGGTAGCGCAGGTGGTCGTAGGCGTGAGGATACTCATCGCTGTTGAGTTCGAAGTCGTTGCCTGCGTTGAACGCATCGGTGTCCTCCTGGGTGATTGTCCCGACAGAGCCGTCGGCCTCGTAGCCGGAAGGCTTGTTCTGGATGAACTTGCCGAGGCAGAACCAGGTGTCGTCGAAATCATGTTCTCCGTCGCCTTTCTCACCGGTAGGGTCCATGCTTCCCCAGAACTCGAAGTTGCGTGGATGGCCGTCGCCGAACAGTTGAGGATAGCCGATTCGCGGAAGGGTCGCGATGCGGCTGATCTCGACCACGCAGCCAAGGTCTATCGTCACCCAACAAGGGATCGGCACCTTGTCAACGGCAAGGAAGTGAGGCGAGGAGGAGTGTCCCGAGTCGTCCCAAAGGCCCTTTACCGGGTAGGTGCTACGCTCGGACTCCATCTCGAAGATGTTGTCGTCCTTGCAGTACACCGCTCCCTGAGTGTAGGAGAATCCTGTCTTAGGAATCTTCACCTCCGGCAGCGGGGTCAGCACGGCCTTGGTCGTGTCGGAGATGTTGCCCCAGCGGTCGCGGATGTACACTCCGAACACCGCGTCCTCCGGCTCCAGACCACGCCTCGTGAGCGTGATGTCGTTGCTGGCGGTGAACAGGGTTGTGACCTCCTTCCACTTTATCTGGCTCACCGGTTTGTCGGCGTTGCCGAGGTCAGCGTCCCGCAGAAGGCAGACGGCGAGGTCGGACTTGCCTTCGTTGCCGGTTATCTTGATCTTCACTCCGCCGGCTGTGGCGACCATCGTCGGGACGACGGTGCGGATTGCCGGAGGCAGAGGGTTGAATTTGATCTGGACAGGGGTGGACTTGTCCTCGTTGATGTTGAAGGAGCAGACTTGCACCTCGTGTTCGTCGGTGTCGGCGAAACCCTCGACCTCAAGGCTGTCAACGTAGCGGGAGATCTTGGCGTTGACCTCCTCGCCTCCCCGGAGGTAGGTAGCCACAACCCCCTTGATGTTCTTGTCGTCCGGAATCTCTACCCGGATGATGGCGCCGCCGCTTGTCGGAGTGACTTTCGTGACCTTGACAGGCTGCGGGGCGGAAAGATCCCCGTCAAGCTGGTCGATCCTGCCGTGGTTCTCCTCCGCACAGCAGAGAAGCAGCAGGGCGGATGCGGCAATGGCGGCTGACCTTATGATGATGTGTTTCATTCTCATTGCGGTTTTTTCAAATCAATTACCAACCGATGTTCTGGACAAGGTTAGGGTTAACCTCGATGTAGGATGTCGGAATCGGCCAGAAATAGTCCTTCAAGCCGAATTTCTGCTCGTAGATGAACTTCTTGACGTAGTAGTCCTCAGGTTTGGAGGAGACCACGTCGAAGCCGTAGATGCCTTTCTGGTACTCGGCCGAAGCCTCCTTCCATCTGCGCAGGTCATAGAACCTCTGACCCTCGAATGCCAGTTCGTTCAAACGCTCGCGGTGGATGATGGCGCGCATTCCGACCTTGGTCCTGTAGTAGCCAGGGCTGTTGCTGTAAGTGTCCCAGGCGGTCTTCACCCCTGGAATCTTGGCACGCTCCCGGACAGCGTCTATGTACTTGAAGAGTTCCTCGCTGTGCGCCCCGTCCGGACCCTCGGCCTCGTTGATGGCCTCGGCGTAGAGAAGATACAGGTCAGACAGGCGGATCATCGGCCACGGGTACCAGTTGGTGGACGATCCCGTGAACGAGTTGTTGCCAGTCCATGTCGCCTGGATAGGGAAATGCTTCTTCGGGAAGAATCCCGTCACCGGACCGGTCTGGTTGCCCCTTTTGGCATGGGTGCCACCCATCCTGCAGCTCACGTAGTAGATCTGGTCCGGCTGGAGGTCGTTGTAGTTGCCGAGCTGGCCGAGCCAATTGCCGCCGTCGAAGCCAAGGTAGGCGTAGTAGCGCGGCTCCCTGTCGAAGTTGAGCTTGATCGTGGTGTAGCCGGTGCGGATGTAGTAGGAGTGCTGCTCGTCGCCGATGCGAAGATCCATCGGGTTGATGTTGGACCACTCCGAGTCATTCGAGATCGGAAGTCCGTGCACGGTGTAGAACTGCTCCGCGATCTTAAGCGGAACGCCGATGAATATGTAGCCTCCGAGCATGTCCGTGTACCCGTTGAGGATAGGCATGCAGAGCCTGTGGTACATACTCATCTTATCGGAAGGAGACTGGGTGTTGCCCCAGATCAGTTCGCTGTTCCATTTCTGGTTGAAAGCGTTGCGAAGGGTAAGGGTCGTCTTCAGGGAGTCCGTCATCCTGTAGGTGATGTCGTCACCCGTGTACAGGGCGAGGTTCGCCTCCTCGCAGACGCCGATGGCTTCCCCACAGGCCTCCATCGCGGCAGTCCAACGGGCGAGCTTCTCGTCGTCCGTCTTCTCCGGGAACAGTCTCGTGGTGCCGTCGGTGTCCACCAAAGCGGCCTGCTCGGAGTTCCCGTTGAACAGAGGGCTGGCGGCATAGACGGCCACCTTGGCCTTGAACGAGGCGCAGATAGCCCTGTTGATCCGTCCGTACTCATCGACGGACGGGTTGACCAGAGGCAGGTCAGGCATGGCCTTGTCAAGGAGTTCAAGGATGAAGTCGAAACAGGTGTCGATGTTCTCACGGTGCACCCTCACCTCATCCACCGAAGAGTCGATCGGAAGGCTTTTCCGGATCACCGGAACAGGACCCCATTTGCGCACGAGGTTGAAATGGTAGTAGGCCTTGAGGAACGTGACCTCGGCGATCCACTGAGCCTTTTCCTCCTCTTCCATGTCAGGCACCCTTGAGATGTTGTCCACAAGGATGTCGCAGCAGCGGATGCCCTCGTACATCGATGCCCAGTCGTTGGCGAAGACCGAGTTAGCGGTCATGTAGCCTCTGGCTATGTTAGTCATCACCGAGGAGACGCGTCCGTAGGTGTCCGTCGTGGTACGTCCGTAGAGATCCCAGAACTCGTCGCTGCCCAACAGAGACGGGTCGTAGCTCATTCCGCCGTCCAGCGTCATGTAGGAGTAACAGGTCGCGAGATAGCGGATGGCGGACGACCTGAGGTTGAATGCGGTCTCGACTGACGGAAGTCCGTCGTCCGGCACGACGTCAAGGAAGCTGTTGCATCCTGACGGGCAGAGCGTCAAGGCCGCCGCGGCGGCGCAGACCAATGATTCTTTAATATGTTTGCGAATGTTCATAGTCAAGGATTATTTGAAAGTGACGTTTACGCCGATGTTGAGCGTCCTCTGGATCGGGTAGTTGAAGCCCTCTCCGGCAAGCTCCGGATCCCAGAGTTTGAACTTGCTCCAGCACCAGAGGTTGTTGCCCTGGAAATAGACGCGGAGATTGTCGATGTGGAGTTTGTTGGTCAGCTTCTGCGGAAGGGTGTAGCCGAACTCCATCTGCTTGAGACGCACGAACGATCCGTCCCTCATCCACCAGGTGCTGACCTGGGTGTTGTTGTAGTTCTCGTAGGCGCTGTACCTAGGGTAAAGGGCGTAGATGTCGCGGTTGTCCTCGCTCCAGTGACTGTCGGCGTAGGCCTGAAGCAGCTGCCCGTTGTTCACGAACGGAGCCGTTCCGTACTTGTTGGTCGAGGTGTTGTAGGCGCTGGACGCGTCGATCCAGAATGACTCGCGGGCCAGCCCCTGGAAGAACACCGAGAAGTCGAATCCCTTGTGGCCAAGGGACACGCCGAAACCGTAGATGATCTCAGGGGATGTCGGATAGCCGATCGGGACACGGTCGGCCGTCGTGATCACTCCGTCGCCGTTGACATCTGTGTACTTGATGTCACCTCCGCCGTACTGGCTTCCGAAAGCCGCCTGCGAAGGGCTGTTGGCCGCATCCTCGTCATCGATGAAGAGACGCTCGGCGATGTAGCCCCAGGTCTGCGTGAGGGAGTAGCCGGCATGCTGGCGGTAAGACTCCGGGTAGGTAGGCTCCTCGTAAACGTCGTACTTGCTCGTGGAGTAGGTGAAGTTCGCCCTCGCGGAAGCCCACAGGCCGCTCGCCCATGCCTGCTTGTAGTCGGCCTGGATGTCGATGCCCTTCGCCCTCGCCTCTCCGATGTTGCCATAGACCGAAGCCTGGAGACCCATCGTGTTAGGGATGTCGGCGCGCTGCATGAAGATGTCGGTGCGGTGCTCGGTGAAGTACTCGGCGATGATGTCCAGTTTCTTGAACAGACCCAGTTCAAGGGCGTAGTTGGTCTTGTAGGACTTCTCCCAGGTGATGGCCTCATTGGCGTAACGGAGCACATCGATGCCGGAATAGCCCACGTTTCTGGTCTCACCGAACGCGGCGGATTTGCTGGAACTGCTCATGTTCATCTCAGAGAGGTAGTAGAAGCGGTTGGAGCTGGATCCGATGTTGTCGTTGCCGACCAGACCGTAGGAATAGCGGAGCTTGAGGTTGCTGACAGCCTTCGAGGCCGGCTTGAACCACGGTTCGTTGGACACCATCCACGCCAGACCCGCGGAAGGGAAGTAGCCCCAGCGGTGGGACTTGTGGAAACGCTCGGAACCGTTGTAGCCGAAGTTATATTCGATGAAATACCTCTTGTCGAAGCCGTAGGTGAAACGTCCCGAGAGTCCGGCGTTGCGCGAAGGCAGGGACAGCTGGAGGGATCCGGCGTTGGCGGTCAGGGACTCGCTTGCCGTGAGGACCAGAAGGCCGGTCACATCGTGCTTGCCGAAGGAGTTGGCGTAGTTCAGACGGGACTCGGAGTACATCGTGTTCTTCACGGTCTTCGCACCTTCCGAATAGGTCAGGTAGTCGGTGCCGGAGTCGTTGATCCTGCGGATGTGGTACTCTCCCGTGTAGGAGTCGGAGCTGTCAAGGGTGTACCAATAAGGGCTGAACGAACGATAGACGTTGTACTCGGAAAGCCTCGTGAGGTTGAACAGGGTCATGAAACTCAGTCCATTGAGGATGAAGTCCAGCTTCTGATTGAGTTCCACGGCGGCGATCATCTGCGAGCGCTGGTAGTCCTTGTAGCCGCGGACGAGGTTGGCGTAAGGGTTGATGTAGGAGCCGTCCTCGTAGTTTCCGAACATGATGTGCTGAATGCCGACGTGTTCGTCGTCCGACGGGTAGTAGGCAGGGAAGAGCACAGGGTCGGAGTGCATCACTTGACGATAAACGTCGCTACCTCCGTTCAGAGGACCCTGATAGTCCCTGAAGTTGCCGGTCAGACGGACAGCCAGCTTCGTGGTCGGGGTCACGTTGATGTCCACGTTGGAGCGCAGGGTGTAGTTCTTGTCGTCGATGTTGTTGTTGAAGCTGTTGCGCTTGTCAACTTTCAGAACACCCGTGTCCTCGGTGTAGGCTCCGGACACATAGTAGGTCGCAACCTTGCCTCCACCGCGCGCTGAAACGTTTGCGCGGTAGCTTGTGGCATAGTCTTTAAAAAGCATCTCGTACCAATCGTTGGCCGGGTAGATGAGGCGGTTGGCGTCCGGCTTTCCGGTCTGCTCGATCTTGTCGTAGGAGTACATCAGCTCACCCAGAGGGTCGCGCGTGGTGATCGCCTCGTTGTAGGACTTCATGTAGGTCACCGGGTCGGCCAGCTCCACGACATCGGTCGGGGCGGAGATCGATGTCTCCACACGGGCGAAGATCTTCGCCGGGCCCTCCTGGCCGCGCTTCGTCGTGACGAAGATGACACCGTTGGCTCCGCGGGCTCCGTAGAGGGCGGTCGCCGTGGCGTCCTTCATGATCGAGAAGCTCTCGATGTCGTCCGGCTGAAGGCGGGCGAGGTCGGTGGAAGTAAGCTCGATGTTGTCGATGAGGATGAGAGGGCTGGTGTTGGCGCCGAAGGTGGTGATGCCACGGACGAAGAAGTCGGCGTTGTCCTGACCCGGCTCACCTGTCCTCTGGTAGGCGATCACACCGGCCACATTTCCGGCCAGTGCGGTGGTGAGGTTGCTGGAAGGGACTTTCAGCGTCTTCACATCGACTGTGGAGATGGAACCGATGACACTCTCCTTCCTCTGTTTACCGAAGGCTACCACAGTCACCTCGTCAAGTTCATTCGCCGCGTTCTTCAGCTTCACGATGAAGTTGGTCATAGTGCCGACGGCCAGAACCTGCGTCTCCTTTCCGAGACACTCGAACTTGAGCCTGTCGGTCGGTTTGACACCGGTCAGCTCGAACGTACCGTCAAGGTCGGTCATCACGCCTCGTGTGGATCCCTCGACGGAAACCGTCGCTCCAGGCATAGGCTCGCCTGTCTCCTCCTCGTAGATCACACCCTTGACGGTCTTGGTCTGGGCCAAAGCCACCGCGGATGCGAGGACGAGCGCAAGCGTCATTGCGATCTTTTTGAAAGACATAAACGTTTTTATAAAAATTGTTGTTTAATTAAAGTGTTATCTCTCTTTACTTTAAGCAATCTTTTGCCCCCCCCTATAAACCGATTTAACAGTTACTCCACAAGTCACACTTTATAGAAAGGCAAAGACAAATCTAACCATTTTCTCAGAAATAACAATAGATTTTCTTATATTTGGAGTATGAAATCTAACTGGTTACACGCAGGCCTTGCCCTGCTTCTCTGCGTCGGAGCAGCCGCGCAGCAGCCTTCATCAAAGACAGGTTATGTCGATCCTTTCATCGGAACCGACGGGATGGGACACACTTTCCCGGGGGCGTGCGTGCCTTTCGGCGGGGTTCAGCTGAGTCCCGACACGGACACCATCCCCCACAATGTGAACGGGAAATACCAACCGAGGGTCTATGAATATTGCGCCGGCTACCGCTATTCGGACCCGACGATCGTCGGCTTCAGCCACACCCATTTCAGCGGCACGGGTCACTCGGACCTGGGCGACATCCTGCTGATGCCGACCACCGGAGCGCTTAAACTGAATCCAGGCACAAGTGACAATCCCGACAGCGGCTACCGCAGCCGCTTCTCGCACGACACGGAGAAAGCCTCGGCGGGTTACTACGAGGTGACTTTGGACGACTACGGCGTGAAAGCCCGTCTGACAGCCACCACCAGAGTCGGAATCCATGAATATTCATTCCCTCAAGGCACTGACGGCCAGGTGATCCTGGACCTCATCCACGGAATCTACAACTACGACGGCAAGACCCTCTGGGCTGAGGTGCAGGTGCGGAACGACACCCTGCTGACCGGCTACCGCATCACCAACGGCTGGGCCCGCACCAACTACACCTACTTCGCGATCTCCTTCTCACAGCCTATTTCTGAATATGGTTACGCGGACCGCGAGAAGATTAATTATAAAGGTGGCTGGAGCAAGTTCGGCCAGTACCGCAACTTCCCTGCGATGGCCGGACGCAAGCTGGTGGCCTGGTTCAAGTTCGCCACGTCAAAGGATCCTAAGCTGACCGTAAAGGTGGCTCTGTCGGCCACGGGGGCGGAGGGAGCCCTCAAGAACCTTGCGGCCGAGGCATCCGGCAAGTCTTTCGACGAGATCGCCTCAGCGGCTTCAAACGCTTGGGACAGAGAACTTTCCCAGATCGAAATCCAAGGAACCGAAGACGAGAAGAAGATGTTCTATACTTCGCTCTACCACACGATGATCAATCCGTCGGTTTACATGGACGTGGACGGAAAGTACAGAGGCCTTGACCACGAGATCCACCAGGCCGACGGCTTCACGAACTACACGGTCTTCTCCCTTTGGGACACCTACCGCGCCGAGCATCCGTTCCTGGCTCTGTTCAAACCTGATCGTGATAGGGATATGGTGGAGTCGATGCTGGCTCACTATGACCAGAATGTTTTGAAATTCCTGCCTGTCTGGAGCCACTGCGCCAACGAGAACTGGTGCATGAGCGGTTACCACGCCGTGCCTGTGCTGGCGGACGCGATCACCAAGGGACTTGACATCGACCGGGACAGGGCGCTGGAAGCGATGGTGACGACCTCAAAGGCTCCATGGTACGCCGGGCTTGGAGACTACATGAAACTCGGCTACGTGCCTTACGACAAGATCTCCACCGCAGCCAGCAACACTTTGGAATATTCCTACGACGACTGGACCGTCTGGCACACCGCCAGCCTCGCCGGCAACAAGAAAGTTGCCGATGAATATCTCGCACGCGCGCGGTATTATAGGAATGTCTTTGACCCCGAGCTTGGTTTCGCCCGTCCGAAGTACGCCGACGGGACCTTCAAGAAGGATTTTGACATCATGCAGACGATGGGAGAGGGGTTCATCGAGGGCAACTCGCTGAATTTCTCGTTCCACGCCCCCCAGGACGTGTACGGCGTGATGGAGCTGATGGGCGGCGAGAAGAAGTTCGTCTCCGCCCTTGACGAACTCTTCTACCACGACCTTCCTGAATATGCCTACGCCACGAACGAGGACATCACGAAGGACTGCCTGATCGGGGGCTACGTTCACGGAAACGAGCCGAGCCATCATATTCCTTATCTTTACGCATGGACAAGCCAGCCGTGGAAGACGCAGTACTGGATGAGAGAGATCATAAACAGGATGTACCGTCCTGACATTCACGGATTGGGAGGGAACGATGATTGCGGCCAGATGTCCGCCTGGTACATCTTCAGTGTACTAGGATTCTATCCGGTCTGCCCGGGAAGCGACCAGTACGTGTTCGGCGCTCCTTACCTTCCTTATGTCAAGATCGCCCTTCCGAACGGCAGGACCCTTGAGGTGAAGGCCTCCGGAGTGAGCGACACGAACCGCTACGTGAAGAAGGTTCTACGCAACGGCGTAGAGTGCAAGAAACTTTACATCACCCACGACGACCTCCTCCAGGGCGGCACGATCGAGTTCGTGATGGCCTCCAAACCGAACAAGGCCCGCGGCCAAAAGCCGGAGGACAAGCCGTACTCACTTACCGCAAAGGTGAAGTAACTTGTCGGTGGAGGGTAAGTCTTTATCCCGCAATACATTAAGCGAAGTCCTTTAGCTAGTCTCTGCTAAAGGACTTCGTTTTTATGATTGATTACTAATCGTTTATCTATCACGGAACTTTATCGCAACGCCTCAATCTGCTCTGCATTCAGCCCCGTGAACAGCATAATCTGCTTCACAGGCATACCGCCAAGAAGCATCGCCTTGGCCACCTCTGCCTTGCCCTCTGCCTTGCCTTCTGCTTTCCCCTTAGCTTTCCCTTCAGCTAATCCTT
>CAVIHT010000036.1:0-19796 GCA_963642795.1 Bacteroidaceae bacterium
CGCCGATGGTACTGACACACCAGTTGGGAGAGTAGGTCGCCGCCGTACTTCGGGGAGTCCCGACATCATCACGATGTCGGGACTCCTTTTTTTTGTGCCAGTCCTGCAACCCGTCCCACCTCACCTCTCCTCTGTGCCGCCCTGCCTGATTTTTGTACCCACGTTTACATACGCAGACCCTTGCATACATCTCTACAAATTCATTTTCAGCCCCGTAGGCCTTGCCCGGCTGATTGTGTATATAAATCGTATGCAAATTATTCACCCATAAATAATTAATGCTATGTTAAAAATCTCCAAGGACGGAGTCTCCGTCATCGCTGTGCTTGACAGGCGCAGAGCAAAGAAATCCGGTGTGTTCCCGGTCAAGATCGAAGTGGTTTACAGCCGGATCCAGAAGTATTATCCGACAGGGGTTGACCTCCCCGCTTCCGAGTGGAAAAGGATCTCCTATTCCAAGAGGATGCCAGATTGTCACGCAGACATCATCACGAAATTCAATCAGATAAGCGCGGAAGTTGAAGCGTTGCTTGAAAAGGGAACGTTCTCGTTCGAGACTCTTGAGGCAAGAATGGGTAAACCCGTTGACAGGACGTTAAACGCAGCGCTTGAGTCGATGATGGCCAAATTTCACATTGAGGGACGGATAAATTCGTATTACCGATGCCGTACAACCCTGAAAAACGTTGAGAGATTCGCAGGTAAGGAAATCTTATTCAGTAAGTTGTCGGTCTCATGGTTCAACGCCTTCGAGAATTTCCTAAAGAAAGAGAATAAGGCGATGACCACGATAAGCATCTACATGAAAACCTTGCGCTGCGTGATGAACGACGCAGCGGCGGCAGGTCTTGTAAAAGAGGCGTTGTTCCCGTTTGGCCGTGGCAAGTACATCATCCCGAAGGGCAGTTCCAGAAGCCTCGCTCTCTCGTACGACCATATTCGTAAAATAGTAGCCTACACGGGCCCGGCTTCGAGGGAGCGTTACCGCGACCTGTGGCTCTTCTCCTACCTTTGCAACGGCATCAACTTCCGCGACATGCTGTTCCTTAAATATAAGAATATAGTGGACGGGGAAATCTGTTTCCTTCGTTCCAAGACAGCTCACGCCTACGGCAGCTCCAAGATCATCCGTGCGGTGATCACCCCGGAGATGCTTGACATCCTCCGCCGTTGGGGCAACCCCTTCGATGGAAACCCTGAAACATTGCTGTTTGACTATGCCGAAGGGGCGACCGACATGCTTTCCATCTCCAACACTGTCCGGAAAGTCATCAGCATGTGCAACAACGCCTTGAAGAAGATCGCCGAAGAACTGGGCATCCCAAGGTTCACGACCTATTCGGCGCGCCATAGTTTCGCTACAGTTCTCCTGCGTCAAGGTGTAGATCTTACATTCATCTCAGAATCTCTCGGTCACTCCAGTCTCATGGTCACCGAGCACTACCTTGGCGGCTCAGACCGTCTCGACAGAATGCGCAATGCCCGTCTCCTCACTAATTTTTAATGGATCAACTCTTCTCTGGACACCCGCCTGCATGCAAACAGCATGTCCCGCCGATTCATCCTTTCTTGAATATGCTTGTGTGGAATGTCCAGAGAGTATCTTTAGATGGAATAAGGTGTCACTCCCAGTAATAAATAAGTTTTCAAGCCCCCACGAGGGGGTACTCCATAACACAACGACAAATATATGGGTTTAATTTTTCATAAACAAGGTTTTTGATGAAGAAATCGCCGAAAAAGGGGCAAAAACCATTTGTTACTGGGAGTAACATGTTTAACATTTTATTAACTAATTATCCTTTATGAAAAAGTTTTTTAGATTGGTTTCGATGTTAGCCGTAGCGGGGCTGACATTCACGTACACCAGCTGTACGGACTACTCTGAGGACATCAACAAGGTTGACGGCCGTGTTGACGATTTGCAGAGCCAGTTCGACGCGTTCAAGAGTGCGACGAACGAGTCTATCGAGAAGATCAACGGCCTGGTGGCCGACCTTCAGAAGACCGTTGCCACACTTGAGACAAAGGAGGACCACCAGAAGGATGTTGACGCTCTCAACAAACTTATTGAAGGTCTTAAGTCAGACGCCACAGAGTTGGCTGGAAGGGTTTCCACCATTGAGAAGGATCTTCCTAACTACGTTAAGAAGACAGATCTCACCGAGACTCTTAATGGTTATGTGACGGTTTCTGACTTCAACACAAAGATTGGTGAGATCACTGGCCGTCTTGATGTTATCGAGAGCAAACTTAATCCTCTTGCCGCCAAGTATGACTCTGATCTTAAGATCTCTGAGATCATAAGCAAGATTGATGCTGTAAAGGCCACCGCTGACGACGCAAGCCAGAAAGTTGGTGTTCTCCGCACCGATGTGGACGTTCTCCAGAAGGCACTTGAGGGTTACACCAGTGCAGGTGCTATCAAGACCAAGTTCGAGGCTATTGAGGATTCTTTGGATAACAAGCTTGACATCGCAAAGTTCAAGGAGGAGTTCGACAAGTATTTCAATGGTGAGTTCAATACGGCTTTCAAGACAGCCATCGAGATTTCCTGCAAGGAGAATGGCGATGTTTACAAGGCAATCTATGCCGCTCTTTATCCAGCCGTGGAAGATCTTAACGATAGGTGCGATGACCTCAGTGACGCTCTCAATGATGTCCTTGGCATCGTTTTGAACCGTATCCAGAGCATTGTGTTCGTCCCTGAGTATGACGACATGAACGCAACCGTACATTATTATTATGTAGGTGCTGCCAAGACACCAGTCTCAAACGAGAAGATTGTTGAGGCATCATTCGATGTCTATCCTGCGAAGCTCGCCAATACTATTACAGAGGACAACGCTTCTGTTGTTGCTGTTACGGTAGGTTCTCGTGCTGAGGCAGCTAATGAGGCTGATAAGACTATCATTACGCCAGATGCGACCATCAAAGGCCGTATTAATGTTAAAGCCAAGTTCACTACAGGCGTGAATTGTGACCTTGCGACTGGCAAGGCTCCGTTCGCCATCTCTCTGCGTGTGATGGAAGACACCAAGAAGCCTATTAATGGTAATGAAGTTGAGATTGGTAACTACATTGAGTCTTCATTCGTAGGTGTTAAGCTTGCAAATGATTGCGATCTTACAAATGCTTATTGCATCTATGATTTCATCAACCATAAGGAGATTACAGCCGCAGAACTTGCTACAGAGAAGGCTTGGTCTGTTTCAGAGGACGACGCATTGTTTACGCCATTTAAGAACTATTCGATCGGACTTAAGTTTGGCACTCAATACATGACCATCGAGGATGCAGCGGAGTATCTTAATGTGTCTGAGGATAAAATTACTCCGGCTCTTTCTCAAAAAGCAACATACTATAACAAGTCAAACGCATCAACTCCTGCATTCAGCAAGTACTATAAGTTGGAGCCTTCTGCTGAAGCCGAACAGCTTAAGGATTACTCCATCACAATGACTGCTGAAGCTAAGAAGGTTGCCGAACTTACCAATTCTGTAGGATCTTCTTGCAAGAACGAGATTACTGCGAAAGTGAACGGAGTCGTAATCAGCAATATCAGCAAGGCCATCTCTTACAAGATCGTCAACAGAAAGGCTACCATTACTGTTGACCCATATACCGTGGACTGGACTTATGATAATGCAGTTAAACTCTCTACCGCTCCTACTACGACGGATCCTGATTGGAAGCCGTATGTTAAGCCAATCGACAAGACTTTCAAGGAGGTTCTCAATGAGCTTAGAGCTGAGCTGACCTACAATTATGATGAGACAAAGGATGATCCGGCTTTGAAGCTTGACCTGAAGAAGGTACTTCTTGAGGCTGATGGTGTGACTAAGCGTACACCTACTGATCGTGCTGGCTACAATGTAACTAATGATAATACTCGTGGTGCAGCCCTGACAAATGCTCCTGTTCTTGACATTGACCCTCTTGCCTTCATTAATGGTAAACTTGCTTCTGTAAGTATTACAAACTATAAGACATGGTTTACCGGCAAGACTTACGAGCTTGTCAACACTTATGCGAATCCAGCTACTTACACTGATGTTGAAGTTTCGATGAAGTTGACCCTCGGCCTTTGCCCTGAAAGTAAGGAAATCCAGCTTGGAAAGACCGAACTTGTGTTCAAGCCGGGCGCCGCTACAGAAAACGCTCTCTCCAAAGATCCTGTAACTGAAGCTTTTGCTACAGTTCCTGCAGGAGCGTTCAATGATGTGGCTCAGTTCAAGGAATCTCTTACTGACTGGTTCGAATATAACGAAACTCCTGGTATCGCTGCGGATGCTCCAACTTGGAATGCGAACCGTCCTAAGGTATGGCGCACAGATGTTAACCCTAAGGCTCCTGTTTCTCCGGAATGGACATTACTTGTACCATTCGATGGCACCAAGTCATACATCCGTCTTTCACAGGCTGATGTCACATCTTTCAAGAACACGTACGAGTTCGAGACAGCTTTCCAGACATGGTATGGCCCTAAGTACACATTCAAGGCTACTGGTTCAATCAAACCTGTTGCATACAAGCTTGACTACCATCGTGATCTCGTTACAATTGACGAAGACGGTAACGCTTCTGTAACGCTGAAGGGAAAGAAAGATGCCTCTACCGGTGACATCTATAAGATTCTCACTGATGATCTCAGCAAGTACTTTGGCCTTACTGGTGAAGGCTTTGGTGCTGCCAGCACAAATCTTAAAGTTGTGTACTCGGTTGAGACTGTAACTGATGTTGCAAAGGGGTATGATAACATCCCGACTGTGTCCGGAACTCCTAAGGCTGTAGCTTCTGATGGTGGCATCGATAAGGAAGATATCGATTGGGGTACCTACACCGCTCGTGACCTTAAGGTCAAGGCAACCCTTACTTATGGTGGAAAGGAGATTGACGCCAAGGAACTCACTCTTAATATTGAGGATCCGATCTCTTTCAAGACCGATGTTGAGGGTAACGTTTATGCAGAGAACAGGGTTCCTTACCAGAAGGTAGTGGTGAATCTGTGGAAGCATCTCGTTGTCAATTCAATCCTTTCTCCTGAGTACAACCAGCTTAATCAGAGCGTTACTGTACTTGCGGCTTCATCTGTGTTCCCTTATGCTCCAGATGTATGGCAGTCGAGAGCCCAGGCTGGATATGACTTGGCTCTGGAGTTCGAGTTGGTTGACGATAGTGTCAAGGTAGGTGGTGAGGTTACACCACTTCCAAGCACCAAGCTTGTGTTTGACGCCGAGAAGGGTACTTTGACCTACAATGATGACTCTGCTCACATGGTCAAAGATGTAGAGGCTATGGTCAAGGTTACTCTTAAGCACAAGTTCAACTACGACAACAAGGCTCCGAAACTTGGTGAGGATTATATCTACATCACAGTTAAGATCGCCGAGAACTAATCGATTTCACAATAGTAACTCTTTAGGGGATGCCGCAATAGGCGGCATCCCTGTTTTTTTTGTCCGGAGCAGGGGGCTTTAGCCCGGACAAAAGGAGAAATTCGTATGATTTGTCCGAGAAACAGCTCCCTCGTCGGACAAAATGCAGTAGCGTTTTAATCTGGAGTCGTCGTGAGGATGATGCTTTGATCGGTTTTTGCTATTAAAATGTTTAATCTATTGTCTGTGGGCTTGTGGCGGAGGGCTAAATTTTGATATATTTTGTAGATTGGAAAAATTGTCGTAATTTAGCATCGCCAAATATGCAATTAATTCATTAAAGTTATGAAACGTATACTGACTATCCTTGCAAGCGTTGCGCTTGTGGCCTCTCTGTCCGTGGCGAACGCGCAGAAGAAGGAATTTGATCCTTATTGGTTTATGCAGCTTCAAGGTGGCGCAGCTCACACAGTCGGTGAGACTTCGTTCGGCGATCTCATTTCTCCTTCCGCCGCTGTTTCACTTGGCTATCAGTTCTCTCCGGTGTTCGGGGCGAGGCTGAACGTCAACGGCTGGCAGGGCAAAGGAGCGCTCGCCGGACCTGCCACAGTTTACAAGTACAACTATGTTGAAGGAGGACTTGACCTCATGGTCGATGTCGCTTCGATCTTCGGTGGCTACAAGTTCGACCGTACCCTCAATCCTTACATCTTCGGTGGTGTCGGCTTGAACTATGGTTTCGGCAATGACGAGGCCAATGATCTCAAGAGCCGTTTCCCGAACGATGGCGAATATCTTTGGGACGGAGGGAAGGCCATGTTCGCCGGTCGTGCCGGCGCCGGCCTCAACATCAGACTCACTGACGCTCTCGCACTCAACCTTGAAGGCAACTGCAGCTTCATTGACGATCACTTCAACTCCAAGAAGGGATCCAAGAGCGATTTCCAGATCAAGGCTCTTGCCGGTCTCACATTCACCTTCGGAAAGGCCAAGCCTGTTGCGCCGGCCCCTGTTCCCGCACCTGCACCGGTCGTCAGGCCTGAACCGGAACCGGAGCCGGTTGTCGAGGATAAGGTCGAGGTCGTTCCTGCTTTCGAGTCGCTTACCCGCAATGTCCTCTTCGTGATCAACAAGTGGGACATCCGTGACAGCGAGCAGCTCAAGATCGAAGAGGTCGTCGAGGCTCTCAATGCTAACCCTGACACCAAGGTCCGTGTCTCCGGTTATGCCGACAAGGCCACCGGTACCGCCAAGAGAAACAAGTTCCTCTCTCAGAAGAGAGCCGAGGTTGTCGCTGAGGCGATCGTGAACGCCGGCATCGACAAGGACAGGATCATCACTGAGTACTTCGGTGACACTGTCAATCCGTTCGAGACTCCTGAGGAGAACCGTGTGGCTGTCTGCCTTGTCAAGTAATTTGGCTTGATAATTGAAAACATACAAAGGCTGGGTTTCAAACCCCGGCCTTTTTTTGAGAATGACGACAAAGGTCTGAAAAAGTCAACAAAAGACAATCAATTAATAAATTTCATTAAATCATGAGAATTGTACGTGTTACTGGCAGGGAAATCCTTGATTCAAGAGGAAACCCTACAATCGAGTGTGAAGTTGAACTTGAGTCCGGAATCATCGGTGTAGCATCCGTTCCATCCGGCGCTTCGACCGGTGAGAACGAGGCTCTTGAGCTTCGTGACGGCGATCCTAAGCGTTACGGCGGAAAGGGTGTCCTCAAGGCTGTCTCCAACATCAACGAGAAGATCGCTCCTGAGATCATCGGCATGTCTTGCCTTGAGCAGAGGGCTATCGACGGGGCCATGATCAAACTTGACGGCACTTCCACAAAGAGCAATCTGGGAGCCAACGCCATCCTTGGTGTTTCCCTCGCTGTCGCTCACGCGGCCGCCAACTACCTTGACATTCCTCTCTACCGCTACATCGGCGGAACCAACGGCCATGTGCTTCCTGTTCCTATGATGAACATCATCAACGGTGGAGCTCACTCTGACGCGCCTATCGCTTTCCAGGAGTTCATGATCCGTCCGGTCGGCGCCAAGAGCATCGCTGAAGGTGTAAGGATGGGAGCCGAGGTGTTCCACGCTCTCCAGAAGGTTCTGAAGGGCCGCGGACTCTCTACCGCAGTCGGTGATGAAGGCGGTTTCGCTCCGGCTCTTAAGGGCATCAATGACGCTCTTGACTGCATCATGCAGGCTATCGAGAAGGCGGGCTACAAGCCGGGCGCCGATGTCACCATCGCGATGGACTGCGCCGCTTCCGAGTTCTGCTTCAAGGAGGGAGACAAGTTCTTCTACGACTACAAGCAGCTCAAGACCGGTCTTGCCAAGGATCCGGAGGGAAAGAAGCTCTCTACCGAGGAGCAGATCGCTTATCTTGAGGAACTCATCACCAAGTACCCTATCGACTCCATCGAGGACGGTCTCAGCGAGGAAGACTGGGAAGGCTGGGTTAAGCTCACCGCCGCCATCGGTGGCAAGTGCCAGCTCGTGGGTGACGACCTCTTCGTGACTAACACCAAGTACCTTGAGAAGGGCATCAAGATGGGCGCCGGCAACTCCATTCTCATCAAGGTTAACCAGATCGGTTCTCTGACCGAGACTCTCGACGCCATCGAGATGGCTCACCGTCACGGCTACACCACGGTTACTTCCCACCGTTCAGGCGAGACCGAGGACACCACCATCGCTGACATCGCTGTCGCTACCAACAGCGGCCAGATCAAGACCGGTTCCCTCAGCCGCACCGATCGTATCGCCAAGTACAACCGTCTCATGAAGATCGAGATTGAGCTTGGCGAGACCGCTCAGTATGGCTATGCCAAATTGAAGTAAGGTAATTTCGGTAGTTTTACTATCGAACATGTCAAAAAGTCTTAAAAAGGCGGATTCGATGTCAAAATCGGTCCGCTTTTTTGTCTTTTCGGGAAATATTGCCTAACTTGGCCTAAAATTTTCAACGGTGGGACACCGTCGTGCGAGCGGCACGTTAACAACCATATTCAAAAATGGCAGAAAAAGAAAAAACAGGGTACATCGCCCAGGTCATCGGACCGGTCGTGGATGTTCATTTCGAGGTGACTGACGAGGAAGCGCAACTTCCTCGCATTCACGATGCGCTTGACGTTGACAGAGGCGAAGACAAAAAGCCTTTGGTCATTGAGGTTCAGCAACATATCGGTGAAGACACCGTGAGGTGCGTCGCCATGGACTCTACTGACGGCCTTAGACGCGGGATGAAGGTTCTGAACACTCACGCTCCGATCTCGATGCCGACCGGCGCGCAGATCAGAGGCCGTGTGATGAACGTTGTCGGGGATTCCATCGACGGTCTCGGCGACATGAACGAGGACCACTCCTTGCCTATTCATCGCGAGCCTCCGAAATTCGAGGACTTGAAGACTTCGCAGGAAGTCCTTTATACCGGAATCAAGGTCATCGACCTTCTGGAGCCTTACCTGAAAGGTGGTAAAATCGGCCTTTTCGGAGGCGCTGGCGTGGGAAAGACCGTGCTTATCAAGGAACTCATCAACAACATCGCCAAGAAGCACAACGGCTTCTCGATCTTCGCCGGAGTGGGGGAGCGTACCAGGGAGGGTAACGACCTGCTTCGGGAGATGATAGAGTCCGGGGTCATCAAGTACGGGGACGAGTTCGTAAAATCGATGGAAGAAGGCCATTGGGATCTGTCCAAGGTTGACCGCAAGGAACTTGAGAAGTCCCAGGTGGCGATGGTGTTCGGTCAGATGAACGAACCGCCGGGAGCGCGCTCCTCGGTCGCCCTTTCCGGACTGACCCTCGCCGAGTCTTTCAGGGACAGCGACAAAGGTGACGGCCCGAGGGACATCCTCTTCTTCATAGACAACATATTCAGGTTCACTCAGGCCGGCTCCGAGGTTTCCGCCCTTCTGGGCCGAATGCCTTCAGCGGTGGGTTACCAGCCGACGCTTGCCACTGAGATGGGTCAGATGCAGGAGCGCATCACTTCGACGAAGAACGGCTCAATCACCTCTGTGCAGGCGGTTTACGTGCCGGCAGACGACCTGACCGACCCCGCTCCGGCGACCACTTTCTCGCACCTTGACGCGACGACGGTCCTCAGCAGGAAAATCACCGAGTTGGGAATATACCCGGCCGTGGATCCGCTTGAATCGACTTCCCGTATCCTTGACCCTAACGTCGTCGGACAGGATCACTACGACACCGCCCAGAGAGTCAAGCAGATTCTCCAGAGGAACAAGGAACTTCAGGACATCATCGCCATCCTCGGCATGGACGAGCTTTCGGACGAGGACAAACTGACCGTGAACCGCGCCCGTCGTGTGCAGAGGTTCCTGTCGCAGCCGTTCGCTGTGGCTGAGCAGTTTACGGGCGTTCCTGGCGTGATGGTGGACATTCAGGACACAATCGGCGGCTTCCGCAGGATTCTTGACGGAGAAGTCGATTACCTGCCGGAGCAGGCGTTCCTCAATGTCGGAACCCTGGACGACGCGATAAAGAAGGGCGAGGCGATCCTTGCGAAGGCGAAATAGGAATATACCAAAGTAAGAATATGTCAGAGAAAACTTCAGAGTTGATTCTGGATGTCCTCTCACCCGAAAGGACGCTGGTTCATGCGGTTGTGGATTCCGTGGAACTTCCCGGCTCGAAAGGCCGTTTCGAGGTTCTGAGGAATCATGCGGCGCTGGTCTCCTCGCTGGAGAAAGGCTGCGTCACTTACCGGGCCGACGGGAAGACAGAAAGCGTGGACATATCTTCCGGCTTTGTGGAAATCAATGACAATCACGTTGTCGCTTGCGTGGAACAATGATGAGAAAGTGGATTAGCATATTCATCGGATTTTTGCTTCCGCTGTCGTTGGCCGCGGCCGCCGAGCTGTCTCCGGCCGACGGATCTGTCGAAGTACCTGTGGTCCGTGAGGACTCTCCGACCCCGGAGGGAAAAGGCGGAACCTTCGACATGGACGAGTATCTCTACGGCCACGTCCGTGACTCCTACGAGTGGCACATCACCACGGTGAACGGCCATCACGTCAGCATTCCGCTGCCGGTGATCGTCATAAGCAGGACCGGAAACGGATTCCATGCGTTCAGTTCCAAGCATCTGGAACACGGGGAATATGAAGGTTTCCGCATCGCCCCGGCCGGAAGCAAGCACGAGAACAAGATCATCGAGCTTGCCGCCGACGGCTCGGAGGTCAGGCCGTGGGACTTCTCGATCACCAAGAACGTGCTGGGACTGATGATCAACTGCGCCCTGCTGCTGTTCATCGTGCTGGGAACCGCCAGGTGGTACAGGAAGCACGATGCCCGTGAAGAGGCGCCGAAGGGCGGCGTTGGCCTTATGGAGATGCTGGTGACGATGATCGAGAATGATGTCATCAAAGGCTGTGTGGGGGAGGACTACAGGAAGTTCTCGCCTTACCTGCTGACAGCGTTCTTCTTCATATTCCTGAACAACCTTATGGGAATCATCCCGTTCTTCCCCGGCGGAGCGAACATCACCGGCAACATCGCCGTGACGCTCGTGTTGGCGCTGTGTACTTTCTTCACCGTCAATTTCTCCGGAAACCGCCACTACTGGAAGGACATCTTCTGGCCGGAGGTTCCGACTTGGCTGAAGGTTCCGGTGCCGCTGATGCCGGCCATTGAGCTGGTGGGAATATTCACCAAGCCTTTCAGTCTGATGGTCAGACTTTTCGCCAACATCCTGGCCGGTCATTTCATGATTCTGGGAGTCGTGGCGGTGATCTTCCTTACTGCGGAGATGGGGACCGCCCTGAACTGCGGACTCGGCGCGGTGGCGATTGTTTTGGGAATATTCATGGACTGCCTTGAACTGCTGGTGGCGTTCATCCAGGCCTATGTCTTCACTATGCTGTCGGCTGTCTTCATCGGGCTGGCGAGGCCGAAGCCGGAGGCGGAATGAGAGAGATTTTTTTCAATATAAATATTAATTTAAAACCAAAGGATTATGTTACTTTCAACAATGTTGCTTCAGGCTGGGCTGTCACTCGGTAAGCTGGGTGCGGCGATTGGTGCGGCCATCGCGGTTTTGGGCGCAGGCATCGGCATCGGTAAGATCGGTGTCGCTTCCCTTGAGGCAGGGGCTCGCCAGCCGGAGAAGGCTGACCACTACAGAATGACGGCCATCATCGTCAGTGCGCTCATCGAGGGTGCGGCCTTGTTCGCAATCGTCGTTTGTCTTATCGCGAAATAGGCGATGTCACTCATCACTCCTGATTTCGGATTGCTTGTCTGGATGACGCTGATCTTCGGCATCGTCTTCTTCGTGCTGGCCAAGTGGGGATTCCCTATGATCACCGGCTCGGTAGAGAAGAGGGCGGAGAGGATCAACAATTCCATCAAGGCGGCGAAGGAGGCGGAGGAGAAGCTCCGTGGCCTTGCCGAGGAACATTCCCGGATGATTGAGGAAACCAGGCAGGAGCAGAACCGAATCTTGAAAGAGGCTGCGGCTTCGAGGGATGCCATCATCGGGCAGGCGAAGGAACAGGCTCGGGATGAGGCTTCCAGAATTCTGGCGCAGGCTCGCACGCAGATCGCCGCCGAGAAGGAGAGCGCTTTGCGGGATGTCCGCAAGGAGGTCGCCCTGCTTTCGGTCAGTGTGGCGGAGAAGGTTCTTAAGAAGAGCCTTTCGGACACTGATGGACAGGCTGCCCTCGTGGACAGGCTTGTGGATGAGGTCACCTCGTCGAAGGGATTGAATAATTGATGCAATGAACACAGGAATTATCGCGACACGCTATGCCACAGCTTTGCTGAAATTGGTTGACGAGACCGGTTCCGGTGAGGTGGTGGCGGCTCAGGTTCAGATCCTCGGAAAGGCTCTTGACGAGGTGGCGGATTTCCGCCGTGCCGTGATTGATCCGGCTGTCGCTTCCGCTAAGAAAATCGCCCTCTTTGAGGCGGCGCTTTCTCCGGTCTCTGAGGTCCGGCAGGCTCACCGACCTGTCGCCGGGTCTTCTTCTCCGGCCGCAGAGCCTGTCGGAGCGACATCCCTCGCCCCCGATCTGCGGAAGTTCATCGAACTGCTGATTCACAACGGCCGCATCGGCGAAGTGCGTCTGGTGTTCACTGCTTTCATCATTGAATATTACCGCTCCCGCCGCATCATGCGTGCCAGGCTTGTGGTCGCCGATCCCACGCTGCTGAATCCTGAGCCTGCCGGACCACGGCGTCCGACCCTTGAGTCCCGTCTCCGGGATTTGATCGAGAAACAGACCGGCTGCACGCTGATCCTGAAAAGCGAGGTCAATCCGTCCCTGATAGGCGGCTTCGTCTTCGAGGTCGAGGACAGCGTCATGGATGCCAGCGTCTCACGTCAGTTGGATGTCATCCGGCGTCAATTTGTGGAAAAGAACAGAAGAATAGTTTAAGACGATAAAGCGAAGATTTTTGAAGATAGTTATGGACAACATAAAACCAAGTGAAATCTCTCAGGTGCTCCTGGAGCAGCTGAAGGACATCGACACCTCCCTCCAGTTCGAGGAAATCGGCAAAGTCTTGCAGGTCAGCGACGGTGTGGCCAGAATGTATGGCCTTACAAACGCGGAGGCAGGGGAACTGCTCGAATTCGAAAGCGGGGTGATGGGCGTTGTGATGAACCTTGAGCAGGACAACGTAGGAGCCGTGCTTCTTGGCCCGACGGATGAGATCAAGGAAGGGATGACTGTCCGCAGGACCGGACGTATCGCCTCCATCAATGTCGGCGAGAAGATGCTCGGAAGAGTTGTCGATCCGCTTGGAGAACCTCTTGACGGACTTGGAAAGATCGAGGGCGAATTGACCCGGATGCCTCTTGAGCGCAAGGCTCCCGGTGTCATCTTCCGTCAGCCTGTGACCGAACCTCTCCAGACAGGTCTAAAGGCCATCGATGCGATGATTCCTATCGGCCGAGGCCAGAGAGAGCTCATCATCGGTGACCGTCAGACCGGAAAGACGGCCATAGCCATCGACACGATCATCAACCAGCGCTCCAACTACGAGGCGGGAAAACCGGTCTATTGCATCTACGTGGCCATCGGTCAGAAAGGCTCCACTGTGGCGAACATTGTGGAGACTCTCCGGGCCAAAGGTGCGATGGACTACACGGTTGTCATCGCCGCCACCGCTGCGGATCCAGCCGCCCTGCAGTATTTCGCGCCGTTCGCCGGTGCCGCTGTCGGGGAATATTTCCGTGACACAGGCCGCTCGGCCCTTGTCGTCTATGACGACCTTTCCAAGCAGGCGGTGGCCTACCGTGAGGTTTCCCTGATTCTGCGCCGTCCTTCCGGACGCGAGGCTTACCCGGGTGACGTGTTCTACCTTCACTCAAGGCTTCTGGAGAGGGCTGCCAAGATCATTGACCAGCAGGAGGTCGCGGAGCGGATGAACGACCTTCCTGATTCGTTGAAAGGTAAGGTCAAGGCCGGTGGATCGCTCACGGCCCTGCCTATCATCGAGACCCAGGCCGGAGACGTGTCCGCTTATATTCCTACAAACGTGATCTCCATCACTGACGGTCAGATTTACCTTGAGTCCGGTCTTTTCAACCAGGGGCAGCGTCCGGCGATCAATGTCGGAATCTCTGTGTCCCGTGTCGGAGGAGCCGCGCAGGTGAAGTCAATGAAGAAGGTGGCCGGTACCCTGAAGATCGACCAGGCGCAGTTCAATGAACTGGAGTCTTTCTCGAAGTTCTCTTCCGACATGGACAAGGTGACGGCGATGGCCATCGACAAAGGGCGCAAGAACAACAAACTCTTGATCCAGCCGCAGTACTCACCGATGCCGGTAGGGGAGCAGGTCGCTATTCTCTATTGCGGCACCCACGCTCTCATGAGCGGGATCGCCATTGATCAGGTTCCGGAGTTCCAGTCCGGGTTCCTTACCAGGATGAGGGCGGCGCATCAGAAGGATGTCCTGGATCCGCTGTCGGAAGGAAAAATTGACGGGACAATCGCCGGAATCATTGAAAACGAGGCTGCGGCTGTCGTGAAATCAATTCTGGCACAGTCTCACAAGGCGTAATATTCATAAAGTCAGATGGCATCTCTAAAGGAAATAAAGGATAGGATCGCTTCGGTGAGCGGCACGCTGAAGATCACTTCGGCGATGAAGATGGTCGCGTCCGCCAAGTTGCACAGAGCGCAGCAGGCGATCGGGAACATGCTTCCGTACGAGAAGCGTCTGCACGGCATGCTCATCGACCTGATGGGGGCTGTGAATATTTCCGCTCCAGCCTCTGAAGAAGGCTCTGGCCGGCTGGTGAACCTGTCGGACCAAACGGGTCATACGGAATCAGGAGGAGCATATTCATTAATGGCTCAGAGGCATGTGCACAGGGTCGCGATTGTCGCTTTCGCCTCCAACTCCTCGCTCTGCGGAGCGTTCAATTCCAACGCCATCCGTGAAACTGCGGCGGTGATCAATGAATATCGTGCCTCGGGTCTTCGGGATTCTGACATCACGGTTTATTCGGTAGGCCGCAAGATGGCGGAAGCCATGAAGAAGCTCGGCTTCCCGAGTCCTTCCGATTTTACGAAGCTGTCCGATTCTCCATCGTACGATGCGGCTTCGGCCTTGGCCGGGGAACTTCTGGACGGCTTTGTCTCAGGCCGCTTTGACAAAGTGGAGCTGGTTTATAATCACTATAAATCAACCTCTTCGCAGCCGACCACAAGACAGACCTACCTGCCATTGTCGTTGGCCGCTGCCACCGCTGACCTCCAGGCCGGAAAGATTACCGGTTCCGCCTCTGAACCCGACACGGTCAGGGTCGCCGAGTCTGTCGAAGCGCCGGAGGTCCGACAAAGCTCACCAACCACCGAAGCTACAGACATGATCGTTGAGCCTTCGCCGGAGGCTCTGGTGCAGGTTCTTCTCCCTAAGGTAGTGCGCCTCCGCATATTCACCACTCTGATGGACAGCGCCGCCGCCGAGCATGCCGCCCGCACCGTCGCGATGCAGCTCGCCACCGACAACGGCAACGAACTCCTTCAGAACCTCACCCTCGAGTACAACAAAGGCCGCCAGCAAAAGATCACATCCGAGATCCTCGATCTCGTCGGCGGCTCCTTGCAGTAATCCGCCAGTCACAGTACCTACAGAGCAGTGATCCGCCGGTCGCAGTGGTTCGGCAGACTTACCAACCGGTCACTGAGCTTGTCGAAGTGACCGACCATATCCTAAAGAAATCGGTGAGATTTCCCGAATTTTTTACATATATTTGTCGAAAATAAAAACCGAGGGGGATAAAGCAGAGTGCCTTATGGCACAGAGTATCAGCATTTATCAATAAGTACCCTAATACTTTCGATAGTGGCTTCGTACTCTTTCAACCTTGCCGAAACGGAAGCGTTTGTACGCCTTGACTCGAACAAGTCTGATTACCTCGACTTTAATGGAGATGTGAAAGAAGATTTGAATTGTTCTCTTTTTCATTGTATTATCATAACTTGGTGTAGAACAATCGGCTCCCTCTCAAGTACCTCCCCCTCGGTGATTTTCAAAAAACGGACCTCTGTTTAGGGACAGAAGTCCGTTTTTATTTACCAAGTCACAATACAATGACATCGCAAAGATAATGAATATTTAGAATAATCAAATCTTTTTTGAGGAATTTTCGAAATTTTGTATCTTGGACAGGAAAATAGCCAATGATTATGAGATGTAATCTTAAATTTTTGATTATCACAATAATATCGATATTCTTGACAGACGGGCTTGCCGCCCGGACATATTCAAAAAAGGTAGTGCTTGGGGACGAGAGATTCGAGGAGTACCTGCCGCTGCTGGGAGGGAAGAGGGTGGCGGTGTTCAGCAACCAGACGGGGATAGTCGGGGACAAGGTGACCGGCTCGAAGTTGGCTGACGCGCTTGCTGAACATGGCGGGTGCTTCCCGGAATGCTCGGTCGCGGCGGTTCGGCAAACTCGCCAACCGGATGCAGGAGTTCAGATGGGCCATCAGGTCGCTGAGCCTGTCGAAGCGACTGACCGGGAGAATAAATTCGAAGAGATTTCCTTGATTCCGTTCCTTGAACCGTCCGTTCCGGGCGGCAGGATAGAGTACGGCCGGCACATAGTTGACGTCTTGATTGAGAAAGGCGTGGATGTCAGGGCGATCTTCTCACCGGAGCACGGCTTCCGGGGCAATGCTGATGCCGGAGAACATGTCGGCAGCAGCGTGGACGGGAAGACCGGCGTAGAGATTCTCTCGCTCTATGGCGGAGGGTCGAGGATTCCGGACAAGGGGAAAACTGACAAGTTCGATGTGCTGGTGGTTGACATCCAGGATGTAGGTCTGAGGTATTATACCTATTATATTACCATGCATCATCTGATGGAGGCATGCGCCAGGGACGGGAAGCAGGTCGTCATTCTTGACAGGCCGAACCCGAACGGCTTCTATGTCGATGGCCCGATTCTGGACATGAATTTCAAGTCGGGTGTCGGTTGGCTTCCGATTACTACCGTCCACGGAATGACTCTCGGAGAGTTGGCTCTTATGATCAACGGTGAGAACTGGCTGGAGAACGGAGCCTGCGACCTGACGGTGATTCCGTGCCTGAACTACACGCACCGGACCCGCTACAGCCTCATCCTGCCTCCGTCGCCAAACATCAAGGACATGAGGGCTGTGTACTTGTACTCATCAACCTGTTACTTCGAAGGGACTGTGGTCAGCCTCGGCCGCGGCACCCTGTTTCCGTTCGAGACCTACGGGCATCCGGCGATGACGGGATGTTCATTCTCCTTTGTGCCGAGGAGTATCCCCGGCGCCAAGAACCCGCAGTTTGCGGATGAGGAGTGCCACGGTGTGGATCTACGCCGCAAGCCGCTCACCGACATCTGGGCGGAAAAGATCAATCTTGAATATGTCATCGACGCCTACCGCAATCTGAATATGGGCGATAAGTTTTTCGGCAAGAACAACTTCTTTGAGCTTCTCTCTGGCGTTGACTGGTTCCGCTCGATGATGGAGTCCGGCGCTTCTTCAGCCGAGATCTCCGCCCGCTGGGTTTCCGATGTTGAAACATTCAAAACCCTCCGCTCTCCGTACCTGCTGTACAAGGAGTAGAATGGTTGCATCTCCTGTGACCGCGGGGTCTGAAGCCGTCTGAAGAGGAAGTATTTGACCCTGATACCACCCCAAATAAAACCCGAATAATAAATGGTGTTCCCGTTGGAATCCGCATGCAAACCGTATGTCGGAGTTCCTCCGGCCGCCGTTGGATGTCCCTCTGTGAGAGTGTGGAGAGTGTTTCAACCCAAGAAACGGGTGTTACTCCCAGTAACAAATGGTTTTTTGCCCCTTTTTCGGCGATTTCTTCATCAAAAACCTTGTTTATGAAAAATTAAACCCATATATTTGTCGTTGTGTTATGGAATACCCCCTCGTGGGGGCTTGAAAACTTATTTATTACTGGGAGTAACATGTTTAACTTTTTTTATTAACAATTACCCTTTATGAAAAAATTTTTTAGATTAGTTTCGATGTTGGCCGTAGCGGGGCTGACATTCACGTACACCAGCTGTACGGACTACTCTGAGGACATCGATGCGAACAAGGACAGCATCGATGCCGTTAAGACCGAGGTGGACGGCAAGCTGTCGTCACTCAGCGAGCAGCTCTCGAGCGTCAACAAGACGATCGATGAGTTGAAGACCACGGACGCCGCCGCCGCGAAGTCCGTCGAGGCGCTGGAGGCGAGCTCCGCCGCCCTCAAGGAGCAGCTCGCCGCCCTTGAGAAGTCTTTCGCCGCCGACAAGGAGGCCGTTGAGAAGAAGTACGACGCCGAGGTCGCGAACTTGGAGATTGCCTACAAGAACGCCGACGCCGATCTGAAGAAGGAACTTCAGAGGCAGATCGACACTCTGAATGCCAGGCTTCCGAGGCAGATCTCTGCCCTTGAAGAGGCCTACAAGAACGCCGACGCCGAGCTGAAGACCCAGATCCTCGCGAACGCGACCGCCATCTCCGGTCTCCAGACCGACATCGAGACGATCAACAAGGTGACGATCCCCGCCGCCAAGGCGCACGCCGAGAATCTCGTCAACGCCCTTAAGTCTGACGTCGCCGAGACCTACGCGACGAAGGCCGCCCTCACGGACAGCACCGCCAAGGTCACCAAGTTGGTGAACAGCGCCGTCGTGACGCTCACCGCCCGTCTTGAGTCGGCCGAAAAGAGGCTCACCAGCCTCGAGGCCGCCCAGAAGGCATTCGAGGAGGATCTGAAGAAGACCAAGGAGAGCTACGACGCCCAGATCGAAACGATCAACGCCGAGATCGCGGCAAACAAGACCGCCATCTCGCTTCTCGGAAGTGACGCGGCGGCGGTCAGGAAAGCCCTCGACAGCCTTGACACGAAACTGAAGGCAGCCGCTGCCGCGGCCGCAGCCGCCCAGGAGACCGCCGACAAGGCCGTAGCCGCGGCCGCAGCCGCCCAGACTACCGCCAACAATGCCGTAGCCGCGGCCGCAGCCGCCCAGACCGCGGCTGACAACGCCCAGAAGACCGCCGACGAGGCCCTCGGCAAGGTGGAATCCCTCATCGAGGCCCTCGGCGTTTACGCCCAGAAGGACTCCCTGAAGATCAAGATCGAGCTGCTGTTTGAGAAGGACTACCTCCTCGCGCAGAAGGCCAACGAGCTCGCCTTCAAGGATCTCGAGCTCTCCGGCGACATCGCCGATCTCGACGCCAAGGTTGACTCCCTCGTCAAGGCCGCCAACGCGAGGATCGACTCCGTGATCACCGCCTTCGAAGGCAAGATCGCCGATCTCGCCGCCGCCGACAAGAAGATGGGCGAGCAGATCGCCGAGCTCTTCGCCGACAAGTTCGACAAGACCGCGTTCGCCGGCGAGTTCAAGGCCGCCTACGATGCGAGGTTCGGCGAGGACTTCAGGACCGCCTACGAGGCGAGGTTCAGCAAGGACTTCGACGCCGCCTTCTCCAAGGCATGGAATGATAAATACAACGCCGCGTTCAAAGAAGCCTTCGATAAGTCATGGAAGGAGAACTTCCAGACCGCGTTCGAAGAGTCCCTCGGCGCCGCATGGGAGGCCAAGTTCAAGGAGTCCTTCGACGGAGCCATCACAGCCTACATCGCGACAGCCCTCGCGACGGATGGTGTCATCTACGCAAAGATAGATGAGCTCGTTGGCGATGCCACGACCGCCCTTGAGGCGAAGATCAAAGAGGTCAGGAAAAACCTTGAGAAGCAGATCGAGGATAACACCGCTTCGTTCAAAGCCGTTAATGACAAGATTGACGCAGAGGTGAAAAGGATCGACGAGGCTATCGGAGAGATCAGACTCATCGTCAACGAGCTTGTCTCGAACCGTATCCAGAGCATCGTGTTCGTCCCTGAGTATGACGACATGAACGCAACCGTACATTATTATTATGTAG
>CAVIHT010000037.1:0-19045 GCA_963642795.1 Bacteroidaceae bacterium
TGGCGCTGCTGCGACCCACGCAGTTCTCCACCAGGATGTTCTCGCTCACGCCGTCGGTGTTGTGGCTCTTGAAGCAATAGGCGTCATCGGATGCGTCGATGTAGCAGTCACGCACGATGACATCGCTGCAATCCACCACATCCAGACCGTCGTTGTTCCAATAGCACTTGGCGTCAACTGTGATTCCTTCGATGAGAAGGTTGCGGCATTTGTCGTACTGCTGGGTCCAGCAGGCCGGATTCTTAAGGGTGATGCCCTTGATGGTTACGTTGTTGCAGCGGTACATGTGGACGTTTTCCGGTCTGATGCCCTCGTTGATGCGGTCATTGCCGAGCTTGTCCTCGATAAGCCCCATGTGGACGAAATCCACAAAGCGGACTCCCACCTCGAAGCCGCGACCGTCAACCACTCCCTCACCGGTAAGGCCGATGTTCTCCTGCCCGACGGCAAAAACGAGAGCCGTCCAGCGGGCTTCGGGATCCCTGTGATAATCGTAAGGGTTCAGAGAGCCGAGAAGCACAGCGTCCTTCTCGATGTGGAGGGTGACATTGTTCTTAAGGTAGATTGACCCGCAGACATAGTCGCCCCCGTCAAGCACGACACGCCCTCCGCCGTGAGAGGAGACGAAATCGATGGCGGCCTGGATGCTGGCCGTGTTCAGGGTCAGTCCGTCCGGTTTCGCTCCGAAATCACGGGCGAAGAAATCGGTGGCTCCAAGAGAAAGCGCCGACCCAGCGAAGAGCAGCACGGCAGCCGCAGTTCTAAATAAAGTTTTCATCATCTATGATTTATTAATATAATTTAACAGGTCCTATAAGTCCAGCGCTGACATAAGGCTGCCCGCGCTTAATAATGTAACGCTGTGCGACCTTGTTGTCCTTGAGGGTCTGCATATAATTGCCCATCAGGGTCGTGACCTTGACCTCGATGGTGTTGTCGCCCTGACGGAGCAGTCCGGTCACGTCATACACACGCTCACCGAACCACTTCACTCCGGCCGGCTTACCGTTGACCCAAACCTCGCAGATGTCGGCAACCTTACCGAGGTTCAAGTACTTAGGAAGTTTCCCGGAAAGGTTCACTGTCTTGGTGTAGGTCACCTCGCCCATGAAGTTCTTGAAAGCTGCGTCCTTAATGTCCTTGAAGTCCGCAAGGCTGTCAAGGCTGGCTGTCCATGTGGAGTCCGGCCAGGTGTGGTGCATCTTGAGATCCCATGACCCGGCCACCTGAATCTCGTCAGAACCCTCAAGCGGAAGCTGCTTCCAAGCAGGAGCGCTGCCGCCCATTTTGTTGAAAACGAACAGGTAAGTCTCCGAAGGACCGAAGCGGAAATGCATCTTGCCGTCCTTGCCGACAGGAAGGACGAACCTCTTGCCTGTCGCAGGGTCGTAAAGCCATGCATGCTTCCCGGAGGTCACGCTTTTCGGGAACGATATGTCCGTCTCCCTGGCCTCCTTCATGTGGGCGTTCTGGAAGAGGAAGATGTCGCTGCCGTCATCGGTGACGTAGCGGTTCTGAAGCAGGAATCTGTCAGGACTGCCGACCGTCAGAGTGTGCGGAAGGTCGTACTTCTCCATCACTCCGGCGTACCACTCAAGGTACTTCCCGTCGGCCGGTTTCTCAAGCAGAATGAAGTTGTCTTTGTACTCCTTCAATCGGGCCATCGCCTCGGAGATCTGCCTGTCACGAGCGTCAAAGTCTTTGAGTCCCAATGATTTTTCAGGATATTTCCCGATGCAGAAGACTCTTCCGCCGCCCTTTACGAATTCCTCCAGCTTGGCAAGGGTCTCGGGAGTGGTGCTTGTCACCTCGACGATGAACAGGGTGCCATATTCCTTAGGTCCATAGCAAAACTTTCCATCGCGCACCGTAGCGTCCCGGAGGATGATCTCGCTCACATAGTCGGCTCCGCCGCCGTTCTTGTGGATCGCCTCCCAGATCAGGGAGGTGTAAGGGATGTTCAGCGCAACCGGGAACGGCTCCGTCTGCACGCCCATCGTGGTCCACAGGTCGTAGTTGGCCGGAAGGATGGCGATGTCGGTGTACATGTCGGCGTTCTGGAGCTGGCTGGAAATCCTCGCGCGGTAGTCGTTCAGCCTGTTCACGTAAGGCCACCAGGTGTTCCTCTCGTTGTGGAACGTCCCGTACTGTACCCAGCCAGGGAACTCGGCCTTGAGCGGAGAGTAGTTAAAACCGTGCCAGATGGAGTGGGTCGTGCCGGCCATCGCGTTCATGTCCGAGCCGACCTTCAGGAACTCCAGACTGGTCGTGAACACCTTGTAGGTGTTGGTCATCTCCTCAGCGCTGACAATGCGCTTGCCCGTGAGATTGGCGGCCGAGGAGACATATTTGTCGATCATCGTGTAGGCGCGTCCGCGGCGGTAGTCCTCATCTCCCATCTCCTCACCGATCCTGTGCTTGAGCCAGTTGGTGGTCCAGGACTCACCTTCCGGGATGTCCTGCCCAAGCGAGGACTCCTCGATGAAGAATCCGTTGCCATATGCCTGGGAGCGCGATTTGACACCCTTCTCTTTACACCAGGCAAGGAACGTGTTCATATACCGTTCGTTGAGAAGCTCCGCCTTTGTGAGTTCGAAATCGAAACGCACCCGGTTCACCTGATCCTGGAACTTCTCTCCTTTCTTCGAGCCGTAGTCAAAGCTGTCCACATTGCCAAGACGTCCCAACTTGAACATCGTGAACGGAAGCCACGGCATCAGGTCGTAGCCCCTGCGGGCCTTGAACTCCTCGGCAAAGTCTGTCGTCCAGTTGCAGCCCTCAAGTTCCATACTGTCCACGAAGAAAGCCCGTAGGTGCTTCGAGAGCGGCCCGAGCCTTGCCTCGATCGTGTCGGTCATGTTGTCAAGATAGTGGCGCACGGCCTCGGCATTCATGTGGTCCAGAATCGACCCGGCGGCTCCGGGAGCCCCGTTGATGACGCAGGCGAACGAATCATACTTCACCATCGCATAGAACTGCCAGCTGCCATTCGGGACATCCACGGTGATCACATCTCCTTCGATGTTCCCGGAAAGGTCGATCACCTCGCTCAGGTCGTTGATCGGATCCGGAGCGAGACAAACCGAAACAAGTTCCGGAGTGCGCCCGGTGTTGACCTTGGTGACACCGGGATCGATTTCCTTGAATATGTTGAACTTGGACATCTCGAACCTCTCTCCGCCCGTGACTTTCCGGGCGTAGGTACGAATCGCGGAGGCCCGCTCCTCACGGGGCAGCGTCTCCGCGCCGAAAGGCCAGCCGGATCCGATGATCAAGTCGCAGGTCATCCCGATGCGTTCCGCCTCGTCGAACACGACCTTGAGCATATCAATCCACTCGTCGCTCAGCCATTTGAGAGGCTTCGCGCCTTGGGCGTCAGCCCCGTAAGGAAATGCGATGGGGTTGATTTCCACGCCGCCGATCCCGGCATCCTTCATTATGTGAAGCTCGCGGACAAGTTCCTCGGCCTCGACCCTGTCTCCGTTCCACCACCAGCGCACGAAAGGCCGATAGCGGCTGTCCGGGTTCTGGAACTGCTTGTAGAGATCCTTGGACGTCGTCCTCGCCGAAGACTCGACAGGGACGGCGGCCAAGGAGACCAATGCGACGGCGGCCGCCGCAAACAATCTGAACATCCTCATACTACTTGTCAACATGGTTTACAACCTTAGGCTTGCTTGAATAAACCAGATAGTTGTCGATGACGATGTTCATGTTGTCCTGCTTGTTGAGGAACTTGAAGGTCAGCGTGTGCTCGCCCTCAGGAAGATCGTACTTCCAATAAAGGTCCGAAGCGGCTCCGTTGCCCTTGATCGGGTTCTTGGCCACAGCCGAAAGTTTGCCGTCAAGGTAGATTTCGACCTCTCCGACGTAGCCGGTGTTGTCGTCGTAGCCGGCTCCCTTGTAGTAGTGGTACTTGACGACCACACCGTTGCCGCTGAACTTGATCTCCCCGACATTTGTCACAGTCTTCTTGACATCGTACCTCTTCTGAGGATAGTGGTTCTCGAAAGCCTTCTCGTAGCGCACTGCCTGAGGCTTCTGGACCTTGATGGTGACGTTGTCGCCGTCCACGGAGCCGCCGTTGCGCCCGATTACCTGAAGAGCCTGGCTGAGGGAATATTCAGTTGCCTTGTTGAGGGAGATGTCGGTGTAAACGAAAGGAATGTCCTCAATCTCCTCGCAAGGGTTCCTCCAATATTCAGGAATATTCTTGTACCCCATCATCACGCCGAGGATTCCGGCGGCGGAGGAAGGGTTGCAGTCGGAGTCCTGACCGCAGCGTGTGGCGATGTCTATGGTGCGGTAGAAATTCTTGTCGCCGTACAGAAGGCCGATGAGGATGTAGCCGCTGTTGATGACGGCGTCGATGTTGAACTGGCGGTCAACCCCGTCAGGGCAGCCGATGTCGTAGCCGTAATGCTCGTTGAACAAAGCCCAGGTGATGTGCCAGTCTTTCGGGTACTGTTTGTGCCATTTGATGACATCGGCCATCGCCTTGTAGTAGTTGCTCTTGGCAGGGATGGCCTTGAGAGCCTCGTTGACGACAAAGTTGATGTCGTCGCTGACGAATGCGAGAGAGAGCATCGCAGCCACGTAAACTCCTCCGTACCAGCCGTCTCCATAGTTCATCATGTGGCCGATGCCGTCTGAATAGTAAGTCGCGGCGTTGATCATGCCCGGAGCCATCAGACCGGCGTAGTCGGCCTCGATCTGGAAGTCGATGTCATCGGCGTGAGGATTGTTGTGCCAGTGGCCGGACTCCGGAGGCATCACCCCGTTGAGGATGTTGTAGCGCCCGAGCTGGTTGGCGTGCCAAAGAGGGTACGGGGCGTGGGCGAAGGCATTGGCGAACGACTCGATAGGAGCGTCAAGACCTTCCTTCTGGAACACCTCCACGAAAGTGAGATCCATGTACACGTCGTCGAACAGTCCCGGGAACTTGTCGAACCACCATTTGATCATGTGGTCATTCCAAGGAATCTCGATCTCGTCGTTCATGAACCCGGCGTACTTGAACTCGGTAGGTCCGCCGTAGGAGCAGCCGATGACCTTTCCGGCCCAGCCACCTTTGATCTTGTCCATGAGAACATCCTTGGTCATCTTGACCTCTCCCGGAAGTTTCTTGGTAGCCGCATTGACGGAGGTTGCCAGCATAAGGACACCTGCGGCGAGCAAAAATAAATTCTTTAATTTCATAATTACTGTTGTTTATTGATTATTTGTTTTACGTAATGATTCACTTATCAACGAAACGCCTCCCCACAAGATCTGGTTCACCGCCTGGGACTCGTGCGAGAGGGTCGCGAAAATCATCCCGAACTGAACCGGAATGCCATACACATAGGCTATCGCCGAGGAGACAATGAAATGGAAGGCTCCGAATCCTCCCGGCACCGGAACGATGGAGGACAGACTTCCGGCTATCATCAGGAAAAGAGCGTCGGTCAGGTTCAGCCCTCGGACGGTGCCCACCGCCGAGGCCAGTTCCGGGCTGACGGAGTCCGGGGATATTCCTTGAAGAGCCCAGAGGATCGTAGCGCTCATCATCCAGTAGCAGAACCATACTCCGGCGGTCAAGACGAGGAATTTCCAGCCCCCATTCATTCTGAGGCAACTGATGAAACCGACCCAGATACCTTTACAGAAGTCCCGCACTTTGGCAAGAGGCTTCCATTTATCTGCGAAAAGGATTGCGCAGAAAATGGCGGCAACCACAGCCAAAACTCCTGCGGCCAAGATTGCGGTCCCGCCGACGCTGATGCTGCCAGACAGCGCTCCGAAAATCTTCTCGGAGAAGAAGCCACCGAAACGCTCCCAAGTGAAAATCAAGAATATGGCCAGAATGCCGAACATCGCAAGCACATCCACCGAGCGTTCGAGAGCGGCTGTGCCGAGCACCTTGTCGTAGGAAGCCGCACGGTGGTTGGACTCATCCGAATCCTTCGGAGAATGGGCCGTGATGTAGCCACAGCGGACAAACTCTCCGACCCGCGGCAGGACAATATTCACAAGATAGCTGATGTTGATGGCGTTGAAGCAGGTCAGGCGGGAGGTCGTCCGGTCGATCGGAAGCAGAAGTTCACGCCAGCGCAAGGCTCTGAGCCAGAAAGCAATAAGCCCGAACAGCATCGAGAGGATGACGAACACCCATCGGCATGCCTTCAAGCCTTCCAGAAAATCAGCCCATCCCACTCCACGGAAAGAAAAATACAGAAGCGCCGCCGCAAGAGCGATGGAGAATCCGTATTTAAGAATATTCCCGACCTTCGTGTTCATGGTTACAAATTTAATCAAATATTCCTTAACTTTGTAATTTGACACCCCATGAATATAAAAATATAAAGACATGAAATCCATTTTAGGAATAGGCAACGCTCTTACAGACATTCTCGCGGTGTTCCCTGACGAGACAATGCTACGCGAGTACCACCTCCCTCCGGGAAGCATGCAGCATGTGGACCTGGAGACCGGCGACCGCATCTGGTCAAAACTGAAGGAGTTCGGGGTGAAGTACGTGCCGGGCGGATCCGCGGCCAACACGATCACCTGCACGTCCATATTCGGAATGCCGTCGGGGTTCATCGGGAAGATCGGCAACGACGAACTCGGCCACCTGTACAAGAGCACGCTTGAGCAGTACGGAGTGAAAACCACACTGCTGACAGGCACCAAAGGATCGGGGCGCGCTATGTGCTTCATCACGGGGGCGAACTCCGAAAGGACCTTCGCAGACTACATGGGAGCCGCGCTCGAAATGGTTCCGGAGGATCTGAAGCCTGAATATTTCCAAGGCTATGACTATTTCCACATCGAGGGCTATCTCGTGCAAAATCAAGATCTTATCCGCAAGGCCGTGCAGATGGCGAAGGAGGCCGGATGCAAGATCTCGATCGACATGGCGTCCTACAATGTGGTCGAGTCCAACGAGGCGTTCTTCCACAATCTGGTGGACCGCTACGTGGACATCGTCTTCGCCAACGAGAGCGAGGCGAGAGCTTTCACCAAGCAGGAGCCGCGCGAGGCTCTGGACACGCTCGCCAGCCAGTGCGAGATCGCCGTCGTGAAGGTCGGCAAGGACGGCTCGATGGTGAAGCAAGGCGATGAATATCACTACATAGAGGCCTGGCCGGCGGCCACGATCGACGCCACCGGAGCCGGAGACACCTACGCCGCCGGATTCCTCTACGCCCACTCGCTCGGAATGCCGCTGAAAGTTTGCGGAGAGATAGGCTCAATAATTGCTGCGAAAGTCGTCGAAGTTATCGGCACCAAAATCGATGTCCCGAGATGGAAGGACGCAAAGCGCGAAATCCGTGAACTGATAGCTTCGGTAAAAGGTCATATTACAAAAATCCAATAAAACATCATGTCAAATCTCATCAAAAACGCCGTCATTGCCGTCAAAGGATTCGCTATGGGAGCGGCCAATGTCATTCCTGGCGTGTCCGGCGGGACAATCGCGCTTCTTACCGGAATCTTCAACGAACTCATAGAGGCGCTCAACGCCGTCCTCTCGATCTCTTCATGGAAGCTTCCGCTCAAGGGAAAGTTCAAGGAGTTCTGGGAGCATATTCATGGGACATTCCTGCTTTCACTTGGAATAGGTCTGGTCATAAGTGTCTTCTCGCTCGCCAAAGTCATGGAATATGTGCTGGCATACCATCCGATTCAGACTTGGGCGTTCTTCTTCGGACTGATTGTGGTTTCCGGAGTCTATATGCTTTACGACATCAAGAAATGGAAGGGGGCTGACTGCCTGTGGCTTGTGTTCGGAATCATCCTCGGAGCCGTGATCTGCATGCTCTCCCCTACTCAGACCACTGACGCATCCTGGTTCATCGTGGCCTGCGGGGCCATCGCCATCTGCACGATGATCCTTCCGGGAATCTCCGGAAGTTTCATTCTGGTGCTGCTCGGGAAGTATGAATATATAATGGGTGCGATCAGCGAGCTCAACTGGCCGGTCCTCATCCTGTTCGGAGTCGGCTGCGTACTTGGACTCGCCGCTTTCTCGAAGTTCCTGCACTGGCTGATAGGACATTACGAGAGACCGACTCTGATCACTCTGATCGGCTTCACTCTTGGTTCTCTGGTGAAAGTCTGGCCTTGGAGCGACAAGGTCAGCGTGCTGACGGCACAGCTGATGCGCGAGGGTCAGACGGCCGAGCAGGCTAAAATCGGAGTGGACGCTCTTGTGGGCCTCGGTACCGATCTCTCCGCCGTCATCAATCCACAGACCGTCTCCGCCATCGTCTGGATGTTTGTCGGCGCCCTGCTCGTCATCGTCCTCGAATGGATCGGCCACAAAACTGCCAAAGCCTAAAGCCAGCGCCCCACCGGGGTTGTCACGACAGTGACTGGGGGTTGAATAATCACAGAGGGAGGCTGACCGATCGGTCAGCCTCCCTCTGTGATTCCGTAGGGATTCGAACCCTAGACCCACAGATTAGAAATCTGTTGCTCTATCCAGCTGAGCTACGGAACCGTGCCCCCGTTTCTGCTCCGTGGAATCAGAAATGGATTGCAAATATACGAATTTTCCGTGTAATGCAAAAAAAGAAGTTCAGAAGCTGTTTTCAGAAGCTGTTTAAAAATGGTTCCCGTATTTTATTATGCGGAATTTTCGAGACAGTTTCGGCTTTGGAAAAGGGAGCGTAGCCGTAGCTACGTGACCGATGACAAAGATGAAAATGGCCGGAAAGGCCGCTTAAGAAAAAAGAGGAATTGTTTTTAAACAGCTTCTCAGTAAGCCGAAACTATATCAGTTTCCGGATAATCTCCAGAATCTCGTCACCGTACTTGTCGCATTTGGACTTGCCGAAACCTTTGAGGGAGAGTAGTTCCTCCTTAGTGGTCGGAGCGATGTCGGCGATGGCCAGCAGGGTTTTCTGGTGAAGGACGATGTAGGCAGGGACGTTTTCTTGTTGGTATTTCTCACGTCGCCAGTCCACGAGAGCTTGGACAAGCTCCGGGTGGATGCTGCCGGTGTAGGTGGCTCCGCTGTCGGCACCGTCCGGTCGCGGCGGCACGGCCAACGCCTTGAGAGACTTTACTCCCGACAACTCACTGTCCGTCTTTAGCTTATGATAACATTTCGTACAGAATCCATCGGCCAGGATTGTCTCATAAAGCGTCAGTCTGAACTTCAATTCCCCAAGAAACTCCTCGGCAGCCGTCTTGAACGCCTTCCTGACCTCCCTGTCATCTATTTCTATGAGGACCAACGGAGCCGCGAACGAAGCCAAAGACCCGAGTTCCTTGCGGAAATATTCACAAGCCTTGCTGACGCGTTCCCGGAGGAGAGGAGAATCCGCCGCCGCTCCTACGTGGATGGTGGAGGTGATGTAACGGAGCTGCTTCTGAAACGTCTGTGCCGTGTCGCTGAGGGAGCGGATGCCGACGAAAGACTTCTGGTTGTCCTTCCCGGAGACTTCTTGGGATACTGTTTCACCAGACTGTCCCGACATTCCGGCGCCGACCGTTTTGAACCTGCCCGCCTGGTCCTGATAGATGTTCGACAGGTTGACCTGATATATTCGGTCAACCCTGTTGTAAAGGTGGCGAAGCCGCTGAAGGTCAAAGGCTTCGCACAGGGTTGAGGTGAAATATTCATTGGACATCGCAGGAAGTTTGAGACGCACCTCGTCCGCCGACTCGCGGCTGCTCTCGAACGCCGAGACTTCCTCGCTGGTGAACGTGCAATGCCTGGTGATCGGGGTAGTCAGGACGATTCCTCCGAGGGTGCGGCAGCGAGAGAGTGCTACATAGACCTGACCGAAAGAGAACGCCGCCCCGGCATCGATGATTACACGGTCGAAGGTCAGCCCCTGACTCTTGTGGATAGTCACCGCCCATGCCGGACGCAGAGGCACCTGTTCGAAAGTTCCGTCCACAATTCCCTCAATCTCACCTGTTTCCTCATTCAGTCCGTAGCGGATGTTCTCCCATTTCTCCGTTGAGACCACGATGCTTGCTCCGTCCTTGTCTTTTACGATCAGCTGGGGCTTGACCTTCTCCACCGTCGCGATCTTTCCGTTGTAGTAGCGGACCTCGCCGGAAGAGTCGTTGCGGATAAACATCACCTGCGCACCCTCTTTCAGCCGCAGACGGGTCTCGGCGGGATAGGCGTTTTCCGGGAATACCCCTTCGATCTCTGCCTCGAAAGTGGCTTCCTCGCCGTCAAGCGCGTTCATCTTCGCCTCGTTGACCGCGTCGGCTTGAGCGTTGTGGGTCGTCAGGCGGATCCAACGTTCGTCCTCGGGAGGAGTGAACCCGGGATCCAACCTCTTGTTCAGTTCGTCGAGGGTGGCGTTGCCCGGCGTTCCGGAGCGCACCTCATTCAGAATGTCAAGGAACAGCCTGTCGCTCTGCCGGTGAACTTTCTCCAACTCGACCGTCACGAACGGCATCCGTTGCAAAACCTTGGAATTGAAGAAAAAAGGCGATGAATATACCCGTTCCATGAAAGGTCTTTCCGTCTCCTTGACAATCGGCGGGAGTTGCTGGATGTCCCCGATCATCAGTAGCTGCACTCCTCCGAACGGTCTATCATTGCGGCGGTAGCGCTTCAGGATGTCGTCCACCGCGTCAAGAATGTCCGCCCTCACCATGGAGATCTCATCGATGATCAGCAGGTCAAGAGTCCGCAGGATCTTCACCCGCTCCTTGCGCAGGGAGCGCATCCGCTCCGGCATCTGGTACTCAGTGACAAGCTCTTTGACATCAGGAAGATACGGACAAAGTGGCAACTGGAAGAACGAATGAATCGTCACTCCGCCCGCATTGATCGCCGCCACTCCTGTCGGGGCCACGACGGCGAACCGCTTGGAAGTCCGCCGCACGATTTCCTTCAGGAATGTTGTCTTCCCCGTTCCGGCCTTGCCGGTCAGAAACACAGAGACCCCCGTCTCTTCCACATATCTCTCCGCCAAAGTGAATCTCTCGTCCTTTTCGATCATGATGCCTGTCTTTCGTTCCGTTAAGAAGCTGTTTGAAACAACTTTAAAGTTAGCATTAAAAGTTCTTACGGCAAAATCTGATTTGTCTGTCGGCTTGGAAACTGCCGTGGCGGCTATATGTTTGACAGAGAACATCTTAGATACATGTTCTCCTTGCGTTTTAACGAGTAGGACACCCATTCAATTAATTGGTTGACAATCGCTTAAGTGCCATGCCAATAATTCCGTTTCTCGTGAAAAAGTGTTATGTTTGTTCAAGGAAATCGGAAAGCGGAGAATTACGCCGCCAAGTCATTTGAAATGCCGAACGGGAATATTCATAAAGGGGGATTCGCCCCTATGCCGCCGGAAGGTCGCAACCTCTCGAAGGAGCGCATCCTTCTGCACTGCTGCTGCGCGCCATGCTCGACCGCCATCATCGAATGGATGGTCGGCGAAGGTCTGCGCCCGGGGATATTCTTCAGCAACTCCAACATCGTTCCTTTCCGGGAATATGAAATCCGCCGTGAGGAATTGCACCGCTATGCCGCGGCTCACGGCCTTGAAACCATTGATGATGAATATGACCATACGGCCTGGCTGGCATTTGTCCGCCGGTTGGAAGCCGTTCAGGTCACTGAACCATCCTCGCCGGTTGCGGAACCGTTCCCCCTGGTCGCCGAGCCTGTGGTTCGACAGAGCTCACCAACCATCGAAGCGCACCGACAGGCCATCCGCATCGCCGAAATGCCCGAACGCGGCCCACGCTGCCAGGAATGCTTCAAGTTCAGGCTTCTGCGCGCAGCACGTTATGCCTCCGACCACGGCTACACCCTTCTGACCACCACTTTAGCCTCATCCCGCTGGAAGGATCTGAACCAGGTAGATGCCGCCGGCCGATGGGCCTGCGAGACGGCGGGTAAGACTGTCTCAAAAAAGAGACTTTCCCCTGCGAGAATTAAAAATTCAAGATTGTCCGCGTACGGGGATACGGACTTTTTGGCTAACGCGGAGACTTTTGAGACAGCTTGGGGTGATTCCCATAAGGCAACCGAAGGACAACCTGTTCGACATCTTGGCGCAGATGTCATCTGGTGGGGTCAGAACTGGCGTCGCGGTGGTCTTCAGGAACGCCGCAACGCCCTGATCAAGGAGTGGGAAATGTACAACCAGACATTCTGCGGCTGCGAGTTTTCCGAACGGCATAACAAAATTCGGGAACCATTTCAAAGCAGCTTCTAAGTGGTGCGCTACCTGTACCGGATTTTGAACTACTTCCTGTACAGAGCGAAGAGGGCGGAGCCGGAGCCGGACATGGAGGCATAGACGGCTCCGGAGTCGTAGAGGGATTGCTTGATGGCGGCCAGTTCCGGATGCGCCTTGAAGACGGTGGACTCGAAGTCGTTGACCAACTGGTCTTTCCACTCGGTGGCTGGCAACATCAGAGCGGCTTTGAGGTCTGACATTCCGGCTGATGAGCCTGTAGGGGCAACCGGCAATTCCGGCAAGGTTTTCAGATCCGTGATTTTTGTCGGACCAAGAGGCCGCCGGGGTTGCCGCGGTGTTCCGGCCGATAGGGTTTCCCGGGGGACGATCCCTTTATAGGCCTCGGCTGTTGAGACAGTAATCCCTTCTGGAATCAGCACCTTTGTCTCGTACTCGGAAAGGTCTATGTCATAGGGTTCAAGGACTTCCCCGCGGCCGGATCCGAGCATCGGGCGGTTGAACACAAAGAAGGCGCAGTCACTGCCGAGTTTGGCGGCATATTCAGAAAGTCTCTGATCGTCAAGGCCAAGTCCGCAAAGTTCGTTCAGTGCCTTGAGAGTGAATGCCGCGTCAGCCGACCCTCCGCCAAGCCCCGCTCCCACCGGAGCTTTCTTTTCAAGGAACATCTTGACCGGCGGCAGATCAAAATCCTGTGTCAGAATGTAGTAGGCTTTCGCGCAAAGATCGTTCAACGGATTCCAGTCCACACCCTCATCCCGGGCGATCGTGATCATCAGTTTCCCGTCCTCGGAGATGCCTTGCACCAACCGGCCATCCTCCGATGTCGTTACATTTTCCGTGGGTATCGATCCTTTTCCGTTTTCCTTGGCTGATTCGTGAAGTTCGGTTTGTGAGCCTGTCGAACCAACCGTTGCTTCCTGCGGCTCACAGGACACCAGACCGCTGAGCTTTTCGGAGTGCCTGTCAGAGCCTCCATACTTTGCGAACAATGCCGCCGAGGTGCGGCTGTAGTCGTCGCCGGTGATGACCTCAAGAGTGTCCCCGAAATCAAAGCACGGAACGAACAGCGTCTCGATGTCGTGAAACCCGTCGGCTCGCTTACGCAGGACATTCAGTCCCAGATTCAATTTGACGTTGGTCTTGATGATCATATTTTTTGCCGTGAGGTGTAACGTGTTGGTGTTCAGTAAATAAATATTGTAGCCTGGTTCAAGGCACCATGAAGATGCTTTATCGCTTGATATGCTTTAGAAGCGGTTTAAAAACAATGCGGGAACCGTTTTTAAACAGCTTCTCAGTTGTCCGCCACGACATAGTCAGAACTTGCGGATGGCATTCTCGACGAGTTCGGCGACAGCGGAGCGTGATGGACAGCCGTCTGCCCCCTCCTCAGGGATGCTTTGCAGAACGGGAGCCACAAAGGAGATCATCTGCAAGACCTTCGCCTCCTTCTCCGGGATGCCTCTTGACCGCATGTAGAACTGCTCATCCTCGTTCAGTTTTCCGACCGTCGCTCCGTGCGAGCACTTCACGTCATCGGCGTAGATCTCCAGCCGGGGCTTGGTGTTGATTCTGGCGGAGTCCGAGAGCAGGATGTTGTGGTTCTCTTGAAACGCCTCGGATCTCTGGGCGTCAGGCGCTATCACGATCTTGCCGAAGAATCCGCATTTGGCCTCGCCGGAGGCCAGACCGTTGAAAAGCTGACGGGACCGGCAGTCTCCGGTGCGGTGATGCATCGTGATGTCGAACGTCACCTCGTCGTGGCCGGAGCATAGGTATATTCCTGAAAGCCGTACTTCGGAACGCGCCCCGGTCAAGTCAACCGTCAGCGGAAGACGCGCCGAAACTCCAGGCAGCACAATCACGGTCAGGTCCAAAGAGGCGTCAGTCCCTACCTCGATGTTTGACGGAATGCCGGCCAAGCCGGTCACGGAACTTGTCGAACCAACCGTCGCTCCTGCGGCAGCGTCAGCGGAGTTAAACACAAAGACTTTACGAATATGCTCTCCGTCAGCGACTTTCACTCCCGGGACAATGGGCGTTGGAACGTAATTGCCGTGATCTATGTTTTTAGAACTGTTCAAAGCCATCCTTTTCAATCTTGTCAATCAATTCGTAACCGCCGGTGGCCACGATGCGGCCGTCCTTGAGGACATGCACGACATCCGGCCTGACATATTCAAGAAGCTTCTGGTAGTGGGTGATGACGATCGCCGACTTTTCCGGAGTGTGCAGAGCGTTCACTCCGTCAGCCACGATTTTGAGCGCGTCCACATCCAGTCCGCTGTCCGTCTCGTCGAGAATCGCGAGGGTCGGATCGAGCATCGCCATCTGGAAGATCTCGTTCCGCTTTTTCTCTCCGCCGGAGAAACCGACGTTGACCTCACGCTTGGCGAACTCGGGCTTCATCTGCACGAAAGCCATCTTCTGCTTCATGAGTTTCAGAAAATCACCGGCTTTCATCGGCTCCGCACCCTGTGCCTTGAGCCTTGAGTTGATGGCGGTCTTCATGAAGTTCGTGATGGAGACTCCGGGAATCTCTATCGGGTACTGGAAGGACATGAACAATCCGGCCCAGGCCCTTTCCTCCGGCTTCATCGCCAGCAAGTCCTTGCCGTCAAACTCGATGGAACCGGCTGTGACCTCATAGTTCGGTTTGCCGGTCAGGACTGAGGAGAGGGTGCTTTTACCGGCTCCGTTCGGCCCCATCACGGCATGGATCTCGCCTCTGCGAATCTCAAGGTCGATGCCCTTGAGGATTTCCTTGTCGGCGATGCCGGCATGCAGGTCTGTTATTTTCAATAGTGTGTCTGTCATATTCGTAAAATATTTTGTGTGGAGGCTACGCCTCATCATTGTACAGCCGATACCAGGTCCAAAGCGACCAGATGCCGTTGAGCAGGTACAGCGCGCTGACAATCGGCATGAAGACTAGGCCGGCGCTGATGTACAAGGTAATGTTCGTGATGTTCACCACCAGCCACACGATCCAGCAGTCCCATTTCTTCTGGGCGGAAAGGAACTGTGCCAGAAGCGTCAGCATCAGGCAGTAGGAGTCAAGCCACGGAGTGGGGTCGGGTGTGAATATGTCCGTGAACCACCCGTTCCCCAACTTGCTGAGGACGAATCCCCAGACGGCTCCGGCCAGAACCACGGCGGTGAGCGCCACGCACCAGTCCCGCATCGAAAGGTGCGTCACCTTAAGGGCGGTGGAATCGGCGGAACTCCTCTCACCCGGCCGCGGGTGGGTCCATCTCCAGTGTCCGAAGGCGTTGATTCCGAAAGCTATCGGCTGGAGAAGCATCGCCGAGTACAGATGCCTCTGCCAGAACAGCGCGAACAGCAGGATGTTGTACAGGTAGCCGACCCAGAAGTTGTACTTGCTGTTGCGCCCGGCCATCACCACGCAGGTCAGCCCCGCGGCGACTCCGAGCAGCTCCAGAAAGCTCACCCCCGTTCCCCCCATCGTGAACGCTATGTTTTCTATGTCAAAGAAGTTCATAAACATATTAATTTCATTAACCCACAGAGCCTTCGAGGGAAACCTGAAGCAGTTTGGTGGCTTCGACGGCGAACTCCATCGGAAGGCGGGAAAGCACTTCGTGGGCGTAACCGTTGACGATCAGGCCGACGGCATCCTCCGGCCCGAGTCCCCTCTGGTTGCAGTAGAACAGCTGCTCGTCGCTGATCTTCGAGGTCGTGGCCTCATGTTCCACAATCGCCGTCGGATTCGCGCTCTGGATGTCAGGGAACGTGTGAGCCCCGCACCGTGAGCCGATCAGAAGGCTGTCGCACTGCGAGTAGTTGCGCGCCCCCGCCGCCCCGGCGTTCATCCGGACCAGACCCCGGTAACTGTTCTGGCTGTGACCCGCTGATATTCCTTTGCTTACGATCCGGCTTCTGGTGCCGCGCCCGATGTGGATCATCTTCGTGCCGGTGTCCGCCTGCTGGTAGTTGTTCGTGACGGCGACCGAGTAGAACTCCGATGAGGAATAGTCGCCCTTCAGGATTGTGGAAGGGTACTTCCAGGTTATCGCCGATCCCGTCTCGACCTGCGTCCAACTGAGGTGCGAACCGCTGCCCTTGCATATTCCCCTCTTTGTCACGAGGTTAAGGATTCCTCCGCGCCCCTGCGCGTCGCCCGGGTACCAGTTCTGCACCGTTGAATATTTCACGTCGGCGTCCTTCTCGACCACGATCTCCACCACCGCCGCGTGCAGCTGGTTCTCGTCACGCATCGGTGCCGTGCAACCCTCCATGTAGCTCAACCGCGACCCCTCGTCCGCCACGATGAGCGTCCTCTCGAACTGCCCTGTGCCAGCCGCGTTGATTCTGAAGTAGCTTGAAAGTTCCATCGGGCACTTTACTCCTTTTGGAATATAGCAGAAGCTGCCGTCACTGAAGACCGCCGAGTTGAGTGCGGCGAAGAAATTGTCCCCGACCGGAACCACAGAGGCGAGATATTTCCGTACAAGATCCGGATGTTCCTTGACGGCCTCCGAGAAGCTACAGAATATGATTCCCTTTTCCGCCAGCGATGCTCTGAATGTCGTCGCCACGGAGACCGAGTCGAAGACAGCGTCCACGGCCACGACCCCGGCCAGAGCCTCGCGTTCCCTCACCGGAATGCCCAGTTTCTCGAATGTTTCCTCCAGTTTCGGGTCGATCTCTTTCGGGCGCTCCGAGTTTTTCTTCGGGGCGGCGTAATAGATGATGTCCTGAAAATCAATCCGGGGCATATCCAGATGTCCCCACCGGGGCATCTCCATCCTCTGCCATTTCCGGAAAGCGTCCAGCCGGAACTCCAGCATCCACTCCGGCTCATCCTTAAGCCGCGAGATGGTGCGTATGATGTCCTCGTTCAGTCCTTTTGGGATGAAGTCCTGGCTGACCTCTGTGACGAAGCCTTCCTTGTACTCCTGTCCGGTGACCTCCTGAATGATCTTATTTTCTTCCTTAATGTCCATTCCAATGTCGTTTCTCCCTCATACTGACCGCTTTCTGTCGCAAAAGCCACATTCCGGGATTGAATGCTACAAAGATAGCATATTTAGAAACTGTTTAAAAATGGTTCCCGAATTTTATTATGCGGAATTTTCGAGACAGTTTCGGCTTTGGAAGAGGGAGCGTAGCCGTAGCTACGTGACCGATGACAAAGATGAAAATGGCCGGAAAGGCCGCTTAAGAAAAAAGAGGAATTGTTTTTAAACAGCTTCTAAGAAACTGTTTAAAACAGATATTGATGAAAATTGACCATCGTGGTTTTGAAAGAAAAGTGTATTTTTGCAAAGAAAGGAGTAATGAGTTTTTGAATATATGAACGCATTCGGACGTAATTTCAGGGTGGAGATCTTCGGGGAGTCGCACGGGGCGGCAATCGGAGTGGTCGTGGATGGTGTCAGACCAGGATTGGAACTTGGCGTTGAGGACTTTACGCCGGACATTCTACGCCGCAAGAGCGGGGCGAAAGGCACCACACCGCGCATCGAGGCGGACGAGCCGAAAATCCTGAGCGGAGTCTTTGAAGGACGCACGACGGGTGCGCCGGTCGCGGTAATATTCAAGAACAACAACACCCGGTCTTCTGATTATGAGGCTCTTAAGGCGGTTCCGCGCCCAGGGCACGCTGACTATGTAGCCTCCGTCAAGTGGGACGGATTCAACGACCCGCGCGGAGGAGGACATTTCTCGGGTCGGATAACCCTTCCGCTTGTCGCAGCAGGGGTTGTTGCCAAGAAAATGTGTCCGGAAATCAGCTTTGAGGCCGGTTTGATCGAGATAGGTGGAGAGACGGACAAGTCCAAGTGGAACGATCTTCTGGACAAAACCTCCGGAGAAGGCGATTCGCTCGGCGGCATTGTCGAGTGCCGTGTCACCGGGGTGCCCGCCGGTCTTGGCGAGCCGTTCTTCGATTCAGTCGAGTCTCTGATCTCGCACGCCGTCTTCTCCATTCCCGGAGTCCGTGGAATCGAGTTCGGCGACGGTTTCGCCGCAGCCCGGATGAAAGGCTCGGAACACAATGATCCTCTTGAGCTTAAGGGCAGTGTTGCAACCACGGTCAAGAACGGTTCAGGAGGAGTCAACGGTGGCATCGCGAACGGTTCCCCGATAGTCTTCCGTGTCGCCTTCAAGCCGACCTCCAGCATCACCAAGTCCCAGACCACCCTCAATGTCAAGACCGGTGAGCAGACCACCCTCAACGTCCCAGGCCGCCACGATGTCTGTTTCGCCCTCCGCACCCCCGTCATCGTAGAGGCCGTCACCGCCATCGTCCTCGCCGACCTGAAGAGCCGTGGCATCTAACCATTTGATAATGAATAGAAAAAGAATATATCCCGGTGCTTGATTCCGCACCAGGATATCTTCGTTTCGCTTGAAAATCAGCCGTTTGTCTGCCACGCCTTCCCCTACATATAAAATGATTCCCGAATTTGATTATGCGGATTTTCGAGACGGTTCCGGCTTTGGAAGAGGGAGCGTAGCGGCGGCTACGGCAAGAAAAACAAGGGCGTCAACGTACTCTTGGGTGAATACGCTTTCGCCTCACTGATGCTTATCTCCCCATCAATATGCTGACGGGCCGTGTCAAGAAGATATTCCGAAGTGGTCAGCCCGTCCACCAGCTGCAGACCGATGGCCACACGCCAAGACTCACCGCGCTCCCGTTGCTCCGGCTCACTCTGACGGATATATTCATCGAGTGGTTGAAGTTCTTTGTTGTTGTCGTTCATTACAACCGGTTTCTATGCAAGGGTATCATTTTTCTGTTTACAGAATCTCTTCCAACCGGTGCAGGTCGTAACCCTTGATCTGGGCGACGATGAGGTGCAGGGCGGCGTTTCCGCAGAGGGCCTTGACCTTGTCTCCCTTGCCATAGC
>CAVIHT010000038.1:0-18401 GCA_963642795.1 Bacteroidaceae bacterium
GGTTCCCTTGAGCACCTGAGCCAATTGCTTTGCGGTAAATTCCATCTTTACTGGCGTTATATTCTTCAAATTCTTACAAAACGGTCTGCAAAGTAAGCAATTTATTTTCATATTCACTAAAATATTCTTATCTTTGCATCGTTGTGAGAGATAGGAGGACGAAAGCGTCTCCTATCTTTTGTTTTGTAAAACCATGATTTTATGCGGAAAGAACAGATAATCTCCAGCATCGAAGAGGCCGTGAAGGCCCGTGGGTGCTTCATTGTGGATGTGACAGTCAGCAATGACAACGACGTGGTGCTCACCATCGAGAAAGAGACGGGAGACATGGATCTTGAGGATTGCGTGAGCGTGAACGACGCTTTTCTGACGGCTTTCGACAAGGATGCGGAGGACTATTCCCTGACCGTCACCTCGGCGGGTCTCGACCAGCCGTTCAAGGTCCTCAGGCAATACGAGAAGGCGACAGGCTCGGCCGTGGAGGCAAGACTCAAAGGCGGAAAGAAAATCATAGGGGTCCTCACGGGAGCCGACGTGGATGGAATATGCCTGAGATATTCACAGAAAGAGACAGTGGAGGGCAAGAAGAAAAAGGAACTTGTGGAGCATGAGGACCGCATAAGGTTTGAGGAGATAAACTCCGTCACGCCGCACATTGTGTTCAAGAAATAAGAATATCAAGAATATCAACATGGAAAAGAAAGAAGAAATCACTCTCATCGATGCCTTCAAGGACTTCAAGGAGGAGAAGAACATCGACAGACCGGTGATGATGGGTGTGCTCAAGGACGTGTTCCTCACCCAGATCGCCAAGACCTACGGGTCGGCCGACAACTTCGACGTCATCATCAACGTGGACAAGGGGGACTGCGAGATCTACCAGAACTTCGACATTGTCGAGGACGTGGAGAACCCTAACACGCAGATCACCCTCGACCAGATCAAGGCCGAGACAGGCGATGATGACTATGAGATCGGCGACGTTTACACCAAGAAACTGTCCCTCGCGTCCTTCGGTCGAAGGGGCATCCTGAACATCAGGCAGAACCTTCAGGGCCGCATCATGGACATCGACAAGGCGAATGTCTTCAAGGCCTATTCCGACAAGGTCGGCGAGATATTCACAGGTGAGATCTACCAGACATGGTCCAAGGAGGTCATCATCCTCGACGATGACAACAACGAACTGCATCTGCCGAAGACGGAGCAGATTCCGGGCGAGAGATTCAAGAAGGGTGACACCCTGCGCGCGATCATCAAGAGCGTGGAGATGAAGAACAACACCACGCCTTACATCACCCTTTCCAGAACCTCCAACGAGTTCCTTGAGAAACTCTTCGAGCATGAGGTTCCGGAGATCTTCGACGGACTCATCACCATCAAGAAGGTGGTCCGTGTCCCTGGCGAGCGCGCCAAGGTGGCCGTGGAGTCCTACGACGAGAGGATCGACCCGATCGGAGCCTGCATCGGCGTGAAGGGTTCAAGAATCATCGGGATCGTGCGCGAGCTCCGCAACGAGAACATCGACGTGCTCCAGTGGACGAACAACACACAGCTTCTCATCCAGAGGGCGCTCAACCCGGCGAGAGTCTCATCCATCGACCTTGGCAATTCGGAAGAGGACAAGATCAAGGTTTACATGCAGCCTGACGAGGTGAAGAAGGGTATCGGCCGAGGAGGCTGCAACATCAAGCTCGCCGGCATGCTCGTCGGAAGGGAGATCGAGGTTTGGAGAGAACTTCCAAAGGACGAGGCCCAGGAAGAGGAGGACGTTCTCCTCAGCGAGTTCAGCAACGAGATCGACCAGTGGGTCATCGACCGGCTGGAGGCGATCGGATGCGACACAGCCAAGAGCGTGCTCGCGTTCACGCCTGAGGACATCGCCAAGAGGGCGGATCTCGAAGACGAGACCGTGGCCGATGTGTTCAAGATACTGAGGGCCGAATTTGAAGAGTAGTCCAAGGCGGACAGCGGACAATTTATTAATTTAAAGGGGTTGAATATGGCAGAAATCAGACTAAACAAAATAATAAGAACTTACAACATCGGGCTTCAGAGCCTCGTGGACTTCCTGTCCAAAAACGGCATTGAGGTCGAGGCCAATCCGAACGCCAAGATTTCGGACGAGCATCTTCCCGCTATCGAAAAGCAGTTCGGGAAGGATCTTGAACTCAAGCAGGCTTCGGAAAAGGTTGACATCAAGCTCAATGAGATTTTGGAGAAAACCTCGAAGAAACAGCAGGAAAGTGTCAAAGAGGAAGAGTATGAGCCAGTCAGAGAGACTGTCATAAAGACAACCATCTTCACTCCCGTGGAGCCGAAACCGGAGCCTGAGGCAGTCCAGCCGACCGTGCCGGAGCCTCAGCCGGAGGTGAAACCTGAACCTCAACCGGAACCTGTCGCGGAGGCGCCTGCGGCCGAATCCGTAAAAAAGCCGAAAGAGCCGGAGGTCAATCCCGAGCCGGCCGAGCGGCCGGCCTTGGAGAAGCCCGAGGAGGAGCCGAAAGCAGAGATGAACGAGGAAAAACCAGTACCACAGCCTGAGATCCAGAAGGCCGAACCTGTCAAGGAGACCGTTCCGAAGCCAACAACCCCGGCTTCCGGAAAGGAAGTTCACGGCGGCGAGAGGCAGATGAGCAAGCACGAGAGGAAACTTGCGGCCGCGGCCAGACAGAAAGAGGAGCAGGCCAAGGCCAGGCACCAGCAGCCGGAGGCAAAACCGGAGGTCAAGGAAGAGAAACCGGCCACGGAAAGTTCGACACCGGGGCTTAAGGTTCTCGGAAAGATCGACCTGTCCCAGTTCGAGCCTAAGAAAGGCAACAAGAAGAGAGAGAGGATCGCCAAGGGAAGCCAGAAGGTTGATGTGGCGAAAGAAGGCAAGCAGGCCGACAACAGTTCCCGCAAGGACAAGAACAAGAACGCCAAGCAGGCTCAGGAACAGGGCAAGGGCGGAAAGAAGCGAGGCCGTGGGGCTGACCGCTTCAAGCCGGCCATGACCGAAGAAGAGCAGGAGGCGATGCAGAAGGAAATCCAGAAGCAGGTCAAGGAGACCTACGCCAGGATGAACGACAACAAGAAGAACAACTTCGGAGCCAAGTACAGAAAGGAGAAGAGGGAGCAGGCAGCGGCCAAGTCCCAGGAGGAGATGGCACAGGAGATAGCCGAGAAGAAGGTCCTCAAGGTCACTGAGTTTGTGACCGCCAACGATCTGGCGACCCTTATGAACAACACTCCCGTAAACGAGGTGATCAAGGCCTGCATGGAACTCGGCATGATGGTGTCAATCAACCAGAGGCTTGACGCCGAGACACTTGTGCTTGTCGCCGAGCAGTTCGGCTACAAGGTGGAGTTCGTCACCGCCGACCTCACCGAGGAGATAGAGGGAAGCAGCGAACAGGCCGACCGCGAGGAAGACCTAGTCCCGAGGCCGCCGATCATCACGGTGATGGGTCACGTTGACCATGGCAAGACTTCGTTGCTCGACTATATTCGCAAATCGAATGTCATCGCCGGAGAGGCGGGAGGCATCACACAGCACATCGGAGCCTACAACGTGAAGCTTCCGGACGGCAGAAGGATCACCTTCCTGGACACCCCTGGTCACGAGGCGTTCACCGCCATGCGCGCCCGTGGAGCCCAGCTGACCGACCTTGCGATCATCATCATCGCGGCGGATGACGCGGTGATGCCTCAGACAGTCGAGGCCATCAATCACGCTCAGGCCGCCAATGTGCCGATGGTGTTCGCGATCAACAAGATAGACAAGCCAGGCGCACAGCCGGAAAAAATCTACCAGCAACTGGCGCAAATGAATATCCTCACGGAGGCGTGGGGCGGAAAATACCAGTGTCAGGAAATCTCCGCCAAACAGGGTCTCAATGTGGACAAGCTCCTCGAGAAAGTCCTTCTTGAAACAGACCTTCTCGACCTCAAGGCCAATCCTGACAAAAACGGTATCGGAGCCGTCATCGAGTCATCCCTTGACAAGGGACGCGGCTACCTCGCCACGGTCCTTGTGCAGGACGGAACCCTCAAAACAGGAGACATGGTGCTGAGCGGCAGTTACTACGGACGTGTCAAGGCCATGTTCAACGAGCGCGGACAGAAAGTGAAAGAGGCCGGCCCTTCAACTCCGGTTTCCATCCTCGGTCTCAACGGAGCGCCGAGCGCCGGTGACAAGTTCAATGTGATGAGCGACGAGAAGGAAGCCAAGGCCATCGCCAACAAGCGTGAGCAGCTCCTGCGGATCCAAGGCATCAAGACCCAGAAGCACATGACCCTTGAGGAGATCGGACGAAGGATCGCCATCGGCAACTTCAAGGAACTCAATGTCATCGTGAAAGGCGATGTGGACGGTTCCGTGGAGGCGCTGTCAGACTCTCTCATCAAGCTCTCGACCGAACAGGTGCGCGTGAATGTGATCCACAAGGCCGTGGGAGCGATTTCCGAGTCCGATGTGATCCTTGCCGAGGCTTCTGACGCCGTGATCATCGGATTCCAGGTCCGCCCTTCGACAGATGCCAGAAAACTGGCTGATGAGCAGGGCATCGAAATCCGCCTCTACTCCGTCATCTACGATGCGATCAACGATGTGAAAGACGGTATCGAAGGCATGCTTGAGCCGATCAAGAAGGAGGAGATCACCGGCACGGCCGAAGTCAAGCAGACCTTCAAGATCTCCAAGGTCGGGACAATCGCCGGATGCCTTGTCAGGGACGGAAAGATCTCGAAGACCGCGCAGTGCAGACTTATCAGAGATGGAATCGTGGTCTATACAGGCGAACTCGCCTCCCTCAAGAGAGGCAAGGATGACGTGAAAGAAGTCTCAGCCGGCATGGAGTGCGGCATCGGCATCGAGAAGTTCAACGACCTTAAGGTCGGAGACATCATCGAGGCGTTCATCATCACCGAGATCAAGCAGACACTTGATTAGTGACCCTCAATCTGAATGAACGGTCTTATCGTACCGGAAATCCAGAGCGTTTGTAATCACACGCTCTGGATTTTCGTCATAAAGAGATTTTGGAATCAGCTCAAGGAAGAAGTGCAGCTCTCCTGCATCGTCCAGTTCTCCAGACGGCGGGTCGCAGTGGAGAACGAGGCACCGATCTTGAAGATAGTTCGAAACTATCGGCGGGCGTTGGACGCATGGCTCGAATCCAGGCGAGCGGTGTCGCGGGCTTTGCCTGCGGCACGGCGCAAGGCATACGACCACCTGACGGCGGACTATCATTGGGAGATAGTGAATGATGATGACGGGGTGGGGCTGGAGATAGACTGATTATTTGACTCCCTTCAAATCGAAAAACATCAGGACGGTTTCGTCTTCAGGGTCGGGGATGACCAGAGGCTTGAAGTCGCATTTCGTGTAAAAGTCCTCGGCATCCAGGTATGCGTCCACGGTCAAATAGCGGCAACCGGCTTTGGCGTCACGGTGGAACCAAAGTTTGATGAAATTCAAGATATCCCGTCCAAGTCCAGTGTGTTGTGCCAGTTTGCTGACGGCCAAACGACCAATCTTTAGGGCTGGGTATGACGAGCGCCGCTTGGCATTGGGGATTTTCCTTGAAAGTTTGTCCAGACCGAGGGATCTGCTATAGACCGCTCAATCTTGTCATACAAAATGCTGAAATACGCAATAATATTGTGCCCGCCATCTTCCACAATGTACGTTTTCGCAAGGTGTTCCTTCTCATAGAGGGCGGCATTCGGTGTCTCGGAACTGGTCTCACACAAAAAACCGTTCAAGTCTGCCTTGCCACAGTCGAACGGCATTTGTGTGTCAGTGGACGGTTGAAATGGCCTGATGGAGATACTCATAAAGCGAAGGTGCAGCACTTTTTAAGTCTCTCATACGCCTCCAACATCTCCTTCTGCTTTTCTTCAGGAAGAGGAACGACGTTGTGAGCCGCCATTTCGAAGCGGTAGGCATCCTCGTCGTAGAGGATGGGCGTTTCTTTAATTGGCTTTGCCATAATTCGTTTCTCCTTTTTCTTTGTGTTCCTGCATAAGGGATGCAGACCCAGCCGCAAATATAGCTAATTTCTTGCAACTCACTGCAAGAAAAGTGCAAAACATCCCGGATATGTTATTTCGCGGTCAGTTCCTGATACATCTTGAAGAGGCTGGCGACGATGTCGCTCTCCGAAGCGTCTTTTGGGAAGCCGTAAGCTTCGAGGACGGCGGCGTCGTTGGCGCGGTGGGTGCGGCGAAGTTCAATGGGCATTGTAACTTCGTCATACAGCACGGCCAATGTGCTTTCGGGATAAAGATTCCGGGCATCAATAATTCCTTGGGCAGTTTTGGCAATCTTTTCTTTTTGGGCTTCAGTTGGTGATGGCCAAGGAAGATTGTAACAAATTAGCCAATGTATAGAAAATAAGGGAAAATAAAAGCATTAAAAATCTTATTAAATACTTATTATTAGTGAATTATAGAAAACAGATAATTTCTGATGTATTCCTTAAAAATCGCTATTATTCGCCATTTTTGTTACCTAAAACGATACTCGTTTTCGGATTATTTCGTATCTTTGTGCATGGATATAAATCACTGATGAACAATGGGAAGGAAAAAGAAATCATTGATAGAGAAATCTCCGTTCAAGTTACGTCACCGCAAACTGGCGGACGGACGTTTATCCCTGTTTCTCGACCGCAGCGTGGACGGCGGGCACGAGTACGAGTTTCTGCAACTCTACCTCATGCCGGAGACATCCGCCAAAGCGAAGCGGCAAAACGCACAGACACTCCGCAAGGCGGAAGACATCCGACGTGAGCGGACGGAAGCCCTGCTCAACGCAAAGGTGGAGGCGGTACCGGAAAACAAATCTTCCGACATGCTGTTGTCAGACTGGATGGCCATTGTCCGCAAGAACCATGAGCACCGGGGAGCACGTGACCTGAACGGAATCGACAACGCCCGCAAGAACCTGCTGAAATACCGTGCGGATGTCAGACTCCGTGATGTGGACAAACAGTTCTACCTTGATTATATCGACTGGCTCCGCTCTTCCTGCAAGACCGCATGGGGAAAACCGGTTACTCCCAAGACGGCTCATTCCTATTATACTACTTTGCGCACAGCATTGAACGAGGCTGTGCGTGAGAGGCTGATTGAATCAAACCCTTGGTACAAATTGGAGATGGCCGAGAAAATCAAAGTACCCGAAAGCAAACGGGATTTTCTGACCATCGAGGAGATAAAGAAAATGATAGCCACGCCATTTTTTAACGAGCAGGTACGGCGGGCATACCTGTTTTCCTGTTTTTGCGGACTTCGTATCAGTGACATACGGAAATTGCGCTGGTGTGACATCTCCACATCAGGCGGGCAATGGCTCGTGTCTGTAGTAATGACAAAAACCACGAATCCCGTTTATATCCCCCTTTCGTCCCAAGCGGTAAAATGGTTGCCGGAACATAATGGCTGTACACCGGATGATCTTGTCTTTGGAGGCCTTCCCAATGCAAGCAACCTTTGTGTCAATCTCAAGAATTGGGCTGACAAGGCCGGGATAAAGAAGAACGTGACATTCCACACGGCGAGGCATTCATGCGCGGTGCTTTTGCTGACGCTCGGAGCGGACATCTATACCGTTTCCAAAATCCTCGGCCACCGCTCCGTGCGTGCTACACAAGTTTACGCGAAAATTGTGGACAAGAAAAAAGACGATGCAATCGCCTTGGTTGACAACGCATTCTAAATACATTATTATATATGGCAACAACAAGGAAATCAACCAAACTCAAAGAACCGGTAAAGGTGCGCACGAAGAAGCTCGCCGACGGTTCGGAATCCTATTATCTCGACATCTATGTTGACGGAAAACGTAGTTACGAGTTCTTGAAACTGTACCTGTTGCCCGAAATCAATCCCATGGTCAAGGAGCAGAACCGGGCCACCAAAGCGGCGGTAGAGGCCATCAAATCAAAACGCATTATAGAACTGACCCACTCGAAGGCCGGACTGAAAAAGACATCCGTCCGTTCCAAGATGCTGCTGGACGACTGGATGGAAACCTACCTTGCCGAACAGGAACGAAAAGGAGCGAGAGGGCTGAAACTGTTACGGACTGTCTGCCGGTTGCTTCCCCTTTACAAGAAAAAGGTGAGGATGGGAGAGATTGACAAGGAGTGGTGTTTGGGTTTCATCGACTGGATTCAGCACACCTACAAGACCCGGTGGGGCAAGCCGCTTTCTCCCAAAAGCGCGGCGGACTACGTGGGTTATTTCTTCACGGCACTCAATGCCGCAGTCCGCGCCGAAGTCATCCCGGAAAACCCGATAATGACACTTGCAGCTACGGAACGTATCAAAGTGCCGGAATCCAAACGCGAATACCTGACCATTGACGAGATAAAAGTCCTGATTGACACGGAATGCCCCCGTGAGGATGTGAAGCGTGCCTATCTTTTCTCCTGTTACTGCGGTTTGCGGTTGAGCGACATCTACGCCCTGCGTTGGAAGGACATCTTTCTGGACGGGGAGCAATACCGGGTATCGACCGTGATGCAGAAGACCACCACGCCGATTTACCTGCCGCTCTCCCGCCATGCCGTCCGTTGGCTTCCCGAGAGAAACGGCGGAGGGGATGAATCGAGAATCTTTGCCGGGCTTCCTGCCGAACCCAACATAAACAAGGTACTGGCCAAATGGGTAGCGGCAGCGGGAATAACCAAAAAAATCACCTACCACACGAGCCGCCACTCGTTCGCAACGATGATGCTGACGCTCGGGGCAGACCTTTATACCACCTGCAAGCTGCTCGGCCATGCAAACGTGAAGACCACACAGATTTACGCGAAAATCGTTGACAGTAAGAAAGTTGAAGCGGTGAATCTGGTAGACAACGTGTTTGATTAGTCAAAGCATTTTGAGAATCATGCCATTTTTGACTATATTAAAATTGAGATTCACTTTTATCATGCAAAGATTTTGAGATTTATGTAATTTTCCGACGAAAACATTTTGAGATACGTGTGAATCTCATTATCTTTGTCCCATGTTGATAACAGTATAGATATATGATATTCAAAAGGAAAATATATAATGAGCTTCTGCAATGGAAGCGGACGGATGAAGGCAGGACGGCCGTATTAATACAGGGTGCGAGACGTGTCGGGAAATCCACCATTGCCGAAGAGTTTGCAACTAACGAATACGAAACCCATATACTGGTGGATTTTGCCGCATGTCCGACAGAGATTCGGGATTTGTTCAATGACGTGTCCGACCTTGGCCGAATTTTCATGCGCCTGCAACTGGAATACGGCGTCGAGTTGAAGGAACGGAAGTCTGTCATCATCTTCGATGAAGTCCAGCTTGCACCCAAGGCGAGGCAGGCAATCAAGTATCTTGTGAAAGACGGAAGGTATGATTACATAGAGACCGGCTCGTTGATTTCAATCCGCAGGAATGTCAAGGACATCCTGATTCCAAGCGAGGAGGTCAAGCTCCACATGTTTCCCATGGATTATGAGGAGTTCAGGTGGGCACTGGGAGACACGGCCACAATCAGGCTGCTCCAAGGCTGTTTTCACGACAGGACATCCCTGGGAGATGCCACGAACCGCAAGCTGATGCGTGATTTTCGGTTGTATATGCTTGTCGGTGGCATGCCGCAGGCCGTGGCAGCTTATCTTGAAACCAACAATCTGGAAAAAGTGGACAGTGTGAAGCGTTCCATAATAACCTTGTATGAGGATGACTTCAACAAGATCGACCCGACGGGAAACGCTTCCAAGATATTCCGTCAGATTCCGGCCCAGCTGACGGGCAACGCCAACAGGTATTTGGCATGGAGCGCAACGGACGGCACGCGCAATTCCGCACTGGCAGAGATACTTTCCGAAATCAGGGAGTCGATGGTGGTCAACATGGCTTACCATGCCAACGATCCGGGCGTGGGAATGGCATTGCACCAAGACCCCAACAAATACAAGATGTTTGCGGGCGATACGGGACTGTTCGTCACTCTCGCATTCTGGGACAGGAAGTTTACCGACAACACGATATATCACAAACTGCTCGCTGACAAGTTGAGCGCAGACCTTGGGTATGTCTATGAGAATGTCGTCGCACAGATGCTGAAAGCTTCCGGGCACGAGTTGTACTATTATACTTTCCCCACCGACAGCGGCAAGCATAACTATGAGGTGGACTTCCTGATTGCGGACGGTGACAAGGTAAGCCCTATCGAGGTCAAGTCATCCGGTTATAAGGCGCATACCTCGCTGGATGCCTTTTGCGGCAAGTTTTCTTCCCGGATAAGGAACAAGTATCTGGTTTACACGAAAGATATGCGCAAGGACGGGGATGTGCTGTATCTTCCCGTATATATGACAATGTTCCTATAACATAAAAGATATGCTATCCGATATTTCAAAACGGCTTGAAGTCGTCAACACCCTTTTAGGCAGACATCAACAGTGTAACCGGTTCATGTTTAATGACGCCCTGCCGCTATCCCTGTTTTACCGTGACTTCAATGACACGAACACCCTTGTCAAAGAGGCCGGATTGCTGTTCCGGGAAGATGCGGAGCAGCTTCTGGAATTTTCCTCTTCCCTCCTTTCGGAAGCGGACAAATACCTGTCGCTTGACAGGACATCGTTGCAGTCGGTGGACTTTGAAACCCTTTTCGAGGAACATCTAAAACCTTTTGAACTCCGCTACGAGGAAGCGAAAACAGCCGCTACAGAACTCTGGCGCAAGTATTCGGCGAAAAGCAACCGGCTCGACTTCCTGCCTTTGGATTCGGAAGAATACAAGTCGCTCGATGTGGAATGTAGTGCGGTAAAAGCGGAGTATGACGAAGCCCACGCACGCGTGAACCTGTTATATAAGGAGTGGCAGCAGGAACGTGACCGGTATTTCTGCGTCTATTGCTTCAAACCGATGTACCTCGACGTGCTGGTGGAACGCCTGAAAGGAATAGCCGGGAGTATCATCTCCGACATCCGGCGCATAAGGGAGGGCGAGCCATGAACCGGACTGCCTTGCTGCAAGAGACATCCGCATGGATGGACACCGTTGACCTCGCCCTGTGCCTGTTCATTTACGAGGTATGCAATGACTACCAGTTTGAATATCTGGCAGGCAGCGATTTCGTGAACTTCCTGAACCTGAAACCCACTTCCCGGCCTGTCACGGTATGCCCGAAAGAGAACCTGCGCGTCTGTTACATGGTGTTTTCCGTCTCGCAGACCATCAGACCGCGCGAACGCGGCAGGCTTTGGGCGGAAGAGTTCCTGAAACGCTGCGGTATATCCAAATCCTACTACGACAAACACCGCAGTGACGTTTGCGGCAAAGGGGCGACCGAAGAGAACCAGAACTACCGCAAGGCCATCGACAAGGCCGTTGAGAGCGCGAGGAAGCTGAACCGTACCCCATAGCCACCCGCCGTTTCCCCATTCAGCACAACATATACAAGCCATAGCCATGCGCCATACTGTTGAAACCCAGCAGTATGGCGCATTTCTTTTTTACGCGTTTTTCCCATTTGTCCCACATTGGGGCACTGCGGGTCAAACTTAACTTTGCATCGGAAACAGAAGAAAAGGCTGACAAACAGCATTTTCCGGTTTTCCGAAAGCACAAGGAACAATTCTAAAACGAATGTATATGGAAAGTGAACGCAATTTAATGACTACAACGGAAGCGGCCCGTTACCTCGGGTTGAAGCCGAGCTATCTCTACAAGATGATGATGCGCCGTGCCATCCCTTACTACAAGCCGGGCGGCAAGCTGTGCTTCTTCGCCAAAGAAGACCTCGACGCGTGGCTGAAACGGGTACGGGTGAAATCCCAAAGCGAGATTGACAGCGAGGTCGCGCATTATCTGGTTAACCGTGAGAAAAACAAATGATTCATCAACCGATTAAAACAAAAATGTACATGGACAATTTGACGAACAAGGAGCCGGGTATCAAGGATACCACGGTTCAGGATTCCACGAACAAGGAGTCGAAGAGAAAGGATAGCAGACCCGTTATCAACGCGAAAGCCCAGACCATTCTGGATTTCCTTCGCGGCTGTTCCCCCTATGAGGCCGATTCTATCCGGGTAATGGTCGGCTACGGCATGGGGAAAGGCGACACCGGTACGATTGAGGCAACCGACATGCTGGCCGTCAACCGCTTCCTCAACCATGGGTTGACCAAGGAAAACGGGGCGAGCAACGAGGCCGTGATGAAACACCGTCAGGAGCGTGTGCAAAAACTCATGGAAGCTGTCAAGGACTTTGTTGACATCGGCCAGCTCTGCCGTATCAGTGTCGCGCTGATGAAAATCTCATCCGATTTCAAGGCGGTGGAGGACGCACAGGGGCACCTGCAATCCCAACCTACCACGAACGGAGGGAAGAATTAAAGTCAGACCGGAACGGGACAGCAGATGAAACTTTGGCGGACAAGGAAACTTTCATTCACAACATCCTGTCGAAGCTGTTGCAAGTCGCTCCGCGGTCCCGTTCCCTTATCTCTACTCAAATGATACGAGAAGACAGTAAGAACAAGGAAACATATCTTTTCCAAAAGCCGCAGAGATTCCGGACAATCCGCTTTCGTTTTACCGCAGAGGCCATCGAATGGCTTGCAGGAACAACGAGCGACAACGGTGGCTATATAATCAACAACCGTATTCTTTTCAAAGATTTGCTCTCACGGGTGCAGTCGGTTCCCGGCAGGGATGATTCTTTCCGCAGGCCGCAGGGGTTGCAGGCCGGACAGTTGCAGTTTTCGGAAACCGGCCTCTCGGAGAAATGGAACGTGGGGAGGAAAAAAGTCCGTAACCTGCTCGCCACGATGGAAAGGCTGGGCTTGATTACGGTAATCGCTTCCAAAGTCGCTTCCGTGGCTTCCGTGACCTGCATAGAGGGCTGGACAGACACGCAAGGCAACTATGTCAGCAACCCTTGTAATACCGCCTCAAATGGCATTTGAACGGCACATGAACGGCCTTTGAATGGTATCTGTCCGGCAGCGGAGGCACGCCGCAGGGAGGTATGAAACGTCTTTCAGTTTCAAGATATGCCGCTGCATTACATTCCCTGACGGTCATTCCACGCACGGCCCCCTTGCCGTTGTACACAGTCCAACGGGGGACGCCGCTCGCAGGCTCGCACCGTTACCTTTTGTAAAACTATCAATCACCGCTTATGAAATCAGAACAGAAACCATCCGGCGAGACGAAACCCGTCAAGACCGGAGATGTAATGACCGATGCCGCCGTGAATACGGAAGACACGGAAAACAAGAAGAAAGTCAAGGAGAAACGTGATTCGACAATCTCGTTCCGCGTCAGCAGGTCGCAACGGGAGAGGATCACAGGCCTTGCCGGGGAGTGCGGCATGAGGCTCAGCGACTATGTGCTTTCCCGCGCATACGGATACGAGCCGAAAGCACGGCTGACACCGGAGCAGGAGGCGGTCCGCGAGCAGCTTGTCATCGCCCGCAGCGACTACGCGAGATACACCTCGATGCTGAACGCCATGCCACAGGACGAGCGCAGGGCGATGTTCCGCAACCAGCCGTGGATGATAGACGCGCTCAGGCTTCTCGGCAGGACCGCGGACAGGATCACGAGGCTCATCAAAAAGCATTTCGCCCCCAACCGCACACCGGCGGTAAAAATGGTGGAAGTACAGGAAACGATATCTGAAACGGACAGGAAGGAGGAACCGGCATGATAGGCAAGGCAAAATCAATAAGCCACGGCATAAATGACATCAAGTATATCTCAGGCGAGTCGAGGCACAAGGAGCACCCGGAGCTGATATACCATGTGAAGGACAACCTGCTCCCGTGCGGGCTTGACGCGCAAGGCGTATGGGACATGATGAAGGCACATGCGCCGACGGGCAACAATGTAATCCGCATCGAGATCAGCCCCGCGAAGGAACATACAAAGGATTTCACTATGGAGGACTGGCAGCGTTTGTGGGATGACTTTGTCAGGGAGTTCGACAACATAGAGATGACGGATGACGACGGAAAGGTGTATTCGCACAGGACGAACATCGCGGGAAGCATCTACACGGCGTGGCTGCATCTTGAATCCGACAGCCGGATTCCCCACCTCCATGCCGCCGTGTGCCGCAAGGACTGTAACGGCAGGACGAACAACGACCACAAGATACATATCCGCGCGCATGACGCGGCGCAGGAAGTGGCCGTCAAGCGTGGCCGGACAACGGCAATGGACATCCACAAGGCAAACGCCGACAGGGTCGCCGGAGACCTTACGGACATCCTGCTTGCAATGCCGTCATGGTCATGGGACGACTATGTCGCGAGGGTGCTGGCAAGAGGCTACACACTCGTGACACGGCCTGACAGTAAAGGAGGCATAAAGGGTTATGTGGTCGGAAAGGGCAGAGCCAGATTCAAGGCATCCGAACTTGGCAGAGGGCGCAAGCTCATGGCATCAAAGATTGAACAGACCTGGCAGAAACTTCATGCAAAGGCGGAAACAAAGCCGGTGCGGCCTGTCGGGAAAACCGGAGCAAGGACGGTTGCGCCTGTTGCACCTGTCGTCGCAAAGCCGGTGACACGGCCGGTGACACTTTCCGACAAACCCGTTGCGGATTATTCCGCATGGCGTGAGGGAACATCAAGGTACGAACTCGCACAGGGGAGCAACGATTACCGCTTCTACATTCCCGATAATGTCATGCAGGTGTTCAACGACGAGTTCGACTACCGTGAAACGGTGAACCATAAGGAACTTACCGACATGGCGGTGGCCTTGTTCGTGGGACTTGCCGCACCTGACGCCGTTCCAACCGGCGGAGGCGGCGGAGGTTCAGACAATGATGACGACTGGCGTGACAAAAAAGACGAGGACGAGATTGAGCGTGCCCGCAGGTGCGCCCGGGCAGCGGCGGCACATCATGGGAAGAGAACCAAATCAGGACGCAAAAGATAAGGGACATACCTATGGCAAACAGGAAATACGATTACAGCGACGAAGCGCCCCGACCCGCAGAGACCGGAAAGACACCGGAGGTGACAGCGGAGGAAGCACGGCGGCAGAGACTTGAGCAGCGGAACGACGCGCTTGCCAACGAGTTCCGCAAGCTCAAGCCGGAGATCGCGGACGCGCACAGGAAGCTGAACGGCCTCATTGAAGGAATCGGCGCATACGCGGACACCATGCGGAATCTCCATGACCTGCTCAAGACCTCGTTCCCGGTAAGGTTCACGGAGAACGACAGGCAGGCGTTGCTGGACGGGATCAATGCCATTGCAGACAGCGCCATATCGCATATCCGCAAAGAACGCGAGAAAGCGGCCGGGGAGATTCAGCGCAACGACAGCCGCATTTCCATGACGCAGACGACATTCTGGTGCATGACCGCGTTGCTGCTGATACTCGCCGCGTTCTTCGCCCTTGTCATTTTCGCCAACGTGAGACTGCTCCATTCAGGGATATTGACCGGGATAACAGTCATACATGCCGGACTGATTGCCGTCACACTCGCCACGGTCTCCTTTGTCTTCCACAAGCGGAAACATTAATTCTATCATACAATGGCAACAGTGAGAACCAAATTCCGTGCATCCTCTTCCGAAACGAGAGAGGGCACATTATTCTACCAAGTGATTCACAACCGGGTGGCAAAACAGATCCATACCGGTTACAGAGTGTACCCGCAGGAATGGGACGGGCCGCACGCCGGCATATCCCTGCCGCCGGATGCCGGGCAAAGCCGGCACGCCTATCTGGCGGCGTTAAGGACACGGATCGCGGAGGACACGGCACGGCTGGGAAACATCATTTCCCGGCTGGAACGTGCCGGACGTGCCTATACCGCGGAAGACGTGGTGCGGCTCTACCTCACACCTTCGGATACGGGAGGCTTCATGTCTTTCGCATGGGGGCTTGTCAGGCAGTTAAGGCAAATCGGCAAGAACCGCACGGCCGAGCGCTACACGACCGTCCTGAACAGTTTCGGACGTTTCCTCGGGGAAAGCGACGTGCTTCCGGAAGAAATGGATTCCGACCTGATGGTGAGGTACGAGACCTTCCTGAAAGCGAGGGGGATATGCCCGAACTCGTCCTCCTATTATATGCGGGGGCTGCGCGCTGTCTACAACCGGGCGGTCGAGAAGGAGCTGACCGTGCAGCGCAACCCGTTCAAGCATGTCTATACGGGTATCGACAAGACCGTCAAACGCGCCGTACCGCTGAAAATCATCCGCCAGATACGGGACGCCGACCTGACGCTCATGCCCACGACGGACTACGCTCGCGACCTGTTCATGTTCTCGTTCTACACGCGCGGCATGTCATTCGTGGATATGGCCTACCTAAGAAAGAAGGACTTGCAGAACGGGGTGCTGGCCTACCGCCGGCAGAAGACGGGGCAGCAGCTTTTCATCAAGTGGGAGAAGCCGATGCAGGAGATTGTCGCCAAGTACGACACCTCCGGCACGTCCTACCTGCTGCCGATCATCCGGGATATGGAGAAGGATGCCCGCAAGCAGTACAAGAACGCCGCGCATCTTGTCAATGCCAAGCTGAAGAAACTCGGTGAACAGCTGGGGCTGGGCATACCGCTGACGACCTATGTCGCGCGCCACGCATGGGCTAGCATCGCCAAAAGCAAGAACATACCCGTCTCCACCATCAGCGAGGCTATGGGACACGACTCCGAAACCACCACCCGCATCTACCTCGCTTCGCTCGACACATCGGTGGTGGACAAGGCCAACAGCCTTATCCTAAAGTCCCTGTAACACAAAAAAACGGCTGACACTTTCCCGTAAACCGACCTTGGCCCTTCCCGCAATGGTCCGGTTTACGGCGATTCATTTCCGTACCCCTACGGTCCCATTTGTATATTATCCCTGCCCGGCAATGATTTGAACGGTTTCTTCACAAGAGAAGTATTTCGGATGTAAAGATAGGAAAATACGGTCAAAAACTGAAAGGAAATGCCACTTTCTTTTCATTGAAAGAGAAGGATTTCCCCGGCCGGAAGTATGAAAATCCCCACATCATGGCAAGGACAGCCCTTTCCCTGTGCAAAAAAGTGAAATCGCAAAATAAGGACAAATGTTGAGCAAACAAGGCTTCCTGTGTATTATAATATATTAATATACAGCAAAATAAGCAACCGACACTTCTCTTGTGAAGAGAAATATCGGAAGAGACAGATTTGTTGAGTAAAAAAACAATTCTCTCCGGGAGAGAGGTATTAGACATGTAAAATTACATAATTTATTGAAATTATGGCTATAAAAACGACTTTTTATTTTCAGTTGCTTTCATTTTCCGTGAGGCTTGCACATCAAATGTTGAGCAAATCCGGTCTGTGAAAAATCAGTTCACAACTGTCAAACAAGTAGTTACGCCATAAATCAATCCCCGATACCTCTCTCCCGGAGAGAAGTGCAAGATACAGGCGATTATATGCCTAAGAATCAGCCGATGGAAAGGCGAACAGTCGTTGATTTGCTATGAGACCAAAGCAAGGAAACAAAAACGGGGAGAAATCCCCAACTTTTATTAAAGATAATCATAACTGCCTGATTAGCAAAGATATGCTCAATCTTGCAGGATTGATAAATATGTCCTGAAACGAAATGACGGCACCCGCAGGAAACGATGAAGACACCCGGTGGTATGTGATGCGCGACTTGAAAAGGGTGAACGCCAAACAGCCTGCCTACATGGAGCTGAAAGGAATGGGGATGGAGGTCTTCGTCCCCATGAAACAGCATTTAAAGATGAAGAAAGGCGTGCGTGTCCGTGAGGAGGTTCCGTTCAGTCCCGACCTTCTTTTCGTGCATGAGGCACGGACGAACCTCGATCCGGCAGTGGAAAAGACGCCGACCCTCCAATACCGCTGGCTGCGAAACACATGGCGCGAGCCTATGACTGTGGCCGACAAGGACATGGAACGTTTCATCAAGGCCGTCAGTTCGACTGAATCCCCGCAGTATTACCTGCCGGAGGAGGTCACCCCGGAAATGTACAGACGCAGAATCCGCATCGTCGGCGGCACGCTCGACGGATACGAGGGCCGTCTGCTGACCACCCGCGGCTCCAAAGTCAAGCGTCTGCTCGTCGAACTGAAAGGTTTCCTTGCCGTGGGAGTGGAAGTCAATCCTGAATATATCAAGCTGTTGTAATAATGAGGCGTAAATATGACTGATTCGATTTTGGAAGATATGTATTTTTGGATTGCAAATTGTTTCCTGGCGTTCCTGCTCTGCGTCTTCTGTGCGGGCTTCGTCATTCCCCAGATTCTGCTGATCGCTTTCCGCAAGCAGTTGTTCGACCTTCCCGATGAACGGAAGATCCATCATTGCGCGGTACCCCGGTTGGGCGGTATAGCGTTCAAACCGGTCGTGTTTTTCACCATAGGCCTGTTGCTGGGAGTCAATATGA
>CAVIHT010000039.1:0-18253 GCA_963642795.1 Bacteroidaceae bacterium
GTAGCTACGTGACCGATGACAAAGATGAAAATGGCCGGAAAGGCCGCGTAAGAAAAAAGAGGAATTATTTTTAAACAGCTTCTCATGAGATTTAGAATATTCATTGGCGTCTTTGTCGGCGCATTTACATTGTCTGCGGCTGTACCGGCGGCGGCCCGCTGTCCGCTTCTTTCTGTGACGGAATCTTCCCCTTCGGCCTTGGCGGTCGCTGCACCTGTCGAAGCGGCATCTGTCCCGCAAGAACATTCCGCAAGGGAATCGCAGCCCAAGTCCAAAGCCCAGAGATACGTGGAGTCAATCTCCCGTAGCGAAGCCCTGAAATCATCTGTCCTTGGAGTCCTTGCCGTCACGGAAGAAGGCGACACCCTTGCCGCATGGAACAGCGGCCAGAGGATGATTCCGGCGTCCACGATGAAGTTGATAACCACAGGACTTGCCATCCATCGTCTTGGCCCTGACTACAAGTATCTCACCAGGATCGGTTACAAAGGCACAGTCAAGGACGGAGTCCTGGACGGTGACCTCTACATCATCGGAGGAGGTGACCCGACCATCGCCTCGAAGGATTCCATTGCGGTTTCCCGCGACAGGCTCTTCGCCCAGTGGAAATCCTTCCTTGACAAAGCCGGAATCAAGTCCATCACAGGTCATGTGATAGGCGACGGGCGCTACTTCGACGGCCCTCGGGAAAAAGACACATGGAGTTATCAGGACATCGGAACAGCCTATGGCGCGGGACTCGACGGCCTCAGTTTCTATGAGAACGCCCAGGATTTCAAGGTGAGCGCGGGATCCACGGTCGGGTCCCCGGTCAATGTGAGCGTCTCTTTCCCCGTCCTGCCTTGGATGAAGTATGAATATGCATGCAGGACATCTCCTGCGGGAACCGGAGACGAACTCTACCTCTTCAACACTGAGTTCCTGCCCTATGCCGAGGTCCGCGGCTCCTTCGCCATCGACCGTAAACCAAAGACCGAGGAGTTCAGCAACAGGTTCGGAGCCTACACCTGCGCCCACTATTTCTGTGAGTATCTTAAATCCTGCGGAGTGTTCGTTTCCAAGGGGCCGGCCGATGTCCGTCTGGGGCGCGTCCGTTCAGACCTTTCTTCCATGGAATATGGCCCTTATGCCTCAAGGGTCGATGATCTCGGCATGCTCGGTCAGACATATTCCCCGTCTTTGAAACGCATCGCCCGCGAGACGAACCTGAAAAGCGACAACTTCTACGCCGAGACCCTTTTCCGTACCCTCGGCCGGAAACTTCACCATTCAGCCTCTTATGATTCCTCCTATGTAGCCGCAAACGAAGTGCTTACAAGCCTGGGAGTCAACGCTGACGATGTGCGTATTGTGGATGGCAGCGGTCTTGCCCGTCATAATTATGTCTCGCCGTCGTTTTTTGTCCGTTTCCTGTCCGCGATGATGGACAGCCCGTCTTTCGGAGACTACATCCGGACCATCGGCCAGCCCGGTGACCGGCACTATGAATCCCGCATGAAGGATGCTCCGTCTTCCGTCAAGTCCAGAGTCCATCTTAAGAGCGGCTCTATGAACGGTGTCCGTTGCTTCAGCGGCTACATCGAACCGTCCTCCGGCTCCAGATCCGACACCATCATCTTCTCCATCATGACCAACAACTCCCTTGTCCCGGCCTCCCGCATCGATCCCATGATCGACCGTTTCATCACCCTCCTCGCCGCTGACAATTGATTGTTCCTGGCCCTTTTTACACGCCACACGGCTGCGGCGCTCTCACTGGTCTCTGAGCCTGCCGAAGCGCCCGTTGGTCAGTCCTGAGGAAAATAGAACGGGCTGAGAAAGATGGAGACAATCCCGGAGCCGGACTCGTCGATGTGTCCGACAATCCGCCTGGCTCTGACCGGACGACGGTCGTAGAAGTCAGGGGCCGAAGGATCCAGCGAACTGATGTGCACGAACTGGGCCGAGTGGATGAACTTCCCTTCTCCGATGTACATCCCCACATGCGAGATCCTCTCTTTCGTGCTGTCCGTCGCGGCCTTCCCCCAGAACAGAAGATCTCCCGGAAGAAGCCCGCTCCAATCGACATCACCGTTGTCCTTGAAGATTTTCACATCCTCTCCGACCCTCGCCTGCTGCGAGGCGTTGCGCGGAAGCAGCACCCCGTTGGCGAAATAGACGCTGCGTGTGAATCCGCTGCAGTCAACGTTCTTGATGGATGTTCCGCCCCACATGTACGGAACGCCGAGGAACCTGTAGCCGGTGGTCAGAAGATCCTGGCGGAAAGCGGATTCGTCCGAGGTCCCGGTTTTCCGATCTTCAGCCCATTTGTAGAACAACGCGACATTCTTGGCGGGAACATAGCCGGTCTTGCCTGACGGGAGCACGACCCCGGCGAATTTCTTTTTTGCACCGTAAAGAACCCTCACAATGTCCCCGAGCACCAAATCGGTGACAATCCTGGAATCCTCCGACGGCCCCTCATGGATGTGTGTGAAATCAGCGGTGCAGATGTATTTAGGTGCGGCAAGATAATCCTGAAGCTCTTTCTCGCCCATTGCCACGAGTCCGCTCTCGTTTACCCATGCCGTATATGGCTCCGGACTCTTGATTTTCACCCAGTAACCGGACTTGTCCAGGACTTCCACGACCGTCCCCATCAGGGCCTGGTCTCCAAGCTCGGCCGCATAGTCCGGATTCTCACGCATGAAATTGGCGGAAAACTCGACCACGGCCCACTTTCTTGGACTTTCCTGGGCGAAAGATGAGAAACTGACCGCCGTAAGCGCGGCGGTGGCAGAGAAGACTTTAAGGAATATGTTCATGACCAATGCGTTTTTTTATACAATTTTGTCCATCAAAATCGATCAGGCCGAACCTGGCCCCGGCTGATTCCAGCTTGTAAAAATATTCACAATTCATTAGTTTTGCAAGGAATATTATGATGATTTGCGACATGTTTGACTTTCCGGAAGGCAAGAGGTACAATTCGTTCGTCGGCTACTATCGCCGCAGGTATGGCGAACGGCTTCAGAAGTTGGTCCTGGACGCCGGATTCTCCTGCCCGAACAGGGACGGGACCGTGGGCAGGGGAGGCTGCACCTATTGCGACAACGCGGCGTTTCATCCGGGCTACAGCACGCCGGGGAAGCCGCTTCTGTCCCAGATTGACGAAGGAATGGAGTTCCAGAAGGTGCGCTATCCAAGGGCGAGGCGCTATCTGGCATATTTTCAGGCATATTCAAACACCTACGCTCCGCTTGAAAGGTTAAGGGTCCTGTATGAGGAGGCTCTGAGCCATCCGGAGGTGGTCGGTGTCGTGATCGGCACACGCCCGGATTGCGTCGATGAGGAAAAACTGGACTACCTCGCCGGTCTTGCTTCCGGGCGTGTGCTGAAGAATTGGAGCCGGTCCCTGAGTCCGTCGAAGGGACTGGAGGGAAACGCCTTTTCGGGGCAGTCCCTTCGACAGGTTCAGGAACCGGGCGGCGCGCCGGAGACCACCCTTGCCGCTCCCATAGTGGTGGTCGAGTACGGCATCGAATCCTGCCGCGACACCACCCTTCGCCGCATCAACCGTGGCCATGATTTCGAATGCGCCCGCAAAGCAGTGGAGATGACCGCTTCCAGAGGCATCGACACCGGAGCCCATTTCATCCTTGGGCTTCCCGGCGAGACCCGTGACATGCTCCTTGACCAATGCGGCCTGATCTCCTCGCTTCCATTGCGTTCCGTCAAGTTCCACCAACTCCAGATTGTAAAAGGAACCGCCATGGAAAAGGAACACGCCGCCGATCCTTCAGCCTTCTATCGCCCCGGACTCGATGACTATCTGGACTTTGTCACCGACATTCTGGAACGTCTGCGTCCGGACCTTTACATAGAGCGTGTCGCGGGGGAGGTTCCTCCGCGTTTCGTCAATGACACGCCGTGGGGGCTTGTCCGCAATTTCGAGATCCTCCGCATGCTCGACAAGCGTATGGAGGAGCGTGACGCTTGGCAAGGACGCTTGTATCCACGTGCGTATTGAAAAAACATCGGTTTAAACCACTGCCGCCACGACAACATTTGCGTGAAAATTCTTATATTTGTCAAATTTATTTGATTGCAATGGCGAAGTTTGTAAACCGAGAGATTTCCGAAGGCCTTACCTTCGATGACGTTTTGCTGGTTCCGGCACATTCCGATGTACTTCCTCGTGACGTGGATGTCACAACAAGTTTCACGACTGACATCAAGCTCCACACTCCGATCGTGTCCGCCGCTATGGACACCGTGACGGAGGCGGATCTTGCCATCGCGATGGCAAGGGCCGGAGGCATCGGCGTGATTCACAAGAACATGACCATCGAGAAGCAGTGCGAGCAGGTACGCCGTGTGAAGAGGGCCGAGAACGGCATGATCTACGATCCTGTGACAATCAGCCCTGACGCCACCGTGGGCAATGCCTTGGCGATGATGAAGAAACATCACATCGGAGGAATTCCGGTTGTTGACTCCAACGGCTTCCTCATCGGAATCGTCACCAACCGCGATCTGAGATTTCAGGAGGACATGCAGCTGCCTGTCGCCGAGGTGATGACAAAGGAGAACCTCGTGACAGCCCCCAAGGGCATAACTCTGGCGGACGCCACGAAGATCCTCCAGCACAGCAAGGTTGAGAAGCTCCCGGTTGTCGATAATGATGGAAAGCTTGTGGGACTTATCACCTACAAGGATCTGATGAAGATCAAGGACAACCCGATAGCGTCCAAGGACAGCAAAGGCCGTCTTCTGGTCGCCGCGGCCGCCGGAATCAAGTCCGACACCGTCGAGAGGATCGGCATGCTGATCGATGCCGGAGCCGACGCTGTGGTGCTTGACACGGCCCACGGTCATTCCGAAGGTGTCCTCCAGATGATCAAAAAGGCCTGCGACGCCTACAAGGACTTCCAGATAGTGGCCGGAAATGTCGCCACGGCGGCCGGCGCCAAGGCTCTTGCCGAGGCTGGCGTGAAGGCTGTGAAAGTCGGCATCGGCCCCGGCTCGATCTGCACGACCAGAATCATCGCCGGAATAGGTGTCCCTCAACTCACCGCGGTGATGGAGGCCTCGTACGCCCTTCAGGGAACCGGCGTTCCTGTGATCGCCGACGGAGGCATAAGATATTCTGGAGACATAGTCAAGGCTCTTGCCGCCGGAGCCAGCACCATCATGGCCGGCTCCCTGCTTGCCGGAACCGAGGAGTCTCCCGGCGAGACCATCATCATGAACGGCCGCCGCTTCAAATCCTACCGGGGCATGGGATCGCTTGAAGCCATGGAACAAGGCTCCAAGGACAGGTATTTTCAGGACATGGAATCAGACATCAAGAAACTCGTTCCGGAAGGGATTGTGGCCCAAGTTCCTTACAAAGGGACAGTCTCCGAGGTCGTCTATCAGCTGGTTGGCGGCTTGAGGGCCGGAATGGGCTACTGTGGAGCGCACAATGTCGGGGAACTTCGTGACGCCCGGTTCGTCCGCATCACCAACGCCGGCTTCCTGGAAAGCCATCCTCATGATGTTACCATCACCAAGGAAGCCCCTAACTACTCACGTTAGAAAGTGATGTCCGGAAATTTCCGCATATTCTTGACGATGGCGTTCCTCGCCGTTCTGCCTTCCTGCAAGGCTGTCTCCTCCCTGATTCATGACAGGGGGGAGGTGGTCGTCAGGATGGGCGACCACAAACTCTATCGCTCCGAGTTGGATGAAGTGATTCCCAAAGGCACCTCTCCGGAGGACAGCTTGAAACTGGCCGGCATCTACATAAACTCCTGGGTCAGGGACAAGGCGTTCGTGGACATCGCGCAACAGCGTCTCTCCAAGGAGGAGAAAGATGTGTCAAAGGAACTTGAGGACTACCGTCAGTCGCTGCTGCGCTACCGCTACGAGCAAAGGTACATCAACGAAAGATTGGACACGACTGTCTCCGGGAAGCAGATCGAGGAGTACTATGACTCGCATCAGGAGACTTTCATCCTTGATCGCCCGATCATGAAAGCCCGGTTCTTGAACATCTCCAAAGACTCGCCTAATCTGGCCAAGATCAAGAAACTGATGTCTTCAGACAAGGTCGAGGATGTGATCGCCGCCGACAGCGTCGCGTTCAACTCAACCCAGCGTTACCACGACTACTCCGGCGGATGGATCGATGCCGTGAAGCTCGCCGCCGAGTTCGGCGTGGATTACGTCCAGATGCTGTCCCGGAGGAGCGGGCGGTTCATCCAGATGCCTGATGGGGAGGACAGAGTCTCGGTGGCTTTCATCGTGGACTACCGGAAGGCCGGGGAAGTGGCTCCGGTGGAATACTGTGACGACAGGATAAGAGACATCATCATCAGTGGAAGAAAGCATGATCTCCTGACCGGTTTGGAACGGGACTTGATAGAAGACGCCAAGGTTAAGGAGAATTTTGTAATATATTCGAAATGACAAGGAAAATAGCAATCACCATCTTCGCCCTCGCAGCGACCTGCGCGATGGCTTCCGCTCAGAAATACAAGTACGTTGACAAGACCGTCGCGGTCGTCGGCAATGAGGCGGTCTTGATCTCGGACATCGAGAATGCCGTCAAGGACCGTAACGCCCAAGGTATGGCTTCGGACAGAAATGTCCGTTGTGAGGTTCTGGAGGCCATCCTTGAGTCCAAACTGTTCTTGATGCAGGCGAGGATCGACTCCCTTACGGTCAATCAGGACATGGTCGAGGGAAGCCTTTCCCAGCAGGCGGACAGGATGCTGACCTACCTTGGCGGCGAAGACAAGGTGGAGGAATATTTCGGCAAGCCGCTCTACCGTCTCCGTCAGGAATGGCGTAGGCAGTACGAGGAGATGAGCCTTACCCAGCAGGCTCAGCAGGAGATCATGAAGAAGATTCCCGAGATGACACCTTATGATGTCAAGGAGTATCTTGACACGGTTGACGCCAAGAATCTCCCGATCGTCCCGATCAAGTACCAGCTCAGCCAGATCTGCCGTTACCCGGATCGCGAGGCGGCCAATTTGGCCGTGCGTGAGAAGTTGCTGGATCTCCGCGAGAGAATCATCAACGGAGAGAAATTCTCGACACTCGCGCGTATATATTCAGAAGATCAGGGCAGCGCCCGTAAGGGTGGCGAACTTGGTATGGCTTCAAAATCAATTTTCTGGCCCGTGTTCTCCGATGCCGCGATGGCTTTGAAACCGGGTGTGATCTCGCAGATTGTCGAGACTCCGGACGGATTCCACATCATCGAGATCATCGAGAAGAAAGGCGACATGTTCAACGCCCGCCACATCCTCATGAAGCCTAAGTACACGGACGAGGACAGGGAAAAGGCTTTCAAGACTCTGGACAGTCTCCGCACCGAGATCAACAACAACGCCGTGTCTTTCCGCATGGCTGCCAATTTCTACTCACAGGATCCGGCCACCAAGACCAACGGCGGCCAGATGTCCGATCCGAACACAGGCTCAGCCTACTTCGAGATCGACCAGCTCAAGCCTGAGGACTATCTGGCCATCAAGGATTTGAAAGAGGGGGAGATCTCCGAGCCGGTGGAGTCCACGGACAATGACGGTCGTCAGGATCAAGTCAAGGACTATGTTGTCGGCAAGACCATCTACAAGATCCTCCGTGTCGATAAGATCATTCCAGCCCACACAGCCTCGTTCGAGGAGGATTTCAGTCAGCTTCAGGAGCAGGTCCGTCAGGACAGGCAGATGAAAGCCATTGATGAGTTTCTCGCCGGCAAGATCAAAGAGACCCACATTATCATCGACCCTATGTTCAAGGACTGCGAGTTCCATCGTTCCGGATGGGCTGCAAAGTTCGCTGAAGACTGATGCTCGCGAGACGTCTGGCATATTCATTACTGCTTTTGCTGACCTCGCTCAGCCTTTCCGCCCAGACCGCTGAACGGAAAGACAGTCTCGTGCGTCTTCTTGGCTGCGATGAGCTTCAGCAGGTCGAGGAATATGGCCAAAGCTACAGAAAGGCCTTGGGACATGCCCGTTTCGAGCACAACTCCACTCTGCTGATCTGTGACACGGCGTTATGGAATGTGAACCGGAATGTGATCAACGCTTTCGGCAACGTCCAGATCATCCAGAACAACACTGTGCTGAGCAGTGAGAGTCTGGACTACCTGATCGACCAGAATCTCGCGCAGTTCAGAGGAGCGCTGGTGCAGCTTCGGGACAAGGACGGAAACACGCTGAGAACCACTGATCTGGACTACAACACAAAGGACAGTGTGGCCGTGTTCCGGGGTGGGGGAGCCCTGCGTGACAAGGACGGACAGATCATCGAGAGCGATGACGGTCACTATTTCTCCAAGCTCAAGACATTCACCTTCACGAACAACGTCAACATGTACACTGACTCCATCTTCGTGAAGACCGATGACTTGAACTACAACACAGGCACCAACGTCGCGGTTTTCGGGACAGGCACAAATGCTTGGCGGGACAACAACATGCTCTCCTCGATGGCCGGTGTCTATGAGCGTGATCTGGAAAAATTCACTTTCACCCGCGATGTCCATCTCCTCACCGAGAGTCAGGAGGCGTGGGCCGACACTCTTGTTTACTACAGGACTCTGAACAACGTGGAGATGTTCGGGAATGTGGAATTGTTGGATACTACCCGCAATGTGGCCGCTGTCGCGGGCTACATGCAGTACATTGACTCATTGTCATTCATCAGGATGACAAGAGATCCTGCCGTGATTGCCGTCAGCGTGCAGGGAGAGAAGCGGGACACCGCCTACATAGGGGCTGACACTTTGATCTTGAGGACGATTCCTAAATGTGATGTCGATCCATCCGAGGTCGCCGGTTCGGCCACGCGTCTTAAGGAGATAAATGTCGATCCTATAACCGAGTATCGCCGTAAGGCCGCCGAAGCCGCCCGTGCCGCCGCCGAGGAGGCCCGCAAGAAGATGGCGGAGGACGATCCTAACGCTGCCGGAGCCACAGACAAAGGATCCTCGGGGGCGAAGAAACAAACAGGAAAGCAGAACGGAAGTTCTTCTTCCTCCAAGGCTTCGGGCGGTCAGACCGACACCGGTGGAAGCGCGGATGGCGTTGCCGGAAAGCGCGGCATGACCAAGCAAAATCTCCCGGCGCCATGGGATGATGTAATTGACTATGAACCACCGCTCTGGTCGTTTTCCCCCATCGACACCGTCCGGTCGCGGAGCCTGTCATCGCGCCCGGACACGACTCGGACGCGGACACTCCCAACGGTTGCCGACACTACACTGTCGCGCAACTTCTCGAAGCTCCCGGACGGACATAAGCCCGATTCTCTCAGCCGCCAAATTGACACCCTGTCCGTCCCGACCGACAGCATCGGAGCCAGGACAGACTCATTGACCGTCCCGACCGACAGCATCGGAGCCAGGACAGACTCATTGACCGTCCCGACCGACAGCATCGGAGCCAGGACAGACTCATTGTCCGTCCCGACCGACAGCATTGGAGCCAGGACAGATTCATTGACCGTCCCGACTGATTCACTGGCGATGCCGGCCGACTCTCTGGCTGCGGCCGATTCCCTTTCCCAAACCCCGAAAGACTCGACGAAAATCAGTTTCATCTACGGAATCCGTAATGTGAAAGTCTTCCGCAATGACATGCAGGTCGTCTGTGATTCCTTGGCCTACACTGATTTGGACTCTCTTATCCGCCTCTACAACACCCCGATAGTCTGGAACGGAACAACGCACCAGTACTCGGCCGACAGCATCACTGTCATCGTGAAGAATCAGACCATAGACCGTGCGAGCCTCATGTCCAACGCATTCATCATTGTCCAGGAGGACACATTGTCCTACGACCAGATCAGAGGAGCGGAGATGATGGCATATTTTGACAGCACCGGCACATTGAGACGGTTTGACTCGATGGGAGGTGCGTCCGGCGTGTTCTTCATCGAAGAAAACGGAAGTCTTGCGACCGTCAACAAGTTTGAGTCCAAGATGTTGACCGCCACATTGAAGGAGGGCAACCTTCAGGACATGAACTATTTCGATGCCGCCAAGAGTGATGCCTATCCTGTTGTCCAGATGAAGAAGGACGAGAAGACTCTCAAGGGTTTTGACTGGCGGCCGGAAGTGCGTCCGAAAGGCCCGGATGACGTTACTTCCTACAAACCAAGGACATCGCAGCGAAAGATCTACGAGGACATCCCCAAAGCTGAATTTGTTCAGACTGACATCTATTTCCCTGGCTACATGGACAGTGTTTACAAGCTGCTGGCTCAGCAGGATTCCTTGAAGCGTGTCCGGAACGCCGCGAGAAAGCGCCTTGAGGCGGAGCATGCCGGAGCCGCTGACAGTTTGGAGGTCGCGGCGGACAGTGTTGCATTAAGGGATAGCCTTTCGTTGAAAGACAGCCTTGCCGTCAAAGACAGCCTGGCTCTCAAAGATGGCTTGGCGCAAAAGGACAGTCTTGCTTTGGCTGACAGCCTGAAGTCAAAGACGGATTCCATTGCCGTTCAGAAATCGGATTCTCTGTCGCAGGATCCTTCTGCCTTGAAAAAGGCCGAGCGGGACAGAAAGAAGTCGGAGAGGGAGAAGGCGCGTCAGGACAGGATCGCCGCCAAGGAGGCAAAATGGGCCGAGCTTGATGCCCGTGATGCCGCCAAGGCAAAGGCGAAAGAGGAAAAGGCCTTGAAGAAGAAGCGGCAAAAGACCCTGAAGACCCTGAAAGCGATGGAAAAGCGCCGGCAGAAGGAAGAACGGATCCTTGAGCGCTACAAGGCCCGATACGAAAAGCAGAAAGCAAGGCAAGACGCCAAGGCTGCTCGAAAGTCCGGCAAAGGTCACTGATCTTCTCGAAGTGACATGTCAAAATAAGGAGCCGATCCCAAAGTCAGAATGAGAAGCTGTTTAAAAATGTTTCCCGCATAAGAAAAAAGAGGAATTATTTTTCAGGGCTTCTGACTCTCCGAGAATTGAATATTCATTGACCCCGCCGAGAAACAGGAAAAAGGGGCTTGACTAATCTTTTCAGTCAGCCCCTTATCCTTTATGTAAGAAGTATCTTTTAGAGGAGTTTCTTCTTGAGAGCGGCGATCATGTCCAAGGTCATGGTCTCCAGATCGTAAGACGGAGCCCATCCCCATTCATCACGCGCGCAGGAATCATCCATCCTGTCCGGCCAGGAATCAGCGATCGCCTGACGGACAGGATCCACCTCATAACGCATCCTGAATCCTGGAATATGCTCCTGAATCTTGTGGTAGATGATCTCCGGATCAAAACTCATCGACGCTATGTTGAACGAGTTGCGGTGCTTGAGTCTGGAAGGATCCGCATTCATGATGTCCACCGCAGCTTTCAACGCGTCAGGCATGTACATCATGTCCATGAATGTCCCGGCAGCGATCGGGCAGACGAACTCCTCGCCCTTGACGGCCGCATAGTAGATCTCGACGGCATAGTCAGTTGTGCCGCCTCCCGGAAGAGTCACATTGGAGATAAGCCCCGGAAATCTCACCGAACGGGTATCTACCCCGTACTTCGTGTGATAGTAGTCACTCAGCAGCTCGGTAGCCACTTTGGTCACACCGTACATCGAACGTGGCCTCTGGAGCGTGTCCTGAGGCGTGTTCTGATGCGGGGTCTCCGGACCGAACGAACCGATCGAGGATGGAGTGAACACGGCGACATTGTTTTCCCGGGCAATCTCAAGAATATTCATGAGACCGTCTATCTGGATGTGCCATGCCAGCTGCGGCTTCCTTTCCGCGACGGCTGAGAGCAGGGCGGCAAGATTGTAGATTGTGTCGATGTTGTATTTCTTCACGATGCCGAGAAGCTGCTCTCCGTTGCAGACGTCAGCCTCCTCGGCCGGCCCGCTTTCAAGCAGGACACCTTTTGGCTCAGCACCTTTTATGTAGCCGGCGACAACATTGCCCTCCGGGTACATATTCCTGATTTTCATTGTCAGTTCAGAACCGATCTGTCCGGTCGAACCTATCACAAGTACATTTTTCATTGCGGATCGCTTGTTTATTGCTAAATTAGCGACTGCAAATTTACATTATTTTCCGGGATATGGTCTTAATAATGTCAAAATCTAAACGGATTTCTCAAAATTTGATATATTTGTCAGCGCAAAATCGAAACGTTTTAAAAATTTATTGAATATGTACGGAAAATTCCAGGAACACCTGCAGGCTGAGCTTGCCTCCATCAAGGAAGCCGGACTCTACAAGGACGAAAGAAACATCTCCTCGGCCCAGTCCGCCGAGATCACTCTTCAGGACGGAAGCAAGGCTCTTAATTTCTGCGCCAACAACTACCTCGGTCTCGCTGATTCTACGAGGCTCATCGAGGCTGCGAAGAAGGCCATGGACGAGAGGGGATTCGGAATGTCTTCTGTCCGTTTTATCTGTGGAACCCAGGATCTTCACAAGGAACTTGAGGCTGCCGTCTCTGACTTCTTCCACACGGAGGACACGATCCTCTACGCGTCTTGCTTCGATGCCAACGGAGGAGTGTTCGAACCTCTTCTGACCGCTGACGACGCGATCATCTCCGACTCCCTGAACCATGCGTCCATCATTGATGGAGTCCGTCTCTGCAAGGCGGTGCGTTACCGTTACGCCAACGCCGACATGGCCGACCTTGAGCGTTGCCTCCAGGAGGCGCAGGCCCAGAGGTTCCGCATAATCTGCACCGACGGAGTCTTCTCGATGGACGGCAACGTCGCCCCTATGGACAGGATCTGCGAGCTGGCCGAAAAATATGACGCCCTCGTGATGGTTGACGAAAGCCACTCCGCCGGTGTCGTCGGCAAGACAGGCCACGGAGTCGCCGAGCAGTACAACTGCTACGGCCGCATCGACATCTTCACCGGCACTCTCGGCAAGGCGTTCGGCGGCACCGTCGGCGGATTCACCACAGGCCGCAAGGAGATCATCGACATTCTCCGTCAGCGCTCCCGCCCTTACCTCTTCTCCAACTCCCTGCCGCCGATGATCGTGGCGGCCGGCATTGAGATGTTCAAGATGCTGAAGGAAAGCAACGAACTTCACGACCGTCAGCAGGAGAATGTCAACTACTTCCGTGACAAGATGCTGGCCGCCGGCTTCGACATCAAGCCGACCCAGAGCGCCATCTGCGCCGTGATGCTCTACGATGCCCCTCTGTCCCAGAAGTTCGCCGCCAAAATGGCCGAGGAAGGAATATTCGTGACCGGATTCTACTACCCTGTTGTCCCGAAAGGCCAGGCCCGCATCCGCGTCCAGCTCTCCGCCGCCCACAAGCGCGAGCACCTCGACAAAGCCATCGCCGCCTTCATCAAAGTCGGCAAGGAACTCGGTGTCCTCAAGTAGCGCTCGCTGAACCAGCCGCCGGCCGTTGAGCCTGTCGAAGCGTCAAGAAAACTGGTCGAACTGGTCGCTGAGCCTGTCGAAACGCAGGGGAACAAGCCGGAAGGCCGTGGTGTGTAAAGGCTTTATACACAATTAAATAAGCACTTCCCTTTGGTAAAAAACGCCTAAAGGGAAGTGCTTAATTTATTGAGAACCAATCGGTTGTCCGCCACCGCAACATCCGGTCGGCGCGGTTTCTTGGCGTTGGCGCGGTTGGTCACTTACCATCGGCGCGGCCGCGCTACTCGTCGGCGCGCGGCCGCACTACTCACCGGCACACGGTCACGCTACTCGGCGTAAAGCGAGATGATGTTGAGGATGACCTCGGAGGCCTTCTCGATGCTCTGGAGCGGCACGAACTCCATCTTGCCGTGGAAATTCAGACCGCCGGCGAAGATGTTCGGGCAAGGCAGCCCCTTGAAACTCAAGTTCGCCCCGTCGGTGCCTCCGCGGATCGGCTGGATCTTCGGCTTGATTCCGGCCATCTCCATCGCCTTCACGGCCTTCTCCACCACGTGATAGTGCGGCTCCACCTGCTCGCGCATGTTGTAGTACTGATCCTTGACCACTGCCGTGGCCGTGCCCTCGCCGTACTTCACGTTGATGAAGTCCACACACTTCCGCATAATGGACTTCTTGCTCTCGAACTCCTTGCGGTCGTGGTCACGGATGATGTACGTGATGTCAGCCTCCTCCACGGAGCCATTGATGCCCACGACGTGGAAGAACCCTTCATACCCTTCGGTGTATTCAGGTCTCTGCTGGACAGGCAGAAGCCCGTTCAGCTCCGTCGCGATGAGAATAGCGTTCTTCATCTTGCCCTTCGCGTAGCCCGGATGAACGTTGCGGCCTTGGATGTGGATCTTCGCCGAAGCCGCGTTGAAATTCTCGAACTCCAATTCCCCGATCTCGCCACCGTCCATCGTGTAGGCATATTCAGCCCCGAACCTCTTGACATCGAACTTCACCACTCCGCGCCCGATCTCCTCGTCCGGAGTGAATCCGATCTTGATCTCGCCGTGCTTGAACTCCGGATGTTCCGCGATGTACTGCACAGCGTCCATGATTTCCGCCACACCGGCCTTGTCGTCCGCTCCCAGAAGAGTAGTGCCGTCCGTGGTGATCAGCGTCTGCCCCACATAGTGAAGCATCTCCGGGAACTCCGAAGGCTTCAGCGCCAGGCCCGGAACTCCTTTCAAAGGAATATCCCCGCCATCATATTCATTGACTATCTGAGGCTTGATGTCCGCTCCTGATGCGTCCGGAGCGGTGTCCACATGGGCGATGAATCCCACCGCCGGCACTTTCGCCCCGATGTTCGAAGGGATCGACCCCATCACGTAGCCATATTCATCAAGAGTGGCTTCCACTCCGAGAGCCTTGAGCTCATCGCAAAGCATCCGCAGCAGATTCAGCTGCTTCGCCGTCGATGGCTGGCTTTCTGATTCCTCGTTCGACTGAGTGTCAACGCTGACGTACCTCAGGAACCTGTCCAAAACTTTTTCCATTGTTCTTGTTGTTTTCTGACCTGAAGAACCTGTCGAAGCGACTTTCATAACGGAGCTTCGGCAGGTTCGGCGGCCGTTAGTTTATTCCTTGACCCTTAAAGAAGCGATGACCGTGTAGGCGACGATTCCGAGGAACGGAATTATCGCGATGGCCTCGCCGTACTGTGCGTTCCACCCGGCCATGAACCAATCCACATCGAAGAACTTCAGCAGGGCGCTCACGACACCCATCAACGCGCCGCCGGCGATGAACCCGGAAGCTATCAGGGTCCCCTTGTTCAGACGAGCCTCGTTGGTCGCCTTGTCCTTGGATCGTGTGCTGACGTACCAGGAGATCGCGCCGCCGATCAGAAGCGGCAGGTTCAGGTCGATCGGGATGAACATTCCAAGCGCAAACGCCAAAGCCGGTATCTTGAAGAAAGTCAGCACTATGGCCAGCACGGCGCCAATCCCGTAAAGTAGCCACGGAGCGCCGCCGCCGTTCATCATCGGCTGGATGACGGCCGCCATCGCGTTGGCCTGTGGAGCCACGAGAGCCTGATCCCCGACGAATCCGTAAGTCTTGTTCAGAACCAGCATCACGCCGCAGACAGTCGCTGCCGCTACGGCCACTCCCACGAACTTCCAGCCCTCCTGCTTCTTTGGAGTGCTGCCGATCCAGTAGCCGATCTTGAGGTCGGTGATGAACGAACCGGCCACCGAAAGCGCCGTGCAGACAACGCCGCCGATGATCAGAGCCGCAGCCATTCCGGCGTTGCCCTTAAGTCCCACGGCCACAAGGATGAGCGCGGCGATGATCAGTGTCATCAGCGTCATTCCGCTCACCGGGTTCGTGCCCACGATGGCGATGGCGTTGGCCGCCACGGTAGTGAACAGGAACGCTATCACAGCCACGATGAGAAGTCCCACGATCGCCTGCCAGACGTTGTCCACAACCCCGCCGAAAGCGAAGAAAGCGAACACCGCCAGAAGCGTCAGCACGATGCCGAACACGATGGTTTTCATAGGAATATCCTCCTGTGTCCTTTCGGTGTTCTCCACCGCGCCGCCCTTCTTGCCGAACTCGCCGACTGCCAGCCCGACAGCTGACTTGATCACACCGAACGACTTGATGATGCCGATGATGCCGGCCGTCGCGATGCCGCCGATTCCGATGTGCCTCGCATAATCCTTGAAGATCTGGTCCGGACTCATCTCCCCGATTGTCATCGTCACGCCCGTGTTCATCAGGTCAATCACCTGCCCGCCCCAGATGAGGTTCATCAGCGGAATGATCACCAGCCACACGAGGAAACTGCCGCAGCAGATGATGAAGGCATATTTCAGACCGACGATGTAGCCAAGGCCCAGGACAGCGGCTCCCGTGTTCAGTTTCAGAACCACTTTGGCCTTGTCGGCGAGGGTCTGTCCGAATCCCAGAACAGTGGTGCCCACTGTGTCCGCCCAGGCTCCGAAAGTGCTGACAATGAAATCGTAAAGACCTCCGATGAGGCCGCTCACCGCAAGCGTCCCCGCTCCCTTGCCGCCACCTTCGCCGCTCACGAGAATCTGCGTGGTGGCGGTCGCCTCAGGGAAAGGATATTTCCCGTGCATCTCCTTGACGAAATATTTCCTGAACGGGATGAGGAACAATATTCCAAGAACCCCGCCGAGCAGCGACGAGAGGAACATCTGCATGAAGCTTACCTCCACTCCCAGGATGTAGATGGCAGGAAGAGTGAATATCGCGCCGGCCACCACGGCTCCGGAGCAGCCCCCGATGGACTGGATGATGACATTCTGCCCAAGTCCCTCCTTCCTGCCCAAGGCGCTCGTCAGACCCACCGCGATGATGGCGATCGGAATCGCCGCCTCGAACACCTGCCCCACGCGCAGTCCCAGATAGGCCGCCGCCGCGGAGAAGATGACCACCATCAGCAATCCCAGTGTCACTGAATATGGCGTCACCTCCGCCCATTTTCTTTCCGCCCCCAGCAGCGGCTTGTACTCCTCGCCCGGCCCAAGCTCCCTCTGAGCGTTCTCCGGCAGTGAATTTCTCTTTTCTTCCATTGTACGTTATTGTTTATTGTTCTTTTCTTCGTCATTCCGCCCCTTCGGCACAAAAACAAAGATACTATATTAATAAGCTGTTTAAAAATAATTCCTCTTTTTTCTTAAGCGGCCTTTCCGGCCATATTCATCTTTCTCGTCGGTCACGCAGCTACTGCTGCGCTCCATCTTCCAAAGCCGAAACTGTCTCGAAAATCCCACATTAATAAAATGCGGGAACCATTTTAAACAACTTCTAAGGTGAAAATCCCCCTCGCATCGATAATTTTTATGGAAAAATCTCAAAAAAAATTTGGAGGTAAAGAAAAAGTGAGTATCTTTGCAGCCCGTTTCGGAAGAAGCGGCACAAAAACAAGTTCATTGACAATACTGAGAGATTACAACGAGGTAAGTGAAGAATTAGTAAGATTAGCCGAAATATATGTAGATATAGAAATAGGTTGACACAATTTCACAACAACGAAAGATTCACAGAGAAAGAGAAGTCAGAGCGCACGGAGGATGCCTTGGCTTCGGCAGGCGAAGAAGGACGCGGAAAGCTGCGAAAATGTCCGGGGATTTGCAAACGGGATTTGATCCGGACGTGTCCGAATGGGGCAACCCGCTCGGCTGAAGGCCGAGCACCAAGTATGACTTGGGGCGAACCCGGGGAACTGAAACATCTTAGTACCCGGAGGAGGAGAAAGAAAGAGTCGATTCCCTTAGTAGTGGCGATCGAAGAGGGAGGAGCCTAAACCGGCCGGTTTTCGGACCGACCGGGGTTGTAGGACCGGAGATAGGGTCCGCCTCACGAACCGGAACATTCTGGAAAGCGTGGGCGCAGAGGGTGACACCCCCGTACGGGCAAGTGTGGGGGCGGGCCTATCCGGCACCTGAGTAGGGCGGGGCACGAGGAATCCTGTCCGAATCAGCGGGGACCATCCCGCAAGGCTAAAGACTGCCGAAGACCGATAGTGAACCAGTACCGTGAGGGAAAGGTGGGAAGCACCCCTGGGAGGGGAGTGAAATAGAGCCTGAAACCGCGCGCTTGCAAGCGGTCGGAGCGTCCGAGAGGGCGTGACGGCGTGCCTTTTGCATAATGAGCCTACGAGTTGCGCCATCCCGGCGAGGCTAAGCCCTTCAGGGGCGGAGCCGCAGCGAGAGCGAGTCTGAACAGGGCGTTCAGTCGGGGTGGGCAGACGCGAAACCTAGTGATCTACCCTTGTCCAGGGTGAAGGCGCCGTAACGGGCGCTGGAGGCCCGAACCAGTTTCCGTTGAAAAGGGCTTGGATGAGGCGAGGGTAGGAGTGAAAGGCCAATCAAACTGGGAGATAGCTCGTACTCCCCGAAAT
>CAVIHT010000040.1:0-17861 GCA_963642795.1 Bacteroidaceae bacterium
GCTGCCAAGTCATTCCTTGACTGTCAGTAATATGGTTTTGTCCAGAAAGAGTCATTCCAGAAGGACAACATTGCACGTTGAAGCGTTTTGTCCGGTAAGTGACGATCTTCCGTAGTCACCGACTTTGTAAAAAAACTGTTTTGTGAGCCTGTCAATAAGGCTTGAAGGCACTCCGTCGTCACGGGGTGTCTTTTTTCTGTGTTTTGAGACTTGCCATAATAGCGACATTTGCGCTGTAAGTGTAAAATATATGATGTGTAAATGCTTGTGAATAATATGATAATAAATGTTTAAAAATTGATTTTATGTTTATATATTTGCCAAAAGATAACACGTGAAACTGCCAATGATAATGGACAAAAATACTCAGCCAAGGGCGAACAACCACATCTCGGTGGATTGTGTAGTGCTCGGAAAAGACGGTGAGAGGATGAATGTGCTCTTGATCAGACGGAGCGGGGAAGAGAATGGCCGGGAATTCCATGACATGAAACTGCCCGGCAACCTCATTTACATGGATGAGGATCTTGACGAGGCTGCTTCGAGGGTGCTGTGGGAACTGACGGGACTCAAGAATATTCCTCTCCTTCAGTTCAAGGCTTTCGGATCCAAGGACAGAACGAAGGATCCGAAAGATCTGCATTGGCTCAAAGTCACCGAGAATCAGGTCGTGGAGAGGATTGTAACCGTGGCTTATGTCGCGCTTGTCAGGATTGACAGAGCTCTGGAGGTTCTGGACGGCTTCGAGGCGTGTTGGGTGCCGCTTGACGAAGTTCCGACACTGGCGTTTGACCACAACATAATCATCCGTGACGCCGTGAAGTACATCGGAATGTATGCTGTGGGTGAGCCTCAATGCATGTTCAAGCTGCTTCCTCGCAAGTTCACGGTTCCGCAGCTTCGTAAGGTTTACCAGTTCGTCACAGGAAATGTGATCGATGCCAGGAATTTCTATAAGAAACTGGCTGTCATGCCGTATGTCGTGCCGTTGGTGGAGAAGGAGAAAGGCGTGGCGCACAGAGCGGCGAGATTCTATAAGTTTGACTCCAAGATGTTCAAAAAGACAAGAATATGATGACGAACAGTTGTTTGCTTGGCTATGATGTGGGCAGTTCGTCCGTCAAGGCCAGTCTCGTGGACACCGCCACTGGGAAGTGCGTGGCGAGTTCGTTCCGTCCCAAGAGCGAGGCTCCGATCACGTCCAAAAGGATAGGCTGGGCCGAGCAGGATCCTGAAATGTGGTGGGACAACCTGAGACTCGCCACTGCGGAGGTGCTTTCAAAAGCCGGAGATGTCAAAGTCAAGGCAATAGGAATATCCTACCAGATGCACGGACTTGTGTGCATCGGAAAGGACTGAGAGCCTCTCCGCGACGCCATAATCTGGTGTGACTCAAGGGCCGTTCATTATGGCGAGGCCGCGAAGGCTACACAAGTCTTCTCAACACCCGGACGCAGAGGGAGAAAGACCATCTCGCCCAGATGCTTAAGGCTGCTCGTGACTATGCCCGTGCCAAAGGGTTCAAGGGAACGTTCCTCATCGAACCCAAGCCGATGGAACCTATCAAGCATCAGTACGATGTGGATACGGAGACCGTCATAGGCTTCCTTCGCGCGCACGGGCTTGACAAGGACTTCAAGGTGAACATTGAGGTGAACCACGCCACTCTGGCCGGCCACACATTCGAGCATGAGCTTGCCGTGGCTGTCGATAACGGAATGCTCGGCTCAATCGATGCCAACAGGGGCGACGCACAGAACGGCTGGGACACTGACCAGTTTCCGGTTGACCTTTTCGAACTAACCAGGCTATGCTCCAGATCATCCGCAACGGTGGCCTTGGCAACGGTGGCTCGAATTTCGATGCCAAGCTGAGAAGGAACTCCACCAACCCGGAGGACATATTCATTGCCCACATCTGCGGAATGGATTCCATGGCCCGCGCCCTTCTGAACGCCGCCGCCATTGTCAAGGAGTCTCCTATTCCTGAAATGGTCAAGGAACGCTACGCTTCCTTTGATTCCGGAGAGGGCAGGCGCTTCGAGGAAGGGAACATGTCTCTTGAGGAGCTCGTTTCCTACGCCAAGGAACATGGAGAGCCTAAGCAGACCAGTGGTCAGCAGGGACTTTACGAGACGTTGGTCAACATCTACAGCAGGTAAGGGATGGACTGTCAAGAGAAAGGCAGCCGCGCCTACCTGTATTCAATAGTATTGGTCGCCGTGCTTGGAGGGATGCTGTTCGGTTACGGCACAGCGGTCATCTCCGGTGCGGAGATCAGAGCTTTCCGTCATTCGGAAGCTGTTTTGAAATGGTGGTTTCTTTTGGGGTAAGACCGAAACTTTTTTTGTTTTTTATGAATCGGATGTGTTTCTTTTCGTTTTCTTCCGTCAGGAATGCTTAACTTGCGCCCGTGTCCTGTGAGGTGTCGCGGGGCTATTCGACAGACAGACACATTAGATTCTACTATGGAGACTTCAAAAAGAAAAGAGACCGTCGGCCGGAATGCCGATGACCAGACTGCCATTGACCGAGAGACCACCAACACGAATGCCGACGTCCAAGAGACCATTGGCCGAAATCCTTCCGTTCTGACGGAGGAGGATCTTTACCTAAGGCGCTACCGCCGCTGCCTCTGTTTGATCGAGAGGGACGGGCGGTTCGCCGGGATGAGCGGTGAGGAGAAGGATGCTTACGCCCAGCGGCTTGCCTCCCCGGAGTACCTTGACCTGACCTGCGACTGGGCGTTTAAACACCTGTTCCAAGGCCACCCTGACTTGCTGGTGCGGCTCCTGAACGACATCCTTTCGGAGGACATCACCTCTGTGGAGTTCCGGAACACGGAGCTGGCGGATGAGTCAGGACGTGACAAGAGGATACTCTTCGACCTCCTGTGCCGGACACCGGGAGGGACGATTCTTGTCGAGATGCAGAGGGCGTCGCGTTCCGACCAGCGGGACAGGCTGCTCTTCTATGGCACAAGGCTGGTTGCCAGACAGGTGAGGCGCGGAGATGAGAAATATGTCCTGTCCCCCGTCAAGGTCATCTGCATCATGAACTACGAGGACGACCATCCGGACTCTCCGCCTGACAAAATCCTGTACCATTACAGGCTTCAGGAGGTCGAGACGGCCGAGCCGTTCGGAGACCGGATGTCGTTCTACCTGCTGGAACTGCCAAGGGTCATGCGCTACACGGATGACTATGACAGCCCTGTTGCGGCGTGGTGCCGGATATTCAGAAATTTCGCTATCTTTGCGAAGTCGAGGTCGGAGAGGGACGCGGAGTTTGCCGCTTTGGAGAGGGCGATGAGGGTCAGTGGCCTTGACGACAGTGAGATTGACAACTATTTCAGCAACATTATGACAGAGAAAGAGATGCGCCCATATATTGAGGGAGCCGAGCAGCAGGGCTACCGCAAGGGCTTCGAGGCCGGTGTCGAACAAGGTATCGAGAGGGGCATCGAAAAGGGCATTGAGCAAGGAATGGAGAAGGGAATGGAGAAGGGAATGGAGAAAGTAGCCAGGTCTTTGCTGTCCATTGGCATCCCGGTTGAGCAGATCGGGATTGTTACTGGTCTGCCATCGGAACGGATTGAAGCCTTGAGGCAGAGTTGAGCGATCATTCCTGCCTATAATAGGCATAATAATCAGGACTCGGGCGGGTGTATCTGTCCACTCATTTTGCTCGTCATTCAGAAGCTGTTTAAACAGCTTCTTATGAAAGAGGCTTCTACCTCAACCTCAACGCCGGAACATCCGTCTTTATGAGAAGACCTCCCGGAACGCCGCGTTCCAAAGAAGTGAGCCCGATGCTCCTTGAACATGAGCGTGTCACAGACGCAGTCTGAGGATAGACCATCCCGGCGGCCTGAAGGGCGGCGCGGAGCATTGTTTCGTTCTCATCCCCCAACTGACAGCCGTCAAACGGATTGTCCTCGACCTCGACGTCCACCGGGATGCCGTCCGGGATCGATTCATTGCGGCCGTTGCAGTCGGCGAACTTGCTGATCATCACGTACATTCCCCAATCCTTGATCAGAGAGTAATCGTAGGTGCTTTTGTAGAGGTCCTCGGGAGCAAGCAGGATTCCGGCGCAGTACTTCCCGTAGGTCTGCTCTCCGACAAGAACCACGTCCATGTACGGCTTCAGACCGACGATCAGACCTTCTGAAGCCGAAGCCGTGCCGCCGGTCACGATGACATAGATCTTGCCTATCCCCAAATTAGCATCAGACACGTCAATCTTCAACTTCTGCGAACTGATTTCGTGGACTGTCGAAAAATAAGTGTTGGTGTCCTCACCCTGCTTCTCCCAAGCCTCTGAAAGAATTGAATTGTAAACCTCTGTCTGGAATATGTCCCCTGCCATAACATTGGCCAGCGGAGCGATCATGGACGCCAGCACATTCTCGGTAAAGGCATAGCCGCCGCCGTTGTACCTCAAGTCGATGATAAGCTCATCAATATTCATGGATTTGAAGTCTCTGAACACATCCGGGAGAGTCAGGGAGGATTTGAGGTCGAAACTGGTGTAGGCCAGATAGCCCACCTTCTTACCGGCGACATCGAATGTCCTGGTCACAAGAATCGGATCCTCGTACATGTCCACCGCATTCAGGCTTACCGTCCTGACATCGGAGCTGATTCTGTCCCTTTCCACGGAAGTGACTCCCAGACTCACCGAACGGGAATCGTAGGCATCGTAGATGTTGTCCGCGGTTATGGCATTTCCGTCAAGGGTGATGATGACATCCCCGCGCTTGAGTCCAGCCTCCTGTGCAGGGCCGCCGTCGCTGACAAAGCTTACGACAAGGAAATATTCCCCGTCCCTGCCTAAGATTCTTCCTGCCTGAAGGTCGTAGCCGTAGGTAAGTCCAAGTCCCTGAACCGAATTCGAGAATGATTCCAAGTCATCCGTCAGGATTGTCCACCGATCCACTTCCTTGCCACCCTCATGGTAGCGGATGCTCTCGACCACTTCCACCGGCATCTTGCAGGTGTCCGGGTCAAGACGCGCCAGATCCTTTTCAATCTCCTCATTCCAAAGGTAATATGTTCCAAGCACATCAATCGCATACTGATCCGCTTCCGCCACCTCCGGCCCCGGAGCGTCATCACTCTTTAAGGTTCCGCTCTTTTCACACCCGGCAGACATCAGCATCACCGTCACCCAAAGCGCCGCGGCAGCGAACAGATTCTTGTTGTTCATATTCATGGATTTTTCAGAATGTTTCCGCCCACACTGTGGGCGTGCCACCACAAAGATATTCATTTTCTTTATTTTCTTTATTGTATTTTTGATTTCATTTATTGTATCTTTGATTTCAATATTCATTATTTCGGCGATGATCGGCATTTTCGATTCTGGTTCGGGCGGGCTGTCCGTGCTGCGTGAGATCCTTCGGGTTCTTCCGCGGGAAAAGTTCGTCTATTACGCCGACAACGCCAACTGCCCTTACGGGGAGAAGACACCGGACTTCATCCAGGACCGGTGCAGGACGATCACTGAATATCTCCTCTCGCGGGGGGCGCGGATCATCGTGGTGGCTTGCAACACGGCCACGGCGGCGGCGATCTCCACCTTGAGGAATGAATATCCCGTCCGCTTCATCGGGATGGAACCGGCCGTGAAGCCTGCGGCGCTCAGCTCGAAGACCGGAGTGATCGGGGTACTGGCGACGGCGGGGACACTGAAAGGATCCAAATACCTGACCACCAAAGGAATCTACGAGGATAACGTAAAGATTGTCGAGCATGTAGGGCAGGGATTCGTGGAGCTTGTGGAGAAAGGGATTCTGGACGGGCCGCAGGCGGAGGAGACGGTCCGGGAAAGCCTCCGGCCGCTTCTTGACGCCGGAGCGGACAGGATTGTGCTGGGATGCACTCACTATCCGTTCCTGAAGGGTGTCATCCGCAGACTCGCAGGACCGGACGTGCAGGTGATCGATCCGGCTCCGGCGGTGGCAAGGCACCTGATCGAGGTGATGAAAGAGGAAGGGCTGCTTGCCGGAAGCGCGGCTTCGACAGGTTCAACCACCAAGGTCGCAAGTCATAGTGAGCATTCGGCCGCCGGTTCTGCCGAAGCGGTCTCAAAGCCCGACATCGAACTGGTCACTTCCGGAGACGACACCTCCGCCAGACGCATCCTCCGCATCATTCTTGAGGAAGACGGCCTCATCCGCCGCGACAGTCAAACCAAGGCGACAGCCAAAACATAAAGCAATGGAATCAAACAACGGAATCGAGGTCAAAGACTTCGCCTACTGCTCAGACAAGTACCAGTACACGATGGGCAAATCCTTCTACGAGACAGGCAGGAAGGATGTCATCGCAGTTTTCAACATGTTCTACAGAAAAGCCCCCGAGAACAACAACTGGGCCGTGGTCAGCGGCGTGGAGGAAGCCGTTGAATGCATCCTGAACCTCGGCAAGGCCGAACCGGAATTCTACGGGAAGTTCCTTCCCGGCGATGAATATGCCGAATTCCGCAAGTATCTGTCAACGTTGAAGTTCTCGGGCAACGTCTATGCGATGCGCGAGGGCGAGATAGCGTTCCCGAACCAGCCGGTCATCACAGTGGAGGCTCCGCTCATTGAGGCCCAGATTCTGGAGACTCCCCTCCTGTGCATAATGAACCACCAGATGGCCGTGGCGACAAAGGCATCAAGGGTCTGCCGCGCCACCGACCGCCCCGTCAGCGAGTTCGGCTCACGAAGGGCGCACGGCCCGTGGGCGGCGACCTACGGAGCCAAGGCGGCGATCATAGCGGGCTGCGCCAGCACGTCCAACATTCTCACCGGAGTGCTGAACGGCGTGCCCTCCACCGGGACGATGGCCCACAGCTTCGTCACCTCCTACGGCAGCACGGTCGAAGGCGAGCACAAGGCCTTCGTGGACTACATCAACACCCACCGGGGCGAGAACCTCATCCTCCTCATCGACACCTACGACACCCTCAAATGCGGCATCCTGAACGCGATACGCTCCTTCAAGGAGTGCGGCATAGACAATGAATATATTCCCGGCTACGGCGTGCGCCTTGATAGCGGCGACCTCGCCTACCTCTCCGCCAAAGTCCGCAGGATCCTTGACAACCACGGGCTTGCCGGCTGCAAAATCTTCGCGACCAACTCCCTTGATGAATATCTCATCTCGGATCTTGAGCGTCAGGGAGCCTGCATAGATTCCTACGGAGTCGGCGACGCCATCGCCACCAGCAAGGCCGCCCCATGCTTCGGCAACGTTTACAAACTCGTCCAGATTGACGGGCGTCCAGTCCTGAAACGCTCCGAGGACAGAATCAAGCTGATCAACCCCGGATTCCAGATCACCTACCGGATCACGAAGAAAGACCCCGACCTCGGAGAAATCTACAAGGCTGACGTGACATGTCTGCGCTCAGACACCCTCGCCCAAAGAATCGAGGCCGGCGAGACCTTCACAATCTACGATGAGCATGATCGCTACAAGTACAAGACCTTCCAGTCCGGCGAATATTCATGGAGGTCTCTACAGCACCGGGTCATCAAGAATGGCGAAAGGTGCGCCGAAAGCCACACCCTGCAAGAGAAGAAAGCCTTCTACGACGACACCCTGTCGCATTTCAGCCCGTCCGAGAGGCGGCTCATCAACCCGCACTACTACAAGGTTGACATCTCCGACGACCTCCTGAACACCAAACTCGAGATCCTCGACACCCTAAACAAGGAGATCGAGGCCTTCAGCATCGATTAGCCGGATGTCACTCCTTGCCGTCGTCGATGGACTCGCGGACGGAGCGGAGGTACTTGCGGCAAGCCTCAATGAGTTCTTTGGAGCGCTTCACAAGGGCACCGATGTCGTCCAGACTGGTGGCCGGGTCTTCTACTTTGGCGGCTACCTCGTCCAGCTCGGCTACCGCCTTGGTGTAATCGAATTTCTTCTCTGACATATTCATTGGTTTTTAACTTATTTCACTCATCGCCGGGAGGGCATCGTCTTCACTTCCCGGCACATTGCTTTTAAGGTCAACCTCCACGACACCGCACTTGACGGTGCCGTCGGCGAACATCATCCGCACACGGTCGCCGACCCTGGTCTTGGAGGCGGAGTCCATCTTCACTCCGTCCCGGTCCAAAGCCAGCACGAAGCCCTTGCGCAGGATGTTGCGAGGATCATTGGCGGCGATCTTCGTCTCGATCATCATAAGGCGGGACAAGGCACCTGAAAGCACGACACCCACACGACCTCTCAACCGCTGCTCAATGCGATCCAAAGACGAACCTGCCTTGTAAAGGCTTCTGTCAGCACCGTGCAAAACCCTGTCGGACAGTCTGTCCAGACGATGTTCCTGACCTGCGATCCGGTTCTCGACAGTCTTTGCCAAGGCCGCGCCCAGAATCTCCACCTTGTGCATAGCTTCCGACACACGGGAGTCAGCCTGACGCCGGACACGGGCCTCCAATAAATCCACTCTCGAAGACATCGCCGCCAAACGGTTGCCAAACGACATCATAAGTCTGGACTCCAGTGTACCCAAGCGCTGGTCCTCAGCGATGTAGCAATCCAGAAACAGGTCAGCCAATGCGGTCGGAGTCTTGACGAAAGTGTTCGCCACCATGTCCGCGACATGATGATCCTTGTCGTGACCGATCGCAGTGAAGACCGGGACCGGGCAACGAGCGATGGTCACAGCCAGATCGTAGTCATCGAAGCAGCCAAGATCCAAGTCCGAACCTCCGCCGCGCATGATCAGCACGGCATCATAATGGACTGGCGAAGACAGAATCTCCCCGAACGCCGCCATCATGGAAGCCGGAGCTCCGTCACCCTGCATCAAAGCCTCGAAGAGCCTCACGTTGAACACGAAACCATATTCATTGTCCATCAGATGATGACGAAAGTCCCCGAAACCCGCCGCCCCCGGAGCGGAAATCACCGCCAATGAATATGGCAGCGCAGGGAGTCGCAGACGCTTCTGTAGATCAAGCAGGCCTTCTCTGGTGAGACGCTCGATCGTCTCCTGACGGCGGCGTTCGTTCGCCCCGAGGGTGAACTCCGGATCGATGTCGTCGATGTTCAAGGAAAATCCGTACAACGGATGGTAGCTGACCTGCACGCTGGCGAGGATCTCCATCCCCGCCTCCAAGGATGAACCGGTCACGCTCCTGAACCGCTGGTCGATGATGTTCCAGCGGAACGCCCAGATCGTGGCACGGGTCTTCGCCACCACTCCTCCCCCTTCACTCTGAGACAGTTCCAGATAGCAGTGACCGTTCTGCCTGCGGCTAAGGCTGCTGATCTCAGCCTTGACCCAAAGCTTCTGCGGGAACAAACCCTCCACAACCGACTTCAGGCGTGCCTGAAGGGTGAACAGGTCTATGTACTTCTTTTCCATAATAACAGTTCTATCTCTTGGAAGCTGTTTTTATTTGTTTGTCTGAAGGTTTGAGAGTGAAAGACTTCAGGTTCGACCGCATCTTCCAAGGAGGATAGCGGTGCTATCTGACTGAAGAGGCGGGAAGAAAATGAAGATTTTTCACCTCTGAGAACATTTCAAACAAATCAAAACAGCTTCTTACAAAATTAACAAAAATCCACTATCTTTGTAAAAGAATCGCTTAGGCAGAAAGAAAGATGACCATCACTGAAGCAAAATTCGCATGCAGCTGCACCAGAGTCAGCCAAAAGCCGTCCCGCAGACTGCCGGAGTTTGCGTTCATCGGGCGCTCCAATGTCGGCAAGTCATCGTTGATCAACATGTTGTGCGGCAACAGCAAGCTTGCCAAGACCTCGGCCACCCCGGGAAAGACCCAACTGATCAACCACTTCATCATCAATGACAGCTGGTACCTTGTCGATCTTCCGGGCTACGGCTTCGCCAAAATCTCGAAGGAAAGACGCGAGGGACTCCGGAAGATGATCAATGACTACATAGAAAAGTCGGAGGAGATGGTCGTGCTCTTTGTCCTGATCGACTCCAGACATGACATCACGAGGATTGACAGGGAGTTTCTGGCAGGACTCGGAGAAAACGGCATTCCGTTCGCGATCATATTCACAAAAAGCGACAAGCTCGGGCCGAACGCCCTCAAGGCGCAGATCGAAAGGGACAAGGAAATCCTGTCGGAGGAATGGGAGGAGATGCCGCCCATGTTCGCTTCCAGCGCGGAAACCGGAGCCGGGAAGGAAGAGATATTGGACTATATTCAACAATACATTAATTTATAGCATAGTTTAATGCAAATGGAACACAGAATGGAATTGTTTGCCTGCAGGGCCTCCAAGGACTTTGCTTGCAAGGTTGTTGACGAACTTAACATCATCGGAGCCAAGACAGGGGAGATGTACCGCCTTGGAGCATCCGAAGTAACCAAATTCAGCGATGGAGAGTTCGTCCCCTCCTTCACGGACAGCGTCAGAGGCGCGACCGTGTTCATCCTGCAGTCAACTTTTCCACCTACGGAGAATCTGATGGAACTTCTGCTGACGATCGACGCCGCCAAAAGAGCCTCCGCGGACAAGGTGATCGCGGTGATGCCGTACTTCGGATGGGCCAGGCAGGACCGCAAGGACAAGCCTCGCGTCTCGATCGGAGCCAAGCTTGTGGCGAATCTCCTGACAGCCGCCGGAGTGGACAGGATCATGACCTGCGACCTGCACGCCGACCAGATCCAGGGATTCTTCGACCTGCCTGTGGACCACATCTACGCCAGCAAGGTGTTCATCCCGTACCTGAGATCCTTGAACATCGAGAACCTTGCCATAGCCGCCCCTGACATGGGTGGAGCCAAGAGAGCCAATGCCTACGCCAAGGAACTCGCCTGCCCGGTGATCATCTGCCACAAGTCCCGCGAAAGGGCTAATGTGGTGGCGTCGATCACGGCCATCGGAGAAGTTGAAGGCAAAAACGTGGTGATTGTGGATGACCTCATCGACACGGCCGGGACCCTTGTGAAGGCCGCGGAAGTGCTGATGGAGAAAGGTGCCGCAAGCGTAAGGGCCTGCGCCACACACGCGGTGCTTTCCGGCCCGGCCTACGACAGGATCAACAACTCCTGCATGAAGGAAGTGTTTGTCACCGACACGATTCCTCTTAAGGAAGGAGCCGACACAAGCAAGATAAAGGTAGTCTCAATGGCGGGGACCTTTGCGGCGGTCATCCGCAAGGTCTATAATTACGAGCCTATCAGCACGGAATTTATTTTTTAGAATATCATGAAAACTGTTCTCGCGGCGATAATCATCATTGGAATAGGAGTCATCGGAATGTGCTTCAACATCATATTCCGGAAGAACGGCAAGTTCCCAGAGACGGAGATCAGCCGCAACGAGAACATGCGTAAGATGGGAATAAAGTGCATGAGGGAGCAGGACGAGGAAATCTTCTCCAAAAAGAAGCCCTTGAAGAACGCTTCCTGCACCGGTTCCTACAGCGACGCCTGCACCGGATGCGGTTTCTATGAATATGAGTTCGGAGACAAGAAGCCGAAGACGTAGAACCGCGGAAAGTGTTTAACTATTAAGATGTAACGGGATATTTATGAGTTTAGTAGCCATTGTGGGACGCCCGAATGTCGGCAAGTCCACACTTTTCAACAGACTTGTCGGAATGCGTCAGGCCATCGTCGACGAGACCTCCGGCGTGACAAGAGACCGCCACTACGGCAAATGCGAATGGTGCGGCAAGGAGTTCTCCGTGGTTGACACGGGAGGGTGGACGACCAACTCTGACGATGTGTTCGAGGAGGCCATCCGCAAACAGGTCGTGATTGCGATTGACGAGTCCGACGCCGTGATATTCATGGTCGAGGCCGCCGCCGGCATCACCGACTACGACGCCGAGATCGCCGACATCCTCCGCCGGAGCAAAAAGCCTGTCGTTCTGTGTGTCAACAAGGTGGATTCCGGAGAGAAGATGTTCGACGCCTACCAGTTCTATTCTTTGGGACTCGGAGAGATCTGGGCCATATCGGCGGCGAACGGAAGCGGAACCGGCGACCTTCTGGACGAGGTTCTCAAGGTCCTGCCCGAAGAGAAGCCGCGACAGGACGATGACCGTCCGGATCTTCCTCACATCACGATCGTGGGGAAGCCGAATGTCGGGAAATCATCCCTGACCAACGCCCTCCTCGGAGAGGAAAGGAACATCGTCACCCCTGTGGCAGGAACAACAAGAGACTCAATCTCTACACTCTACAACAAATTCGGCCACGAGTTCATGCTCGTGGACACAGCCGGAATGCGCAGGAAGGCCAAGGTCAACGAGGATCTTGAGTTCTACTCCGTGATGCGTTCAATCAGGGCGATCGAACATTCCGATGTCTGCATCCTGATGATCGATGCCAACAGCGGAATGGAGGCCCAGGACATGAGCATATTCAATCTCATCGTCCGCAACCGCAAGGCCTGCGTGCTGGTGGTCAACAAGTGGGACATCTTCCTCAAGGACAGCAACACGATGAAGGAATATGAAGCCTCGCTCCGCCGCCGCATCGCCCCGTTCGATGACGTGCCGATCATATTCACCTCCGTCACCAAGAAACAGAGGATCATGGACGTGTTGGACGAAGCCGAACACGTTTACAAGAACTTCTCCTGCAAGATTCCTACAGCAAGGCTGAACGAGGCCATGCTGCCGGAGATTGAGAATTATCCGCCTCCTGCATGGAAAGGCAAGTACGTGAAGATCAAGTATGTGACCCAGTTGCCTACCAGATTCCCGGCATTCGCGTTTTTCTGCAACCTGCCTCAATACGTCAAGGAACCGTACAAGAGATTCCTTGAGAACAAGCTGAGGACTCATTTCGATCTGCACGGATGTCCCGTTCAGATATTCATGAGGGCTAAATAATGGCCGCCTATGCTGTTGGAGATTCTGAAAGCATTCATAACCGGTGTCTGCGCGTCGGCTCCGCTCGGGCCGGTGGCGATTCTTGTGCTTCAGAAATCCATCTGCTACGGGCATAAGGCCGGGTTCACGACAGGGCTGGGAGCGTCGCTGGTGGACACGGCGTATGCGATCATCTCGATCTTCGCCTTGGCTTTCGCCCAGAATTTCATCTACACCTACGAATCGATCATATTCCTGATCGGCGGCCCTGTGATCGCCATTTTGGGTTATTCAATGGCGTTCAAGGATCCGTTCAGGAAAATGGAAGCGGGAGACAGCGTGGATCGCGGAGCCTCCGTCAAGGATTTCCTTCAGGCTGTGGCCACCACGGTCTCCAACCCGGGAGCGATTCTGGTCATGTTCGCATTGTTCGCATTCTTCCAGGTGGATGTGACAGACAGAAGTTTCAGGATCTACCCGATAATCCTGGCCGTGGCCGGAGGCTCGATCACCTACTGGTTCTTCTTCTCATGGTTCTTCAGCAACTGGAGGAAGGCTTTCGAAATGAAGAAAATCATGTGGATGAACAGAATTGCGGGAATAATAATTATAATAATAGGGTTAGCTCTGCTCGGAGAAGGCGCGTTCGACTTGCTCTTCACAGGCGGAAAGTAATTTACGAATATGGCAGAAAAAACAGACAAGAAAGGTTTCTTCGGGAACTGGATTGTGAAGAACATCATACTTGCGGTGCTGTTTTTCACAGTTTTGATACTCTTTAACTCCATCCTTCTGGGTACGATCACGAACCACGGCAAGACCATTGTGGTTCCGGATCTCACAAGCATGAGCCTGAACGAGGCCAAGCATGAGGCCGCCAGACTGAAACTCAGGACAGAGGTCATCGATTCGATTTTCGTCAGGAAGATGGAGAAAGGAGCCGTTTACAGCCAGAACCCAAAAGCCGGCTCCAGAGTCAAGAAAGGCAGGAGGATTCTCCTCACGATCAATGCCAAGAACGCCAAGAAAGTCAGCATGCCTAACCTTGTCGGCTACTCCATGCGTCAAGCCAAGGCCGAACTGAACTCCAAAGGTCTGGCATTAGGCAAATTAATCTATGTCAACGACATTGCTACCAACAATGTGCTCAGGCAGATCTACCGTAACCGCGAGATCAAGCCGGGAAAGCAGATCGAGACCGGCTCGGAAATCGATCTTGAGGTCGGTCTCAATCCGGAGGACAATCAGACCTACATCCCTGACGTCAAGGGGTTGAAATACCTCAGGGCGGTCGAAGCGGTGCACGACAACTCACTGAACATCGGTCGGGTTGTGTTCGACAGGAGCGTGAGGAATTACACCGACTCATTGAACGCCTCGGTGACCAGACAGACTCCGCAAGCCTCCGGCAATCCCATTCTCATGGGTTCGGACGTGACCCTCTATCTATCATTGGACAAGAAAGACGAGTAACGTGGACGAGGAAAGACTTTACAACGCCGAGGAGGAAAGCGTCGAGGACGAGGAGCAGGGAATGTTTGAGCACTTCCGGCTCAATGTGGACATCGGGCAGACTCCCATGCGTGTGGACAAGTACGTGGCCACACACCTTGAGGACACTTCCAGACACAGGGTCCAGTGTGCCATCAAGGAAGGATATGTACGCGTGAATGAAAAGGTCGCGAAGGCGAATCTCATCATCAGACCGGGAGATGTCATCCGTTTCGTGATGCCTTACCGCCGCCGTGGCCTTGAGATACTGCCGCAGGACATTCCTTTGAACATCGTCTATGAGGACAACGACCTTCTGGTCGTCAACAAGGCAGCCGGAATGGTCGTTCATCCGGGGCATGGACACTTCGAGGGAACCCTCATCAACGCTCTCTCCTATCATCTGGGAATATCCCAGGGACCGGAAGCGGCCGACGAGAGGATGGGAATCCTTGTACACCGAATCGACAAGGACACTTCAGGACTTCTCGTTGTGGCGAAAAACGATGAGACCCAACTGGATCTGGCGCGTCAGTTCTTTGAGCATTCAATTGAAAGGCGATACGTGGCCGTTGTCTGGGGCAACATCAAAGAGGACGAGGGGACGGTTGACGGCAACATCGGGAGAGATCCCAACGACAGGCTCAGGTTCAAGGTCTATCCCGGTGAGGATGACCGTGGCAAGCATGCGGTGACGCATTACAAAGTGCTGGAGAGATTCGGTTATGTGACAGTTGTCGAGTGCAGGCTGGAGACCGGACGCACGCACCAGATCAGGGTGCACATGAACCACATCGGACATCCGCTGTTCAATGACGAACGGTACGGCGGTTCCGAGATCCGCAAGGGCACTATCTACGCCAAGTACCGTCAGTTCATCCAGAACTGTTTCGAACTTTGCCCTCGTCAGGCTCTCCACGCCAAAACCCTCGGTTTCGTCCACCCCGGCACCGGCGAATGGATTCAGTTCGATTCGCAGCTTCCGGATGACATGACCGCGATGATTGACAAGTGGAGGAACTATGTCAACTTTGTCGGAACGGAGGAGGAATGACTGTCTGGTCAGACAGTCAATTTGATCAGCATTCCCCGGAACGTTTCCATCCCTTTCGTGGCCACATCGCGGATGTGGGTGATGCGTGGATCATGGACCGCCACATCCTCAGGGTCGATGAGGTAGATCGGAACTCCGTTCGGAGCGTAGCGGTACAGGCCGGCGGCGGGATAGACGTTCAGCGACGTACCGACGATCAGCATGATGTCGGAGGCGGAGACGATGTCGATGGCCTTCTCGATGTTCGGGACGGCCTCGCCGAAAAAGACGATGTGCGGGCGCAGCTGACTGCCGTTCGGAGCCTTATCCCCCAAATGAACCTCATCGTAACCGATGTCGATCACCTCTTTCTCTGAATATGTCCGGTCATATTCGCCATCCTCGGGACGCACCTTTGTCGCCTCGCCGTGAAGATGCATAACCTTGGTGCTGCCAGCCCTTTCGTGCAGATTGTCCACGTTCTGGGTGATGACCGTCACGGAATATTCTTTCTCCAGATCAGCGATGGCGTAGTGAGCCGCGTTCGGCTTCACCTCGGCGAGCCTCGCGCGCAGACCGTTGTAGAAATCCAGCACAAGACCTCGGTCGCGGTACCACCCCCTGATCGACGCGACCTCTTCGGGATCATATTCACCCCAAAGACCGTTGTTGCCCCTGAATGTGCTGAGCCCGCTCTCGGCGCTCACCCCCGCGCCCGTCAGGACAGCTATTTTCCTTTTCGCCTTTATATTCATATTCATTCCTCCGCTTCTTCGCGCGCAGGCGCCAATAAGATTGCTCAGATGACGCAACGCAAGAAGAAATATTCGTAAGTCATTGATTCTTTTTGAAATAGTAATTTCTGAGCCAGTACTCGAACAGAGGGTCAAGGATCACCGGTCTGCTGTCCTCGCCGGCGAATGTCAGTATCTCCTTCTTCATCAGAGCATCCTTGAGGCGACGCACATTGGCGGACGAGTTGAGGGAATATTTCCGGATCACCTCCGCCGTGCTGAATTTGGAATACCCGTCGATGACAGCCTTAAGAAGGCTCACCTGAAACGTGGTGAGGTCGTTCATCATGGAGATGAAGCGGCCTCGGTTGATGGCCATCACAGTCGCAAGAGCCTCCAGCAGGACGGGTTCCATGATATAGCCTTTGGACAGAGAATCGCATACGGACGTGAAATGGTTTATGTAGAAAAGATTGCATTTAAAGAGACGGCACGATCCACTGATAAGGTCCCTGTCGATTACCTTGCCGCTCGCGAGGAATCCCTTGATGATGTGCTCGACTATCTCCCTCTCATCGACCGCGCTCAGTTTCAGGCGAGTGACCCGGCGATAGAAGAAATGGCGTTTGATGAAGATGTCCTCCATCGCATTGACTTGAGAGCCTATGAATATGTAGGAGAATATCTTCCGGCCTTCAGCCTTGGCCACATCCATCACCTCTTCCATCAGCTTGAAGATCCGCTCGCCGTCATCGGAAAGATCCACATTCTGGAACTCATCGATGATCATGAACATTTTCTCTCCTCTCTCCGCCGCCAGAGTGTAGGGAAGCCTCAGCACAGCTTTCAGATCATTGTCATCCAAGTCCCAATTCGTGGAAAGTATCATGTCCGAGTCCGAGAACGCCCTGCGGTCGAAAACCCAATGCGTACCCTCCAGATGGGTGGTGACTATACTTTCGTACTCGTCAGGAGTCGATGCAACAAGCCTGATGACAGCCGCTCCGAGCCTTTTGACAAAGGACTCCCCCTGACGGATGTCCAAGGCGGTCATCTCTCCGACCGTGAGTGTCTCGCCATTGACCTTAAGCTTGGTGAACACTTGATGAACAAGTGACTTCTTGCCGGTTCCGAAAGGCTCCCAAATCGCGACATTCTCACTCTGGGTCAACAAGCTGGTTAAGACAGAGCAATCCTCCTTACGGCCTATGAAGTGTTGTCCGGTCACATATCTGTTGTACAAAAACGGGCTGTCCATCGAAATAACATTTTTGTTTTTACAAAATTAACATTTTTTTCCTATCTTTGCACCCGCAAAAAGGAAGCGGCATGATAAATTGCCGCCGAATTGGCGAAGATTTTTGTGGATAGATTCTTTTTCGAAGAAGGAGTGTGCCGGGGCACATGACTGATGAGAAAAAGAATATAGACTAAAAAGATTGCCAAAAAGGAAAAAGGAGGTGGTAACAGCATTATGATCATAGTTCCTATCAAGGAAGGCGAGAACATCGAAAGGGCTCTGAAGAAATTCAAGAGGAAATTCGAGAAGACCGGTGCCATCCGCGAGCTTCGCGCCCGCAAGAACTTCGAAAAGCCTTCTGTAAAGAGAAGAGCCGCGAAGATGAAGGCTATCTACGTTCAGCACCTCCAGCTGCTTGACGAGCAATAATTTAAGTATATTAAAAAGCAATAATTTAAGTATATTAAAAAAAGGCAGGCCTGTGATGTGAACCCCAAAAGTTGGACGGTTTAACATTAATGAGTCACTCTACTGGTAAAGAGTTCGGTATT
>CAVIHT010000041.1:0-17781 GCA_963642795.1 Bacteroidaceae bacterium
TGGGTAAAAAGTTATTTACAATCACGCTGTGCCTGTTCATCAGCATAGGCGCGGCTATGGCCCAGACAATCAAGGTGTCCGGTACGGTCACGGACGCTGCCAACGGAGAACCCGTTGCGGGGGCGGCTGTGCAGCTCAAGGGCAGCACAAGCACTTACACCTTGACGGATGATCTTGGAAATTACCAGCTTTCTGTTCTTTCCAACGGGACTCTGTCAGTAAGCTGTCTCGGCTTTCTTCCGGTGGAGATGCCGGTCAGCGGCAGAACTCTCTTGAACATTACGCTGAAGCCTGACACACAGACTCTTGATGATGTCATTGTGGTTGCTTACGGAACAGTGCGCAGGGAGGCGAACACCGGTTCGGTGGCTTCCGTGAAGAACGAGCAGCTCGCCCAGGCTCCGGCGACATCAGTTGACAAGATGCTTTCCGGCAAGATGGCGGGCGTGTCCATCACTTCCGGTTCCGGCCAGCCGGGATCAACATCCACAATCCGCGTGCGTGGTACATCCTCAATCAACGCCGGCAACGAGCCGCTTTGGGTCGTCGATGGTATTCCTGTGATGTCCAGCGACTTCCGTCAGCTCTCATCTGTCGGTGTCGGCGGTGGTTCATCCTCAACATTCCTCAATCCTAACGACATCGAGAGCATCACCGTCCTCAAGGATGCGGCCGCCGCTTCAGTCTATGGCTCCCGCGCCGCCAACGGTGTCATTCTCGTGACCACAAAGAGCGGGAAGAGCGGTAAGGCAAGATTCACCGCAAGGGCGAAATTCGGTGCGCAGCAACTGATCAACGACAACAACCTCCGTCCTCTCACAGGTGAGGAGCTTCTTGAATATAGAAGGGTCTGCGCGGTCAACGCCGGCTACAACCCTGACGATCCTTCGTCCCAGTACTATTTCCCTTACACTTTGCTCAAGGACGGAACCACCAACTGGTACAAGGAACTCACCAGAATCGGCAGCATGCAGGAATATGAGGTCAACGCCACCGGCGGAACCGACAAGGCTTCCTACTATTCGTCCCTTGCTTATCACAAGAACAAGGGTGTTTTCTACGGAGTTGACTATGAGCGTTTCACCGCTCGTGTGAACGCAGACGTGAAACTCACGTCCAAACTTTCCACCGGCGCCAGAATCAACGCCAGTCTCTCCGATTCGAACTCGGGACAGATGGGTAACCTTTACTATTCAAACCCTCAGTACGCAATGTGGAACATCCTTCCTTGGACTCCGTTCAAGAATGAGGATGGCTCTTACAATGTGGACATTTCCGAGAACTCGAACACCAACCCTCGCGCCACCGCCGAGTACGACATCTACAACGACAAGGACTACCGCCTTCAGGGTTCTCTCTACCTTGAGTGGAAACCGATCCCTCAGCTGTCCTTCAAGACAACCGACGGAATCGAGTTCCTCTATGAGGACTCGAAGCAGTACTGGGCTCCGGAGACCAACGAAGGCTCTACGACTCTTTGGATGATCGGAACAAAGGACATCCGTTACACGACCTCCAACACCATCACCTATGATGACAAGTTCGGAGATCATTCCGTACGTCTTCTCGTTGGACAGGAGGCCATGACTGACTCCTACGACTATCTCGGAGGCCAGTCTCCTAACGTTGACCCTCTGATACCTTATCCTACGACATCAACGGATGCCCAGGACGCGGTTCTTTACAACTTCTCCGAAGAATCAATGCTTTCTTTCTTCGGCGTGGCTGACTACAACTTCCAGAACAGATATTATCTTCAGGGATCCCTCCGCGCTGACGGCAGCTCCCTTTTCGGATCGGACAACAGGTGGGGTGTGTTCTGGTCGGTCGGTGGCTCTTGGAACATCTCCAAGGAGAACTTCATGAGGGACACCAATCACTGGCTCAGCGCCCTGAAGCTTCGTGCTTCCTATGGTGTGAACGGTAACAACAACATCTCCGCCTACAGGGCTTACGGAATCTATACGACGGCCACTTATGCGAACCTTGTCGGAATGGTTCCGTCAAGACCGGCGAATCCTGATCTTTCATGGGAAAAGAACAAGACCTGGAATTTTGGTCTTGACTTCGGATTCTTTGATGACAGACTGACCGGTAGCGTGGATGTTTACCAGAGAAAGACAGATGACATGCTTCTTTCAAAGCAGGTTCCTTACACGACAGGTTTCGGCTCCAACTTCATGAACATCGGTTCCATCCGCAACCGTGGTGTCGAGCTTCAGCTCGAGGGAGTGCTCTTCCGCAACAGCGACTGGCTCTGGACCGCCGGATTCAACATCGCATTCAACAGATCCAAGGTTCTTGACCTGGGTGACTCTGAATTCCTTACGGTCTCAGACAGCCGTGCCAGTGGCTCCAACGGCGGAACCCCTGCGAGAATCGTGAAGGACAAAGGTCTCTACACATTCTATCTGCGTGACTGGTATGGTGTCAACCCTTCAACCGGTGCCGGTCTCTGGTACGATGAGGATGGCAAACTGACCTCTGATGTCAACAAAGCCCGCTATATCTATAAAGGTTCCCCTGAACCAAAGGCCACAGGTGGTTTCAACACCAGCCTCTCCTGGAAAGGCTTCAACCTCTCGGCGTTCTTTGAGTTTGTCGCCGGCAACAAGGTCGTTGCTTCCAACACATACATCGATGACGGTTACAGCATGACCACCAACACCAGCACCGCCGCTCTCAACTACTGGAAGAAACCGGGAGACACCGGTGTCACCCCTAAGCCGGTCGCTGGGCAGCCGGGACGTTATCATGTAGGCTACTCAACCCGGTTCCTTCAGGATGGCAGCTACCTCCGAATCAAGGATGTGACTCTCTCCTACAGTCTTCCGGAGGTCGCTCTTAAGACCGTCGGAATGAAGGGTGTAAGAGTTTACGTGAGCGCGCTCAACCCTTACACATTCCATAACGTTATGGCTATGGATCCGGAAGTAGGTTCTTTGGGCTACAGCCTTGGCGCCGCCCACTCTATGGTCAAGACATTTGTCGGCGGAGTTGAATTAACATTCTAAAAAGAACGTGAATTATGAAAAGAACACTTATATATATTATTGGAGCCGCCGCCCTTCTCTGCGTGACAGGGTGTGATAAGGATTTCCTCACGAGGGAACCGAAACTCGATCAGAGTACCGAGTTGACATTGGCCACCTACGATGGGCTTAGAAACGCGACATTCGGTGCCTACTACTATTTGGCTTCCACCGGTTGGTACGGAGCTGATTGGATTCTTGATTCGGAGATGCGTTCCGGCAACGGCAAGAAATCATCTTACAAGAATTCCGGCCGCTGCACCCAGCCCTACACATGGAACTACACGGAGGACAACACCTCTGCCATGTGGGCATACTGCTACTACACTGTCGCTATGGCGAACAATGTGATTGACAATCTTGAGGGAAAGGAGACTTCCGAGGTGACCACTCAGGATCTGAACAACCTCAAGGCCGAGTGTCTGTTCATCAGGGCTTTCAGCCACTTTGATAACGTCCTCACTTTCGGACAGCCTTACACCTACGCCGTGAAGAACGACAAGGAGAGTCTAGGCGTTCCTTATGTTTACCACACGGATCCTGCCGGAAAGCCGGCAAGAGAGACCGTCGTCTCAAACTACGAGAACGTGGTGAAAGACCTTCTTGAGGCTGAGAGCATCATCGACCCGGCTTATGTCCATGCAGGGACGGCGGATGCCGCCGCCACGGTCAACATCAACACCATCCGCGCCCTTCTTTCAAGGGTTTACCTCTACATGGGTGAATGGCAAAAAGCGGCGGACTATGCCACTTTGGTCATTGAAAGCGGCAAATACAAACTCTGGACGGCCGATGAATATCCTACTGTCTGGACCGCCGATGCCGGCTCGGGAGAGGTTATCTTCGAAATCTACGGCAAGCGTTCCAATTCCGCCTATGGCTCTTGGGAGGATCTCTCCTGGATGACCAATCCGGCAGGTTACGGCGACCCACAGGTGGCTTCCTCGCTTCTTTCGCTCTATGAGGACGGTGACGTTCGTCTGCAGACCTACAGAACCGATGACAAGGAAGAGTCAGGATGCTGGTGGACAACCAAGTATGCCGGCAAGGGCGACAACGCCTCCCCGGACTGCAATAACGTGGTGATCCTCCGTCTTTCCGAGATGTATCTCAACAGGGCCGAGGCCATCAAGAACGGAGCCACCGTTTCAGGGGTGACCGCAGTGAAGGATCTCAACACGATAGCGGACATCCGCGGAGCGTCCGCCTACACTTCCGCAGGTCAGAATGACATCGAGCTGGAGCGCCGTAAGGAGCTTGCATGGGAAGGCCATTACATCTATGACCTCGCCCGCTGGGGCAAGTCCGTGACCCGTACCGAGTCCGAGTACCCTCTTTGCTCGATGAACCTCAATGTCGAATTCCCAAGCTACCGTTGGGCTCTTCCTATTCCGAAGAGAGAACTTGACATCAATGAGAACCTCGTTCAGAATACTGGATATTCAACTTCTAAATAATGCTTTGGATTATGAGAAATACAATTAAATATATTGGCTTGGCCTTGGTCGCCGCGGCTGCCCTGATCTCTTGTGACAGCAACGACCCTTCCAAGTTCGATGATAAGGACGCGTTCGTGGCGTTCGACAAAACAGCGGTTTCCTTGTCCGAGGACTACTCGACGAATGGGGCTGTCTGCAAGATTCCTGTGACCCTCGCTTCAGTCAAAGGTCTGGAGGAGACCGTCAAGTTCGAGGTCGTTTCACCGGAGAGCAAAGGTGCGAAGGAAGGCGTGAACTTCGAGGTGCTCACTTCTTCGGGCGTGCTCTCGTTCAACGCCGAAAACCGTACTCAGTACATCGAGGTCAAGACCATCTATGACGGGGTGTACACCGGCGACCTCAAGTTCACCATCAACCTTGTCGGGACGGATTCCGTGCCGGCCGGTTCTGAAGGATCATGTACTGTGACAATAAATGACATCGACCACCCTCTCAGCTTCATGCTTGGCAGCTACACCGCTACCGGCGACAACTATTGGAATGGTCCGGTCACATGGACAATGACATTCTACAAGGATGAGGATGATGACCACATGGTTTGGATTGACAATCTCTTCCAGATTGATAGCTGGGCTGACGAGAGGACTCGTTATTATGGTACTGTCAACGATGACCATACTATCCTTAACATTCCGTTCGGGCAGGAAACCGTGTACAAGTATTCTAACGGAAACCCTGTGACCCTTCTGGGCTTTGATGGAAGCGGTGGCTACGACAGCGGTTCTGTTGATGTCAAGATTATCAGTGAAGGTGGTAAGGTTACCCTTGATTTCGGAACGGAATGGGGTGTTTGGGTATGGATAAAGGATGCCGGGAGCCTCAACATCATCAAGCCAGGCATCAAGGCGGTTAAAAACTAGAAACAGAATAGTATATGAAAAAGATATTAGTCATGCTTCTTGCGGCTGCGGCGACACTCGCCGGCTGCGTGAAATTTGAAGAGGATGGCCAGATTAACTACGATTCAACCTCTGCACCGGATGTCACGGTGCAGGTGGTTGCCGATGACTCCATCCACGTGACCATCACCGGAAAGACCGGTACAGGGTTCTATTCCTACGCCGTGTTGGCCGGAGCTGAGCAGACACTGGATGCGGAGAAGCTTCTTAAAGACTCCTATACGGCTCTGGTGTCCGGAGTTATAGACTTTTCAAAAGAGCCGTCTGTCGAGTTTGGTGTAGGTGATCTTACTCCAAACGCCACCTACACGGTCTATGCTGTGGCGGCCAGTGCGATGGGTGTCGTTACCGAGATAAAGACGGCATCCGCGACAACCACTGACAGCACCGCACCGGGACTTTCAAACCTTTCGGTCAGCTCTACCGACACGACATTGGTGTACACAATCTCATACAATGACCCTGTCACATTGGGGAATGGTGAGATGACCGCCCACGTCTATGCGGTCAATGGTGAGTACGACGAGGAGAACAAAGTCCTCGTTGAGTACAAGAACTACAAGGTTCCGGCAACCGGTCTGTCAACGAACGGCAATAACCTCATCGTCAATCTTCCGGTAGAGGAGTCCATCCCTGGGGCCATCGTCACCCTTACTTACACCGCCGGAATTGTGGTCAACGGAGTCGGCACGCCATGTGCGGCCTACAGCAACAGTGTTGTTGACGGAACAGGCAAGGTGACCAGAGGCATTGGTGGCGCTTACGATAACGTTAGCTTTGACTTCACCCTTGACGAGACTTGGCCTGCTGACACGATCGTTTACTTCAGCGACTGGACCAAGCTTATGCCTGTGGCTTACAGCAAGAGCGACTATGCGCTTGTCGGAGCGACAGTTGACGCCATCATCAAGGTTAAGGTCGTTGACGGCAACGGAAGGACTGTCTCCTATGATGCCGCTGATTTTGGCGCGCTCAATTCGACAACAGTCGGCTTCATGCTGAATGAGGCTCCTGATTACGGCGCATCACTGTCATTCACCATCGCGGAAGGCTCTTTCGAGGATCTTTTCGGAAACGTCAACAATGAGTTCACAGCCGAGGATAAATATTTCTGTTCTTATGGCTTTACTCTTGAAGATCTTGTCGGGACATACGAAGTCGCAGCGGTCAATGCATTTACAGGGGCACCATCGCCGGCTTATCCGTTCGTGATTCAGGAATCAGACAACGAGAAGAATGGCAATGTGGTCATAACGAATTATCTTGGCATCGAAGGCGCACTTTATGGGACGTTCAATGTCCATTCAGGGGTGCTTACGGTGAAAGAGTATGACATTTTCTCTGGAGATGAGAATTCCGGTTACTGCACCTTCTTTAACAACACCGACATCGCGGAGTTCAACATGTCCACACCGGGTGTGCTCACAACTTCTTATTATGTCGGAGCTCTCGCTGTTTCCGGAGGATCGGTAGCAGGATACGCTGTTGATGCCGACGGGAACCGACTTGTACTTGGTAAATTTACGGCTACTCGTAAATAGATTAAGAATCAGCTGATTGCAAAGGGAGCCGCTGGTGCGGCCCCCTTTTCGCCTTAGGCGATATTCAGCCATAATGATTGATTTTTGACATGAGAAAACTTATTTTGACAGCTGTTCTGGCTATTGGTTCATTCATGATAGCAGGCGCTCAGAAACCGACGACCACCTATCCTTACCTCTACCCTCAGTTCGCTGACGGCAAGGTTGTGATGGAGACCGGGAACAAAGATGAAAAGAAATTGAACATCCACCTCCGCGCGGACAAACTTCACTACATCGACAATGACATCATCAAGGAGGCCTTTCTTACGGATGTCAAGGCGGTGGAGATCGGGAACGACATATTCATCCCTGTCTTCGGGCGCATGATGAAAGTCATCGCCAAGAACGACAACGGTTGCGTGGCGGCTGAGATTCTGGGGGATTTCGAGGCGGCCCGTGAGACTAAAGGTGCCTATGGCACATCCTCGACCTCGTCCTCGACCATGAAGCTTACCTCGATTCAGACCGATGCGCAGGTGAACCAGAACTACATGAACATCCTCAATGAGAAGGATCTGGGGATGGAGTTGAGAGTACGGACAACCTACTATCTCGTCACGCCTAAGTTCAAGGTCAAGGCAAACAAGAAAGACGTGGACACTTCCTTGCCGGCCAATGCCGCCGCTGACTACAAATCCTTCCTCAAGTCTCACAAAGTCAAATGGAGCGATCCGCAGAGTCTGCTCACGGTCATTGACTTCCTGAACAATTATTAATCTTGTTCCACTATGAAAGTATTGCCACATGCCGCGCTCGTTCTGGGCGTTTTGATGTCAGTGATTTCCTGCAATTTCGGGGAGACTGTCTTGGATGAGGAGGTTACTGACACTCCTTGGGTCAAGGAGGTTTTCGGAGAGAACCTTCCGGAAGAAAGCCTTCTCAAGAAAATGAACATCAAGGTGGACGAGGGACTGGCGGAGACGTTGGAGAAGGCCACGGACAAAAACGGCTTCGTGAAACTGCCGGAAGTGAGATCCATGAATAATCTTGGAATCATCCGGATGCGACGTCTGTTCCCGGATGCCGGGAAGTTCGAGGCCAGGACCAGAGCCGAGGGACTTCACCTATGGTACGTGTTGAGCTATGATGAGTCCAAGACGATGACCAGAGCCTCGGCCGAGTTGGAAATCCCCGGGGTGGATGTGGTAGAATACTGTCCGAAGATTTCCATAGTGGGTGAGCCTGAGGTGGTTTCATACGAGACTAGTGTCAGGGCGGTTTCCACAGGAACGTTTGACGATCCTATGTTGGAGCAGCAGTGGCACTACTACAACAACGGCTCCGCATCGTCATCAGTCAGCGGATGCGACATAAATGTCCTCCCGGTCTGGAAGAACTACTCGACTTACGCGAAATATAAAGGAGACATAGTAGTCGGAATTGTGGACGGTGGAATCGACTACAATCATGAGGACCTGAAAGACAACATGTGGCACAATCCGGAGAAATCCGGTGACAATGTCTATGGCTACAACTTCGCTGAAAGCACATTCAACATCCACCCGGAGGATCATGGCACGCATGTGGCCGGCACGATCGCGGCGGTGAACAACAACGGTGTCGGAGTGTGCGGAGTCGCCGGAGGTGACTCCAAACGCCAGATAAAGGGAGCGAAGCTGATGTCCTGCCAGATCTTCGACGGAGACAAACAGGGTTCAGGCCCGGAGGCGATCAAGTGGAGCGCCGACCATGGGGCTGTCATCTCGCAGAACAGCTGGGGCTATGACGGTCTGACCACAACTCCGGCATCCTTGAAATCTGCGGTGGATTATTTCATAAAAAATGCCGGTGTCGATGAGAACGGCAACCAGACAGGCCCGATGAATGGCGGTATCGTCATCTTCGCCGCCGGCAACGACAACAAGAACGTCTCCAGCACTGATTACGAAGCGGTCGTGAATGTGTCTTCTGTCGGGGCGGACTACAAGCGCGCATACTACACGAACTATGGCTCCTGGTGCGACATCGCCGCTCCGGGTGGTGATGCGAAGAAGGGCAACATGGTACTGAGCACCTTGCCGGGAAACAAGTATGGCAAGATGCAGGGCACCTCGATGGCCTGTCCTCATGTGTCCGGCGTGGCTGCCTTGATCCTTGCGAGATATGGCGGTGATGGATACACTGCGACCGCCCTCAGGAAACGTCTTGAGGACAACACCTCGGACATCTCGGCCCAAAACGCTAACTACTACCTTGGAAAGGGACTTGTGAACGCCTACAAAGCCATCGCCGGAAGTGGTGGAAAGGCACCGAACACTCCTGAAAACCTTAGCGTTGAGACGCAGTCCAACAATGTGCGGTTCAATGTTACCGTCCCGTCCGATCCGGATGACGGGAAGCCGAATTCCATCTACATCTACTATTCCACCTCCGATTTCACCTCGGTGGACAAAGCCATGTACGGAATGTTTTACACAGAGGATCTTGAAGCCGGCAGTGTCCTTTCAGGAGCGGTAACAGGTCTGGAGTTCAACACTGAGTACTATGTCGCGGCGGTCGCCTGCGATCTGGCGGGGAACCGTTCTGGAATGACAAAGAGGGTGCGTGTGACAACCGGCGGCAACAACGCTCCTGTAATCACGGCGAAGACGCCGGTGTCGTTCTCTATAAAGGCGCACGAGAGCGCCGTGGCGGATTTTGCCATCACGGAACCTGACGGACATTTCTACAGCATCGAGCTTGAACCAGGTTCGGACGCCGCCGTGCTGGACACATTGACACGTCCGGAGCCGAAAATCAGGATCACGGGAGCCAATGCCCCTACCGGCACATACTCGGCCAAGCTGACAGTCACGGACATCTACGGCATGGCAACTGTCGCCAAGGTTGACTACACGATTCGGGAAAACCACGCCCCTGTCGTGGTGAAAGTGTTCGGGAACATGCTGTTCACCTCTAAAGCCGCTGTGACGCAAGAATATCCTGTCTCTGAATATTTCTACGATGAGGACGGGGAAGATTTGACGTACACTTTCTCCTTCAGCAATCCAACCGTGGCCAACATGACATATTCAAAAGGAAAGTTCCTGCTTACTCCGATGAACTATGGCAGCTCCGAGATTACCATCACAGGTACGGATGTCAGGAAGGAGTCCGTCTCCCAGACCTTCCTTGTGATGGTCATGGATGGCTCAAAGGAAGTTTCCCTATACCCTAATCCTGTCAAGGACAAGCTGAACATCCAGCTCGGCCTGACGGCGGACGAAGTGAAGGTGAAGATTGTCTCCGCATCCGGCTCGATTTATTTTGACGGGTCTCTCGGAGCAGGCTCTCCATTCACTCCGCTTACAGTGAGCATGTCTGATGCTGTCGCAGGGCAGTACACAGTGGTTGTCACACTGGATGGAAAAGAGTATAAATCCAGAATCGTGAAACTTTAATGAAAGAGATGAAGGGTATGAAAAAGATTTGTACATCATTGCTTGCCGCGGCACTTTTCGCCGGCTCAATCTCCGCCCAGACCTTGCCTTCGCTTCTGACAGGCTCGGATGCGGCGTCTCTCGGAACCGCGTCGGCCTCGGTAGGAAAGGCTTCGGGGGCATATTCATTGGAAGGTAATGTGGCGTCCATGTCGTTTAACGAGGATAGGCTTTCCGCCGGGGTGTCATTCGGACTTTGGCAGCCAAGTTACGCCGAGGACAAGATTATTGGAGCTGGGGCATCCTATCGTCCGGGTGACAGGTTCGCTCTTGGCCTTCAGTTCAAGAATCTCCGTCAGCCGTCTTACGACATAGTGTCAGAAAATGGCTCTGTAAAGGGTTCGTTCACTCCCGGAGAAACGAGCATAGCATTGGGGGCGGCATATTCAATCACGGATTTCCTTTCTGTCGGCGTGACAGGGAGGATGGTCAGATCCACACTTGGGGAGGATGCCAGTGCCGGTGTGTTCGGAGCGGATGCGGCATTGTTCTTCAGGAAAGACGCCTTAAGCGCAGGCCTTTCCGTCAACAATCTTGGCGGGAAGGTCAACTACGGTGGGGATGACTACAACCAGCCGACGCTTGTCCGTGTCGGTTCGGCTTATCGGTTCGGAGATCCAAAGGCTTCCGCCGTGACCCCTTCCGTGGAAGCGGACATGTTGTTCGAAGGCGGCTTTATGGCGGGAGCGGGTGTTGAATATTCCTACAAAAGCGCGCTGTTCGCACGCGGCGGCGTTCACTATGGGGACAAGGAAAAGGCTGTTCCGACCTATGTGTCTCTTGGCCTTGGCGCCAGATTCATGGGCGTCAGTCTGGATGTGGCCTACCTGACCGCAAACGACATCTTGGGGAACACCATCACTTTCGGACTCGGGTACCGGTTCTAGAATTGTGAAGAATTAATATTCCGGAGTGAAGTTGCGAAGGGCGGTCGTCAGAGTGTTCTCGAAGACCGCTTTTTCGTGTTCCGAAAGAAAGCCGACCTCGATCGGAACCTGAAACAGTCTGACCTTCAGCTGCTCCGGGATTCTCTTGTAGTCCAGAATCCGCTGGCAGTCCTTCTCGGTCGTCGCCACCACAGCCGTAGGATGCTCCTTCACGGCATTCATTATCTTCTTGATGTCGAATCGGTTGTAGTTGTGGTGATCCATGAAGCAGAACCGCTTCACGATCTTGTGCTCGTCACTGAGGTACATTCTGAGCGGCGTGTCCTTGGCTATTCCCGAAAAGAGAATCAGCTTATGCGAGTAAGCGTATCGCCGGTCCCCCTCCTCGAAGATAGGCTGGAGCGGATTGTACCAGATGGTCGTGAACAGCAGAGTCTTGGTCGAGCCTTCTCTGTCCGTCCCCGTGCAGGTTTTCAGGTCGTAGTCTTTCAGACCGAACGACTGCGCCCACTGAATCTTTTGCTCATCCTCCAGATAGGCGGGGCATTTGGACACGATGATGATGTCTGCGTGGTGCAGCCTTTGCGGCAGATCCCGCAACCTTCCGAAAGGCAGCAGCTTGTCCTTGTACGTCGGGCGGTTGTAGTCCACGAGCACGATGTTGAAGTAAGCCCTCAGAGTCCTGTACTGGAAAGCGTCATCCAGCACAATCAAATCCGCCGGCGGAATCGAAGCGTCGGCACATTTGCGCGCCCGCCTTTCAGTCTTGAGTTTCTCAGGGTGGCAGAGAATGCCGCAGCCCTTGATCCTTTGCCTGTCCACGGCGACCGTCACACCCGGAAATTTCCTTTTTATCTGGAGAGGCTCGTCACCATAGTCCTTGACCCTGCCATCCCTTTCAACCAGCTGGAAACCGCTGCTGTTGCGCTTGTGTCCTCTTGACAGCACGGCAAGGTTGCGGACTCCCCAGTAGCCGCTCTGCAGCAGAGTGCGCAGAATCATTTCAGTGTGAGGTGTTTTCCCCGTTCCGCCCGCCGTGATGTTACCGACACAGATGGTCGGTACCTCGCAGGTGCCCACCTTGAAGATGCCGTGGTCGTAGCAGGCGTGCCTCAACTTCAGCGTCAGATAATATGGTGCAAGAAGGATCTTGTCAAACATAGATTGCAAATATACAAAAAATCATAAGCCATATACGCTGTTGGTCTCTGAAATTTCAGTATTCCCCCACTTTTCGGCGATATATTCCAAAATCTTGAGCACTTCCGCCGGGTCATTTTCCGTCACAAGCCGCATTCTGGTCTCCTTGAAGTCTGGCAGTCCCTTGAAATAGCATGACAGGTGACGGCGCATCTCATAGACTCCGGTCGGCAAGCCTTTCAGGTTCAGCGACAGCCGCATCTGCCTTTTCGCAAGCTCGACCCGCTCCCGCACCCCGAGCGGCGGAAGTTCCTCTCCCGTGGCAAGGAAGTGCTTGATTTCCTTGAATATCCAAGGATGTCCAAAGGATGCTCTTCCGACCATGATCCCGTCCACCCCGTAGCGGTCGAACGCCTCCTTCGCCTTCCGCGCGGAGTTGATGTCGCCGTTACCTATTATAGGAATATGCATCCTCGGATTCCGTTTGACCTCTCCGATGAGGGTCCAGTCGGCCTCGCCCTTGTACATCTGGCAGCGGGTCCGTCCGTGGATCGTCAGGGCCTTGATGCCCGTGTCCTGAAGCCTTTCCGCCAATTCCACTATGATCTTGCCGCCCTCGTCCCAACCGAGGCGGGTCTTGACCGTTACCGGCTTGCCGACGGCCTCGACTATCCGCTTGGTGATCATCACCATCTTGTCCGGATACTTCATCATCCCCGAACCGGCCCCGCGTCCGGCGATCTTGCTCACAGGACAGCCGAAATTGATGTCGATCAGGTCACACCCATGTCCGCCGACGAGTTCTTGGGCGTGATCCGCCATCTTGGCGGCCTCGACCATCGCGTCAGGATCGCTGCCGTAGATCTGGATTCCGACAGGAGCCTCGTCATCTGTGGTCTTGAGCTTGGCGTAGGCCTTCTTCGCGTCCCGGATCAGGCCTTCCGACGGAATGAACTCCGTATAGACCATGTCGGCCCCCTGCTCCCTGCATATTCCTCTGAAAGAAGCGTCTGTAACGTCTTCCATAGGAGCCAGGAGCACCGGCTTTTCCCCGAGATCTATGTTCCCGATTGTCATATTGTCGATATTATCTGACATTATTTCCGCTTGGCATTTTCCTTGCGGGCGATGTCAGTTGTCTGCAAAATTACTATTTTTGCAGGATAGAATGAAATAATGGTTAATCAAGTAGTGTATCAGTATGAAAGAGATAAAGACAATAGGCGTGCTGACCTCAGGAGGTGACGCACCGGGAATGAACGCCGCCATCAGAGCCGTGACCCGTTCGGCGATCTACAACGGCTGGAAGGTCTTCGGAATCTATAGAGGCTATGAGGGACTTATCCACGGAGACTTGAAGGAACTGACTACGGAAAGTGTCAGCAACACGATCCAGAGAGGCGGCACGATCCTGAAGACCGCCCGCAGCGAGGAGTTCATGACTCCGGAAGGACGTAAGAAAGCCTACGACAATCTTGTGAAGTTCGGTGTGGATGCATTGATTGTCATCGGTGGCAACGGCTCCCTTGCCGGAGCGCAGGCTTTCGCTCATGAGTATGACACTCCGGTCATCGGCCTTCCCGGCACGATTGACAACGACCTTTACGGTACGGATTCCACAATCGGGTATGACACGGCGCTCAACACGATAGTCGAGTGCGTGGACAAGATCAGGGACACGGCGACATCCCACGACCGCATATTCTTTGTCGAGGTGATGGGACGCGACGCGGGTTTCCTCGCGCAGAACTCCGCCATCGCCGCCGGCGCCGAGGCCGCCATCATCCCTGAGGACCAGACGGACATCGACCAGCTGGAGAAATTCATCAGCCACGGCTGCCGCAAGAGCAAGAACAGCTCGATCGTCCTCGTCTCCGAGAGTCCGAAGGACGGGGGGGCGATGCATTATGCCGAAAGGGTAAGGCAGGAATATCCCGAATATGATGTCCGTGTCACCATTCTCGGCCATCTCCAGCGCGGCGGATGCCCTTCCGCCTGCGACAGGATTCTCGCCAGCCGCCTCGGCTACGCCAGCATCGAGGCTCTTCAGGAAGGCCAGCGGAACATCATGGTCGGCATCTCCAACAACGAGATCGTCTATGTCCCGATCGGCAAGGCCATCAAACTCGACAAGCCGATCGACAAGGAGCTTATCAACGTCCTCGCTGTCCTGTCCATATAGAAGCCTATAAAAGATTAAGTTTGAATATTTCGGAAAAAATTCCTAACTTTGCGACCCCTATGTTGTGTAGGGATCGCAATATTTTATGTTAAACCATTAAAGATCAAGACAGTGGACACACTTAGCTACAAAACAGTCTCCTTGAACAAGGCTACTGTAAAGAAAGAGTGGGTTGTCATCGATGCCACGGATCTGGCACTCGGACGTCTTGCCTCAAGGATCGCTCTTGTCCTCCGCGGCAAGAACAAGCCGGGATTCACCCCTCATGTTGACTGCGGTGACAACGTCATCGTCATCAACGCCGAGAAGGTGATCCTCAAAGGCAGCAAGATGACTGATCGTGTTTACGTTCGCTACACCGGTTATCCGGGCGGACAGCGTTTCACGACTCCGAGGGAGATCCTCGCGAAGAGACCTGCTGAACTCGTAAGGAGAGCAGTGAAGGGTATGCTCCCTAAGACACGCCTTGGCGACAAGATCATCAACAATCTGCATGTCTATGCAGGTCCGGAGCATCCTCACCAGGCACAGAACCCTAGAGAAATTAAGTTGAACGAAATCTAACAGAGCAAATGGAACAGAAAAACGCCCTTGGAAGACGTAAATCAGCCGTGGCTCGTGTTTATCTCGCAGCTGGACAAGGCAATGTCACAGTCAACGGCCGCAGTGTTGAGGAGTACTTCAAGACTGACGCTCTCCGTTACATCGTGAACCAGCCTTTTGCGGTTACGAAGACAGAAGGTCAGTTTGACGTGAAGGTTAACGTTGTCGGTGGCGGCACAAAAGGCCAGGCCGAAGCTGTAAGACTCGGAATATCCCGCGCGCTCAGCGAGCTGGACAGAGAGGCTTACCGCTCAGTCCTCAAGGCCGAAGGCTTCCTGACACGTGACTCCCGCGAAGTCGAGAGGAAGAAACCTGGTCAGCCTGGCGCACGCGCCCGCTTCCAGTTCAGCAAGCGTTAGTCTTGGCTGGATAGCGAAGCCGCTTAAGCTGGTTTATGAAAAAGCACAGTCCGGTGCTTCAAATCCCGCGGACTTTTCGCCGGATGGGAATCCGATGAACACTACCGGGGATTGCCGGGACTGCGGAAAATCTCAGAGACTGGTCGCGGACCACTGCTCAGGGATTGAAGAAAAGAGCCTTCAGGCTGTCGGCAAAAGGTCTGGAGGAAAGTTTAAAACAAAAAACAGAATTTTAAAATGCCACGCACAAATTTCCAAGAACTTCTTGATGCAGGTGTACATTTCGGACATCTGGCCAGGAAATGGAACCCTAAGATGGCTCCATACATCTTTGACCAGAAGAACGGGATTCACATCATCGACCTGCACAAGACCATCGTCAAGATAGACGAGGCTGCTGACGCAATGAAAGAGCTTGCGCGCTCAGGTCGCAAGATTCTCTTCGTAGCCACAAAGAAACAGGCTAAGGAGATCGTTGCAGAAAAGGCTACGGCAGTCAATATGCCATCGATAACCGAGCGCTGGGCTGGTGGTATGCTTACCAACTTCCCTACAATCCGCAAGGCTATCAAGAAGATGAACACCATCGACAAGATGAAGGAGGACGGCACATTCGAGAAGCTCGCAAAAAGGGAGCGTCTTCAGATCAACCGTCAGAGAGAGAAGCTTGAGAAGAACCTTGGTTCCATCAAGGACATGAGCCGTCTCCCGTCCGCGCTTTTCGTGGTTGACGTACAGAAGGAGGCCAACGCCGTCAAGGAGGCCAACCGTCTCAACATCCCGGTATTCGCATTGGTTGACACTTGTTGCGATCCTACTCCGATTGATTATGTGATACCGGCTAACGACGACGCCACGAAGTCTATTGAGACCATCATCAACGTCCTTTGCGGAGCGATTCAGGAAGGTCTCAACGAGAGAAAACTCGAAAAAGAGAAAGAGGCTGTTGAAGAGGCTGCCGAGGGAGAGGCTCTCGCCAATCCTACAGGCAAGAAACTCCGCGCCCGCAAGAGCGCCAAGCCAGTTGATGTGGAGACCGAGGCCGCTCCTGCGGTAGAGGCTTCCGCCGCTGAGGAACCAAAGGCTGAATAATTAAAGGAGAACGAGTTATGGCAATTACAGCACAAGACGTAATGAAATTACGCAAGATGACATCCGCCGGTATGATGGATTGCAAGAAGGCTCTCGCAGAGGCTGAGGGCGATTTCGAGAAGGCAGTCAACATCATCCGTGAGAAGGGCAAGCTCGTCGCCGCCAAGCGCGCCGACCGCGAGACCTCCGAGGGTGCGGTTCTCGTCCGCATTCAGGGAAACAAGGGTGTTATCGTATGCCTCGGTTGCGAGACCGACTTCGTTTCCGCCACCCCTGACTTCAAGGCTCTTGCCGCGGAGATCGCCGATGCGGCCATCGCATCATTCCCTGCCGACATCGAAGGCCTGAAAGCCAGCAAGTGCTCGAACGGTCACACTGTCGAGGAGGAGATTTCCGCCCAGACAGGCAAGACCGGTGAGAAGCACGTTCTCGCATACTATGCCGCTCTTGAGGCTCCGTTTATCGGTGACTACGTTCACTTCAACGGTAAGCTCGGTGCCATTGTCGCCTTCAACAAGGCAGTTCCTGCCGAACTTGGCAAGGCTGTCGCCCAGCAGGTGACCGCCATGAATCCTGTTTCGGTCTCTCCTGCCGACTGCCCTGCTGAGGTTGTCGAGAAGGAGCGCGATCTTGCTGTTCAGAAGACCAAGGACGAGATGGTTCAGAAGGCTGTTGAGGCCGCTCTCAAGAAAGTCGGCATCAATCCTGCCCACGTTGACAGCGAGGATCACATCGAATCCAACACCGCAAAGGGTTGGATTACTCCGGAGCAGGCTGAGCAGGCCCGTGAGATCATCAAGACCGTCTCAGCCGAGAAGGCCGCCTCACTTCCTGAGCAGATGATCCAGAACATCGCCAACGGACGTGTCCAGAAGTTCTTCAAGGAGCAGACCCTTGAGGAGCAGGATTTCGTTCAGTCTGACGAGAAGGTTTCTGTCGCCGCTTACATCAAGTCTGTTGACAATGATGCCAAGGTGGTTGCTTTCAAGAGATTCTCCCTCAGCGACTAAGAAGCTGTTTAAAAATGGTTCCCGCATTTTATCATGCGGAATTTTCGAGACAGTTTCGGCTTTGGAAGAGGGAGCG
>CAVIHT010000042.1:0-17164 GCA_963642795.1 Bacteroidaceae bacterium
TGTAGCGCCGTATACGAGACCCGTACGTACGGTGCAATGAGAGGTGCTAGGGGAGAAATCCCCTACATCTACTCTATTCCCCGGCCTTGACGAAACGGGTTAAGAATAAGAAATTAAGAATTCTTTTAGCCTTAATTCTCAATCAACATATGTAAATATATGCCTGAATTCTCATAGTCCTTCTATCATGTACCGTTGCATCGAGCACACCGTCCGCCTGGGCAAGCCGAAGACAGAGAATCGGCTCATAATTGGCTCATTTTTTCGGCTCAAAAAAGTCTTCCGGATAGGGTAAAAATAGGCTAATTCTTTTATTTTTAGTTAATTGTTACATTCCTCCGCCGATAATAATTGGCTCAAAATTTTTCAAAACATGGTTGTTCATGGCCGGTATATTATTAACTTTGTAGAGATTGTATAAGATATGGCCAAGCTGGAAAGACACAACATTGAGTTCAAGGAGAGCTGGAGCGACGAATACCTGAAATGGATATGCGCTTTTGCCAATGCACAGGGCGGCTCTCTTTTCATAGGGATAGACGATAAAGGTACGCCGGTAGCTATACCGAACATAAAGAAGTTGTCCGAGGACATTCCCAACAAGGTGCGTGACGTGCTCGGCATAATGGTGGATGTTATGGTGCAGGAAAAGGACGGGACGGATTACCTCGAAATCAAGGTGCCTCCGTACGATTTCGCGGTCAGCTACAAGAGCCGGTACTATTATCGTTCCGGCAGCACTGTCTCTGAACTGAAAGGCTCTGCCCTCACTCATTTTCTTCTTGCCAAGTCAGGGAGCAGCTGGGATGCCGTCACCGAAATCGGCGTTGCCGTTGAAGACCTTTCAAAGCCGGCGATGGACATGTATATTGAGAAAGGCATCCGGAAAGGGAGAATTAATGATGACGCAAAGAACGAGTCATATGCCAAGAGACTTGATAGCCTGCACCTAATAGAAAACGGGAAACTCACACGCGCCGCCATTCTGCTGTTTTATCCGGATCCGGAGAAGTTCGTGCCAGGCGCGTTCATCAAGATAGGCGCATTCTCCGATGACGGCTCCCTTCTCTATCACGATGAAGTACGAGGTCCACTGGTTGAGCAGATTGAAAAGGCTTATGACCTCATCATGACCAAGTACTCCGTGTTCGATATAACCTACGACGGGCTGCAGAGGATCGAGACTGCGAGGTTCCCGGAGAAGGCTGTACGTGAAGGGTTGGTAAACGCTGCCTTGCACAAATCTTACGGTGAGGAAAACCCGATTCAAATCAAGGTTTATGGCAACAAAATCGTGTTCTGGAATCCAGGTCGCCTGCCTGCTGACTGGACGATTATCAATCTGAGGGAAGAACATGTGTCTCTCCCGTTGAACAAGAAAATGGCTCACGCCTTATATCTTTCGGGTGACATCGAGGCTTGGGGGCAAGGCACTCTCGAAATCATTTCCAATTCCCTGCGTCATGCCGGAATTCCGCCGATTTTCAGCGACAAACTGTCTGGAATAATGTTGACAATCTATAGGGATGAAAAGGCTTTCTACAATGACCTTGAACTTGATGAAAAGTATGTCAGGATTATCGAATTCGTGCAAAAAAACGGCAGGGTAACCAACAAGAATGTCCAAGAATTGCTCGGCGTTTCCAAGGCAACGGCAACAAGACATCTCCAGACGCTGACGGATTTGATACTAGTTCTTAAGGGGGTCGGAGCCGGGGCATACTATTGTTTCAGATAATTGGCTCATAATTTCTCCAGAGCCTTTCGTTGTGACTCCTGCCCAAATGCTTGAATCATCGCTTCAAGTTCCGTAGAAAATCAGGTTGTGAACCATTGATTTACAAAGGACAAGTTCCGAAAAATCGAGGAGATATCCAAACAGATCCTCGGTGATTGTTTAGAGTGACCGGGGCGGTTCAAAATAAAACCGAAGCGAGGTTCTCACCCGGCTTCGGCTTATCTTATTCAATACTTATGAAATAACTATTGAGTCAGTTTTGGTTTATGAGTAAAAATATTTATGTCGATAAACCAATATGCCATTTCCGTGCCAAACTTGGTTCCGCTCTGGAATGTTTTCTTTGTTCCGGTTTGTTCGGAAAATCCCCGGGACCGGATTCAAGCGGTCTCGGGGATTCTCATGTTCAGTTGTCACCTCGATTGAGACGAGGCGTGACATTCATTAAAAGAACTCCTCCGTGTTCTTGTCGAGGTTGTCGGAGTGGTCTTCGGTGTTGGTGTTAAGGTCGTTCTTCGGGCCGAGGTTCCTGTGGCCGCCGTTTCTGCGGTCATCACCACCTCTGCGGTCGAATCCGCGACGGTCGTCACCTCCGCGGCGGTCAAACCCACCTCTGCGGTCACGGTCTCCGCGGCGGTCGTCGCCGCCCCTGCGGTCGAAACCACCCCTGCGGTCTCCGCCACGGTCGTTGCCGCCGCGCGGACGACGCTCAGGCTCAACGTAGCCTTCCGGCTTAGGAGTGAGGGCGCGCATAGAGAGTCTCATCTTGCCGGTCTTGGCGTCGATCTCAAGAAGCTTCACATCAACCTCCTGACCTACTGTGAGCACGTCCTCGACGTTTTCAGTCTTGTTCCATGCGATTTCGGAAACGTGGAGAAGGCCTTCCTTGCCAGGGAGAATCTCGACGAAAGCTCCGAACTCAAGGATCGATACAACCTTTCCGTGGTACGTCTGGCCGACCTCCGGAACAGCGCAGATGGCCTGGATCCAGTCGTAAGCCTTCTGCATGGCGGCGGCATCGTTGGTGGCGATGTCCACAACGCCTTTGCCGTCAATCTCATCGATGGCGATGACCGCACCTGTCTCGGCCTGGATTTTCTGGATGGTCTCGCCACCCTTGCCGATGACGGCGCCGATGAATTCCTTGTCGATTTCGAAGGACTTGATTCTCGGAACGAACGGCTTGTAGTCCTCACGAGGCTTGTCGAGACACTTCATCATCTCTCCCATGATGTGCATCCTGCCTTCGTGGGCCTGCTGGAGAGCCTTGGCGAGAACCTCGTAGGAAAGTCCGTCAACCTTGATGTCCATCTGGGTGGCGGTGATGCCGTCCTTTGTACCTGCAACCTTGAAGTCCATGTCACCGAGGTGATCCTCGTCGCCGAGGATGTCGGTGAGGATGGCGTAGCGTCCGTTAGGGTTCTTCTCGTCCGTGATGAGACCCATGGCCACACCTGCCACCGGCTTGCTGATCTGGACACCGGCGTCCATGAGGGCGAGGCAGCCGCCGCAGATCGAGGCCTGCGAAGATGAGCCGTTGGATTCAAGAATGTCCGAAACCACGCGTACGGCGTAAGGGAACTCCGGCGCCTTAGGCATGACGGCCTTGAGGGCTCTGAAAGCCAGATTACCGTGACCCACCTCACGACGGCCCACGCCTCTTTGGGACTTGGCCTCGCCGGTGGCGAACGGAGGGAAGTTATAGTGGAGGACGAACTGCTGGGTCTCCTGCACGAGAACCTCGTCCATCTCCTTCATGTCCATCTTGGTCCCGAGGGTGACGGAGGCAAGGGCCTGAGTCTCTCCGCGGGTGAATATGGCTGAGCCGTGAGCGCAAGGCAGGCAGTCAACCTCGCACCAGATAGGACGTACCTGGGTGGTCTGACGACCGTCCACGCGAAGCCCCTCGTCGAGGACAAGGTTCCTCAGTGCCTCTCTCTGCTCGTGGCCGAAATAGCGGTTGATCATCATCTTCTTCTCGGCCTGCTCCTCCTCGGTGAATCCAAGGGACTCGACGCACTCCTTCTTGATGGCCTCGAAGCCGTCCTCCCTCTCGTGCTTAGGTCTCGCGGACTTCGCGAGAGCGTAGCACTTCTCGTAGGCGAAGTCGTGGATTCTCTTTTTGAGATCCTCGTCCTCCTCGTCGTGAGGGTAGTCTCTCTTGACATCCTTGCCGAGTTCCTTGTTCAGTTCCTTCTGGATGCGGCAGTGCTTCTTGATCTCCTCGTGGGCGAACTTGATGGACTCGAGCATGACCTCTTCGGAAACCTCCTTCATCTCACCCTCCACCATCATGATGTTCTCTTCGGTGGCGGCGACCATAAGCTCAAGGTCGGCCTTCTCCATCTCGCTGAAGTTAGGGTTGATCTTGAACTCTCCGTCGATCCTTGCGACACGCACCTCGGAGATAGGACCGAGGAAAGGAAGGTCGCTGGCGGCCAACGCGGCTGAGGCGGCGAGTCCGGCGAGAGCGTCCGGCTGGATGTCTTTCTCGGCTGAAATCAGCCAGATGTTGACGAACACTGCAAGGTGGAAATCCTCCGGGAACAGAGGCCTCAAAGCCCTGTCAACAAGGCGTGAGATCAGAATCTCGTAGTCGGAGGCCTTGCCCTCTCTCTTCATGAATCCGCCCGGGAAACGTCCAGCGGAATAGAATTTTTCCTTGTAGTCCACCTGGAGTGGAAGGAAGTCTGTGTCTTCTGCTGCTTCTTTAGCGCAGGTTACTGTGGCCAGGAGCATCGTGCCTCCCATCTTGACCACCGCCGAACCGTCCGCCTGCTTGGCGACTTTGCCGGTCTCAATCTCGATCACCCGACCGTCGGATAATTCGATCTTCTTTGTGATGATGTTCATTTTACTGTTTTTACCGCGTGTCCTCAACAAAATATATCTGAAAACTTCAGCGTCTTTTTAATAAAAAAAGGGACGGCGGCGTCATAGAGCGCGGCCAATCCCTTTTCTGTTCCTATCGCGAATTTATCGACGGAGACCGAGCTCCTTGACGATCTTTCTGTATCTCTCGATGTCGATCTTCTGGAGGTAGTCCAGAAGCTGACGCCTCTTGCCTACGAGACGGAGGAGTGAACGACGGGTGACAACATCCTTCTTGTTCTTCTTCACGTGCTCCGTGAGGTGATTGATACGGTAGGAAAATAAAGCAACTTGACTCTCTGGTGAGCCGGTGTCCGTATTAGACTTTCCGTACTTAGCGAAAATCTCTTGCTTTTTGTCGGCTTGTAAATACTCTGCCATTTTCGCAAAAAATTTTGTTGATGATTAATAACGTCTTCTTCTCCACACCATGCGGAAAAGCGTGCAAAGATAGACATAATTTTCAGATAATCAAAATATTTTCGGAATATTCATAATGATCCGGAGTCAGTACAGCCGGTAGTCACGCAGGGCGCGTTGTTTGGCGAGGTGACCGGGGCAGAGGGATTCGAGGAGGGTGTGGAACTGCGGGCCGTGGTTGGGGTGACGGAGGTGGCAGAGCTCGTGGAGGATGACGTAGTCCCGAAGTTCGTCCGGAAGACGCACGAGGTTGAGGTTCAGGTTGATGTTGCCTTTGCGCGAGCAGCTTCCCCAGTTCGAGGAGTTGTGCTTGATGCGGACGGAATTATATTCAAATGAATATCTTTCCGCGAGTTCCCGCAGGCGCTTCGGAAGAACCTCTTTCGCCGCCATGCGAAGCTCCTCGATTTCCTCTGGAGTGGGAATATGCTCGGCTCCGATCCGCTCGCGCTGCCGTGCCTGTACCTTCAGAACCCAGTCTTTTTTTGCCAGGAAGAACTCCAACCCCGCCTTGTACGGAACGAAGGGAGGAATGGTAACGGTAACGCCCCTGCGGGGATTCACACGTAGTGTCACCCTGCGGGAGCGTGCATTTTTCCGGATGGTCACGGTTCCGGTGTCCGGGTCGTCAAAGATTTTCTCCATTTGTCAAGTCGTCCGCGCCCGGAATCACATCACAGTTGCCCTGGGTGGACTCAAGTTTTGTCCTTGACACGCACTTGACCGCCAAGAACAAAACAGCGGCGCTGACTATGAACATGATAGCATAGATCCCGGTCGGAATGATGTCCAAAAGACTTGCGTCCGCCCCGAGGTCCTTGAACGCCGGCAGTTTTGATGACAGCACGGAGACCGTGTTGTTGACGCAGTGCATCAGTACCGTGAGTTTCAGCGAGCCGGTCTTGTAATAGACGTAGCCGAAGAAGCTTCCGAGGATGAACGCGGAGAATCCCTGCCAAAGGTTGCCGTGGATCGTGGCGAAGAAGATCGCCGAGATCGCTATCGCCAGAGCCGGATTCATCCCCCTCCTGCTGCCGTCCTCGCCCGGTTCGCCTTTTCGGGAATAGTTCAGAAGACCTCTCAGCACGATTCCCCTGCACATCCACTCTTCAAGCACGGGAGCGAACACGCACATGCTCAGCAGACTGACCCAAAGCGGCCCGCCAAGCAGCTGTTCCATGGTCTTGACCAAGGTTTCGTCCATGTCCGGCATCAGCGCCATCAACGGCTCCAGCATCAACGCCAGGGCGATTGTCCCGAAAGCCATGAGGATGGCCGTGAGAGCACCGCCTCCGGTTCCGAAGTGATTGCTGTCCAATGCGTAGCCCCTGTCAAATGTCGAGTTCCGCATGCTTTTGAGCCTCACGTACATCAGAACGGGGATGAACTGCACCGGATAGACGATCAGCATGCTGTAGTATAGTGGAAAGCCCGGCAGGAATGCCAGCAATCCGATGTTGATCAGGCTTCCGAGAATCATTCCCGCCAGAAACCATCCCAGAATGGCGAAAACGCCGGCCACGCCCGGGGTGTACCAGGCGCAGCCGGAGAAAAGGTCGTAGTTCCTCTCGACCTTGCGTGGTCTGAGAAAGGACATTATTTCTTCCAGAGAGGTGTAGGGTAGATGCCCTTGTCGGCGAGTTCCTTGAACTTGGCCACAACGCCCGGGCGATCCTCCTTGTAGGTGACGCCGAACCAGTGTGAGTCTGTCGAGAGAACCTCGCACTTGTAGCCGCGCTCCTTCATCAGGATGTCAACGGCGTAAGGGATGTAATATTCCTTCTTCAACTCATTGATGTTCTGCTCAAGGAAGCTGGTGAACACTTCCTCGCTGAGCTGGAAGTAGTCAGGGGTGAAGCCCCACATATTCATTGAGCAAAGCGCCTTGCCGTCGAGTTCGACGTGTGTCTCGCCATTGACGGAGTTGTCGCCATAGACCTTGCCGTCAGCCTCTTTGCCGATGTTAAGATGCTCGGCGATGCCGGTGAGGTGAAGGTCCTTGTCGTAATAGCAGATGCCGCGGGAGACTTTGCCATATTCCGAGAGGGTGTTGTCAAGCTCGAAGCCGACGATGCTGCATGTCCCGGCGGCGCCTTCGTGGGCCCGGAGCCAGTCGCCGAGGATCTTGAAGGACTCCTTGCCGTAATAGTCGTCCCCGTTGATGACGGCGAACGGCTCGTGGATGACATCCTTCGCCATCAGCACGGCGTGGGCGGTTCCCCAAGGTTTCTGCCTCTCCGGGTTGAGAGTGAACCGGGAAGGAATCTTGTCCAGTTCCTGAATCACGAAATCGAACTCAAGTGGAGAACCGTCAGGGCAGGTGACGCCGCTGTACTTTTCCTTCACGGTCTGCTCGAACTGTGTGCGGAAATAGTCTCTGACAATGTACACGACCTTGCCGAAGCCCGCGTTCACCGCATCGTAGATTGAATAGTCGATGATGGTCTCCCCGTTTGGACCGAGGCCGTCCATCTGCTTCAGGCCGCCGTAACGGCTGCCCATGCCCGCTGCAAGTACAAGAAGTGTAGGTTTCATATTTTTTGGATATTAATGATTTCTAATTGTGCAAAATTAGTTATTTTTGCGAAAATAATGCTCTAAAGCAGTGGGAAAGTTCAAGGACATCTGGGATAGGAATTTGGATGGCAAAAACGCTGAAAGGCGCTCTTTTGTCCGTTATGCCATCTGCGCGACAGCCTTTTTCATCGTGATGGTCGGATTTGTCAACCAGAGCAACATCGTCCGATGGATCAAGGCCGGCTTCGAAATCCGCAATCAGGAGAAGCTGATCGGGAGGTACAGCGCCGAGATCGATGACATGAACCGCCAGATTCACGGCCTTACCCACAGCAAAGACACTTTGGAGCGGTTCGCCCGCGAGAACTTCGGATTCGCCGAACCAGGCGACGATGTGTACGTCATTGAAAAATAATTTTACTTGAATATGGACTTTCATTCTCTTCTGGCAGTGTCCCCGATCGATGGTCGCTATGCTGCCAAAACAGCCTCGTTGAGACAGTATTTCAGCGAGTTCGCATTCATCCGCAACCGTGTCCGCGTGGAGGTGGAATATTTCATCGCCCTCTGCGAGATTCCTCTGCGTCAGCTTGCCGATTTCGGTGATGGCACAGGCATGACACGTGAGGAGTTGTTCGCCCGTCTGCGCCGGTTGTATCAGACGATGACTCCGGAAGACGCTCAGAAGGTGAAGGACATAGAAAAGATCACCAACCACGATGTCAAGGCCGTCGAATATTTCATAAAGGAGAATTTCAAGGCTCTGGGAATATCCCGCTGGCAGGAATTCGTCCATTTCGGCCTGACCTCCCAGGACATCAACAACACGGCTCAGCCGCTGATGCTCAAGGAGGCTCTTGAAAATGAATATATTCCCGCGCTTGAAGAGGTGATCTCCGTCTTGGCGGCCGATGTGGAGGCATGGAAGGATGTCCCGATGCTTGCCCGTACCCACGGCCAGCCTGCCACTCCGACAAGGCTCGGAAAGGAGTTTCAGGTCTTCGTCTCAAGGCTTGAGGAGCAGCTCCGCCAGTTCGGTCAGTTGACATGGCCAGCCAAGTTCGGCGGAGCCACCGGTAACATGAACGCCCACAAGGTCGCTTTCCCGGAAATAGACTGGCCGGCTTTCGCTGACAGGTTCGTGTCTTCGCTTGGTCTCAAGAGATCCTTTCCGACCACCCAGATCGACCACTACGACAATCTGGCAGCGATCTTCGACTGTCTGCGCAGGATCAACACGATTCTCATAGATCTCTGCCGCGACATCTGGACCTACATCTCCATGGAGTATTTCCACCAGCAGGTCGCCAAGAATGAGGTCGGCTCTTCGGCCATGCCTCACAAGGTCAATCCGATAGACTTCGAGAACGCCGAGGGTAACCTCGGCATGGCCAACGCCGTGCTTACATTCCTGTCGATGAAGCTCCCGATCTCAAGACTGCAAAGAGATCTGACTGATTCCACGGTTCAGCGTAACATAGGTGTCCCTGTGGCTCACGGAATGATCGCTCTCGCCTCATTGAAGAAAGGTCTCGGCAAGTTGATCCTGAACCGTCCGGCCATCGACGCCGAGCTGCACCGTAACTGGGCCGTGGTCGCCGAGGCCATCCAGACCATCCTCCGCCGCGAGAACTACCCGAACCCGTACGAGACTCTCAAGAATCTCACCCGCACCGGAGCCGCCATCGACGAGAAGACCATCGAGGACTTCATAGGCACACTCGACGTGGCTGATTCCGTCAAGGAAGAACTCCGCGCCATCACCCCGTGGAACTACACAGGCTTCTGATAAGAGGCCGCCTCTGTCGCCCGCACCTTGGATAAGTGACCGGACACGCGGCTGGCTGCAAGGCGCGGAATAAGCCCTCCCGCTATAGTATCAGCAGAATCGCGAAGACGTAGAGCATGAAGCCCTGGAAGCGGAGGCGGGTTTTGGTGCTGTGATGAAGCATCTTCTCGGTCGGGTCATCGCCGGTCATCGCAAGCAGGGCGTCTTCTGACGGGATTTCGCCGTGGGAATATTTCCGGATGAGCTGGCCGTCGTTGAACCATGTGGCTCCGCCGTTCGAGCGGTTGAGGGTGACGAGCGTTTTCCTGTCGGCGAAATATGTCGAGCCTGCAAGCCGCGAATGCACTTCCGGCACAATCACCGGCAACTTGTCAAACTGCTCCTTTGTCGATGAGACCAGCAGCAGGGGAGTGAATCCGGAGGCTTCGGCTCCGTCGAGAGCTTCTGCGATCCTTGTCCAGAATACTCCTTTGGTCTTGGCCGGTTCATAGACGGAAACCGCAAGCACATTGCCGTAGATGGCTTTTTTATCCTGATAGTTCCCCAGAGAATCCGTGAACGAGAGCACTGGCCTGTTGTCCTCGATTTCCGTTCCGTGAATAAGTATTGTCTCCGTGCGGACGTATGTCCATGTCGAATCCGGGAGGTGATCCAGATCAAATGCCCCCTCCTGGCCATTCTTCTCGTAGATGATCGTGGATTTGTAGCTGCCGGAGGCATCCTCTTCCTCATCGCCGTCACCTACGGAAGCCAGCAGTTCACTTCCAGGGGTGAACTCGGTGTAATCCACAAGCGGGATCGTTGTCAATGAATAGGCGGCAAAGAGAATGATTGAAACCGACACGATGCCGAAGGAGACATATTTCCGCTTCCTGTTCTTGCCGAAATGCTTGAAAGGCAGGAACGCCACCATGGCCAAAGCCAACAGAATCAGGTTTTTGAGGAAAGTCTGGAAGTTCGTCAGATGGATGAACTCGCCGAAGCAGCCGCAGTCAGTCAGGCTGACGGGATTGAATATGGCCAGAAACAGCGTCAGCACCGTGAAGAAGACAATCATCGCCGAGGTGATGACGGCAACCTGCTTTCTCCACACTCCGCTGATCATCGCGGCACCGAGAATCGCCTCCAGAATGGCCATGGCCACGGCCGTCGTCTTCGCTGCCGGAAGCAGGAATGTCAGATGGAAAAATCTGAGATAGCCTTCCATCACTAGCCCGGCCCCGACCGGGTCAAGCAGCTTGAATGTCCCGGCGAGCAGGAAAACCACTCCTATGATGAATGCGCACAGCCTTCTGAGCCTGAAGAGGAAAACGTTGTTCATTTTGCTTCGATGTGTTCGTCAATAACTTCCTTAACTTTTGCGAATATCCCGTCCGGCGGCAGCATCCGGCCGAACTCGTCCGAGCAGTCTATCCTGATGAAATCCGGGTCGAGGGTGGCCTGTTGGCGATAAATCGCCCGGACCTGCTTCTGGAACTCGATGTCGGCCTCGTGGATGTCCTGCGAGCCGTGGAGATACTCCCTGTCGCTGCCGGTTCTTGCCGACTCCAACCTGCTCTCGACGAATGAGATGGGAACGTCCAGAAAGATGTTCAAGTCTGGCTTCGGGAGGGCGAAGTCGCCATATTCAGTGTCCATTATCCATCTGCGCAGTCTCTCCCGCTCGTCCGGGTCGGAAAGTTTTGCGCATTGGTAGGCGATGTTTGAATAGACGTACCTGTCGAGCAGCACGGAGCCGCCTTCCGACAGGGTTCTCCTCATCCTCGGTGCCGCTCCGTGCCTGTCCTCGGCGAACAGCAGGGCAACCAATTGAGGATGAACTGATTCGTTGCTTCCGAAGTCTCCGCGCAGGAAACGGCTGATCAGATCTCCGTAAACGGGGGCGTCATATCTTGGAAAGTGGATGTACTCCAATTCAGGGCAGATCCTTTCGAGATACGCCTTCAACTTCTTGACTTGCGTGGATTTCCCAGCTCCGTCCAAACCTTCCAGAACGATCAGCATAACGATTGATTTTTAGATGAATGTCCTTCCGATTCGTCAAGACTTCTTCCAAGTGACAAATATATTCAATTTTTGTCTATTTTTGTTTAAGAAACTGTTTAAAAAATGTGTCGAAATGGCAAGTGAAACAGACAGGAACATTCAGGTGATGGGTATAGTCAACCTCACCGATGACTCGTTTTTCGCCGGCAGCCGCAATCTCCGCGCGGACGGAACCTTCGATGAGGAACTTTTCCGGAGCAGGATTGTGAATATGCTCGCCTCGGGAGCGGACATCCTTGATCTTGGGGCGTGTTCGACCCGTCCTGGATCGGATTCCATCAGTGAGGAGGAAGAGTGGAAGCGGCTTGAGCCGGCATTGAATATTCTTGCGTCGGAACATCCCGGGGTCAGGATTTCGATCGACACGTTCCGGCCTTCCGTCGTGAGCCGCGCGTTTGACATCATAGGCTCTTTCATCGTGAACGATGTAAGCGGGGGGTGCGAGGATATGTGGAGGCTGATGGGCCAGCTTCAGTTGCCGTACATCGCGATGCACACCCGCGGGACTCCCAAGAATATGCAGAGCCTTACCGACTACGACAATGTCACCGAGGCAGTCCGTGAGTTCTTCGAGGGGATAGCCGCCGAGGCTGACAGGCACGGGGTGAAGGACTGGATTCTGGATCCGGGTTTCGGTTTCGCCAAGACAGTGGAACAGAACTGGCAGCTGCTCCGTGAGATGGCTGTTATGCGGGAATTCGGCAAAGAGATTCTTGTCGGGCTTTCCCGCAAGAGTTTTCTGTTCAGACCTTTGGGCATAACTCCGTCCGAGGCCTTGCCGGCCACCCAGGTCGCCGACTTCATAGCCCTCCAAAACGGTGCGGACATCCTCCGCGTCCACGATGTCGCCGAGGCTGTCCGCACCGTCAAGCTCTACCGTCTCCTGCGGAGATAATTGATGAGAGTTGCCTAAGGGAGTGAAATTGTGGCTGCCAAGAACCTGGGCATCATGCCGTTGAGGGCTTGTCGCAGGAGGCAGGCACATCTATGTCCTGTCATCAAAAGTGCGTGATGAAAAGCTTGATTCCGATGGGATTGTATAAATAAAATTTGTGTGCAATAAAATAAATGCAAATACCTAAACCACAACAATCTAACTCATATTTTTCTTTTATTCTCTTTTAATAATATTGCACTCATCCTTGTTTTTGTTGTGCAACAATACCTCAATTTGCACATTGAACAAAATGAGTGATTTATGGAAAGGATCTCGATGTATAACAGGACTTCCGGCAAGGGGGACACCCTGCGCGTCCGGCTTCGCCTCATCGATGGGAGGAACTTGACCCTGTACCACAGCACCGGCATCCGCGCAAAGATTGAAGACCTTAAGAAATTTACCTTGGATGGCAACCTCAAGCCCAAGGTCACGGTCTACAACAAACAGCTGAAGGCGGATCTGAACGCCCACTTTACCGCCATGTCCAAGGCATACGCCCGGATGAAAGCGCGGGGCATGGACATGACCTCCGCCGTGCTGGAGGAAGAAATCGAGAAGGTCATGAACCCCATAGCCGAAGTCCGCAAAGCTTCCTCCGAAACCCTCTGCGAGCGCTATGTCCGCTTCGCAGAGGAGCAACGTCGTGACGGCATCATCGGCATTGACCGTTTCAAGATGATTGTCGGCCAGGCAGACAAGTTGAAGAGGTTCCTCATCATCAAAGGACTCTCCAAGATTGCTCCTGCGGAATTTGACACCAATCTTCTCTTGGAGTACCGGCAGTTTGTATTCGATGAATATCAGTATGTGGCCAAATACCCCAAACTCTATCCTGCAAAGCGGGAACGTGTGGGCCGACGTCCGCCCGAACGCCGCGTATCAGTCAACACTGTCGTAAACACGATGAAGAATCTTCAGGCACTCTTCAACGAACTGGAAAAGACGGATGAAATCATAAAGTCTCCCTTCCGCCGCCTCACCACGGAGAAGAAACGCGCCGTCATGCACACCATGTACGACAGCCCGTATTCCTGCGACAGGATGAGTTCCGGAAAGTCATTGACACCGAAGTCCCCAAGAAACTCCAAGGGGCCAAGGACGCATTTGTCCTCAACTGCTGCTTCGGCTGCCGCCTCGGCGATTTCAGCCGCCTGTCCATGGAAAAAGTGTCCGTCAGCCCTGAAGGAATCCCGTACATCCATTATATCCCCTCCAAGACCAGCGGCACACAGGAGACCAATAAGGAAATCATCACTCCCATCGTCCGGCTCGGTTTCGACATCATCAAGCGCACAGGCTTTGACTTCGGGGTAAACCTCGCCAAGTCCGGGGCCAATTCCTACAATAAAAAAAATCCGCGAAATCATCAAGCTTGCCGGCATAGACCGCAAGGTGTCCGTATACGACCAAGAAAAGCACGACAACATCTATGTCCCGCTTTATGAAGAGGCTTCCTCCAAACTGGCCCGAAAGACCCACGTGGACATGATGAGCAAAGTGCAGGTCAACCTCTACGCAGCCGGACTCCACCGTGAGGGCGGCTCCGCCGTGAACCGCTACACACAAATGGAAATCAAAGATCACTTTGCCCTTATGAACGTCGCATTTGACCAGAAGCCCTACAAAGTTGATGAACATCTGAACATCATTGAAGAAAGCAATTAATATTATGAATCAGGAAGTGGACAACTAACCTATATGCAATAATATTATACTGTAAATAAGTGTTTTGCGATTAAATACACGACAACAAGTAACAAGAAAGCAACAGTAACAAATTTTATTTGTATATTGCCACAAATGGTATGAGTGCATACAAAGATACGATAAAAAAGCGGAATTTCGTGCGACGTTAATGTGAAAACTGAACACCAGAAGATGCCATGTGGACTGTTCAACTGTTCAAACATTTGAAAGAAGGGAATAGTGCTGACTGATCAGCAGCTTGATGAATTGTTTGGACCGTGTATTATTGGAAAGCGGCCACAGTCGTTTGCCCGAGCCGCCGGACAACAGTATGATTTGCATAGATGATATCCTTAGTTTACATCATAAAGTTTGATTTAGCCTAATTTCGTTTTGTATAAACGGGTAATAGAACGAATACAACTAACAGAAATAGATGCGAATAAAAATTTCACATGTATTAGATCCTTTCTTTTGTAGTATTAACAGATAATTACCTGTTGACTAATTTTGTGATGTATTTTTTCGTCAAGTAATGTGGCAAAAAAACACATAAAAATGTTGCCCATGCCCTAATAGTATTGTATTTAAGAATTTGCTTGTAAACGGCTACATTGTAACGAATGAGTTCTCTCTTCTTATTAGACAGAGACCCCTCCCTAATTCTGTAATATGCCAACGTATCTTTTATGCCATATGCCATAGGACATTTCTTCATCAAAAGAATTTTCCATGCCCAATCTTGTCTCTTTCTCAATGTCGGCATATAAATTTTCCCTATCTGATGTGTATCATAGATACAGGTCAGAAAACCGATATAATCATTTCGTATCATTTTTTCATACGAAATTTTGGAGGGGGCGATGACGATTCCAAGAACGTTGTCGTTCTCATTGCATTTCAAGTAAGAAGAATAACAGATTTCCACTCTATTTTCTACCATGAACCGTAATTGCACTTCCAATTTCTCCGGTTTCCAGCGGTCATCACTATCACAAAATGCAATATATCGCCCTTTTGCTTCTTCAATGGATTTATTTCGAGCTACTCCTGCACCTTTGTTTTCCTCCATAGCGAAAAACTTTATTCGCTGATCACATGCGGCATACTCCTTTATAATCTCACACGTATTATCTGTAGAACAATCATCAGTAATCAGCAGTTCCCAGTTCGTGTAAGACTGATTCACAATAGAATCAATTGTTTTTGCTATGTACTTAGACGAATTGTACGATGGCATTATTATTGACACTAATCCGAAATCTGTTTCCATATAAGTAACGTTTATAACAATACCTTTTCCCAGCATCTCTTGAAATAGCACAAATTGAATTTCATAAGAGAGTGAGAGTATGGTATAGTCCTGTTTTTCAATAATCTATTCACGTGATGGGGCAGATCTTCAAAAGAAGTACAGATTGTTTGCCCTGACATCATTAACAATTCTTCCATTCCACCTTTTCCGCTTCCAATAACAGGAGTTCCGCATAACACAGCCTCATGAGCTACACGATTCCAGCCTTCTTTGAATAGAGACATTGTTATAACAATATCAGAAGCAGCCAGTAAAAGACGGTATTCCTCAAATGGCAACATCAGATTAGGTATAGGAAGTTCCACGTCTTTATTTCCAGATGTAACAAAATAGGCATCAATATCCTTCAAAGAATTATAGGTTTCTATGACACCTTTTTTCTTTAGGCAATTCCCCAAATATATCAATGGTTTGTTTTTGAATCCGTATTGCCTTTTGAATCGTTCTTTTTCGTTATCTGAAAAATGATATAAGTTAGTATTGAATGAGTTATATATAACAGTTACATTTTTGAAACCATCTTTTTCTAACATCTTTCTCCAACAATCTGCAACTGTGACAACCCTTGTAAACCTATTCTTGTTACGATATAATGCCTTTTCGCAAAAAGTTTGGTAGAAAGAACTTGCGCCATAGGAGAAAGAACTATCTAAATGGTGTACCACTACGATATTACGAGAATATCGTCCTGCAAACCATGTTGTTTGATTCGTTAAAAATAAAGAGCCTCTATAGAAAAACCTATATTTTATATACAAGAATAGTATTCTTGGTATATTCAATACCTTCGCCCGATATTTTATTAAAAAGACACGTTTGAACTCAAATGTATCTTTTAATAGATCAATTGCCAGATTTTCATATACACGTCCCCCATAGACCTTGTTGTTAAGGTCTATCTTTACAATTTTTTTTCGCATAAATTAGGTGGTAATTTGTTCGATACTGTTGCAATATTCTACTTGGAGTTTGCAGATTTGTGTTTCAAGTCTTGATGTTGAGACAATTCATATTCATACAATTTCGCTCCAACCATGAAATAATAGATAAACCATTGCATAGCTACAAACAGACCTTTGAAGCCATGTAAACACCCACCTCTACGGAAATAAATTAAGCAAAACACATAAACGGGTTTTACGATTTGTAACTTCATCCCCCATTTTTGCCGTTTTTTTATACACTCATCCAGTTCGTAACGATAGTATCTATTATTTCTTAACCACCAAGATGAGATATCCGTAAAATCGTCATGCACCAATGCGTGCTTCAAATATACTTTTTGACCTGATACTTCCACCTGAGCGTGTACTTCCTTATCTTGATAGCGACCTTTGTCTCGGCGGAACAACCTCGATTGATAATCCGGATACGCAGAGGCTTTACCCATAAACTCTCCCCAAAACAGATTTTTGCGGGGTATATATGCCAAATCTACTTCATTTTTCACCGTCGCAAGGAATTTGGTAATCTCTTCTTTCAATGCATCTTCCGGTTTCTCGTCTGCATCAATGATCATCACCCAATTGCTTGTAGCTTGCGGTATAATCCAGTTTTTTTGTTTGGCTGAATTGATATATTCATGCTGCACGATTTTTACATCATGCCGATGAGCTATTTCCAAAGTCTTGTCCGTGCTAAATGAATCACAGATAATAATCTCATCTGCCCAATTTTCAATGCAGCAAAGCAGTTCTTCTAAATAAATCTCAACATTAAATGTTGGAATAATTACACTTAATTTGTTGTTCATCCTGTTTGGTATAATCTATATGCAAATTTTCAGATACAGTATATCCCCCAATAAAGAAACCGAGAAAACACATTAACTCCGGCCGGGAA
>CAVIHT010000043.1:0-16774 GCA_963642795.1 Bacteroidaceae bacterium
GGTCGGAACTTCTGGAAATCAAGTGATTGTTTGATTTTCTTTAAAATATTATTATATTTACCACATTGCATAATGACTTTTCTGGTCACTGGGCCATTTTAAGTGACCAAATGATTTAATATTACAAGCCATTGATCTCTATGAGAAATGTATCCATATTTTTGATTCCCCTTCTGATGGTCGTGAATTCCTGTAATCACCGGCTCTCAAAAGATTTCTCTGAAATCGAAGCCATCCTTCCGGGGCATCCTGACAGTGCGCTCGTGATGATTGATTCGATTGACACATTATTACTGAAAAACGTAAGGTCAAAGGCTGAATATACACTTCTTAAAGCTAAGTGCTTGGACAAGAATTATATTGACGATGCCTCTTTGCTGAAAGAAATGGCGGCTTATGAACCATATTTCCAAAGTCATGGTTCAACGAATGATAAGATACAGTATGGATATTATCTTGCGGATCAATTTTATGACTCAGAACAATTTGAGGAAGCTTCGGTACGTCTTCTCAAGGTATTGGAATATGCGGAAAAGGATAATGACTATTTCTATAGTGGACAATCCTGTTGGCTGCTTGCGTTGATTTATCTTAAGACTTATAATTATGTTGAAGAGCTTAAGTATATTAAGCGAGCGTATAACTATCTACGGGAAGGCGGTTTTGATTATCACGCCGATTATGCTGAGATTCAATTGGCTGAAGCTTTCTTGAAGAACGGGAAGCGGGATGAGGCCATGGAATATTTTGACGATGTGTTGAACAGATCCAGAGAGGCTGGTGATTCATCTCTGTTGGGATATGCCTTAACCAGTTCTGCCATAAGCCTTTTGAACGGAAGCAATCCCAAGCCTGAAGATGTTGTCTTGAGGATGAGTGAGGCTGAGAGACTAAATTATGAATTTGATTCTAGAAGTTTTGGTGATCTGGCAATGGCATACCATCTTTTAGGAAATGATGAGAGAGCCTTTCATTATCTCGAAAAAGCGTTTGAGATGTCAGCGAATGATCTTAAAGCAAAACTTTATGTGTCTTCTTTTGCTTATAGAATCTATAAGGACGGGAAAATGTACGATGAGGCCTTTCCTCTTGTGGAAGCGATTCTACATTATAACGACTCAACCACAATCAGGATTCTTGGTCAATCTGTGGTAAAGGCTCAAATGCTTTATTTTCAGGAAAAAGAGAGTGCATCGTCTGCCAAATTATCGCAGTCAAGAGTAATTCTGGTGGTAAGTATACTTCTTTTTTGCTCTTTGATTTGCATTTTTGTGTTGTCTTCAAAAATCAAACGAGATAAACTTGAGTTGGAGTACAACAGGAAGATTCAGCAATACACGATGTCCATCAATGAGTTAAAGTCAACTCTTGATTCCTTGGTTCGGATTGTGGACGTAAAAGGAAAAGAGCATAACGCCTTGAAGTTCACTTTCTCTGCGTTTGATAGCCTTTTTGATGAATATTATCACTCTCCAGGCAATGAGGATGCCGCACTTATAGGATCGTTTGAAGCAATGTTGAAGAAATTTAGGGATGACAAAGCTTTTATTGCATCTTTTGAATCGATGGTTGACGCCACTCATAATGGAATAATCACAGTAGCCTATAAAGAATGCCAACTGAAGGTGTCAGATTTGTATCTGTATGCCTTTATGGTGGCCGAGATTTCGTATCCTACTATCTGTGTGATTTTTGATGTGAATTTATCTGCTATTTATAATCGTGTGAAAAGACTGAAAACAAGGATTCTTGAATCGAACCCAGAACACAAGGATGAGATAATGCGCCACATGACGAATCGGCCGACAAATAAGATGCGTAGAACGTGCTAACGTTACTCTCATGAAATAGCACCCTAACAACACTTAATGACGCATGATAGGTGTGTTGTCCTATCATGCGTTGATTATAAGTACATTACATTGCGTGGTGATAGTATGAAATATTATGAAATCAAGAGTCCCTTTCATACTTTTGCAAAAAACAAGTATGCAATGAGAAGAATATTATTAAAATTTAGCATTGGAATTATTTTTATGACGATGTGTCCGTTTATTATGAGCAGTGATGAAAATGTGCCATTGGTACAAACAAAAGGACGTGAGAGAGAATATTCTCAAAGTGAAATGGACGAGATATACACTTCAATCGATGAATATGTCAATGCTTTTATCACTTCCGAGACTCCAGATGATTTCTTTAATTATCTGAAGATCCAGTATCCAGGTAAAAACGGTGAGATTGAAATTCTCAAAGCTGCTATGGATGGATTCATAGCATTGGATGTCAATGAAGATGAAGGTAAATATGTGAAGAAACTCATGGGGATAGTTGATAATTCAAATTTGAATGATGACTCAAAGAAGGATGTGAAGTCAAGTCTTGCTGTGGCAAACGCAAGCACAAGACTTTGGAATGAGGCTGCACTTGTTGAACCTTAGATATGGATGAACAATCAAGCTGAAGTCAAAAAACGTAAGGCAATATGTCAGACTGCCAATAGTTTAGTTATCGTTATTATATTTCTTATCTTTGGGAAAACACATGACTTATGAAACAAATAATTAAAAAAATGACTATGATCTCAGCCTTGCTGTTGGTCATGACTTCCGGATTGTCTGCGCAGGAAAGATTTGTGGACAAACTCTACTACAGTTTCAATGTGGTCGCCTCTAGGCTCGGAAAGGATATCGGGTCGCTGGATGTAGAACAGAGAGTTGGCTTCAAAGTCAGTGATGCTTTTGGTGTCTTCGTTCCGCTGACGGTTTCGGAAAGTCTCTACAACAGATCAACCACCAAGAATTACGATTTCCAGTCAAAACTTGGACTTGGTATGGCTTACCGTCATTTCTTCAATAAGGTTGATGGCCTTGAGGTGAGTCTGACCGGTTTGGCGACAGTGGGAAATTACGACTTCAATTATTGGCAGGGACGATTGATGTGCGCTTATGCGATCCGCAACAGTCGTGAAAGGACTTCTTTTCTTGGGGTTGGTCTGCAATATTCCTTGCCGTATGACAATGAGTTTAAGGGAAAGACAATTCAGCCTTGCGTGATGTTCGGTTGGTCGTTCTGATGAGCCATGAATTGTTTCAGGTCACTTCGGCAGGCTCAGTGACCAAGACTGACCGGTCGCTGAGCCTGTCGAAGTGACCGGCATGCGAACTTGTTATTCAGGTATATAAATAATTCCGCCCGCTTCAATCAACAAAGAAGCGGGCGGATATTCATAAAAGGCTATTTGGCTTATTTCACCTTCTCCCTCTTGCCGAGTTTCTCACGGACGAGGAGCGGCTCGTTGGTCGTGATGCAATCGACACCGAGATCGATCATATCCTGGATGTCCTTCTCCTTGTTGACGGTCCAGCAGTTGATGCTCATCTTGTTGTCGCGGGCCTGCTTGAACCAGGTCGGGTTCTTGGCGAAGACCTTGTAGTGGTAGTCAACTCCGTTGATTCCGAGTTTGGCAAGTTCCTCAGGACTCTTGTCCCCCTCGAGATACTGGACGGTGAACCCGGGACAGAGGGCGGCCAGCCTCTCGCACATATTCAGACTGAAGGAGATGAAAATCACTCGCTTAGGATTGTACAGGCCATGCTCCTTGAGAGCCTTGACGCTCTGGTCAACCATGTAGTCCTCGTGTGCCTTGTCGATCTGCTTCTTGAGCTCGAACACAAGTACGGTCTTCTTGCTCTTCTCGCCCTGGGTGAGATATTCATCAAGTGTAGGAATCTTCTCTCCGTTCTTCAGTCGGCAATCCTTGAAGTCAGCGTAGTCGTGATTCCAGATGCGCATTCCATCGATGTCCGGATCGTGGTGCACGAGCATGACGAGATCTGAAGTGATGTGTACATCGAATTCGCTGCCCCACAGCCCGTTCTGCTGCGCCAGCTCAAGTGATTTGATGGAGTTCTCGGCATACCCGGCCTCCTCGCAGTTCCAGAATCCTCTGTGCGCCGTAACAGCGATTTTCTGCGGAGCGCACGAAGCGGTCAGCGCAACCATGGCAGCCATCGCCGCAACCTTAGCAATCTTTTTCATATTCATTGAATATTACTGTTTTTGAATATATCTGTGTTCATTCCGGAGGCACACGGCTCATCGCCATCGGGCTCAATTTCGTCACGTGCCTATCATTCCGTAGTACTAACAAAAAGTGTCTTTCCAATAGCCCTCGATCTTAACCTCCAACTCCCCCAGTCACTCCGTGACAGCCCCAAAGGTGAACGGGGAATCCTTTCCCCGAATCCCATAGCTCCTATTCCTGTGACTTTTTGGTCACCCTCATAGTTCTCAGCATCAAGATCAAGGACAACAAAAGTAGTAAATTTATGCCGATATCTAAAGCATAAAAAGGACAATGTGACCGGACGGTGCGATAAAGAGATACTCGTGGCAGTTAAGAACTTGTAAATCAATTTGAAAAGGTTACTATCTGGTCTCAATATTATTACTGGACCTGTATGTTATTTTGTTGATATTTAATCTATTGGCTGCCACGGGGCATTTGCTTTACTATTGCTGGCATCTTCAATGTGGAGAAACTTCATTGCGTGACACTGCTTCACTCCGCATCGCACGGTGATTTCGGCAAGATATTCAGTCAACTTTGGCAGAGGCAACCTCAGGACATCAGCTATGCCCTTGAACCTTCTGTCATTAGCCAGATAGGAGACCATCTTCTTGTACGCCTGACCGGAATGCGGATCGAACGGCTCATTGATGTCATATTCACTGCCTGTGTTGCTGGCAAAGGCGGCAAGCATTTTATCGTAGCAGCCATAGTAACTGATGGCACGCTCATAGTCGATGATTGAATATTCACTGATGATATAGTCCACCAACCGCTTGGCATCATCAATTGACATTCCTTCGAAAAGGGTATCGAGGATGGTGTAAGTCAAAGGACTTCCGGCTTTCTTGAAGTATTTTACAGCCGCCACAGCCTTCCTCAGCCGCCGTGACACGGTTGCCAATGTGATCTTCTCTGAATATGGATGCCTGGAAACCGAGTATGAAAGGCAGTTCCATCGCCAATCCTCCGCCTTGGGGCAAATGTGATCTTCCACGGGGTTGTTGTTCACGTACCCCAATGATGTGCGTATCGCCTTGTCGCCTTTCTTGAATGAAACTCCGTAACGATCAAACAGTTCTCCGGATAGTGTATGCCGTAGATTGTAGCTTCTGGAAAAAACGGACATCATGTTTCTGACAAACTTCCTGACCAATCCGGAGTCATCCGTCTCAAGAAGTATGTGGATATGATTGTACATCAAGCACAATCCCAGTACTTTGGCTCCGTGACGTTTTGCGGTCACGTTGAGCAGTGTGAGGAAAAACAGAGAATCCTTTACATTATAGAACACAACGAACCCTGACCTGGCCCTTTGAAATACATGTGCCACCGTGTTCCACTGATGGCTCTTTCGCCTCGTTCCAATCATAGTTTAAGACTTGTTGCTGGTGGGGCAAGTTAGGTATTTCACAGCTATTATCCAACCGTTTCAGCAATTATTTAGTCTAGTACTCTTCCCAGTGTCGTACGCATCGTAATCCAGCCGTGGCACTTAATTTATTGATTACTATTAAGAAGATGCTGCCATCTGGTACGAAATTCGCTACTGGATGGTGGCGCTAATATATTGACTATTCGCAGATTAAGTGCTATCGAATATTTTGGACGCACAATGTGTGGGAACTGGTGGATCCTCATCCGTGTGCAGGAAACGCCTTTCATGCGTGAGATTAATCGGGGGTGTTGCGCCACCCCGGGAATTCTTCCCGTATCATTCCCGCAATGATCGACTCCGAAAGCTCTCCGGCAACCTTTCCCACGGTTCCCGTCATCCTGTAGCCGGAATATGGCCGGTCTGTGAATATGGCGCAGACTATGGCGAACCGCGGTTTCTCTTTCGGGAATATCCCTGCGAACGTCTCCGCTGCATAGCCGTTCCATCTTGACATTGAGTTCTTTCCGACAAGGCCAGCCGTGCCGTAATCGTCAAGCAGCCCTGTGATAAGGTTCCTCTCATCTCCCAAGATCCTCGGCTCTTCGTCATGACTCTTTTTCACGAGGTAGGGGAGTGTCCTCACTCCAGTCGCAAGAGTGCTGTAGAACGCCGCAATGTGAGTGGCGGTCACCTTCATCACCCATCCTTTGGCAAGTTCCTTGACATCTGCTTCCGACCAATCTTTGGACTTGGGACTATGAATTTTGACATTCGACGCTCCGTGTATATCTTTCCAGATATATTCCTCCGGCGGAAGGCACTCGATGAGTGAGTTGACAAAATGCTCTGGCGTAACTTTGTATGTCTTGGTCATCTTTCCGGAAGTGAACGCCTCGGCCATTGTCTCCTTTGACCTGGACATCCCGTCCTTCAGCGCCACCATCCAGATGAGTGGCTCCATCACCGGCCCGGGCTCATATCCCAGCTCCATCGCCCAGTTCCCAAGCCCGTAACCTATGTCTGATTTGTGACTTAGATTCACAATGGCAGGCAGCCCGCCGTCTCTGACATCCATCACCACAAGACACGCCTGCTCGAACCCTTTGATGTCCTTGACGCCAAACCACAGCAGCGAATCCGCCAGCCCCTGCCATCCAAGGTCAATCGTCGTCCGGATGTCTTTCCCTGAATATAATTCCTTCTCATGCGCGCCGATCAGTCCGCTGCTGTTGTCATTTTACCTGTCTGCCATTGCTATTGAGGATTATTCCGTCGTGAGAGTCATCTTTGCAAAGGTACAGATCCGGGCCGAGGGCTTCAATGTCTTTGTAAATCGGTGGGGTGATTATCTTGCCGGTCGAGGACATCAGGCCGTACCAACCGTATTGCGCCTCGTATTGCAGACAATGGGCTATCGCTTTCTTGGTGTCAGGTGCGGCAACCCCATAGAAATTGCCATTTTCATCATATTCCTTTACCGGTTCACAGAGCTCCATTGTGTCGTAATTCAATTGTTCAACGCCATGAATGTAGAAATCGTTGATGAGTTCGCCACGTAGCGTGTACTTTCGGATGGTGTGGTCAGGCATGATGGCTGTAAGCATGCCTAAGTCAATAAAAAATCTGGCTTTTGTGAAAGGTAGAATTGTGTCCAGATTTGAATTCATCACACTTTGCTCATCTCCTTTGGTGACAATCCATAAGGAGTCGGCGAGCTCTATGTTGTCATATTCAGCCTCCAAAACCCACCTGCCTTGCCGGTCCATAAGTCCGACCGCATTGAGGTCCGGTTTTGGAACAACACAGAGGCCGTTGTGGAACACGCGCCTGCCATAGTACCGGTCATTCGGCACTTTTGTGTCGATCACGACATTGCCGGTGCTGTCGATGAATTTCACCCATCCGCCGTCATCCACGCAGGCGAGTCCATCGGAGTAAACCCATGCGTGGGAATATCTTGGTTTGACAACCGGTGCGCCGGTCTTCATGTTGAAATACCCACGGAGTTTTCCCGTTTTGTAGCACACCAATGAGTCCTTGCCGCACGGCATCGCTATCCAGTCAATGTCAGAGATGGTCTTTTTGCCTTTGGCATTCTTGACAAAGCCATTCCTGTCGAAGCTTGAATAATAACATACGCTATCGGAGAGGTGCAGCGTTTGATAGCGGTCCTCGCTGACCATGAATTTTCTGGGAATAATTTCCACGCAGGCCTGCACCGCGATGTACAAAGCGATGGAGGCGATCACCACCATTGTCACGGCGAAACTGGTTGCCACGATGCGTCGAAGAACCTTGCCATACCTTGAATCATCATTCATCCCCAGGAGCGCGCCAATCCAATTGACGACCCCTCTGAATATTCCTGTCAAACCATGCCAGAACAGTACAAAAGCTTTTTTCATTTTTAATTTGTTTTTTATGAATATCCACACAGCTTTACCGGTCAATCCCCAAGCCGAACTTCTCATACGATGTGCCCTTCACGAAGACCATCGGGGCAAAGCGGCTCATCTCCATTGAATATGAATCCTGCTCAATGTCTTGACCTATATTCAGATGTTTCCATTGTTTCTGCATGTTCAAAAACTTGTTTTATGAATATAGAGTCTTCTTTTCTGCGGAATCTATCACCTGTCCTCCGAGTTCATCACAAAATCAACCGGCACCTGATTCTCCGGTTAGAAGTACCAAAGCGTGTTGGATGTGCTGGAGAACCATTCCGTTACCTGATTCAGGGCTTTCAGGATCAAGCGTTTCATTCATAGTACAATTCCGTCTTTGAGAACATTTGAATAGAAAGGTGTCATTATCGATCTGGATTCCCATGACTTTTGTGACAGGATAATTGGATTAATGGACACTCCCGTACTGATTTCCAGTTGATATAGCGGCCAACGAACGATAGTCTCATCCTCGTAAGTCAGATGATCCTTGTTAAGCAGCACCAAAACATCAATGTCACTGTCTTCTCTGGCATCTCCTCTGGCTTCAGACCCGAACAGAATAGCCTTGGCCGTAGGTGCGGCCGCAGTGATCACAGACTTTATCTGCTTTACTATTTCAGGTCTTCTCATAGCACAACTATTTGTTCATTCTGTCACGAAGATAAGGATTATTTTCAAATTAGCATACGATTTCCTCTAATTCATAGCCCGACAATTGTTCTGATGTCAATTACGGATTTCGATTATCATATCCGGAGACATATTTGGTTGATCTGCAAACCGGCTTGCCCATCACAGAACCCTCTCGCAGTCAAGTCCGAACCATTCTGTCAAGACATCCTCGACCTTTCTGTGGATCTCGGGCGTGATGTTGTCCTTCACTTTCTTATAGACGTAGGCGACCGCCGCTCCCTCGTCCAGCACTCCCAGCAGCTTGTACACCGAACTCGGAATCAGGCTGACAGGGGAGACCGTGTAGATCAGCGCCGCGTAGATCAACACCTTGTTAAGCGCCGAAGTCCTCTCGTCGCCCATCACGAACCAGAACTGAAGCAGCGGCCTTGCCGCCGTCCTCCCGACCCTCAGCGCATAAGGCTTCAACGATTCCATCACATCACTCATCTTCCCTTTCCAATCAACCCCTTTCACTTCCTCCAGAAGTGAATGAATATCCTTGCCCATGATGCTGTACACAAGGATCGTTATGCAGATTGCTATCAACATATTCATTATATTCATTTACTTTTGTGGTTTGTGCAATGCCATTGTGTAGCCGCACCTTTTGCAGCGAGTGCCACTGGTGGGGCTCATCGAGCCGACGCTTTCGTAAAGAAAGTAATGATTGTCCCTTACGTGGTCGTGGTTAGGGCATTTAAGTCCTCTGATTTCTTTTAGTGTTCCCATGTTTTTGTAATTTTCATTCTTCCCCAAATGTACGAATAGTTTTCACAAAGCCGGAACGAATCAAGCCGAGAATTTCCAAAGATTTTTCGAGACAGACTTTCATATTCTCCTCGTCATTGTAGAAGAATTCGCAACTTGCGGAGACATTCTTGAAAGTCTGGTCAATGTAAACCTTGGCGAGTTTGATGTCACGTGTCAGCTTGTTGCACGCCGCGAGTACTTTGGTCACTTCTCCCTCTTCAAACTCGTAGAATTGAGGGAAGATAACGGACAGAAAATTTTCTTCGGACTGAGTTCCCAGCACGTACAAACTTTTCATCTGATAGCGGATCCGAAGGTCTCCGTCATCGTCTGTCTGTGGTTTGTAGCCAAGCTCTTGAAGTATTGAGGCCACCTTTTCTTGTCTAGTCATATCGCTTTGAATATTTATTGGTTGTTGTCATCTGTGGTTTCTTCTTCCTCCATCTTCTGAATAGTGTTGCGAACGACGAGGAGGGCGATTGTAAGCTCATGGATCATGCGGCTGAGAAGTTCTTCCAGATCATCGTTCTCAAACAGTTCCCGTTCATAGAAGAGCCACAGATTGTCATTGAAGGTGTAGGCCTTGACGTACTTGAGTGTGGAGTTGATCTTATCACACAAGGTATAGTACTTTATGATGTTCTCCTTATCCAAGTCGTAGATGCCTGGAATTGAGAGGTTGAGAAATTTTTCGTCATCCTCGTTGTACATGTAGAGAAAGTTGATTCCCTCGTATTTGAAGGCATAACCGAATGTGTCAACCTCTGTCAAATTAAACCCCATGGCGTTCAGGGTCTCCAAAATCTTTTCTTTCATGATATTCGTTTTTAATTAATGTTTGAATCCGATTGTTACGGGTTTTAACCCGGTGTCTTTGGGTGAGAACTCGCATCTTATCCGCTCGTACTCACGCAGGGATTTAGAGGTCACCGAAGGACTTCTTGTCCCGATAATTTCCTCAAGAAGGTTCTGGGTTATTCCCTTCCTCCTGCCATCCCTGCCTTCTATGCTCTCATTGAACTTCCGGCGAGCCGCTGACTTCACAATATAGCTGATGTCGCTGCAGTTATAACCTTCTGTCATATCCGCAAGTCTGTCGGTGTCAATCTCTCCTTCGATTGGAAGTTTGGCCAGAGCCAACGTGAAAAGGCTTTTGCGGGCCTCCGCATCCGGCATGTCTATGTACACCATCTCATCGATGCGTCCTGTGCGCAGCACGGCCTTGTCGATACGCTCCGGATGATTTGTGGCCGCAATCACATAGACCCCCTTGTCTGAAGCATTGTTGAGCATACAAAGAAACTCGTTCACCTCGCTGTCATAGTGCTGGTTCCCCTCGTCTCCCGAGCGGCATGGAACCATCGCGTCGAACTCGTCGAAGAACAGCAGTGTGGGTGCTTTCTTCTCCGCATCCTTGAACACCTCCCCGATCTTCTGCTGCGTGCCGTGAATCCAAGTGCAGGCAAGGTCGTCAGGCACAATCTTGATGAAGTTGATCCCGATTTCTTCCGCCATCTTTTCCGCAAAGAAGGTCTTGCCACATCCCGCAGGACCGTAAAAAAGCATTGCTGGCGGCTTGATGCCGTAGGCTTCGGCATATTCACGGTTCTGAAGCACATTGATGAAACCCTCCGTGACCATCTTCTTCAACTCCTCCATGCCCGCAACATCACCAAAGCCATGACCTTTCTTCGTCTTGCGCTTCGGCTCCTGTATGTCAGCTTCCGCGGCCACTACCTTTGTCTGCCGCTCTTCCGCCGCGGCACCAGTCCGCCCAAGCCCGCTAATGCGGCGTACCCAGTCTCTTTCAGCGTCTGATGTGTTCATGTTCTTACCTCCTTCTCGTTTAACTTCCATGATAATAGAGCGGCATTTGCGACAAAATCTATCATCGAATATGTGGCTATGCGATCTTGAATATCAAAGTGCGGCGTTACTCAAAGGCATAGATGCACAAGCCTCTATTGAACACCATATTGTCTTTGTGCGAAACACCCCATTTGATTTGCATGTTATTCTCGACTGTTACTTTCATCTGCTCTGCCAGCTCCATTATTTCGTCCATCATGATCTCTTCGCCTTCTTTATGATAGATATTCATGATAAAACATGACAACTTCCCTGATGTATATCTCAAGATTTCCTTTGTCGCCAATTCGGCCAATTGTTTGACGGAGAGATTGTCTTCAACTCGTACCACGGCAAGAGGACGATGATTTTTTGCGAACATTTGGAAATCATCCCAATCAAGTTGTATCATTCCGTCTCGTGGCAAGATGTCGAAGATGTAATTCTTCGTTATCTCCCATTCTTTTGTAATTACTTGTACCATATTAATATATCCTTTTTATACATAAGTTTTCCACCTTGTCTCGGAATTCTTTTTTATTGACGAAATCTTGAATTGATTTGATGGTCTTGCATGCTACAATGAAAACTGAATATTTTCTTATCTTCTTGTCGTCACTATTGATTGCCAACGTTATTGCCAAAGAATATAACGCTGGCACGATGTCCATCCTAATTATCGAAATCCCGATACTCTTTATCACCTTGAGACTTAGATTCATTGTTGCATTCGCCATATTGTCGAAGGGTAGAAGTCTATCCAATCCTTCTATAAACTTATCATCGTTTAACATTTGATTGACAAACTCCACGAATTTGTCCACGTTTTGTTGTAAGCACTCGATGGAATTGTTGTTTTCCTTTGAATTGTTCATAAATATAGTTTATCATTTGTAAATAAAGAGAATACAAAGTTTGGCGCTCTATCAATGCCAAGCGCCAAACTCATCATGCTAATTCTTTCTCCACCATTCCTTGATAGCCTTTTCAAACCGCTTGTTCAAGCGGGAGTAACGTGTGTCAAGCCAGGAGCGCTCCTTACCGACGCGTTTCGCCACTTCTACAGGTGCGGCGTTCTCAATGAAACGAAGTGTCCAAATGAGACGGTCCTCATCCGACCATCCGAGGGTTTTCGGAAACTCATATAAGAAAGTGGCTACTTTTTCCTGAAGTTCTCCTTTGTGAAGACCAACACCAAGAACATCTGCCAAAGGACTTGTGTCCCGCTTATCCTCTTGCCACTTGATGAACTCCATAGCGAACTCATCCGACACCTCAATGTTGTGTGGCGACTTGTCACGCAACACGATGTCCTCGTAGTGACTGTCGCTGCGGATCAGTTTGTCCTTAAGGCTGTTCTCGGCCATTATCTGGATTTTACGAAATTCCGAGGCCTCAATCCCCATCTCCTTAATGATGACGGATTTATCTTTGCGTTCCACAAGTGTCGCCATAAGCACATCCTTGTAGAGACCATCGGGCATCATCTCTGAGATCACACATTCCCAGAGATATGGATTGACAGACATCCCAAGTAAGCGTGTGTTTCCGGATGTACGACTACGGTTCACGTGAATCATCCTCAATCCCTCAAGGTAACGCATGACCTCATGCCTTGCTATCTGATCAAGCCAGCAGAAGAAACTGCTTTTGTAGGAATATTTCTCAAGAACACCCCATGTGCCGTTATCCCATAGATGAGTATAGAGAATATTCCCGAATTCCTCTACAGACACATCTACATTATAGTTGTGTTTGATCTGAGATATAATCTTTGATCTCAGGCGGCTTATGTTACAATCCTTGCCGCTCGTTCCATAGAAGAACCTTTCCGCAAATATTTGATCACCAGACTTCAGGCGGCTGATGATCTTATCGGCTTCCTCGGTGTTTGCCAGGCGCCAGACAATATCTCGTGTTATGTTAGCATAGTAACGCATCCATTCCTTGTCTGTCTCAAAGTCTTTACCGTCTTCTGCCACTTTATCCATAACCATCTTGCAGAGGGTGTCTTCACTTGTGGAGATAGACTTTCCCTTGCTTTCAATTTCCAAACGAACTTCAGTCACTATACTGAGAATCGTGTCCGCTGTTGCTGAATTCTTCATGCCTGTCAGAGTCTTTAATGTTTGCATACGAAAAACCGACACTTGCACATCGGTTACAGTGCAAATGTCGGAAGGTTCTGACAGGTTGGCCGTGCTTTGTTATGTGAACATTTTGTCGAGATTTGTTTCTGTTGAAAATCAGCTGTTTATACAGATGGGTTGATTGATTTTTCACACTAAATCAAAGACATTATCTCCGGCGGTATGATAATATGCTCAGGCAGGACCGTAAGATGAGATGTTGTGTCCTTCAGCAGGAATGGGTCCGCCGGTTCCTGCATCCTTTCACAAGCCATTCCCACATCGTCACGTATGCTCTTGAGCACAATGTACAACCCTTTTTGCTGAACTTCGTTGTTCACATTGAAATTCTTGATCATGTCGGTGAATATCGTTTCCCCGCTTATTCCATACGTCATCTCATAGAGTTTGGAGAACAACTGTTTGTACTGCGTGATGTTGAGCGTGTCAACCATATCCCCATTCTTTTTGCGGTCAATCAGATAGATGAGGTACAGGATGAATCCGGCCTTTCTGGTGAAGTGCACCATGAGTTTTTCTTCCTCTCTCCTTATGTAGAGACGGTAGTGGCCATCATTCTTTCGGTTTTTATCTGCGGAATTTGCCTTGCATACCTCCAAATCTACTGTTGAGGCCTGAGCCAGACGATAAGGATTGACGAAGTCGTTCATTTTTTCCTGTAACTTTGGTGATTGATTCAGGAAGAATAATTTCCATGTCGCCGGATCAATGGAGTTGAACACCAAGTCCAGTTCGGCCTCGATCTTTGGATCCGGATGCTTACGTAATTTATGGAGATTATTCAACATGCTCTCAAAGCTTTCTTTCTGTCTCTGATGGGTGATGATTCCGTCAATGTTAAGCCGCTCCTTGATGGAAGATGTTGAGGCGGCCATTCCGAAAGATGGATTCTTAAAGTTCTCCGCAAGCTTGGCGAGGTAATCTGCCCAGAACTTCTTGCTTGAAGCGGCATTCCTGACCAGCCTGGTCAATTCATTCGGATCATCAATAACGAGTGCTTTGAGTATCTGCCCCATGTCGAATTTGGCGACACGCTCGGCGGCATACATGATCAGACAGATATTCATGAATAGTTGGTCTTCATCCGTTTTTGCCACGATGAACCTCTTGCAGTCCACGGCTGGGCTAAACAACTGTATGATAATGTTATCCCCATGCCCCTCAACACGCTCCTTGATCTTGGGATGGTTCTTCAGTTCCACGCTTGGAATGACTTCCAGTTCGTATGAATTAAAGTAATCATCCTTGTTCATGCCCTGTTTGAATCCCTCCATGACCTTAATCGCCGACTGTGCCATTGAGGATTCCGGCTCGGCTATCAGATAGATGCAATTGTCCCTGAACTGCCCGACCGCACATTTTTCCTCAATGAACACACCGATGCAGGGCTGATCAATGGGGGAGTTGTCTGTTATTCTCATGTTCCTCCTATTGTTTTTTGAAATATTTCATGTCAACCTTGTCATTATCTATCACAATTCTGAAACCAAGGTCATTGTCTTCATCGTCTTCTATCCAGTAGTTGGCACATGTGTTTCTGCAGTCCTTGTCAGAGAACAGCCAACTTCCTCCTCTAAACACATGGGCTGATGAGGACTGGTCGGTGCATGCAGGATTGGTAATATATCCTTTAGTCTTGTACTCGATTCCTTCTTTGCAATCTTTGTAGAAATCATTCTTATAGTAATCCAGACACCATTCCCAGACATCTCCAGACATGTCATAGAGTCCTAAGCCGTTAGCTTTCTTTTGTCCTACATTTTGAGTCGTAGAGTCATTTATCCAGGCAACGTCATCGGCCACATCGCTGCCACTGAAACGGGCATATCTCATGTCTGCTTGCTCTAAGATTCGATATGCATCACTCCACATCTCTTCTATGGAACTATAACATTTGAAGATTGGCGTTTTTTCATTATAGAGAGGGTTTCCATAGCCAATACCGTCGTTTACCCACATGCGAATCACATATCTATAGTTCATCACATCATCATAATTTATCACAAAATCACTGTGACCAGGATATTTATACGGATTAAGAACATAAGTAGCACCTGCTATATGAAACTTCTGTTCAAATACGGCACATCTGTATTGAATAATGTCGGGATCAGTAATTACACTCATTTTATTAAAAATCAGTTACTTCAATTTCATCAAGAGGATATGGTGAATTCTCCTCTGAAATACCAGTTATATATTCAACAGATTTACACAAACATACCTTATCGGATTTATCGAAAAACTTAATTGTCGTGTAAAAGAATTCGTCCTTTATAGCAATTTTTGAGGTATTATTTGGTCGACAAGCAATCAGTGCTTCCAACGTTTGAATTCCTTCAATATTCTTATTTCTGTCATTGAACAATTTCTGCAAATCTTCATATGTAAAACCTGCTGAATATTCTGATTCTGTTTCGATGATTTTTATAATATGCTCAGGGAGAGCATCAATAAGAATACTGCTTTGCAAAGCATTCATGTCAATATCAACAGTTCCATCTGCATTTCTGTATGTAACATCAGAGCATATGCTGAAACTAAACGCATTTTTCTTGATATGAACAACAGCTGTAACATATGTTATGTCTTGTTTCTTTTCAATATACCCTAAAAGCTGATTTAGATAGTTCGGCAATTTATATTCATCAAAGATATTGCGATTCACCGTATCAGTAGACTTATTTTTGCTATTTTTCTTAATCTTAAACATAACTTCTATATTTTGTTAATTTAACATCACTTCTTAATTCTTAATGGTTATTGTAAAAGGTTTGCCATGCCAGAGTATATCAACAGCTTCCATAGGAATACGGCCTGCTTTTGCTAACTCAACCAACTGTTCTCGGCTAGTAATAGTAATTGTTGTTGGAGCAGACTCTACTTGTGTGTCTCCATTGGAGAATATCGTCATGATAAAAGCTTTCAACTGGCCAGCCTTAATGGTTAAATAAGACCAAGCTTTTCTGACAAACTTGGAGATCTTCCTAAATTCTTCTTCAACCCATTCGACGATTTCATTCCACCATGCGAGGATTGCAGAAAGCGTTCCTGCGAGGATTAATCCTCCTAAAATCCATGTAACAAGCATAATCTTTTGTTTTAAATATTAGTAATTATTGTTCTTTAGTAATCTCACTCATTAAATCATCTGTCATCTTCTGGTGAAGCTTGGGATCCTCACGTTTCAACTCGTCAATTTCTTCTTGCGTAAGAATCTTACCAGGTTGACTTTTTTTACTATCTTCTAATGACTTCTTATACTTTTCAATTTCTGTTCTTACACTATCATTTGACACATCCTGAATTTTATTAGAGGCTAACTTTACACATAATTTTAAGGTTATATTTTTAATATCCCCTCCAGATAATCCATTGGACATTTCTGCAATATCTTCATACGAGAAATTAGATAGACTTTTAGGAATATTAGGATTGCCTATGTGTCTTTTCC
>CAVIHT010000044.1:0-16610 GCA_963642795.1 Bacteroidaceae bacterium
TGGCGCTGCTGCGACCCACGCAGTTCTCCACCAGGATGTTCTCGCTCACGCCGTCCTCGCTGTGGCTCTTGAAGCAGTACACATCGTCGGCGGCGTCGAAGAAACAGTTGCGGATCACGACATCCCGGCTGTCCACTATGTCGATTCCGTCGTTGTTCCAGTAACTCTTGGCGTCAACCTTCACACCGTCCACCAGGATGTTGCTGCACTTGTCGTACTGCTGGTTCCAACTGGCCGGATCCTTGAGGGTTATGTTCTTGATGGTGATGCTGTCGCACTTGTAGAAGTGAAGGTTCTGCGGACGCATTATCTCCCTGACACGGTCAAGCCCGAGAGGATCGTCAATCAGACCCAGATGCACAAAATCAACGTATTTGGTGGCGACCTCGAATCCTCGCCCGTTGATCATCCCTTCACCGGTCACTCCGACATTCTTCTGTTTGATGGCAAAGACCAGGGATGTCCATTTCGCGTCCGGATCCCTGATGAAATCGTAAGGGTTCAAGGAAGACATTAAAGACGCGTCCTTCTCGATGTGAAGGATGACATCGTTCTTCAGATAGATGGTTCCTGACACATAGTCCCCCTTGTCAAGCACGACTCGTCCGCCGCCGTGAGAGGAGGCGAAGTCGATGGCGGCCTGTAGGCTTGCCGTGTTCAGGGTCAGTCCGTCCGGTTTCGCTCCGAAATCACGGGCGAAGTAGTCGGTCGCTCCGAGGGCAAAACCCGCGCCGGTGAAGAGCGAAACCGCAGTAATGATTTTAATCAGATTGTTCATCAGTTGTTTTCTGTTGAAATTCAAGTATAGTCGATTCCGATTTGTTGGTTGAACATTAAGAAGCTGTTTAAATTTAGTAATTATTTAAACAGCTTCTAACTTTTTGAATATATTCGATTGTCAGAAGCCGTTCTGGATTGTTCACGGGCGCTGCACTTTGATTTTCAGGCAATAGACGTGGTCGCACGGAGCCTTTTTCCGCAACCGCTCCGGTATGCTCACATAAACGCCGTCCTCACCCTTTTTCCACTTCAGGCGGATGTCTGAGCCAAGCATTGTCACATAGGAGTCCTTAGGAGTGACATCACCTATGAATATGCTGCCCGGGACATTGTCGGCGGCGCCATCTTCCAGCACGTAGAACGCATAGACATATTCATCCTTCGCCGTGAAATAGACATTCCCGGTCTGATGCGGAGCGGCAGGCCTGGTGCCGTAAATTCCTTCCGAATTGACTTTCATCCAGTCTCCGATCTCCCGCAGACGGACATAAGCCTCGTCGTCCCATGTTCCAAGCGGGCTTGGCCCCACATTGAGCAGGAAATTGCCCCCTCTTGAGACAACCTGAACGAGCATATTCAGTAATTCCTGCGTGCTTTTGTATTTCGGCCTCCAGTTGTAGGACCAGCCCTTCGCCATCGGCATGCAGGCCTCCCACGGACAGTCCCAGACCACCGTAGGGATCTTGAGTTCCGCGGTCATGTAGTTCTCGTAGGAGGAGCGGGTGCCTCTTGCGACCGTTATCATTCCAGGCTGTCCTTCCCTTGCCGCGGCGGCGATCCGGCTCCAAGGGAAATCAATCTTGTACTTCTCCGAGACCTCGCACAGGTCAAACCACATGAGGTCTATCTTTCCGTAATTGCCGCCGGTCAGTTCCCTGACCTGTCCCTCGACAAAGTTCTCGAAACCCTCCAATTTTTCCGGCCAGCGGGCAGGGTCATAATTGATGTAGCGGTCTCTCGGGGGGAAAAGCCTCCACCAGTAGTCGTTGTTGTGCCAGTCTGCTATCGAGAAATACGCCCCAGCTTTCAAACCCCTGCTCCTGAACGCGTTGAAGACTTCCTTGGAAATGTCAGCCTTGGGGTTGGAGTGGAATGGACAGTCATCATCAGTCACCTTGTAGTCTGTCAAGGCGGTGTCGAACATGTTGAACCCGTCGTGATGCTTCGTCGTGAACACGACGTACTTCATCCCGGCATATTCGGCGGCCTCGGCCCATTTGTACGGGTCGAAGAGGACAGGGTTGAAGGTGTCTTTCAGATGCTCGTAGAAGCGAAGGTACTCCATGTACGACATCCCCTCGGGTCTCCCTTTATACTGCCAGTCAGTCAGCTCCGGGCAGATCGACCATGATTCGACCACTCCGAGCTGGCTGTAGGCTCCCCAGTGGATGAAAAGCCCGAACTTCAAGTCCTGCCATTTGGCCAGATTCTCTCTGACATCCTCCTCTTCGGGCGCGACGTAAGTCCAATTCTGAGCATGGGACGACATACCGCCTGTCAGGAGGAAAGCCGCGCAAAGGCAGCTTCCGGCAAATGTTTTCAATTTGTCAATCATTCGTTAAAAATACAATTTTTCAGTGATCATTTATCTTATCCTATATAATAAAAGCATAAGTACCTATTATTCAACACATCATTTTGGATGACACGAACCCGGTACCATAATGGAACGAGCATTCCACAATCAAACAAGGGCAGACTCGATGTAGGGTCTGCCCTTGTCTAAAAGAATTATCTCAACTGTTTATTTCTTTGCGAAATATGCAGCTCCCGCGGTGCCGTCATATACCCACTTGTTGTTGTAGTTGAACTGGTAGATGGTGGTGTAACCGCCTTCCTTGTAGCCCTTGATGACGAATGAGAATCCGCAGCAGTACCTGCCTTCGGAGACGAGCCTCTGCTCACCTGTTCCGAGACCGAACTTAGGGGCGCCGAAGAGATCGTCAACTTCCCATGCCACCCAGACATAGTTGCAAGCGTCAACGCCGAATGAGAGCGGAGCGAAATAACCTGTTTGGTAGCCGGTGGTGTTGGTAAGCTCTGGGATGCAGGCCACCTCAGCACCGCTGCTGACCGTCTGGTAATCAAGAGAGTGATAGAAGTAGATCACAGGAGTGTCATTCACAATCTCAATGGAAGCCGGAACAGCGAAGTCAAGGTACAGGCCCACGAGGTCAAGATTGTGGACATGTCCGTTGACAGTCTGAGGATTCTCCACGGCCTTGAACTGGACGGTGGTCTCGTGCTGCCTTGCGGTTTGGTTGACAACCTTGGTGTCGCTGACTCCCGTTGCATAGAAGGAGTAGTTGTAGAATGTGTAATTCCCTGCCAAGTCTTTCGCATCAACCTGCTTTACGGTGATCTTGCTGCCGGTTGAGAGTTCCAGCGTCGCTTTACGAGGAGCGCCCGTGGTGTTCTCCGTCCAGTACGCGACACCGTCCTTGTAGCTCAGCCAGCCGCCGGTTCCGGCGGTCTTGCCGTTGTCTGCGTCCGCTCCGAAGAGTCCGCGGTAACCGGCCTTGTCGGTCTTCCAGAGGGTGACATCTTCCGGCTTGGTCGGAGTGCGGATGGTCGTTGTCACGGCGCAGGATGCGGTAATTCCGTTCTTGGTTGTGGCGGTGATGGTGGCTTCTCCAAGTTCAACGGCCGTCACCTTGCCTTTGGCGTCAACCGTGGCTATCTCGGTGTTCGAGGATGTCCAGGTGACAGTCTTGTCGGAAGCATTGTCAGGTCCTACAGTGGCCTTGAGTTCATCAGACTCACCGACATAGATCTTGGTGGAGGTCTTGTCGAGAGTGACGCTCGTGGCAGGGATCTCCTTTACTGTCACCGTGCAGCTTGCGGTGCATTTGCCGGAAGCGGTGGTCACGGTGATCACGGTCTCACCCGGGGTGAGGCCAAGGACACGTCCCCAGGTGTCAACTGACGCCACCTTTGCGTCTGAAGACGCCCATGTCTTGTAGGTGCTTGTGCAGTTGCTCGGGGTGAGGGTCGCATTGAGGTCAACCTGTTCTCCAGGGAAGATTGAGGCGGTTGTCTTGTCAAGGGTGACACCGGTGGTGGCCACAAGTTCCGTCACGTCTTCATCCTGGCATGAGACAGCCGCCACAGTGGCCAAAATGGTGGAAAGAATCAAAAATATCTTTTTCATATTGACAGTCTATTATTTTATTTGTTCCAATAGGAATTGGTCGAGAGTTCCTGACGAGGGATCTCCCACTCCATGTCCTCTACTTTCCATGTGTAATCCTTCCAGTGGTTTCCACCCTGACGGACAGCATCGGTGTTCCAACGCTTGTGGCAATAGTAGTCAAGGCCGTTCTCGCCCCACATCTCGATCTGCCACTGAAGCATGATCTGATCCCAGGTTCCGAGACTTCCCTTGTAATTGTCGCAGGTAAGGGTAGTGGCTCCGGACTTGGTACGGGCCGCAAGGAGCTTGTTGATAGTCGCCTTCGCGTCGGCTTCCTTGCCGGCCTGGTACTGAGCCTCGGCAAGCATTAGGAGGACTTCAGAGGAACGGAAAATAATCTGGTCGGACTGGATGTTTGCCAATGTGCGCTCGGTGGCGTTCTGGCAGAGTGTCGCGCCGAATTTGAGATTCGTGTACTTGAAGAGTTTGGAGCCGGCGTGGCCTTCGGTCGAGATGTAAGGATACTCCGTAATCTCGTGGTCGGCGAAGACACCCTTGCGGTAGTCGTTGTCGTCAATCTTGTTGTAGAGGCTCTCGCTGATCTGGAAAAGGGCGCTCTTGCTGTTGCCGGCCTGGAGGCTGTTGAGGTTGTTCCATGTGTAGAGGTTGCTTTCGCTCACCCAGCCGAAGAGAACCTCAGGGTTGCTCGGAATGCTGAGGAAAGCGTTGTCGTCATTCTTGACCTCATCTTTGCACTTGGTCCAAGAGTCGTCAAGAGGTGTGGCAAGGTCGTCAAGACGGCTTGTCTGGACACCATAATGAGCCTCGTCGATGAGTGTCGGGTACTTTGCCAGAATGCGCTGGCAGGCTGCGATCGCCTTGTCATACTCACCGTAATCCAGGCATGCGCGGGCGAGGAAGTAGTCCGACAGGGTGCGGTCGATGTCGTAGAACGTAGTGAGGTCGGTCGGTACGACCGTGGTGTAACCGTCAGTGGCGCTGTTCTTTCCGGCGGCGAAGTATGAGCCGGCTACCTCAAGTTCATTGATGATCCACTCCCAGGTCTCCTTCGCAGTGCTTGGAGCCACAGGTGTGTTGTAAGCATACCTTGTGTAGATAGGCATTCCCTGCTGCTCGCTGCCTCCGTACTTGTAGGCCTTGCGGAAGCGCTCCATGAGCTGGAGATAGCCGTAGGCGCGGAGAGTCTTGGCCTGGGCGGCGTAAGTCTTCACGGCAGGAAGAGCGTTAGGTGAAGTGGCGACCTCGTCCGTAAGATATGTGGCGGACTTGTTCGCCTGGGCGATGATGTAGGCGGAACTGTACCACCATCCGTAGCAACCCGCCGCCTCAGTGCTTGCCGCGGCGTTGTAGGAATGGTTGTAGTAGTTGGCGTAGCCGTCCGTGGTCGAGTTGGCGTTGTCGCCATAGACCATGTTCTCGCACGCCACGTCGCGGAAAAGATGAACCGCGAACTCGTTGGCGTAGCTATTGGAGAAGCCGCCGGACATTGTCGCGTGGCTGAGACAGATGTAGTTCTCAAGTCCTGAGCCAATGGCCTCGAGGGTGGCATTCACCTTCGTCTCATCGGAACTTGCGAGCAGTTCCCTGATCTGGTCATCTGTCAGCGAGTTCGGATTTGTGACATCCAGCATGTCCGAGCAAGACTGGAATGTCAGAAGCGATGCTGCTGCGAACGCAGCTATTGTTTTGATCTTGTTCATGTCAAACCGAGTTTTAGAATGTAATGTTTGCTCCGAGCGAGAATGTCCTCATCGAAGGATAGACATACTGTCCGACCTCGAAACCTCCCAGGATGGACATCGACGGATCGACACCCTTCTTTGCGGAAACATAGAAGAGGTTGTCAGCGGATGCATAGACGCGGATGGCGCTTGCCTTCACAGCGTCGAGAATCTTCTTAGGAAGGGTGTAACCGATGGTGATGTTCTTGCACTTGATGTAAGATGCGCTGAAGAGAGCCATGTCGGTGTACTTCCAGGAGCCGAAAGTCGTTCCGTTGTAGTACGAGGTGTTCCACCACTGCATAGGGAAATAGGCGGAGGTGTTGTCAGCCGTGAAGGTGTCGCCGATCAGGTCGGTTGACAGCTGCTCCGAAGTCGCGTTGAGCTCGCCGCTCTTGTAGAGTCCGTTTCCATATTCCGTGCTGTAGAACTTTCCGCCGAGCTGGTAGGCGAACTGTGTGGAGATGTCGAAGTTCTTGTAGTTGAACCTGATGTTGAATCCTCCGATCCAGTCAGGGGTCGCGCTGCCCATCTCATAGAGAGAGGCGTCGCCGCTGACGAGAGTCCTCACATTGTCTCCTGCCTTGAGATCCTTGTAGCGGCCGTCATGGTCGTAGCCCGCCGCCCTTGCCGTGCCATCGTCATTGAGACCGAGGTCGGCGTTGGTGACGCGGTGCCAGTACAGCGGAAGACCGGAGGCCTTGTCCACGCCTGCGTACTTGTAAAGGTAGATGTTGTACCAGTCACGGCCTTCGCCACGGAGATAACCGATGGAGACTCCACCTGTTCCCGATGCGGAGAACGAACCTACGCCCGCCTGCCATGTTCCCTGAGGAAGGTCAAGGTTGGTGTTGTCAGGGATGTTCTCGTCAGGAACATCCACCAAAGTGGTTCTGTAGTGGGTTCCGTTGGTGGTGAAATTCAAGGTCATGTCATTTGTGCGGATGATGTCCACGCTGAGTTCAAGCTCAAGTCCGCGGTTGCGCAGAACGGCCGCGTTCTGGGTGAGTGTCGAATTGCCAGATCCGGCGAGAGCCGAATAGTTGGCGCTGTAGAAAGCGTTAGGTGTCTCGTGGTTGTAGAAGTCAATCGCACCGCTGACCCTGTGGTTCAGCACGCTGAAGTCAAGACCGAGGTCGAACTCCTTGTTCTTCTCCCAGGTGAGCTGGTCGTTCACGAGGCTGCCGCTGGAAAGCTTGTACCCAGCAGGAACGCCGGTTCCGTTCGTGGCCGAAACATAAGAAGTGGCTGAATATGACCAAGTGTGGTTGGTGTAGCTTCCGATTCCGTTGGAGTTGCCGAGAACACCGTAGCTGCTGCGCACCTTCAGGAAATCAAGCCATGAGCGTGTGGCGGACATGAATCCTTCCTTCGAGATTACCCAGCTCGCTCCCACGGAGCCGAACGTTCCCCACTTGTTGTTCATGAATTTGGAAGAACCGTCCCTACGGATCGACCCGCTGAGGTAGTACTTCTCGTCATAGTTGTAGTTTACGCGCCCGATGTAGGACTCCATGTTGACCTCGTACTGGCTCCAGCTTGGCGAGCCTGAAAGAGTGGTTCCTCCGTTGGTGTAGCGTCCGATGAAGTTTCCTGCGGAAATCCATCCCGGAATGAGTTCGTAACCTGACACATAGAGTACTGAATGGTACTTGTCGCTGTTCCACTCGTGACCCGCCATCGCGTCCACATGATGTCCGCCCTTGAAGTCATGCGAGTAGTTGAGAAGCGTCTGGTTGTTGAGGATGAACCTGTTCGTGAGAGTCTTGTTGAGACCTCCGTTCACACCTCCGTTGTACGTGCCGGCGGCGCGGTAGCGGAGATAGTCGGTGTTGTCAGAGTCGTAGCTGAAGTTCACGAGGAGATTGAGATCCTTGGTGAAGAGAACCTGGGCGTAGGACCTGGTCGTGAAGATGCTGCGGATGGTTTCGTTCTTGTTCTTGTCGAACTCGGCGTGTACGCCCTTTCCGAAAGCGTTGCCGGTGGTCGGGCCGAGCGGAGAATATGTCTCCGTGCTGTTGGTCACATTCTCGAGCTTGTTGCCTTCAGAATCATAGACGTAGTTGTGGTTCTCGTCAAGCATGTAGATGGAAACCAGAGAGGAAGTACCGTTCACATAACGGAACACGTTTCCTCCGCCTGATCCGGCGTTACGTCCGTAGCGGGTCGCCATCTCATTCGTTTTGGTACGGGTGTAGCCGATGTTGCTTCCGAACTTGAGCCACTTGAGCGGCTGGGCGTTCAGGCTCACACGTCCGCTGTAGCGGTCGAATGATGAGGTCGGAATGTAGGACGGGTCGGAATCGTAGCCGAGGGAAGCGAAGTAGTTCAACTTCTCGTTTCCGCCCTTGAGCGAGGCGTTGTACTCCTGACGGAACGCCGATGTGAAGAGATTGTCGTACAGGCAGTCGTCAGGAAGGAAGTAAACCGCGTTAGGGTTGAGCTTGCCGTCCGTGTTTACGAGGTAAGCGTCCATCATCGTGGCGGAACGTGACGTTCCGGAACCTCCTGTGTAGACATACCTTGCTCCCGGAACATCATACACGAGGGCGTTCTTGAGGTTGTTGCGTTGGAAACTCGTGTTGCTGTTGGCATAGTCGAAAAGGTGCTGTGAGGCGAATGCCGCAGCCTCCTCGTGAGAGCAGTTAGGATTCTGGAGGTTTGTGTAAGGAATGCCGTCCGCACCGACGCCAGGTCTTCCCGTTCCGTCCACACCGTAGCGGTAGGAGTTGTAGATGGAGAGCCATGCATATTCGTAGATGTCGGATGCATTCTTCATGTTGGACATGTTGAACTGTCCCACGCTGTTCCAGCCTATGCGGGTGTCAAATGACACTTCGGTCTTTCCGTCACGGCCCTTCTTTGTGTTGATGAGGATGACACCGTTCGCTCCGCGTGAACCGTAAAGCGCTGTCGATGCGGCATCCTTGAGAACCGAGATGCTCTCGATGTCGGAAGGGTTGATGGTGGAAAGAGGGTTGGATGTCTGAGCCGGCACACCGTCGATCACCACGAGCGCCACGGCTGAGCCGTCAGTCGTGGAAGAGGCTCCGCGGACACGGATCGCCATGTCGACACCCGGCTGACCGTCAACCGAAGACAGCTGGATACCAGGCGCCGCACCTTCGAGGGCGCGTGAGATCGAGGACACATTCTGTGCCTTGATGTTGTCGCCCTTGATTGAGGACATGGAGCCGGTAAGGTCTCTTTTCTTCGCCGTACCGTAAGCCACAACGACAACATCGTCAAGGAATTCGGTCTCGTCATTGAGGGTGACGTTGATCACCTTCTGGTTGCCGATTGTGATTTCCTGAGTCTCATAGCCGATTGATGAGAAGACAAGGACGGAATTGGAATTCAAGCCTGAAAGGCTGAACTTTCCGTCGAGGTCTGTCATTGTGCCGCTGGAGGTTCCCTTGACGAGAACGCCCGCGCCGACTATAGGTTCACCAGCCTTGTCCGTGACCTTTCCGGAAACGGCAGACTGGGCAAACGCCTGTGTTCCAATCATAAGGATCACAAGCAAAGTCGTAATTAATTGTTTACCCATAAACAAAGTGTTTTTTTAATAATGGTTTTGTTAATCGTCCCCTTTAATAAAATCAATCGTATAATTGATTATTAAATATGACAGTGCCATTAATGTGTTATGTGTTGACTTAATGGAGTCATTATACAAAAGTAGACTATCACGCCCAAACTCCTTATAAATATTTGATAAAATTACTTTAAAATTTGACCGACGCAATCCTTTTCGCACCTTTGCGTGTCCCCGTTGGAGAACCGGTCATAGCGACACTCTCCGGAAGTTTGGCACTTCCTCAAGTATTGAATATTCCTAAAGGGGACGTTTAACAATTATATAACCATCATTAAAAAAACAGTTTATGGGTAAACGATTAATTACGGCTTTGCTTGTACTTCTCACAGTCGGAGTGCAAGTGTTCGCCCAGTCCTCCTTTCCGGAAAGGTCACGGATGAGACAGGCGAGCCATGTGTCGGTGCGAATGTCCTCATAAAGGGCACGACTACCGGTACAATGACAGATCTGGACGGTAACTACAGCTTATCTCATGTGAAGCAGGGTGCCATCCTCGTCTTCTCAAGCATTGGTTACACCTCCCAGGAGGTCAAGGTCGGCGCTTCGTCAGTGATCAATGTAGTCCTCCAGAGCGACAGCAGGTATCTCGATGAGGTCGTTGTTGTGGCCTACGGTACTCAGAAGAAGAAAGATGTGACAGGTTCCATCACCGATGTCAAATCAGACATCGTAGCAATCCAGAACACAACCACAGTCTCCAGAGCATTGGAGGGAGCCGCTCCTGGTCTTCAGGTTTCTATGGTCGATGGTCAGCCTGGTTACGACATGGCTATCCGTCTCCGTGGTGTCAGCTCCACGAACGGAGCCTCTGCCGCAGCGCTCATCGTCATCGATGGCGTGGCCCAGCAGACCAACTCCACCTACGAGAACCCTCTTTCCCAGTTGGATCCTAACGACATCGCTTCCGTGACCGTCCTCAAGGATGCGGCCTCGACCGCCCTTTACGGATCGAGAGCCGGTAACGGTGTCATCCTCATCACAACTAAGAGGGGTTCCGAAGGCAAGTCCAAGATTTCCTTCCAGAGCCGTTGGGGATGGAACTCGATCGGCAACTACAACGTCAACTCGATCGATACCGCCGCGGAGTACTATGAATATGCCTGGCAGTCAATCTACAACTCTTACCGTTACGGTGTGAACGGGACAGGTCTCCCTGGAGTCGATGCAAACGGCAACTACTACACCAACATCGCCACTCCGAACCACACGGATGAGGAGGCAAGGCTCTTTGCCAGCCAGCACTTGTTCGACTACAACGGAAGCGAGACCTCGTTCCAGAAGAACGCCCTCGGCAATAATATGGCCTACAATGTCCCTGGTGCGATCTATACACCTACGGGAAACGGCTCGAACGCCTCGGCGACTATGAGCGGAGCCTACCTTATCGATCCCGCTACAGGAAAGATCAACAAGAACGCACGGCTTCTCTACAATGGAGACGCGGCCGACATTCTGTTCAAAAATGCTTTCCGTCAGGAATATAATCTTTCCGCCAGCGGCGGATCCGACAAGATCCACTACTACGCTTCTCTCGGTTATCAGGATGAGCCTTCATTCTTGATCGCCAGTTCATACAAGCGCTACAGCGGACGTATGAATGTCGATGCGCAGGCTCTCAAATGGTTGAAGATCGGAGCAAACGTAGGATATTCAAAGACCAGTACCCGCGCACAGGCCGGAAAATGGGGCTCACGTCAGATTGGTGGAGCCTATGGTAACGCTATGCTTCACGTCAAGGGATGGCAGCCTATCGAGCCTGTTTACAACATCGACGAGAACGGCAACTATGCTCTCGACGAGAACGGCAACAAGGTTCTGAACACCAAGAACGCCTCTTACTCACCTCTTGGAGAGGCCACCAGCCCTTACGGAAGTGACTTCAAGTACATCGCTGAGACCAACATCGAGCGTCAGGACATCTCCACCTGGACAACCCGCCTGTTCGCCGATGTCAACTTCCTGAAGTATTTCAACTTCAATATGAACTTCAATATGGACGAGTCTTACTGGAAACGTACGATGTACGTGAACAGTGTAGCGGGTCGTGGAACCCCTAACGGTGGATTCGGTATCAAGACCTACCAGCGCCGCATCATCAACACCCAGCAGATTCTTACCTATAATCAGGATTTCGACAAGCACCACGTTGATGCTATGGTCGGTCACGAATATGAGGACCTTAACAGGGACGATCTTAATTTTGGCTCCAGTTATGAGTTGATCCCCGGCTATGCCATAGCTGGCAACTTCATCGGCCGCTATGTCAATGCAGAAGGCGAGAACTCCACAACCCCTGGCTTCAGCTCGAACATCTACAGGACAGAGTCCTACCTGAGCCGTTTCAACTACAACTACGACAGCAAGTACTACCTGTCAGGATCCCTCAGGCGTGACGCGGCCTCCAAGTTCACTAAGGACAACCGCTGGGGAACATTCTGGTCAGTCGGAGCCGGCTGGCGTTTCTCCGAGGAAAGCTTTATGAAAGAGATTAAGACCTGGCTTGACAACGCCAAGCTGCGCGCCAGCTACGGTGTGACAGGTAACTCCAACGGCCTTACATCTTACTACCTCAACCACTATTGGTACTATAGCGTGACATCTTGGCAGACAAGCTCAAGCGGTACAGGTGTCCCTGCTACCACCGCCATCAAAACCGGTAACGACCTCGTCCGTTCCGACCTGACTTGGGAGAACATCCACCAGTTTGACCTTGGTCTTGATTTCAGCGTTCTGAACAGCCGCATCACCGGCGCGCTTGACTTCTATGACCACAAGACTGTCAACTCTCTCTTCAATCAGAGCGTCTCTCCTCTTGCCAGCGCCGGCTATGCAACAATTCTTGGGAACGCCGCCAAGGTACGCAACAGAGGTTTTGAGATTGAACTTGATGCGGACATCATCCGCAAGAAGGACCTTACCCTCAGCATCGGCATCAACGGAACCCACTATCGCACGACTCTCCTTAGCGTTCCTGCCGACCAGATCCCTAACTACGATGAGACAATGGATCTTCCAAAAGGCTGCTGGACAGTGCAGACCGAGGATATGGCCCAGGCCGGAACGGCCAGCCACTCAGGACGAGGAATATTCTACCTCCGTGGAGAGGGCAAGGATCTGTTCAATCTCTATATGCCGAAATATGCTGGCGTGGACGAGACTTCAGGTCTGCCTCTTTACTGGCACAGAGTTACTTACTACGATGTACACCTGAACGAGACCACTGGTGTCTATGAGCACGGTGGACGTTACGCCAACTACAAGGTGGGTGATAATGTCAAGACAGACGTGGCGGCTGACGCATCATACTACGAGGTCGGTTCCGCGACTCCGGATTGGATCGGCGGTCTTACCCTCAACCTCAAATGGAAAGATTTCGATTTCAGCATCGTTTCCGCTTATCAGATCGGCGGCAAGTTCTTCTCTATGGAATATTCACAGCATCTGTTCCGCGGATCCACATTCGGCAGACAGCGCATTCCTGTGTCAAAGGATCTTGTCGGCAACACCTGGAATCCGGACAACACCGGCGCATACTACCCTATGCAGTGGTTCCCAAGTTCAGGAGCAAGCAGCTACTATCTTGACGGATCTTTGCTTCCTGGCTCTCACAACTACACCGATATGAGTCTCTTTGACGCAAGCTATTTCCGTATCAAGAACGTGACGATAGGTTACACCCTGCCTAAGAAACTCACTCAGAAAGTCAACATCAGCGCGCTCAGGGCTTTCGTATCCGCTGACAACGTGCTGCTCTTCTCAAGGCAGAAGGGTGTGGATCCTACATTCTCCACAATCGGAGGAAAAGAGGTTGACACATACATCTATCCTCAGATGCAGACTCTCACCATCGGTTTGAATCTTGATTTCTAAAATTAAACGCGAAACAATATGAAAACATATAAAAGTCTTTTAGCCGTCGCTATCCTTGGCTTGAGCTTTTCTTCCTGCACATCGCTGTTGGATGTCTCCAATCCGAACTATTTCACGGATGATGATATGGCGGACTTCATCAGCGGAAACGAAGAAGCTGAGCAGCAGGTACTTTCAGGCCTTGTGAGCGGTCTGCCCGGCTACATCAACATCTACAATGCGGCCCTGAACGGTGGCTATTCAAACAGCTACGCCTACGAGTCCAACTTCGAATTCCGTCGTTTCTGCCAGTCAGGTGACGTGGTCGAGGGAGACAGACTGAACCAAGGAACATACACGACCTGGTACCAGAACCTCGCCAACAACACATATTGGAGAACAGATCAGGACGTCCAGAACTATGGTTACTATCTTGGACCTGTCTATAAACTCGGCCAGGCTCTCAAGGCTCTCGACTTCCTTACCGCAGAGCGTGTCGAGAAGTACCCGAATATGAGTTCCAGCCGTGCGCAGGCTTTGACGATGAAGGCTCTCAGCTACCTGCTTCTTATGGAGCGCTACACCGACCTTCAGGATGTCACCTCCACCACCAAACAGGGATGGCCTATCTATGACGCCTATGCCTACAACGCAGCCAAGGCTCCGCTTTCGGTTGCCGAGACCTGGGACTGGATCAACTCTACCTTCAAGGAGGCCGTTGACCTGTTCCATAATTCCAATCTTGGAGAAAGCGGTTACACCATAGGCAACGAATCGACTCAGATCTACGACATCGACTGCGCTGTGGCACAGTACTACCGCTGCCGCGCCGCCCTTGACAGCAAGGACTGGAAGACTGTCATCGAGGCCGGAAACGACCTTCTGAGCCACTTCCCTGATCTGATCAAGGCTGATGACTATGGTATGAAGGCAAGCCTGCTGGCTTCCGTGAACTCACGCGCCGGTGTGACAGAGTCTCTCCCTCAGGGAACGGGCTGGAACGGGACCGACTTCAACGCCTCCCAGAACGCTTTCTTCAATCTTGAGAAGAATCCGGAGGCCATCTTCGGTGGTGCCAGAGGCTCCTCCAATATCTTTTGGACCAACGCCGGCCTCAACGCCCTCAAGCGTGGCGCGACCGGTTACTATCAGGTGGACAAGAACATCTACGACGACCTTTCAGACGCTGACTGCCGTAAGGCATGCCTTCTTCCTGAGGACTTCGAGAATTTCCACGTTTACTCCAACGATGGAAAAGACACGACTTGGTACCGGTACACTATGCCAAGGTACACCTCACTCAAATGGGCCGCTTCATCAGCCATCGGCTACAGCAATCACACGAATGACGCCACCACATCCGACAACATCTACCTCCGTTCCTCCGCGGTTCTGCTGATGGTCGCCGAGGCTTACGCTCAAGATGGTCAGGAGGCTCAGGCCAAGGCTATGCTTGACAAACTGCTCGCCGCCCGCACAGTGAGCGGTGCCACAACGATGACCTGCGACAACACGATGTCCGGCAAGAGCGTGATGGAGATGGTGAAACTTCAGTGGCGTATCGAGATGTGGGGAGAAGGCGACTGGGCGTTCTTCAACCAGAAGCGTTGGGGCGTTCAGAACACCCGTGGAGCCAACCATTGGAGTGAGACTCAGATCCCTGTCGAGGGCTTCACTTGGGAGATCCCTCAGAAGGAGCGTCAGGGCAATCCTTACTGGAACTAACAGTCATTATCTACAAATAGAATTATAATCAAATGAAAAAAATATTTTTGACATTCGCTTGCGCTCTTTCGGCGATGGCATTTTTCCCCGCCTGCGACAACGGAGAGGATGTGAAGGAGTTCAAGGATGATAACGCAACCGTAAAGACCTTGACAATCGAGGCGACCCTTCCGTCTGCGCAAGGCGAGGGGATGAAGACCGCCTTCACAGCCAAGGATTTCCTCCGCATACGTTTCGCGAAGGCTGACGGCACATCTGTGGGAAGAACCCAGATCCTCAATGGTGAGGCCGCCGAAGGCAAGACCGCTTCTTTCAGCAACAAAGTAGCTGTTCCGAATGATGCCGAGACTGTTCTGGTCTATGTTGACAACAAGGAGACCAATCTCGTGAACTACGGCTCAGCCCCTACTGTTGTAGGACTTGATAATCAGAAAGGTACTCTTGCGGATGCCGTTGCCCATCAGGTCATTATGGGATCGGCTTCTGTCAGCGCACTGTCCGGAGGCAAGACTTCCGTGTCATTGGCTTACAAGACCGGCATCGTGAAGGTTGTAGTATCCTATCCTGAAGACACGACTCCAAAGGTCGGCGAGACAACAATAACTATCGGAGGTGATACCCAGTACAACAGCATCGTGCTACCTTTGGACACTCCTGAAAAGGAGAGCGAGAGGGGTTCGATCACCGTACCGGCGACCGTTGACACAACTCTGGCCACCGCCTCCGCCTACATCGCCGTTTGGCCTGTGGGTGGAGAGTACACCAACACCAACCTTATCTCCCACATCCAGACAACCACCTATGGCAATGCCCTTGAGGTTACGAACATCGTAGCCGGCAAGACCACCGAGGTAGCCCAGTCCGTTGACGCCAAAGAGTTCAACTACTGGATCGGAGATGAGAAATATACTGTTTATGATGTCTATGCCAAGGTTGTGAGTGCAAGCAATTGGATTACCGTAAAAGACGGAGTCCTCACCGTCGAGGAGAACAATACCGGCAATGTGCGTCAGGGAACGGTTGTGCTTGACAACGGTCATACCTACATCTTCACCCAGATTGGCGCCAACGACTTCAAAGGCAGCTGGACGTTTTACTCCAAGTTGTTCGACCCTAACAAGACTATCGGCAAGGGTAACATCAGTGCCGACAAGACAGTCGTGACATTCGGAGAGCCGTGCCAGAAAGAGACATTGAAAGATGCCGCAGGTAAGGAACACACCAACAATATCGGGATCACCGGACTGTACCTTAACTCAACTCTGGATGCCTGTGTTGAGATTGACTACGAGGCCAGGACCGTCAACTTCGGAGTGTTCTTCGATCGCCGCGCGGCTCAGCCTGCCGCTGAAGGAAAGTACTGCGCTTACCTTCCTGAGTGTTCCGGTGTGAACAATTGGGGCAGCTACAATTTCGCTCCCGGTGACAAGGCTTTCTCTGACTCCAACTACGACTGGCTCTGGTTCACGGTAAGCGAGGATCTGAAGACATTAAAGTACCAGTACTACGGTGCCGGTCAGAAGACCGCCAACGGAAAGTACTACATCTGCGGCATCTCGATTCCTAAGGCCACGTCTGCCGACAAGTCATCCATCGCCGGTTCCTACGATGTGATCTACCAGGCCAACTACAACGGCAGCAACGCGGAGAGCATGTACTTCAAGAAGTAATCCCTCTTTCAGCTAACCTTATAAATAAAAGGCGACCGGACTGATGTGAACCCCGAAAGTTGGACGGTTTAACATTAATGAGTCACTCTACTGGTAAAGAGTTCGGTATT
>CAVIHT010000045.1:0-16345 GCA_963642795.1 Bacteroidaceae bacterium
TCAGAATGAGCCTTGAGCCATGCGGTCTGGGCGGCAAGGGCGGTGTTTGTCTCGATCACGCCTTCCTCGAAGCCGACGGTCGCCGTGCGGAGGTTCTCCTCGGCGCTCGCAAGGTTGTTCTGAGCCATAGTAAGTTTCTCGAACGCCTCACCCTCCTGCTTGCGCAACTGGGTGACCTGCAAATTGATGAGGTTCTTGGCATCCTCAAGCTGCGTCCTGTAGAGCGTGGCCTCCGCCTTGGCCTTACGGGTCTTGCTCATAGCCTCGAAGCCGTGGAATATAGGGATGTTCACCATCACGCCCGCGTTGAAGAATCCGCCCCAGTCTTTCTCGAATCCATTCTTCAGATTAGGGTTGGTCACTGAATATCCCGCCATCAACGCCACCTTCGGCATCATGTCGGCTCTCGCCACCCTCACCTTTCCGTCGTAGATCCTGGAAGCAAGCTCAAGGCTCCTCGTCTCAGGCCTGTCGGCGTAGATCTGTTCAAGATCCTTTTCCGCACCCATCTGAGGAACCGGGATGTCGGAAAGAGCCTCGTCCGCAAGTACGATCTCAGTGTTCAGATCAAGGCCTATCTGCTTGCAAAGCAGCATCTTCGCCAGGGTCAAGCCGTTGTCGGACTTGGTCTTGAGCATGTCCGCCTCATTGGCTTTCACCTTAACCTGCAAAGCATCGGACTCAGTGGCGACACCTTCCTTGACGGAAAGCTCCACATCGTGTTCCATTTTGTGAAGCAGGTCGGCGTAAGCGTCGGCGAGCTTCTTCTTGTTCGCGATGGAGACTATCTGCCAATATGCCTGATCGACATCCACGACAACCTGCTGGTACTGCTGATCATACCGGGTCTTTGACAACTCCTCTGCCAATTTGGCAATATGATTGGCCGCCACGATCTTTCCTCCCATGAAGACCGGCTGCTGAAGTGACACCGAGCCTGCGAATATATTGTGCAGATCCGGATGGAACGCCTCGTCGATCTCTTTCCCCAATGCGTTGATGGTCTGGGACATGTCCGTCTGGGACAAAGCTCCGAGAACAGTCTGCCACATAGGGCTGTTGGCGTACTCAAGAGCCGCGGCCGGATTGGATTTTATGGCGGTCATCAGATTCTGAGCGAAACTCTGAGTCTGGGATTGGATCAAAGTCCCCATGTTCTGGAGTTTCTGGGAAGTCGCATCGCCGACGAGGGCGATGTCATTGGCATTATAGATGTAAGCACCTGTGGCTGAAATGTCAGGCAGATAATTGGCAAAGGCGATTTTGCGGTCGTAGCCAGCCATCTCGATTTTCGTTTCCGCCTGTTTCAAGGTCTTGTTGTTCTCGATCGCCATTTCGCGGCATTGCTCCAGCGTCAACGTCTGCTGTGCGTTCATCGCCATCGGCACGAGAGCCATAGCGAGAAACATTGAGATTTTGACAATGTACTTGTTCATATTCATAAATTCTTGTTTTCAAATTTGCGCCAAGCAGTACTTTACTACAAATTAACTGCCAAATTTTACCATTTGTATGAACGTTTGGATTCTACGATTGTCAAAAGGTAGAATATTGCGAAATTTTGCAATAACCGGAATATTCCCTATTTTTGCCGTCGGACGCTAAAAACATTTTACGACATGCCAGATTCGTTATTGAACATAGGTCTGAAGCAAATCCGGAAACTCGTCCCCATCCAGAACGAGATCCAGCTTGGAGATGACTTCTTCATCATGGACGTCAAGTACAGCGATGATCATCAGTTTCTGAAATATCCTTACCGCAGTGATGCCTACATCGCTATTTTCTGCAAATCAGGTGGGCTGAACGTGGAGGTAAACCTGAGATCATATTCGGTGACCAAAGGGACTTTGCTCGTGGGGACGCCGGGCAACATCATCAGGATAAACAAGCCGCAAATGAAAGATGGCAACGACTTGGAGTTCATAGTCGTGGCGATTTCAAAAGAGTATCTTTCAAGCATAAGTTTCGACTTTAAGAAAATTTTCGACGATCGGCTGAAACTGCTGACAGAACCGTGTGTACAACTGAATGACAGGAACATAGCTTTCTGTTCCAAATATTTGGATCTTATCGGAGAGATCCTGTTGTCTGATGTTCCCAACAAGAGGGAGGCTGTCGGATCAATGATCGCCTCGCTGTTCTATGTTCTCGGAGGACTCATGGAGAAGAGTGTGGCCAGAACCCAGGAACTTCCGGGAGCGGCGGTCAACACCAGGGTGAAGCTGATCTTCGAACATTTCATGACTCTGGTGACCGAGCATCACACTTCAGAGAGGAACATGGCGTTCTATGCCGGCCATTTAGGTTTGACCCCGAAGTATCTTTCCAAACTCATCAAGCAGGTAAGCGGCCGCTCGGCTCCGGACTGGATCGATTCGTTTGTGATTCTGGAGGCTAAGAATATGCTCAAATACACCGACGACAGCATCAAGGAGATTGTCTTCAAACTGCATTTCCCGAATCCGTCCGTGTTCTACAAGTTCTTCAAGGCCCACACGGGGATGACTCCGAGCGAGTACAGGAACGGATAGACATGAAATCCCGTCCAGAGGCATTCCGGAGGGGCTTTTTGCACTAATCTGTAAGCAAATGCAAGGGCTTTTGTAAACGATTGAAGCAAAAATCGTTTTAAAATATTAACAAAAAGCTTTGCGGATTCAATAAATCTTAATATATTTGCACTCGGACAGACAAAAGTTCTTTTTGTTGTCTATTTGTTAAGTTCGTTTTATATACAACAGGCCGTCGCTTTGGGGAAAGCGGCGGCCTCTTCTTTTTTATCACGCGCCCGGAATGGCCGTGGTCTGACATTGGACCAAGTCCAAAACCGTGTGTTAAGGATTGTAATTGAGAATAAGAAGTTCTTTAAAAATTGGAATCAAACTTTTCCGGCCAAAGCCCCTACGGCATCCTCAACCCGGAGTTCCCTTGTCTCAACGTGTCCTATGCCTAAAGGCAGCACGAAATGGACGAACGCTCCGTCGGCCTTTTTATCTTTCCTCATCGCATCGGAAAGAGTGTCAATGCGGTACGGACTTTCTACAGGCAACCCACAAGCCGTAAAATCCGTTTCCAGACGCTCCGAAAGACCAGTCGTCAGGCTTAAGGACTCGGCCAGCCGCGCCGCCAGGATTATCCCGACCGAGACCGCCCGCCCGTGCGAAATGCCCCCTTCGGAATTCTTCTCGATGGAGTGCGCGAAAGTGTGCCCCAAATTTAGCAGCCGACGCTCCCCGCGCTCGTTCGGATCTCTTCCCGCAATGCCGGCCTTGACCTTCGCGGCGGCGGCGATCAACTTGCGGAATGTCTCTGAATATTCCCGGACAGCCGCCTCGGCGGCCCCTTCCGACGCACGGACGTGAATGTTCGCAAGCATATTCACGGCCCTTTCATATTCACCGCCTTCATTGTTGATTATGAAGGTTTTTAGCAGCTCGGCCGCTCCCGACAGGATTTGTTCGTAAGGGAGTGTCTCCAGCGGTTCCGGGCAGATGAATGTCATTTCCGGCTGGCGGATGACACCGATGATGTTCTTGTACGAATCGAGGTTCACGCCGTTCTTGCCACCTATCGCGGCATCGACTTGTGAAAGAAGGGTGGTCGGAATGAAGCCGAACCGCACACCGCGCTTGTAAACAGAAGCCGCGAAACCGACCAGATCTGTCGTGATACCGCCGCCGACACCCAGTACAAAAGCCTCTCTGTCAGCCCTTTTCTCCAACAGCCATTCCTCGATTTCCTGCACGGTCGCGAGAGTCTTCCTCTCCTCCGTCGCCTCTATCGGGAATATTCCTTGCGCCTGAACGCCAAGTCTTTCCACGATGCCGCCGACGTTGCGGTCGTGAATTATGAATATGCTTCCATAGCCGCCGAGATGCTTCCATACCTCATCCAACGGGCAGCCGATGATGTTGATTTTCTCCATCCGGTCATCCTTTGCCACTTGCTTCCGCCGCACAGACTACAAGGTGTAAAGATTCAGCCCTGTCTCCTCATCGAAGTGCCTGCCTACCTTACAGTTGTAGCGTCTGATGAACACCTCGCAGGCTCCATTTAGGGTCGCCGTGAGAAGGTGTCCGCCCACAACCGTGTAGTCCGCCCGCCCGAAGTTGGCGTGAAGGTGGAGATAGACCTTCCCATCCTTCTCCGAGATGTTGCCCACAAGGCTGGAAATCTCCATCTGCTCGTCGAATGTCTTGTCAACATAATGTTTCGTGGCCGGATTGAGGAACCTCAGCGTCGCGTTGTTCACCGCCCCGATTCCGCTGACCTCTCCCGCCAGGATCCCCTGCTCCTGACAAAACGCCGCAATCGCCCCCATCAACTCCTGATGATTGTCAATGCTGACGACAAACCTGTCGCCATCCTGCTTGAATGTGTACATCGCTCAAAATTTTTCGTGAATATACTAATATTCCCGCAATCCCCGTTCACAAATTGATTTTCTTCGTTACGCCAGTATTTTGAAACGACTTCTCTTTGCCGCATATAGAAAATGATTCCCGAATTCGATTATGCGGATTTTTTGAGACAGTTTCGGCATCAGGATACAAAATGGGGCTGACTAAAAAGCATTAGTCAAGCCCTTTTTTCTTGTTTTTCGGCGAGGTCAACTTCGGCCTTGTTTCTGAGTATTCAATTCTCGGAGAGTTAATCTGACTTTCGGGTCGGCCTCATTTGAGGATGCACGGCATGCTTATGCCGGATTGACAGGAATGTCCGGAATTCCGCCCGCATGGTTCGTAACCGTCACCTTGATGGTCTTGTCGCAGGCGGTGGCGGCAAGCGCCCCGAGGGTCAGCAGCGCCGCCGCTCTGAAAATCTTCTGAATATATTTGATCATGTTATTGCTTTTTTAAGTGAGAGCCTGTCTATCTTGTCGAGATTGCGAAAATATAGCTTGAGGAGAGATCCATGACATTTATGGCTCTTACATCGCTTCAGGCACCGATCTGAATGGCAATCCGGCAAGTGCTGAGATCGAGATAAGCGCCGGGAACGACACCACCGTGACGGTGCGTGTTCCTGAACACGACTGGTCATTCCAGGCTGTCTTCAATCAGGAGGACTTGTCCTTGAGCATTCCCAACGGCCAGCATGCCGGTTCTGTGAATTACGGCTCCGCTTCGTGGAATGTGCTTGTTTACATGTTTGATTCGAAAGCGTTGAACTTCTATGTCTCGGATGTTGGTTTTTCTTGAGATTTTTCACAAGATTCTTGGAAAACAAGAAAAATTTGTATCTTTGTAGTCCAATAGCGACGAAAGGTTTGACAACCGTTCGGCCAGGACATCCGGAGAGGTGGGAGAGTGGCTGAATCCACAGGTTTGCTAAACCTGCATACGGGTAACCGTATCACGAGTTCGAATCTCGTTCTCTCCGCAATTCAAGGTCAGCGATTTCCGCTGGCCTTGATTGATTTTATCCACTCCCCAGACTGTTTCAAAAGTCACGAACCGAGTCCGAAACCCTGTGTTAAGGATTGTAATTGAGAATAAGTGAAGGACCAGGTGCAAAAGTATGTGTTCAGGCATAGATTTCAGCCAGTCTGAAGAGGGAAAATGAAAACTACATGAGTTTCCGGGTCAAAGCCACAAACTCCTCGACACCCAGACGTTCGGGCCGGAGGTCAAAGACGGGATCGGACAGGAGCGGCGAGGAGTCTTGCGAAGCGGAGTGCATGGCCAACGACTTAAGAGAATTGCGGAGGGTCTTGCGGCGCTGGCCGAAAGCGGTCTTGACAACAGTGCGGAAAAGCTTCTCATCGCAACCGAGGGATGTGCGTGAGTTGCGGGTCAGGCGAATCACAGCGGACTGGACCTTAGGCGGAGGGTTGAAAGCTCCCGAACCCACAGTAAAAAGATATTCAATGTCATACCACGACTGAAGGAAGACCGAAAGGATCCCGTAGGTCTTTGTGCCAGGCTTCTCGGCAATGCGCTCGGCCACCTCCTTCTGGATCATGCAGACCACTTCGGGGATGCGGTCGCGATGCTCAAGGATCTTGAAGAAAATCTGCGAGGAAATGTTGTAAGGGAAATTCCCGATCACTGAATATTCCCCATCGAATATCCCGTCCAGATCCATCTTCAGGAAGTCACCCTCAATCAGGCCATCCCCCAACTTCGGGTAATGTTTCTTCAGATAGACCACAGACTCGCCGTCAATTTCAATAACTTTCAACGCCAACTCCGGACGAGACAGCAGGTACTGGGTCAGAACCCCCATTCCTGGACCGACCTCCAATGCCTGAGACCCCCGGAGAGCCCCGACGATGTTCTTGGCGATGCTCTGGTCAGTCAGAAAATGCTGCCCGAGCGCCTTTTTCGCACGTACTTCCATAGCGGCAAACCTTAGATTTGCAGTATGGTTTTCTGCACTAAGATTCGTGGGGGCAAAGATACGGAATATTCATCGATTTTGAAGCCGTGATGGACAAGTGATTACAGATTAGCGAATTATCCTGTTACCTTAGGTGAGAATCCACCAAAGGCAATGACGTTACTCATTGTCTATAAAGGATTTACATCACACGGTTCTTCTTGGCGGTGGTGCAGCGATTGACCAAGTAGGCGATGGAGACGTACGGGATGCCGGAATTGGTGGCGAGGCCGATCTCGCAGGTGCGGCTGTTGGAGTAGCCTACAGGGATGTCTTTGACCTGAGCCTTGAGTTTGCGAAGGGCGTACTTGTTGAGCTCAGGGTGCGTCATTCCTTTGTCGCCGGCGAAACCGCAGCAGCCTACACCTTCAGGAACAATCACGTTGGAGGAGCACATCCGGGCCAGCTCAAGCATCTTGTCAGTCTTGTGCATCAGACGCATCGAACAGGTAAGATGGATGGCTACAGGGATGTCGGTTCTGTGGAAGTCCAGTCTGCCAGCCAAAAAACCAAGTATAAATTCGGACGGTTCGTAAAGCCTCATTCTCTTGATTTTTTGCGTCATACGATGCAGACACGGACTTTGGTCGCAGAGGATCGGGTAGCGACCTTCCTCACTGGCTTTCCATAGAGCCTCCTCAAGTTCCTTGGTTTTTCTGTCAGCGATTTCGGGCATTCCTTTACTTTCCCAAATCGTGCCGCAGCAGAGGGACGACATGTTTCCCGGGAATATCACCTCATAGCCGGCCTTTCCTAACAGCGAGACCATCTCCTCAACCAGAGGCTTGTCAACAGCGTGATGATGCTTCGGGAGACCCATCATCTGGTTGATGCAGCTCGGGAAATAGACTACCTTGTCGGTTCGACGAGGCACTTCGACAACCTCTGTGACAGCCTTATGTGACCCGGTGGCCTTCTTCAGCGGCTCAATGGTCAAAGAGGCAGAGCCGGCGAGGGGACAGACAGACTTGGCGGCTCCGGTCGCAGTCACCGGGTCTTCGGTCACGGAGTCTGCCGAAGAGACTGTACTTACCAAAGTCTTAAGTGATTTGGGAATATTATAGGCCTTGGGCGTGGCGGGAGTCCAAAGCGGAAGCCGGACGGTATTGTGGAGCCAGCGGCAGAGGCCGCTCATCGCAAGGTCGCCAAGCACGGTCTCGCCGGCGGTGGCCATCCTCAAAGCTCCGCGAAGACCGCTCTTGACTCCGGAGTAATGATTTGCGGCGACTTTCCAGACACCGTGGCCGAAAGACCCCGCGGGCATATTCATTCTCCGCAACTGGTGAGTGAGATCGGCGACATTGATGCCCATCGGGCAGGAGGTGGAACAAAGGCCATCCCCGGCGCAAGTCTGCTCACCGGCGTAGGAATATTCCTTCTCAAGCGCCCTCAGACGAGCCAGTTCGACAGCGGTAGGATCAGGCAACGCACGCAAGGAAGTGATTTCTCTCTGCGTGGCGATCCTGGTCCTGGAGGAAAGCGTGAATCCGCAGGAAAGGCAGTTCACCTCACAGAATCCGCACTCGATGCACTTGTTGAGTTTCTTGTAAACTTCCGCAAGTTCCGGTTCGACCGGCCTGTAGTCATCCGCCCAAGGCTTAAGCACCGGCAATGCCTTGAAATTCCGCAGGAAACACTTAGGATCATCATTGAAGATCACTCCCGGATTCAGAAGCTCTTGAGGGTCAAAGAGTTTCTTCACACGCTTCATTATCCCGAACGCCTTCTCGCCCCACTCGTACGAAACGAACGGAGCCATATTCCTGCCTGTTCCATGCTCGGCTTTAAGGGATCCGTCATATTTCCCGACCACCATTTCCGCCACGTCACGGATCATCGCCTCGTAACGGTCCACATCCTCCCGGGAATCAAAGGATTGGTTGATGATGAAATGGAAATTCCCTTCAAGGGCATGGCCGTAGATGCAGGAATCATCGTAGCCGTGCCTGTCCAGAAGCGCAGACAGATCGACCGTCGCGTCAGGCAAATCCTCGATGTGGAAGGCGATGTCCTCGATCAGGCAAGTCGTACCCTGACGGCGCATTCCACCGACAGACGGGAATATGCCCGAACGGATGGCCCAGTATTTCCCGGTTACTACAGGATCACTACTGAACATGAACGAGTTACCTTCGGCATCATTCAACACTCCGAACCTGTGCAGCACTTCGGAGAGTTTCCCGACATTGGCATCCAAGTCTGGCTGGTCAGCACCTGTTACACGAAGCAGGAGGGCGGTCAGATCCTTGTCGGGATGTTCCTTGAACATCGGGTCATCGACTGACGCAAGTGACCGTTTGTCAAGCAGCTCAGCCGCATCAAGCACCGCCAGGTCAATCTCTTTCCTCAAGGCGACCACAGCTTCCGCGGCCTCCCTTATCGTGGCGAAATAGACCATCGCTGACGCTTCACGGGACGGTAGCGGCAGGGTCTTCATCGTGACCTGGCTCATGAACGCCAGCGTACCCTCGGAGCCTACCAGCAGATGTGCGATGATGTCAAACGGATCCTCGAACCTGACGAACGGGAATATGTTGAGTCCGGTGACGTTCTTGATTGAATATTTGTACCTTATGCGGTCGGAGAGTTCCTTGTCGGCGAGGATCTCGTCCCTCAACCCTTCGATCTTCTTGATGAAATCCGGATGGGATGCGCGGAAAGCGTTTCTGGAAGCCTCGTCCCCGGTGTCCAGCACAGTTCCGTCAGCGAACACCATCCGGACGCTCTCCAGTTCCCTGTCGCTGTTGGCATGGGTACCGCAGCTCATTCCGGAAGCGTTGTTCATCACGATTCCGCCTACCATGCAGCTTCCGATGGAAGCCGGGTCCGGGCCGAATTTTCTGCCGTAAGGTTTCAGAATGGCATTCACTCTCGCCCCGATGATTCCGGGTTCAAGAGTAATCGCGGAAGCATCCTCGGAGACCTTGTACCTTTCCCAGTTCTTGCCGGCTACGATCAGCACTGAATCGCTGACGGACTGACCTGAAAGGCTGGTTCCGGCCGCGCGGAATGTTACCGGAACGCCGGACCTCGAGGCCGATTCGAGTATCCTGGAGACTTCCTTCTCGCCGGACGAGCGGATGACTGTCTTCGGCACAAGCCTGTAGAAACCGGCATCCGTGCCCCATGCAAAACGTCTGAGCTCGTCAGTGTAGATTCTGTCCTTCGGCACGAATTGACGCACCGATTCAAGAAACCGAGAATATTTTTCTTCCATATTCAAGCAAGATACACTACAATGTAATACATCATCATTCCGCTGGCTATCAATTTAATGCCAGTCCCTAAGATAAAACCCGCAAAGGCTCCGAACGCAGACTTGGCGGAATCCCAGCCATTTTTGTCAGCGAAAATCAACTCTGCGAAAAAAGCCCCGAGAATGGTTCCGACAGAGGGATGTTCATAAAACTACTTTTCCATGGCGGCCTCGACATCATCCGGACTGATCGGGAGACGGGCAGGGCCTGTGCGGCGCGCGCCGTCCTCGGTCACGAGCACATCGTCCTCAAGACGGATGCCGCCGAAGTCGAGGTAGTCGTGCTCCAGCTTGTAGTAGTTCACGAAGCCTTTGTCACGCTTCTCGCTCTTCCATTTTTCGATGAGGGCAGGGATGAAGTATATTCCAGGCTCATCTGTGATGACATTGCCCGGCACGAGCCTGCGGGCCATCCTAAGGCTTCCGAGACCGAGCTGCGTGGAACGTTTCTGATCCGGATCATAGCCGACGAGATCTTCCCCGAGATCCTCCATGTCGTGAACGTCAAGACCCATGTTGTGTCCTAGACCATGCGGCTGGAAAAGTCCCGCCACGCCTTCGTGAAGCATATTGTCCAGATTGCCGCGCACGATGTCCAGCGAGCGAAGATCCTCAAGCATCAGCTTTGCGACGGCCAGATGCACGTCCCTGTAGGAGACTCCTGGCTTTGTCAGTTTGAACGCCAGTTCGTTGCAGTCACAGACAATCTGGTAGATGTCCCTCTGCTTCCGGGTGAACTTGCCGCCGGTAGGCAGGGTGCGGGTGAAATCGGACGCATAGTGCATGTTGTTCTCGGCTCCGGCGTCGATCACCATCAGTTTACCGGGTTCGATGACCTTGTCGTGCAGATGATTGTGCAGGGTCTCGCCATGCTGCGTGAGAATGGTGGCGAATGACGGCCCCCAGCCCTCGCCAAGAGTCACTCCCTCCATCTTGCCGACAACCTCCTGCTCGACGATTCCGACCTTAACGCTCTCCCGGGCGACCGTGTGCATCCTGTAGCCGAGTGAGCAGGCATCGTCAATCTGGTCAATCTCACACTGTTCCTTCACGAGTCTCATCGAGATGACTGCCTGGACGAGTTCCTTTGAGGCGTGCCTGCCACCGTTCTCCTCGACAGGGGCGACCTTCGCGACATCCTCATTCGGGATTCCGACCAGCGCGGCCAGTTTCATCGTGTTGTAGTACCTGCTCGGTGGGAGGAAATGAATATTCCTGCCCGTGGCCAAGGCCTTTGTGACGGCTATGTTCAGCGAACCATAAGAGGCCGAGTCGCCCACACCGACCTCGGCGGCCTTTGAGGCTACAGACGGCTGAGGCCCCATCCAGATGATGTCCCCGATCTCCACATCTTCGGCGAAGATGGTCTCCTCCCCACTGTCAAGGTCAAGAATGGCCGCGTAACGTGGTTCGTCGATACCAAAATAGTACAGCCATGACGAATCCTGACGAAATTTATAGGCGTTGTCCTTGTACTGGGCAGCCGCTTCTACGTTGCCCACAAACAAGGCGATTCCACGCTTTCCCTGCGGAGCGGTCTGAGCCATCTTCTCCAACAGAGCCTTGCGCCTTGCGATGTAGATCTCTTTTGCGAACATATTCTTATGTCTTTATGTGATTTGATTTTCCGTAAGCCTTGGCGCCACAGGACATCCACGCCGCCAAGACATCAAACACAAATATACAAAAATGACAGAAAAGTTGTTCCCGAAAATGAAAAGTGTGACCTGAATATACTCAATCATAACAAAGGGAAAGCTATTCAAGAATATTCCTAAAAATAGAATCCCGTGTTGAAGTACACCACGCCGGCGCCGTCCTGGGCGGAAAAGGCACGGGCATATTCAATGTTCAGGACGAAGTTGCGGTTGAGTATTATTTTCAGGGCGGCCCCGGCGGAGAGATGGAGGGTGTCGCCGGAGACGGTGGTCATGTATTTTGAATATAACTCCGGAAAGGCACCCGTCCCGTTGCTTACGTTGAAGTGCCGCAAGGAAGTGATCCCGTCACAGAATCCGCTGAACATCAGGCCGATGTCCTGCTTCAAGAGGGTGAAGCCAGCAAATTTCCAGCGAAGCTCCGTGTTGAAGAAACCAACAGCGGAACCGGATACCCTGTTGTACATCAAGCCACGGACTGTTCTGTAGCCACCGAGGGCGGTGTTGTCATAAACAGGCCCTCCGGGAGTGTAGTACGGAAGGACATACCACGGAGCGTCACCGATAAAGTCCTGGTAATCCAGACGGTATGCCAGCGTCAAACGTTCTTTGGCCAAAGGGACATACTGCCGGAATGTCGCTTGAACCTTGAGATAGGATTCTGATGAGCCGAAGAAAGCCGGTGCGGCGATCATGCTGGTGCCGGCAAGGATTCCATTTGTCGGAACTCCCTCATAGTCACGAGAATCGTAGCGCAGCCCAAGCCTAAGCGCAGATGAATATTTTCTGAATGTCTCGTCAGACGGGATTATCCCCCAATAGCGGTAGAGGCTGAACAAGGATATTCCTTTTTCCTCATTTTCAGGTTGGTAATCCTTGATTCCGAATGCGTTGAAATGGTAGCCGGCCTCCCAGGAAAGATGTCCTTTGATCTTCCCGGAAAAATCGGCTCTGACATTGGTGGTCGAGCGGGAATATTTGTAGAAACCGTCCGCCGCATCAGCGTCGTAGAAAGTGCGGCGGCCTCCGAAGCCGAAGAACTCCATCGCATTGTCCTCGCAGTGGCTCGCCGCCAGATTCATCCTCAACCGAGAGTAAAGAGTCCCGGAGTCAAAAGAGGCCACGAAAGTCTTGCTGCCCCCGGTGTAGCCGGAAGCCTCGAAATAACAGCTGCTTCTCGGATTGGGGTACGTGGTTCCGTCGCCGAAATCATAGACGTTCATCAACGCCCCGAACAAGATTCCCTTAGCCCCGTCGTAACCTGCCATAGGGAACGGCACGAACGAGAGGCCTGTCTTAACGAACGGTTGATTGTCCTCCGCCGCAACAGGCGGAAGGAGCAATGACAGGCAAAGGAGCGTAGAGAATATTCTGAGCATGTGAATCAAGCTGTTTTAAGCCAGAGTCCGAAGGACGGCTTCGGTCCAGTCCTCGCCGTTGGTGGCTTGGATGGCGTTGAGGCCAACCTTGCTGGCCGCCTCGACGTTCTTGAAGCCAAGCGCCTTGAACCTGTCAATTACTGTCGCGAGATCCGCCGGAGCGATCACGCCGCCGAAATCAAACACAACATTTGTGATGTCCTTTCTCATATTTCCGAATAATTTGCCACAAAGATAGTGATTTAATAACACCTTGCAGCAAAACACGAAACCGAAAAATTCGGACTGAATGGACAAAAGTAATCCTTAAAAAAATAATGTGACCGATGGACAATTTTCGGTCACACTATTCCAACTTTATGTCAAGATCACTCCGACAGGCTCAGTGACCGTTCGGATTACTTCCCGACGATCGCTCAAGTTACTTCTCCGGAAGCGGGCGGATGTCCAGATTGAGTTCATCAAGCTGGGACTGGTCAATCCGCGACGGGGAGTCGATCATCACGTCGCGTCCACGGTTGTTCTTAGGGAAGGCGATGAAGTCGCGGATGGACTCCTTGCCGGCGAAGAGGGCGCAGACACGGTCGAAACCGAAGGCCAGACCTCCGTGAGGCGGAGCCCCGTACTGGAAGGCGTGAATGATGAATCCGAACTTGTACTCGGCCTCATCAGAGCCGATGCCCAAAACCTCGAACATCCTCTTCTGCACGTCAGCGTTATGGATTCGGATCGAACCGCCACCGAGTTCGGTGCCGTTCAGCACGAAGTCGTAGGCGTTGGCGCAGACCCTTTCGAGATCCTCTTTCCTGTCGCTGTAGAACAAGTCCATGTGCTCCGGCTTCGGAGCGGTGAACGGATGGTGCATGGCGTAGAAACGGCCGTCCTCCTCGCTCCATTCCAGAAGCGGGAAATCGACAATCCAAAGCGGCGCGAAGAACTTTGGGTCACGCAGTCCGAGCCTGTTTCCCATCTCAATACGCAGGACGCCCAACATTGTCTGAACCTTACGCTTGCCGTCACCGGACATCACGAAGATGATGTCACCTGTTTTGGCCTCGACAGATTCGGCGATGACCTTCAGTTCGTCCGGAGTGTAGAATTTGTCGATGGAAGACTTGACGGAGCCGTCGGCGTTGAGCTTGATGTAGATCAGACCCTTGGCCCCAACCTGAGGCCTCTTGACCCACTCGGTCAGCTCGTCGATCTGCTTGCGGGTGTATTCTGCGCCACCAGGAACCGCTATGGCTCCGACGTAGGCGGCATCCTCAAGGACAGCGAAGCCCTTGCCCTTCACCTTGCCGGTGATCTCGTGGATGGTCATGCCGAAACGGACATCCGGCTTGTCCGAGCCGTACCGGTCCATCGCGTCATACCAGCTCATCCTCGGCATAGGGTCTGGAATTTCAACCCCGAGGACGTTCTTGAACATCGTCCTCATCATGCCCTCGAACATATTCAGGACATCCTCCTGTTCGACGAAGGACATCTCGCAGTCGATCTGGGTGAATTCCGGCTGACGGTCGGCCCGCAGATCCTCGTCACGAAAACAGCGCACGATCTGGAAATAGCGGTCGTAGCCGGCCACCATCAGAAGTTGCTTGAAGGTCTGAGGAGACTGTGGAAGGGCGTAGAACTGCCCCGGGTTCATCCTGGAAGGGACGACGAAATCACGGGCTCCCTCCGGGGTGGATTTGATCAGGTAAGGAGTCTCGATCTCCATAAAACCTTTGGAATCGAGATAATTGCGAACCTCGTGGGCAAGTCTGTGCCTCAAGGCAAGCGCCTTCTGGAGCGGATTCCTCCTCAAATCCAGATAGCGGAATCTGGCACGAAGATCCTCACCGCCGTCGCTCTCGTCCTCGATCGTGAACGGAGGGGTTACGGACTTGTTGAGGACACCTATGGCCTCAAGCCTGATCTCGATGTCACCCGTGTCCATCTTAGGGTTCTTGCTCTGGCGCTCTACAACCTCACCGGTGGCCTGGATGACATATTCACGACCCAATGAGGTCGCAGCCTCGACCAGAGCCGCGTCAGCGTCGGCCTCCAGTACGAGCTGGGTGACACCGTAGCGGTCACGCAAGTCAATGAAAGTCATTCCGCCGAGTTTCCTTGACCTCTGCACCCAACCGGCGAGGGTCACCTTCTGCCCGACATTCTCAATGCGGAGTTCCCCGCACGTGTGTGTTCTGTACATATTGATATGTTTTGAATATTCTTACTTCCGCGGCCCGCGTCTTTCCCCCGGATCCGCAACTTGCAAAGTTAACAAATTCTCTCCAAGAATGGTTGAATATACCTGATTTTCATTCAGCGGTCACGTTCATAGGTCAACGCCCGAACCAGACCGTCCGCAGCCAATATTCATACAAAGGATCCTCGAATGTATATTCCTTGCCGAAATCATCGAGGATGTCTTTCTCAACCAACGCTTTTCTTGCACGTGAGACATTTGTGCTGGATTTCAGGTCATAGGCATCGATGACTCTTTTGGACGACAGTTCCTTTTCCCCGGACACCATCGCATGGAGCAGATTCTGCTGAGATATGGTAAGTGTCAGGGTCAAAGCTCTGTTAAGCTCGCCTATCTGGGCAAGGACACATTCAAACGCATCCATCACTACGGGTACCGAGCAATGTTCCTCCGTAAGCATCCAAGCGGTCTGCGACAGTTGCTGGACATAGTAAGGATTGTTGTCCGCCAGATCCACAAGCTGCTCACAGGCCTCCGCGGCAATCGATTTCCCTGTTTTGTCAAATTGCCTCGGAATATGATCCAACCAGTATGAACGATCGATCTTTTTAAGGAAACGCAGATCCCCGAACTTGTAGAACGGCATCGACACCTTCCCGAAAACCTCCATCATCATATGCCTCCGGCTGCCGTACAGGCAATAAGACACATTCCTGTGCAACTGCCACCTTGAACGCAGGTTTGCTTGAAAGGATCTCGGGTCATCAAACGAGCCGATCTGCTGGAATTCATCGATGCACAGAACAATCTTGACTCCCTTGCCGGAAGCGATCTTTTCAGGAAGGTCCAGAATCTCATCGGCGCTTTTCTTCGGCTCATTGATCTTAAACTGCACTGAATATGAGGCCGTGGCATCACCGAAACTTATCCCTGACACGATGGCCGACGCATACTTCTTGATCGTGGCAAGCACGCTGTCCATCGTCAATGCGGTCTGCCTGATGACCTCAGTGGCCAGTTTGGAGTAAAACTCTTCCTCTGACCTGACATTGAATATGTCCAACAAAACCACCTTCAGGCTCTTGTCTTTTGCCATCGCGTCAGCGGCTGCCTTACAGACAAGAGAACTCTTCCCCCAACGACGCGGAGAGATGAGAATAGTGTTCGTCAAGGCACGAAAATTAGCGGAAAGCCATTTTGTGTCCTCTGTCCTGTCAATAAAGTTATCACCATCGGCTATCCTGCCGAAAACAAAAGGAGTGTCCATAATGCATCAAATTATGTACAAATATATGAACACTTTTTGATGTATCAAAAAGTGTTCACGATATCTTCCGATTTTCTTAGAAGCTGTTTAAAAATGGTTCCCGCATTTTATCATGTGGGATTTTCGAGACAGTTTCGGCTTTGGAAGAGGGAGCGTAGCCGTAGCTACGTGACCGATGACAAAGATGAAAATGGCCGGAAAGGCCGC
>CAVIHT010000046.1:0-14240 GCA_963642795.1 Bacteroidaceae bacterium
TCTATAAAGTGTTTGCCCTCCATAGAATTACTACTTTGATGTGAAAAAACATTGACTTCAGAATTCCCATTTTGAGAAATTCTGTTTTTTCTGATAATTGTAGGCATACTAATTTATTTATTTAAATAGGAATTACTTACTTCTGTACCTTATGCAATGACATTGTATAACCACATTTTATTGGCATGGTCTGTTGCGGTTATTTTCCTCAGAACTTGAATCCGAGGGCTTTTCCTATGCGTTCAAATTCTTTATCTTCTTGTTCGAACCGGTTGAGCATCCTCTCGGTTCCGCTTATCAAAGAATCAGCACGCCCCAAAGTGGCGGCGATACGCACCCGAGCTGCTATGTGGGATTTCACAAAGTCGTATTCGGACGGTTCCGCGCCTATGCGACGCATGACATCCTGAATGAGGGGCGTCACGGAAAATGTCTCTAAGGGAAGCCCACATTTATCAATTGCTCCGTCGAGTTCTTTCTCTCTTTGAGTCATGTTGTCCATATATTAGTTATATCGTCTATAATATAATAGAGAGGGCAGTTATGCCATTTCTATCAGTTATTAGTTTCTTTGTCCTAATTATGTTGGACTAAGTCCTTTGTTTCTTAAATTATATTCAATCTCAATAGTCATAAACAAAGAAAGTGTGGAGTCCCGATGAGCTTGTTCAACTGAGGGCTCTGACAAAGCCTGAATAAAGACAAGCGGTACGGTACTCCACACCTATATGAAATGACTCGGGGGGCGTTGCGAAAGGTACGCCGTCCCGCGTGTCAGTTCTACGCGTGATGAGAGTGTAGCTTTGTCCCTTTATTCCTTTTAATTTGTCAGATTCTCAGGTTGAGGACGGTGCGTCAACACTTTCGTATGTCAATGGGCCTATGCGGCCGTCGCGGTTAAATCCACTGAGGACGAATTTAGAAATTTATATTCATTTATCAAACTTCTGCTGTCATTTTTTTCTACTGTTTTTCAGCTGCTGCCGAAGAGATGAGTGAGGCGGCTGAGGCGGGAGGGTAGCGAATAGAAAGAGCCTCGGGAGGAATGGTCCCTTTATTCAAAAGAGTTTTGTCAGATTCTCGGTTGAGGAGGTGATTTCTCCCGATGCTCTAATGTTAGCCACAGCGATGCAACCTGCGGTAGCAATGGCGAAGATATGCACTATTCTGCGAAAATCCAAATTCTTTTGGCAGTGAATATGTTAGGAATATGTATAGGCAGCGTATCAAGCAAGCGGTCAAACCTTGGTGGCAATGTAAGATATTACGGAAATTATTTATATTGTCCGTAGCTTTTTACACAAAACATTCTTTGTTCTCAAAAAGTAGTCGTACCTTTGCACACAAACAAGAATAACATGGATAGAAATGCAATCATAGATACGCTGCGACAGCAAGGTGGTTTCATGACAACATGCGAAGTGAAAAGCCGTGGAGAATATGAACGGCTTCGCCGTGCCACAGAAGACGGAACGCTTATGCGGATTCGTAAAGGTGTCTATGTCGAAATGTCAGCCTTGGCAAATAATATGATAGATGTGGAACGCATAGTGCCTCATGGAGTTCTTTGCCTTTATAGTGCATTTGCTCATTATGAACTTTCCACACAAGTCCCTTCCGCTACATGCATTGCCATCGAAGCCAAAAGGAAGGTGCGTTTGCCGGAATATCCTCCTATCGATATCTATTTTTGGAAAAAGGAGAATCTTGGGTTTGGAGTTATCCAAAAGAATATATCGGGATATACCGTACTTATGACAGACCTGGAGCGAACGGTCTGTGATGCTGTAAAGTACCGAAACAAGATAGGACTCGACGTGTGCGGTGAAGTGATAGACAGTTATCTTAAAAGAGAAAATCGAAATATATCACTGCTCTATGAATATGCACGGAAACTAAGAGTGAAAAATATATTGACTAAATATTTGGAGACAAGGCTATGACAAAGAATATAGGGATATCTATCAGGACACGTTTGCTGAACCTTGCCAAAGAGGAGAAGCAAGAGTATATGAAAGTGTTGGTGAGATATTTGCATGAACGCTTGTTGTTCCGTATCTCAGCAAGTCCATACAAGAGTCACTTCCTGCTGAAAGGCAGTTCATTGTTGTTTGCTTTGGACGGGTTCAAGGCTCGTCCAACTATTGACATTGACCTGTTAGGGGAGCGCATCAGTAATGACAGAGAGAACCTAAAAGAGGTGTTCCAAAAGGTGTGTGGCATTGAATGTGAGGACGATGGCGTCACTTTCGATGCTGCTTCACTTGAATTGGTGCCGATTGCCGTTGAAAAGAAATATCCCGGCACTTGTGTAAAAGTGGAGGCCCACTTGGATACGATAGTACAACAGGTGTCAGTTGACATCGGCTTTGGTGATGTGGTGACACCATATCCTCTGTCTTTGGACTATCCTTTATTGTTGCCAGATGTCCCTGCAGTGGAACTATATGCCTATTCATTGGAAACACTGATAGCGGAGAAGTTTCATACAATGGTTGACCGTGATGAGAGCAATAGCCGTATGAAGGACTTCTTCGATGTGTACCAATTGTTCACTAACCATGAGATTGACCGAGACCTTCTTGCAGAAGCTATTGCCGTCACATTTAAAAATAGGAATACGCCTTACCGAGAGAATCTTGCTCTTTTCACAGATAAGTTTGCAGCGGATGCCACACGTAACATTTGGTGGAAGGCTTTCTTGAAGAAGATACGTTGGAAAGAGCGGATAGATTTCTCTGTTGTGATGGAATGTATCAAAGAGAATCTACAGCCATATTGGAACGAAGAGACATTTGGCTGAAATCCGACTCATATAGCCACCCTGTTATTTAAAGTATAGAGCTCCGGACAGGATGATTTCAATCATCTGAGCCGAAGTGTTTGACCGGGAGTGATAGATTCGGCGTGATTCTTTGCTCTATACTAATCAAAAGGGAAGAGTCTCAATGAATATGAAAATATTCACTACCTTTGTGGCATCCCGGTGCCGGATGGGGAGAATTGACTTGCGCATGCGAGGACAGCCTTGGATGTGTGATGACTTAATAACCGATTTGGAATCATGGGAATATTCAATTTGTTCAAAGGAAAGAAACAGGAAAATGATGAGCCGAATGCTGGCTCGCAGGGAGACGTGGAGAAGAAAATGTCTCTGGCGGAGTGCGTGGAGCTGATGTTCAGGAATGCGGGGATTCGGCCGCACATTGACGGGAATCAGTACTTGGCGGAGGTTCAGGCGAGGCATTGTGTGTTCACACCGGTGCTTGTGGCGGAAGGGAACAAGCTGATCATCATGGTGCGGTTCCCGGCGCCGGTGCCGGAGCAGTTCGCATATTCGGTGAACTATGAGGTGAAAAGGATCGATGGGATGTACCGGGATGCGGAGGTGAGCCTGACTCAAAATGAAGACGGTGAGTTTTCGATATATTCAATGATCATCAAGGAATATGATAGTGTTTCCGCCGGGACGGCAGACGAGATCAAGAGTCTGATGCGGCATGCCGTTGATGTCATCGATGAGGATAATTTCAGGTCTTTGCTGTGTTCGTTGATCGGTCATAGGAATTATTCTGAATTGGAGGCGCGGATGATAGAGGGAAATACCGCCGGCGGAGGAGAGGTCCGGGCTCAGATTCCGGGAGGCTATGCTCCTCTTTTGAAGGAGTCGGGGGACATCAGTTGCCCTCGGTTCTTGGGACGTTTGCTTGTCTATGCGACGGACATCATCGAGAAGAAGATCTCTAAGGACGTTGCCAGCGATCTGCTGACTAAGCAGACCCCGTTTGATGAGATAGTCCAGCGGGCGTACGATGTGGCTGACGAGACCGAGCGTGACCTGCTCAGGAAACTGCGCTATCTCGGGAAGGCCAAGGCCACGGATCATGATGACGACAATGATTTCATGATCGGGCGGCTTGAGGCTTTGGGGATGATTCAGGGTAATCCTTGGGCATTGCTTTCAGGGAATGTCCATGGCGGTCACTGAGCTTGCCGAAGTGACTGGATGTGACGGGGAACGGTCGCTTCGATGGGCTCGCTTCGGCAGGTTCGTATCAACAGGTTCGCTTCGACAGGCTCAGCGACCGGGGAGGCGAATTACCGGCGGATGTCAATCACGAACTTGCCGGCGAAATATGGGTCGGATAGCCAGGTGGTGACGGGCCAGGTGGAGACGGAGCCTTTGCGTAGGCGCTCGCGGGACATCAGGGCGCAGATTTCCTCGTTGATGTCGCCGCCTTTGAGGTAGAGGATGGACTTGGAATATTTCCCTTTAACCCACGGGTAGAAGTCGGTCAAGGAGGCCACGGCGCGGGAGACGATGAAGTCGAACTTGCCCTTAAGGCTTTCGGCGCGGGCGTTGACAACTTCCACGTTGTCAAGGTCTAACATATTCGCTATCTCTCTGGCCACTATTGTTTTCTTGCCGATGGAATCGCATAGGGTGAACTTCACGCTCGGGAACATCACGGCCAGCGGGATGCCGGGGAAGCCGCCGCCGGTGCCGAGGTCCAGAACCCTTAATCCGTCCCTGGAGGCATTGGCATTTGTGGAAGACGAAGCCGGTGCGACGGAGCCTTCCTGAAGTGGTGCGGTGAACAATGAATATGTTTCCGGGCGCTGCGTGCGGAGATATTCGGCTATGGCAATGGAGTGGAGGACGTGGTGGTCGTACAGGCTGTCGATGTCCTTGCGGGAGATGACGTTGATCTTGGCGTTCCAGTCCCGGTAGCCGGCATCCATCAGGCGGAAACGTTCCACCATCTCGTCGGTCACCTCCGGGAACGAGGTCTTCAGTATGGCCTCGAAGTCGGTGAAGGTCATCATGAGTCTTCCTCCTGCTTCCTCAGATCATCGATCATCTGTTTGGCCCTGCGGATGCGGGTCTTGACAGTGTTCAGCTCCATGTCAAGAGCTTCGGCGATCTCGTTGTACTTCATGCCGTCTATGAGCCTCTTGCGGGCGATCTCCCGGTAGAGCCCCGGCAGGCGCTCGATGTACTTGGCGCGCTCCTCCTCGTTCTCGGTCTTTATCAAGGTGTTGAGCGCGTCCTCTGTCTGATCCGGGATGACCTCGACGCCGGACGGCTTGCTCTCGTCGTCAAGATAGACGATCTGGTTCTTGGGATGCACTCTCTGCTCCTGCTCCAGGGTGTCCAGGGCTGTGTTCTTGGCGATGGTGCAGAGCCATGTCAGAAACCGGCTCTTGTACTGGTCGTAGGACCTGATCTGTCTGAAGGCTTTCTCGAAACTGCGGCTGCAGATGTCATCGGCGGCGTAGTCGTCTATGTTCTTGAAGCGGGCCTTGATGTAAGACCTCAACTGTTCGATGTGACGGTCCCAAAGGGCTGTGAACGCCAGGCCGTTACCTCTTTGGGCCAAAATGATAAGCTCATCAGTGGGCTTCAAGCCAGTTTTTCCCATAATTGCATTCTACTGTTAGTGGTACTGAAAGTTTTACTACATTTTCCATCCTGTCAATCACAATCCGCTTCAATTCCCCGATCTCCTCTGGCACAGCGTCGAACACAAGCTCATCGTGGATCTGGAGAACCATACGGCTTTTCATGCCGGCCTCGGTCATGGATCTGTCCACCTCGATCATGGCCATCTTGATGATGTCGGCCGAGGTGCCTTGGATCGGAGCGTTGACGGCGTTTCTCTCGGCGAGCGCCCTCAACGTCCCGTTCTTGGAATTGATGTCGGGAATATACCGTCTCCTGCCGAAGAGGGTCTCAACGTAACCGGTCTCGCGCGCCGCCGCCTTTGTGTCCTCAATGAACGAAAGGATGGACGGGAAGCCGGCGAAGTAGTCGTCTATGATTTTCTGTGCCTCCTTGCGGCTGATCCTTAGCCTCTGAGCCAGACCGAACGCCGAGATGCCGTACATGATTCCGAAGTTGGCGGTCTTCGAGATGCGCCTCTGCTCGGCCGTGACGCGCTCGTGCGGGATGCCGAAAATCTTTTCCGCGGTGGCGGCATGGATGTCAACGCCCTGTTTGAAAGCGCTGATCAGATGCTGGTCGCAGCTCAGGTGCGCCATGATCCTTAATTCGATCTGCGAATAGTCCGCTGAGAGGATCAGTCCGTCAGGCGCGCTGGGTACGAACGCCTTTCGGATCTCCCTGCCTCTGTCCGAGCGGATTGGGATGTTCTGGAGGTTCGGGTTCGAGGAACTTAGTCGTCCTGTCGCCGTAAGAGCTTGATTGAACGTTGTGTGGATCTTGCCGTCGGAAGGTTCGATGTAGCCCGGGAAAGGTTCGATGTAGGTGGAGAGGAGTTTCCTCACAGCCCTGTACTCCAGAATCTCATCGATGATCGGATGCTTGTCGGCCAGATCCAGAAGCGTTGACTCCTCTGTGGAATAGGTGCCGTTGTTGTTCTTTTTCGGCTTGTCGGACAGATGCATCTTCTCGAAGAGAACCGCCCCGACCTGTTTCGGGGAGGATATGTTCAGGGACGGCTCGCCAGCCAATTCCCTGATCCGCGCCTCCCTTTCCAGCATCTCCTGGCGAAGATGCTCCGTGAAGTCTTTGAGAGAGCCCAGATCGACCATCACCCCGTTGCGCTCCATCTTGGAGAGAACCTTGAGAAGAGGCTCTTCCATCGAGTCGTAAAGGTTTGTGACCGAGGCTTTCTCCATGTCCTGACGGATCCTTTCGGAAAGCAGGAGCAGCACCGCCGACTCCTTGCTTCTGTCCCGGTACATCTCGTTGGACGGAATGTCGTCGAAAAGCGAGCCTGTGGACGGAACGGCGTCATTCGCGGACGCATCCAGATTCACCCCCAGCATGCCCTGCGCCAGCACGTCGGTCTTGTGGCTTTTTTCAGGATCCAGAAGATAGTGCATGAGGGCGATGTCGTGAAGGCGGCCCTGAAGAGTCACTCCTCCTGACGCGAGGATATTCATTTGCCTCTTGAGGTCGTCGCCGCATTTTGCGACATCGGTGTTTTCCAGCAGGGACTTGAAATCCGTAAGTCCGCCTTCCGCGACCAGAATCCTATCCCCGTCACGCGCGCCGATGACAACCCTCACGGTTTTTGTGAATATGCTGTTGTCGGCTCCTTCGGTGATTACCGAGCAGATCCCGTCCTTGACCGCCGCCTTGACTGCCTCGCCAGGGCGCGCCTTGACGGTTTCCGGAAGCTTGGCTTCAGGCTTCTCCCCGGCTCCGGCTACATGCCCGATGAACCTGTTAAGGGAATTGAACTCGTATTTCTCGAAAAGATCGGCAAGCTCCGGTCCGTACTCTTGATTGACTCTCATTTGTCCTGTCGGCACATCCACCTCGATGTCTGTCTTGATCGTCACAAGCTCATGGCTGAGTTCAATGTGATCCCGCGCCTCCTCGAACTGCACCTTCTGCCGAGGTGTCAGCTCGTCCAGATGCCTGTAGATCTCTTCCACGGAGCCATATTTCGCGACCAGCCTGCTCGCTCCGACCTCTCCTACACCTTTGACTCCTGGCACGTTGTCGGCTGTGTCCCCGCAGATCGTCAGCATCTCGATGACCTGGACCGGAGACTGGATTCCGTATTTTCCGCAGATTTCCTTCACGCCGATGATCTCGTTGTCGTCGCCTGCCTTGCCGGGTTTGTACTGCCAGATGTGAGGCTCGATCAGTTGCCCGTAATCCTTGTCCGGGGTCACCATGAAGACATCCAGCCCTTCTGTTGCACAGCGTTTCGCCATGGAGCCGATCACATCGTCCGCCTCGAAGCCTTTCAGCATCAAGGTCTGGATGTTCATGGCCTTGCAGAGTTCCATCAGCGGCTCCAGAGAGTCTATCACCAGTTGCGGAGTCTCCTTGCGGTTCGCCTTGTACCCGGGGTACATCTTGTTTCTGAACGTTCCTCCCGGGGGATCGAACGCTACGGCGAGGTACTCCGGTTTCTCACGGTTCAGAAGTTCAAGAATATATTTGGTGAATCCGTAAAGAATGGATGTGTCAGCCCCTTTTGAGTTGATCATCGGTCTCCTGAGGAATGCGTAGTACATCTTGAAGATCAACGCATGACCGTCTATGAAGAAAATCTTTCCCGGCATTGTTCTGTCAACATTTTAAACAGCTTCTAAGCATGGCCACGCATGCCATGCATGCGTACCACACAATCTTTACAAAGATAATAAAATGTTTCGTGGTTTCAAAACTTTTGCCCGAGCGAGAGAGAGGTGTCGGAGAGCCTCGCTCCATCGTAAATGTCGTGTGTCGAGAATATTACCGTGGCTCCGGTGGCATGTGCAAGTTCCTGAATGGTGTGCAGAACCATGATCCTGTTGTCCACATCCAGAAAGGCTGTCGGCTCATCCAGAAGCATCACGCCGGCCTTTCGTGTCAGGGCCGCGGCGATGCACGCTTTCTGGAACTCACCGTCGGAAATGAGGCTTATGTCCTTGTCCGCCAGCCGCTCAAGCCCGAGCGTCCTGATCGCATCTTCCATGGAACGCTCTGCCTCTGCGTTCATCTTCCGGAAAAATCCCGAGGCAGAGAACAGACTCGTCCTGATGAACTCCCTGACGGAGAATCCTTTGATTTTAGGAATATGTGTGGGCACCATCACGACCTCCCCCCCGGCCGAGAATCCGCCCGACAGAGGTGGCAGTAGGCTCGCGAGGGTCTTCATAAGAGTGCTTTTCCCACTGCCGTTCGGGCCGAAAAGCATCACGGACTGTCCGTCGGGATATTCGAAACTTAGAGGACCTGCGACCCGGACGCCTTTGTGGCCGATGACCAATTCGCTTGCTTTCAGCATATTCCCCTCCTTTTCATCAAAATCGTCAGGATGATCGGAATGCCTATGAGCGCCATCGTGCTTCCGATCGGCAGTGGAGCGGGAGAGACATTCGAGATGATGTCCGCCGCAAGTGACAGCCCTGCTCCCGTGAGCATCGCCGCCGGCATCACTCTCGCATGTACGGAAGTTCCAAGAAGGCCTCTGGCTATGTGCGGAGCCACGATTCCCACGAATCCCAGCGGCCCGCAGAATGCGGTGACCGTACCTGCCATCAGACAGCTCCCCGTCATCGAGATGTTCCGGATGCGGCGCATGTCGGCTCCAGTAAGGCGGGCGTATTCATCCCCGAAAAGGGCGATGTCGAGTCCTTTATTATTAATAAGTGTCAGTGCCGCGCCGATCGCCAGCGCTCCCGCTATCACCGCTACCTCGCCTGGGCGGCTTCCGGAGAAACTCCCTGCCGACCAGCTGTAGAAGACCTTCAGGCTCTCGGCGTTGGCGGAATATTCAATGATGGAAGTCATTGCACTGAAGATGAAGCCAAGCATCACTCCGAAAATCAGCAATGTCGTGGAACTCTGGACTTTGGAGGCCACGGCGACAACCAGCGTTGATGTCAGCAGCGCTCCGATAAAAGCCGACGCGGCCACCGTAAGTCCCGATAGCATGGCCGGGAGCGAGGCCCCGATGAGAAGCGTCGCCATAGCAGCTCCCGTCCCGGCCCCCGCACTCACGCCCATGATGTGCGGGTCGGCCAGCGGGTTGCGGAAAACGCTCTGCATCTGTAGTCCGGCAAGGGAGAGTCCCGCTCCCGCAAGAAGCGCCGTCAGCATCCTCGGTAGCCTGAGTTTCAGGAATATGCCCGCATCCATTCCGCTCAGCCCCGCTCCTCCCGTGAGCAGGTCAGCGCCGGCGAGCAGCGATGTGGCCGCGGCAAGCAGGAATATTTTCTGGTTATTCTTCATCTTGAAAGCTGTCTTTGTGATGCGGAACGTCAAAATTGAACAACTTCTTATAATCTTTCGGCTTTCCCGAAAAATTTCGTTAAATTTACACCAAATCTTTGAATGTTTATGAATAAAAGAACACTAATCCTTGCTGCGGCGCTTCTGGCTCTTTCCGGAACCGGCGCTTTCGCCCAGAAACAATCCAAGAATGGAGGCATTTCCGCCGAGATTCTGACCGAGATCCGTAAAGGCTACGAAGGCACCGCCTCCGACAAGGCCATCCGCAATGCCCTGAATGCTGACGCCATAAATGTTCTTGCGGCGAATGCCGAGAACATCGCGATGATCGACACCCACTTCTCTGACGAGGTGAAGACCAAAGGTCGCACCAATCAGAAATCCTCCGGCCGCTGTTGGCTTTTTACGGGACTCAACGTCTTGAGATCCAGGATGATTGATAAATATGACCTCGGCTCGTTCACCTTCTCCCAGAACTATGTGTTTTTCTACGACCAGCTTGAGAAGGCCAACCTTTTCCTTCAGGGCGTGATCGACACCAAAGGTCTTAGCTTCGATGACCGCAAGGTTGACTGGCTGTTCCGCAACCCCATAGGTGACGGCGGACAGTTCACCGGAGTCTCCAACCTCATCATGAAGTACGGAGTGGTTCCGTCTGAAGTGATGCCGGAGACCTACTGTGCCAACAACACATCGCAGATGCGTACCCAGATCGCCACCAAACTGCGTGAGGATGGACTGAAACTTCGTGACGCGGCCGCCAAGGAATGTCCCGCGATGAAGGTCGAGATGCTCAAGGAGATCTACAGGATGCTTGTCCTCTGTCTCGGTGAGCCGCCTGTCGAGTTCGAGTGGACCCGTTACGACTCCAAGGGCAACTTCGTCAGTTCCAAGACCTACACCCCGAAATCCTTCTACAACGAATATGTCGGAGCGGATCTTGAGAGCAACTACGTCATGGTTATGAACGACCCGACCCGTGAATATGGCAAGGTCTATGAGATCGACTATGACCGTCACGTCTATGACGGACAGAACTGGCTCTACATCAACCTCCCGATCGAACGGATCAAGGAGATGGCCATCGCCTCCATCAAGGACAACACAGCCATGTACTTTTCATGCGACGTGGGAAAGTTCATGAACCGCCAGAAGGGGACCCTGGATCTGAACAACTTCGATTACGGCTCGCTTTTCGGAACGACATTCCCGATGGACAAGCGTCAGAGGGTTCAGACCCACGCCAGCGGGTCTTCCCACGCCATGACCCTGATCGCTGTGGACATCAAGGATGGCAAGCCTGTCAAGTGGATGGTCGAGAACAGCTGGGGCGCCGATTCCGGCTACAAAGGCAATCTCATCATGACTGACGAGTGGTTCGACAACTACATGTTCCGTCTCGTCCTAGAGAAGAAGTACATTCCTTCCGATGTGATGAACATGCTTGATCATAAGCCGATCCTCCTCCCGGCCTGGGATCCGATGTTCCTCCCGGAGGAGTAGGTCTCCGAGTTTGCCGAGGCAATCGGAAGAGCGGTCAAAATTCACATCAGATGAGACAGTTTTTTTGCTTTTTATTACTGCTGCTGGGCGTCGTCATGGCGAATGCGCGGGAGTCTTTCGGGAATTATCCGCTTCCGTCCAATCCTGACACGCTCAGGATTCTGGCAGTCGGAAACAGTTTCTCGGACGACGGCACTGAGTATCTCCCCGGGCTTCTGGAGTCGGCCGGGATCCGCAATGTCATCGTGGCGAGGCTCTACATCGGAGGGTGTTCCCTGAAAAGGCATTGTGATGAATATGCCGAAGGGTTGGCCAACTACGTTTATTATAAATCCACCCGTAACCATTGGGAGACTGTAAGCAGGAACGCCACATTGCTTGACGGGCTTAAGGACGAGCCGTGGGACATCATCACGATCCAGGAGACATCCGGTCATTCTGGAACTTACGATACTTACAAGGAGTGGCTCCCACAGCTTGCCGGCATCATCAGGAAGGAGGCCTTGAATCCCCGCGTTACAATCGCATGGCACGAGACATGGGCCTATGCGGCCAATTCAGACCACGGAATGTTCAAGTTGTACGACAGTGATCAGCTGAAAATGTACAATGCGATTGTGGACTGCGTTAGGCGCGCTTCGGACGAGTTCGGAATCCCGGTGGTGATCCCGAGCGGCGACGCCGTGCAGATTGCACGAGGGACACGTCTGAATAACCAGGATGAGGTTCATGCCACATGCAAGGTCTATCAGCTCACACGTGACGGCTACCATCTGACCCGTCAGTTCGGCCGCTACATCGCCGCCTGCACATGGTTCGAAGCTCTCATCAGACCTGTCTTCGGCAAGTCCGTCCATGGCAACGGCTATCTGCTGCGGGACACAGAGTACAGCATCACCCCGAAGGATGCCCGCCTGTGCCAGGAATGCGCCGTTCAGGCTGTGAAGGCTTGGTGAGCATGAATATTCCAGAGGATTTTTGAATATTTCCGATCCCGCGTCATGCGGGATTTTGGTTGTAAATGAAACGAACGAAAATCATGAAATCTCTCAAAGAACTTTATAAAATAGGTAAAGGCCCGTCCAGCAGCCACACGATGGGTCCCAACAAAGCCGCCAAGATGTTTGCGGAAAGACATTTTGGTGCGGCCTCTTTTGAGGTGACACTTTATGGCAGCCTTGCGGCCACTGGCAGAGGCCACATGACGGATGTGGCGATCATCGAGGCTCTGGATCGCATCGCTCCTGTCAGCATTGTCTGGAAACCGGAGGTGTTCCTCCCGTTCCATCCCAACGGGATGTGTTTCAAGTCTTTTGATTCTGACGGTCATCAGACGGATGAGTGGACTGTTTACAGCGTGGGTGGGGGAGCGTTGTCGGAGGGACGGCCTGACGACAGTTTCTCGACACCAGAGGTCTATGGTATGAACCACCTTGCCGAGATCCAGAAATGGTGCGAGGACAAGGGACGAAGCTATTGGGAATATGTTGACCTTTGTGAAGGCCCTGACATCTGGGACTATCTTCAGGAGGTGTGGATGGCGATGAAGGCTTCTGTTGAAAGGGGCATTGATCATGAGGGCGTGCTTCCCGGCCCTCTGAACCTTCCGAGAAAGGCTCCGACGTATTACGTCAAGGCTACCGGCTACAAACAGACCCTCCAGACACGTGGGCTTGTCTATGCGTATGCGCTTGCCGTGAGTGAGGAGAACGCTTCCGGCGGAGTCATCGTGACCGCTCCGACCTGCGGCTCGAGCGGTGTCATACCAGGGGTTTTGTACCATCTTGCGAAAGGTCATGACTTCAAGGACATCCGTATCCTCCATGCCTTGGCTACCGCCGGCATCATCGGGAATGTCGTAAAGCAGAACGCTTCCATCTCGGGGGCGGAGGTCGGATGTCAAGGGGAGGTCGGCGTTGCCTGCGCCATGGCTTCCGCGGCGGCATGTCAACTTTTCGGTGGCAGCCCTTCGCAGATTGAATATGCCGCGGAGATGGGACTGGAGCATCACCTTGGCATGACCTGCGATCCGATATGCGGTCTCGTGCAGATTCCTTGCATCGAAAGGAACGCTTTCGCGGCCACACGTGCCTTGGACTCGAATCTTTACGCCGCTTTCTCCGACGGTAAGCATCGTGTCTCTTTTGACCATGTGGTCGAGGTGATGAAGCAGACAGGAAAGGATATCCCTTCTCTCTACAAGGAGACCAGTGCAGGTGGACTTGCCAAAGATTTCAAGGAGTTCAGGAAAGCGTTTTAGTTTCGCCGGTTCGGCCCAAATTCGACAAAATGACAGCTTATGGCGACATTTTGTCACGATAATGTGACAAAATGTCGTCCTTTTGATACTGTTTCGGCATCGGCATGCCGATTGATTATAGCATAGTTGTCCGCTCGAAAGGGCGGGCGGAAAAGATAAGTAAAACAAAAAATAGGAGATTTAATTATGTTACCAGTATCAAAAAAGTACAACAACCAGAATTGGTTACCAAACATTTTCAACGATTTCTTTGACAATGATTGGATGGTAAGAACCAATGCGACCGCTCCTGCGATCAATGTGTTGGAAAACGAAAAGAGCTACGACATCGAGCTTGCGGCTCCGGGAATGACCAAGGATGATTTCAAGGTTAGCCTTGACGACAATGGAGATCTTGTCATCAACATGGAGAAGAAAGAGGAGAACAATGAAGAAAAGAAGCACGGACACTATCTGAGACGTGAGTTCTCATATTCAAAGTTCCAGCAGACTATGGTTTTGCCTGAAGATGTTGAGAAAGAGAACATTACTGCTTCGGTAGTCAATGGAGTCCTCAAGGTCAACATCCCTAAGCTCCAGAAGCAGGAAGTGCCTCAGGCGAAAAAAGTCATAGAAATTAAGTAAAAAAATTTGCAAGTAAAGGAAAAATGCCTATCTTTGCATCCGCATTCAGGAAAACAACTGGAAACGACGGATGCAAAATTCGCATGGTGCGGTAGTTCAGCTGGTTAGAACGCCGGCCTGTCACGCCGGAGGTCGAGGGTTCGAGTCCCTTCC
>CAVIHT010000047.1:0-13805 GCA_963642795.1 Bacteroidaceae bacterium
GTCTATAAAGTTGCTCTCTGGCATAATTTACTAGTGCTCAAATAAATAGTAGCGTTTTGTCCCCTCTTTCTGCTTTCGGGCAGCAACGGAGTAACAAAATTTTCGCACAATTTGCCACAAAAACGGTACTGTCAGTTTCTGACTTTTTTACGATTCCGTTACGGACATTTCTGCATTTCTATGCTTGTTTGTCTCCGTAACTTGTAATTCTGAGTCAATGAACTTTCAGTTTGTGACCGGCTTTTTTATTAGCTCATCCGCAAAGATAGTCATATTTTTCGGTATGTCGAGAATAAGAAGCTGTTTAAAATGCGGGAACCATTTTTAACCAGCTTCTTAACCAAATTACGGAAAGTTTTATCTTTGCGAGGATATTCCTGGTACCGGTGGCACAATCGTCCGGAGCCGGCCGCCGGATAAAACGGAATTCCGGTAAGGTTTTCCGGATTGCCGGTATGGAACGGTTCGCTGCGAGCGAGTAATTTTGCATTGTGAATGTCAGACATTGTTGATTCAGTATAAAACCTCCGCAGCGAAACTTCTTGACACTCAAGTCATAACTCTTAAATAACAGCACCATGATGCAACATATAGTCCTCTTTATAATGTCATTGGTTATGTCAATCAACATTTCCGCTCAGAGTCTTTCTGAACGTCAGTTACACCTTGCAACCTGCGCGGCCCTCGAAGCGCAGGGCGACCTCGTCAGGCTTGAACCTGCGATCCGTGCCGCACTGGATGCGGGACTCACCGTCAATGAACTTAAAGAAGCGTTCTCGCAGCTGTACGCCTATACTGGCTTCCCGCGTTCTCTGAATGCGCTCGGCATTTTGTCTAAAGTGCTTGAAGATGGCAACGAAGAATGGAAGGAAGGAAAACCCTGGACGCGCCCGTCAGTCTGGGACGATGCCGATGCGGCGTTGAAATTCGGCACAGAAGTGCAGACCAAGCTCAGCGGACGGCCGTTTAGCTATGCGTTCTGCCCCCAGGATGACTTCTATCTGAAGTCTCATCTTTTCGGAGACATATTCGCTGGAGACCAGCTTTCTCCCGCAGACAGGGAGATTGTCACCGTGGCGGCACTCTCGGCTCTAAAGGGTGTTGCGCCTCAGCTCGCTTCCCATAAAGCCGGGGCCGTGCGTATGGGCAATACGCAGGAGCAGATTGACGAGCTATGCGGATTCTTGAGCGAAAACGGGCTGAGCCGGTGCGACGCTGCGGCGGATGCCGTATCAGGCGATTGGAAACAAGGTGACCCGAACGTCGGCTATGCCCGGTATTTTTCCGGAAACTCCTATCTGAATCCTGTCGTCCCGGTGAATCTGTCTTCTGTCAGGGAAAGCGCCCTGCCTCTTTCGAATGTGACATTCGAGCCGGGCTGCCGCAATAACTGGCATATCCATCATGGCGCGCGCCAGATTCTCATCTGCGTCAGCGGACGCGGCTGGTATCAGGAATGGGGGAAGCCCGCCATTGCGCTCAAGGCAGGCGATGTGGTGGACATCCCGGAGGGTGTGAAGCATTGGCACGGAGCGCAGAAAGATTCGTGGTTCCAGCATCTCGCCACACACGTCAAAGTGGAAAATACATGCCCCGGTACGGAGTCCAACGAATGGCTGGAACCCGTCAGCGATGAAGAGTACGACAGGCTGTAAGTCTTGCCTCGGATATCATTTCCCGACTTGAGCGACACGATGCCCCGGTTTCTCGACGCAGGGCATATTGACAGGACGTTCCGGAAGATTGCTGACATACGGTACGAAAGTATAGCCAGCGCCTACACAGAGATGAAAGTCAGACCCTACTATGTCAAGATGGGGGTCGCTTGGCTGTTGGCGACGGCATTGGCTACCGACCCTGGGAAGACGCGCACCTAAAGACTGATAAGCACCTTTCGTATTACAATATGTCATGCGATAGAAATCCATTCCGATTCGCCGCCCCAGATAGAAAGGAACTTGAGAAGGTCATCCTTACTTATCACGACGCTGGCGGTATTTTCACAAGGATGGAAGCTAACTTTCTCGGCCTTGAGAAGGTCATCGTCCAGATAATATTTCACGCGGTGACCGTTTTCGAAAAGTTCCTTCGGATCCGCATCAGTAAGGTTCATGTCGTTGATGAGACCGAAAGCGCATACAGATCCCGGATGCACACCGAGACAACGCATCATTCGCTCCGGCGAGGCGAATGACAATTTGCCCTCGTGAAGTTTATGCTCCAATCCGTGTATGTCGAACTCTTTATGGCAATCCATACTGATCAGATAGTGCCTGTTCCCCTTGTGATTACGCAGGAAAAGGTTCTTGCAATGAATCACGTCTCCGTGGATATCCTTCCAATATTGAAGTCCATCCGCGACAGTGCATAACTCCGGATGCTCATAAAGTTCATAAGCTATTCCGTTAGCTTCCAGGAAGGCAAGCACCTTCTTCCTCAACGCTTTTCTTTCTTCAATTTCCATAACTCAATCCGATTTCTACTTTCAAAAAACGCTCTATCCGCGCCTTTGCGCCCGACAAAACGCAAAGTTAAGGCTTACTGACCAAAAATCCTATCTGCTTACCCCAATTTCTGTTTAACTATAAAAGCAGTTCATTAGAATCTAAATATATATCCTTATCTTTGCAATATGACGGAGTATCCGAAAACAGGAAAGTTTCGTCCCGCTTCATTCATGAAAATACTGAATATTCTCGGTGACGCTTCACAGAACGGACAGTCAGAGATCGGTCGCAGGATAAGTCCAGGTGAAAAGCGAAAGACGAAGGTGAGAATTTTAGTCATTTCTCCAGGCTTTTCCGTTGGGAGCAAAGAGGCTGCCGATGCGCTCATGCTTGATGCTGATGGCTATCGGACTCTCAGCGGCCCTCGCGCGACAGGCGATGGCTGTTAAGAGAGCTGCGTGAGAGGATTCGAGGGCATTATGCTGGAAATAACCGAATAAAGATATAGAACAATGACAGATTGGGAGAAGATGCAGACGGGCCAGATCTACAATGATTTCGCCATAGACCTTTTCAACAGAAGAGTGGAAGCAAAGAAACTCTTCCGGATCTACAATCGTCTTGGGGATGACGAGGTGGATAAACGCAATGACATTATGCGGCAGCTGTTCAGGTCTGTCGGCAGAAACGTTTGGATAGAGCCGGATTTCCGTTGCGAGTTCGGCAAGAACATCTCAATCGGGGATGATGTGTACATAAATTTCGGGTGTGTCATACTTGACTGCGGACAGGTACGCATCGGGAACAATACGCTGATAGGACCTAATGTGGGACTGTTCTCCGGCAATCACTCGACAGATGCGGAGGAACGTGCCGCCGGGGGATTGATACCCAAGCCAATCACTATCGGCAATCGGGTGTGGCTGTGCGGCAATGTGACGGTTGTGCCTGGTGTTGCTATCGGTGATGACACCATCATCGGTGCGGGAAGTGTTGTAACTCGCGACATCCCTTCCGGAGTGATCGCCGCGGGAAATCCATGCAGAGTGCTGAGGAAAATCACCCCGGAGGACAAGACCGGTTATGCACCGGATTTCGAAGCATAGACTTGATCCATTCATCGCAAGTTGCCTCCTACCGATTCCGGTAGGAGGAGGTTTGGTGATTCGTCTGATTTACATTAGGTTAGGCTCCACGCCTGAATGTTATCGTCCGATGGAGAGAGGGAGACTTTATGCCTTGTCCATCATTGTGAATATCCTTCCGCGTACCTCCTCGATGGTTCCGGTGCCATCGATCTCCTCGTACTTGCCGGCTTTTTTGTAGTACTCTATAAGCGGTTCGGTCTTCTCGTGGTAGGTCTTGATGCGGTTGCCGATAGTCTCGTCCTTGGCATCGTCGGCGCGGCCTTCGATGGCTGCTCTGTGCTTGATGCGCTCCATGATCATCGTGTCAGGGATCATGATCGAGACAACGGAGGTGACAGCCTCACCGTTCTTCGCGAGCATCTTGTCAAGAGCCTCGGCCTGAGCGATAGTACGAGGGAATCCGTCAAGGAGAAAGCCTGAGACGCCGGTCACTGTCTTGAACTTGTTCTCGATCATGCCTTCTACAACCTCGTCAGGTACAAGTTCACCGGCGTCGATCAGTGCCTTTGCCTTGAGTCCGAGTTCCGTGCCTTTGGCGATTTCGCCACGGAGAAGCTCGCCTGTGGAGATGTGACAGAGATTGTATTTCTCAACCATTGCTGAGGCCTGGGTGCCTTTCCCGGCGCCCGGAGGGCCAAAAAGAATAAAATATTTCATGTCTGTGTCCAATACATAAATGTCTTTGAGGTTTCTGCCGAGCTCATTGTAGTCAAGTCCGAAGCCCACGATGAAGTCATCTGGAATCTCCATGGCCACATAGTCGATCTTCACGTCCTTGGTGTATGACGCCGGCTTGAGGAGCATCGTGCAGATTTTAGTCCGGGCGGCTCCCTTCTCCTTCAGGAGCTTGTTGAGTTCCACGATGGTGTTGCCGCTCTCCACAATGTCCTCCACAACAATGACGCTCCTGCCCTCTATGCTTCGGGTCAACCCCATCATCTCGCGTACCTTGCCCGTCGTGTGCGTGCCGTCGTAGGAGGAAAGCTTGATGCAGATCAGCTCACAGTTGAAAGAAAGCCTTTTCATCAGTTCGGACGTGAACATCAGGGATCCGTTGAGGACACAAAGGAGTACCGGACAATCTGTGCATCCGTTGAAATCACGGTTGATCTTCTCGGCCACATTGTCGATGGCTTTCTCAAGCCGCTCGTTAGGAATGAACGGCTTGAATGACTTGTCAAACAGTCTGACGTTGCTCATTACGGTTCGTTGTTTATAGTGAAAAGCAAAATTAGGCAATATTCCTTAAAAACAGAAAAAACATGTTTATGTTTTATGTTTCTTTTCGTTTTTTACGTTTGTTCATCTTATCTTGCCGGCCTGAACTTGAACGCGGAGAGAGGTGACTCTCCGGACATGAACATCACGAACTATGAACATTTGTAAAAACTTCCTGGCCGCACTGCTCGCGGTGACTGTTGTTCCTATGAATTTGACCGCTCAGTCCGACGAGCGGATGATGGCGATACTCTACCTGTCCGGTGCGGATTCCGAGGAGGAACTGGACGAACAGGAGGTTGAAAGGTTCGCTGTTCTGGCCTCTCGGCCGTTGGAGATCAATCTCGCCTCAAGAAGCAGAATGGTCTCAAGCGGGCTTATGAGTCAGTATCAGGTGGCGAGTCTGATGGACTACCGCTTGCGGAACGGTGATGTGCTTTCTGTTTCCGAACTCGCCACCGTTGACGGTTTCGGAGAGGAATATGCGGAGGCTCTCGAACCATTCGTCTCCTTTGCCTCCAACGCTTTGCCCGGTCAGACGGAGCCAGGGTCAAAGTGCTTGACTCACGAGGTCTTGGCGCGTTCTGCAATAAAAGGGAATGCATTCAACTATGGCGCAAAGTACAGAATGAACTATGGCGAGACATTTGAGTTTTCGTCCGCAGCCAGAACCGGATATTCGGACAAAGAGCGTTTCCCGCCGTCGGCGTGGTCGGTGAACATGACATATTTTGGCAAGAGAAGGCTCGGGAAGGTAATGATCGGTGACTTCAACGCACGCTTCGGTCAAGGGCTGACGCTGTGGAGCGGGATGTCCATGTCAGGGTTGTCCACATCTTCTTCGTTCAGCAGACGGCCTTCCGGTCTGTCGCCATCCTGGTCATGGTCCGGAATAGGAAGCCATAGGGGAGTGGCGGCTGATTTCACGGCCGGCCGCATGGTTTACTCCACTTTCGTTTCTTTTCCCGGGCTGCGTTCATGGTGCGAGAGCGGAAAACCGGCCGGAATTTCCTTGATGACAGGGTTGAACGTCACCCGCTACTCCCGCAATGGGCAGGTCTCCCTCACTGGCTACTGCCTGACGGATCCGATGAATATGTTCGTGAGACCTCGGGGCGGTAAACTGTCCGTGGACTTCCGTCACTCATGGCGCGGGGTGGATTACTTCGGTGAGATTGCGTGGGATTTCGTTGGAAAGAGTCCCGGAGCCATATTTGGAACCGTGTTCCCTTTGGGCGGTGATTGGAAGCTTTCGTCGGCCGTCCACAGTTATTCACCGGACTTCGGTTCGGATTACACCGGAGGGATACGTGGCTGGACAAAGACCTCGGACGAGCACGGAGTCGCCATCGGTGTGGAGAAAGCGGGAGCTTTCCTTACGGCTGACCTTGCCGTCAAGGGCAGAGACCGTTCCAGAAGGCAGTTGCGTGTTCAGTTCAAACTGCCGTTGCAGTTGACAAGGACCTCGGTGCTTTCCGTGAAGATTACCGAACGGTTCCGTCCATACGAGGAGATACTTAAATACCGCACAGGAGCGAGGTGTGATCTGGACTGGTCCAGTTCCGGACTCTCGGCGCGTTACGGGCCGTCAGACAAACCCGCATGGAAGCTGAGGGGAAGGATCGAGGGGCTTCTGTGCCGTTCGCTGGCCGCTCTGTCCTATTTGGAGGGCGGGCGTAAGACAGAACGGTTCAGCGCCTATCTGCGTGGAACCATATTCATTGTCGATAATTGGGATGACCGGATATATTCATACGAGAGGGACGCTCCTGGAAACTTCACTGTCCCGGCATACTACGGGCGCGGATGGAGTTTGTCCGCTGTGTCCGGATGCAAGTTACGTCTTGGCAAGGGAAAGGCCTTGAAACTGTATTTCAGAGCCTCGACGGTGTCATATTCATTCATGAGAACCCCAAAGCCTTCTATTTCGGAGGGAAAGATTCAGGCTGTGATGACATTTTGACCGCTACTTTGGTATCCTGATTTTCATTCCTGGCTTGATGTTCTCGCCTATTCCGTTGAATTCCATTATCTTTTCGGCGGTCATGCCGGGAAACTGCCGCGCGATGCCGTAGAGCGAATCTCCAGATTTCACGGTGTACTCTGTGTAGTTCAGCTGGCTGGAGGCCGATTTGACGGCTGAGGCGGTCGGCGCGCCTCCTCCCTTGTAGATGATGATCTTCTGTCCGATGCTGAGATTAGTGCTTCGGAGGTGATTCCACTTCTTGAGCTGGTTCACGGTGACATGGTACTTGAGCGCGATCTTTCCCAACGTGTCGCCTTTCTTGACCTTGTAAGTGATCGTGCCGCCTGAATAAGTCCCTCCGGAAGAGTGCTTCGCATCATCCACAAGGGTCTGTGGGTTTAGATATTCGGAAGCCTTGTATGTGTAGATCGAGTCCTCATGGGCTATGAAGTCGTTGGAGTAGTTGTAAGGGATGCGAAGGATGTAGGTCTTGCCGCCGCCGGGGATCACATCCTTGATGTACTGAGGGTTGAGGTTTCTCAGTTCCTCCACCGAGATTCCGACCAATTCGCTTATCTGCTTGAAATGCAGGTTTTTGTGTATTTCGAATGTGTCCAGCTGAGCCGGCATCCGCATGTCCGCCGGAACCAGGCCGTACTCCTTGCTGTAATGGATGGCGTACATCGCTCCGACAAACGCCGGGACATAGCCTCTTGTCTCGCGCGGGAGGTAGTCATAGACAGACCAGAAATCCCTTTTGCCTCCGTTTCTGCGGATGGCCTTGTTGATGTTGCCCGAACCGCAGTTGTAGGATGAGATCGCAAGGTTCCAGTCTCCGAAGACATTGTAGGAGTCTGCCAGGTAGCGGGCGGCGGCGTCTGCCGACTTGAACGGATCGAGCCTTTCGTCCACAAACGAGTTGATCTCCAGCCCATAAAACTGCGCTGTCCTGAACATGAACTGCCACATGCCCTTCGCCCCGGCTCTGGACGCGGCGGTCGGGTTCAGGGCTGATTCGATGATGGCCATGTATTTCAGTTCGTCGGGAAGGTTGTACTTGTTGAAGGTCTCCTCGAAGATGGGCATGTAGTACTTGCAGAGTCCAAGGATTGTACTCATCTTGGTAGGCATCTTCTCCGAGTAGAGAATCATGTAGTTGCGGACCTTGTCGTTGTAGGGGAGCGTGATGAAGGAGTTCATCTTCTCCAGTCTGGCTTTCATCACATCGTCCGGAACATTGGACGTGAAGCGGACGGAATCCATGTCGTAGCCGCTTCCTTCTTCGTTCTTTCTGGCCTGACGGTGCAGATACCAGATGCTCAGGAGGCTGTCCGTGACCTCCTGCGTGTAGTCCTCCGGGTTGAGTCCCGCGGCAGTCTTGTTCTTGTTCTCCTCGTAGATGCCGATCATCTCATCCGCTATGCTGTCTTTCAGGATGCTTTCCCGTTTCAGTTTTTCCAAGGCTTTCCGGAGGGAATCGACCTGTTGTCTCAATTCCTGGTTCTCTTTCTTGACCTTCTTTCTGAGGACCTGCGCTCCGGCGTTCCCTTGAAGCAGGAAAACCATGAGCAGTATGATGGGCAGCGTGGCGTATGTGGTTTTTCTCATCCTTGGGAGCTGTTGTTAAAATCTAAGACCGACTTTGATTCCTATCGCATTGTCCCCGAAAGCGCCCATGCCGAAACTCATCGGGGGCACGGAGCGGGCGGGAGACGCAATGGCATATTCATTATATGGAGGAATATATTCATTGTGCGGGGATATGACCGTCGGGGTGACTTTCAGCGTGAGGTCATCCCCCATCTCGAAGTCCTGCATGTAGGCGAACACGTTGGCATCGATCACCTGAAGCAGATAGCTTCCCACGATGGCGACCACTGAATAGTCCCTGTAGCGCCTGAACACGTTTCTGAAGTACAACGCTCTCTCTGCCGGAATCTGTCCGGTGTAACTCCCGTCAGGATTGGTGGCCTCGTTATGGATCCGCTTGTACCTCTTGTAGTTCCTGCTGTTCAGCGCGTAGTAATGGTACGAGCCGACCATCATCCCCCAGTAGATAGGAATTTTCCAGTATTCGCCGTTGTACGCCTGACCGAGTCCAGGGAGGAGAATTGAATATATCGTCGCCTTCCCCGGTTGGTTTTTCACGTCTCTCTTGTAGTTGAACACCCCGTCCATCAGGGTCGCCCAGTAGATGAAACCCGCGCTGGCGAACATGTACTTGGCCATGTCCTTTGAGCGGGTGTCCAACTCGTACTCCATGTTCGGATCAAGGGCCATCGCTATGTCGTAGCCCTTCTTGGAGTGTCTGTACTTGTTGTTGTAGTGGATTCCAAGGCCTAAGGTCGTCCCGATTCCTCCATAGACTATCGGCAGCTTCCAGTATTGGCGGTTGTAGATCTGCTCCGATCCGATGAACACCATCGAACCTGCGAACATCGTACCTATCCTCAAGGTCGTGTCCTTGTGGCTAACCCCTCTGAAAAATTCCCTGAACGACCACATCTTGTCCACGGAATCCCTTGCCGAAGTGGTGTCGCTCGGGTCATTGTACGTCTGACTGAACGCCTCTTCCCTGAACTGCGCTTTCGCGCCCGTGGAAAAGGCAGCCAGACAGACAATCGCCAGACATATCCCGAGAATCAGATTCTTCATTATTCTTTCAGATGTTCGACTCCTCAAGGGCCTTGAGGAATCTGCCTACCTCTTCGTCGGAGTTGAACTTGATCGTCATCGTTCCCTTCCCTGAGGCTGAGCGTTTCAGGCTGATGCTGTTATCAAAAAACTTGCCGATGTGTTCCAGAACCCTGTAATATTCATCGGGAAGATCATCCTGTTTTTTGGCCGCCTTGGCTGAATCACCCTTGTCGAGTTTGTGGACCTTATCTTCCAATTGGCGCACGGAAAGTTCCTCCTTTATCACGAGATCGCAGAGAAGTTCTTGAATATGAGGATCCTCCACTCCGAGTAGCACCTTCGCGTGCCCTATGCTCAGCAGACCTGTCTTGAGGTCGTGCTGGACCTTGGTCGGCAGTTTGAGAAGCCTCAGGTAGTTGGCGACCGAGGCGCGCTTCTTGCCGACACGCTGTGCCATCATCTCCTGTGTGAGTTCGCACTCGTCCATCAGTCTCTGGTAACTCATAGCCACCTCGATCGGATCCAGATCCTGCCTCTGTATGTTCTCCACGATGGCCATTTCCAGCATTCCCTGGTCATCGGCGGTACGGATGTAGGCTGGGATGATGTCCATCCCGGCCCTTTTGCAGGCCTTGAACCTGCGCTCGCCGCTGATGATCTGGTAGCGCCCGTTATTGAGTTTCCTCACCGAGATGGGTTGGATGAGACCGAATGTCCTGATTGAATCCGCAAGCTCCTCAAGAGCCTCGTTGTCGAACGCCTTACGTGGCTGGTAAGGATTCGGTTCGATCAGATCCACCGGGATGCGTAGCACATCGCCGTAGTCCTGCACCGGTTTCGATCCTGCGATCTCCTTATTAATATAACCTACCGGCTTCCTTTCCGGCCCGATTGTCTGGATGTCTCCCAAAAGGGCTCCGAGTCCCTTTCCCAGCCTGTTTTCCTGTTTATTGCCGCTCATCGTGATTTTTTCTTCCTCAAGTTTTATTTCTCGTTCTTCTCAAGCACTTCCTTTGCGAGGCTCATGTAGTTGGTGGTTCCGTTGCTGACCACATCGTAGAGAATGATCGGCTTGCCGTGCGAAGGCGCCTCGCTGAGCCGGATGCTCCGCTGGATCACCGTGTTGAACACCATGTCCTGAAAATGTTCCTTGAGTTCGTTCACAACCTGTGCGTGAACCTTCGTCCTGCCGTCGAACATCGTCACGACGAACCCCTCGATGGTGAGCGACGGGTTCACCCCGCTCTGGACCAGCCTGATAGTCTGGAGCAGCTTGCCGAGTCCCTCAAGCGCGAAGAACTCCGGCTGCACTGGAATAATCACGGAATCCGAGGCCGAAAGGGCGTTGATCGTGATGAGTCCCAGAGAAGGGGAGCAGTCGATGATGATGTAGTCGTAGTTGTCGCGGATCGGGGCGATCCTTCTCTTCAGGATGGTCTCCCTGTCCTCCGCATCGATCATTTCGATCTCCGCTCCAACAAGGTTGATGTGCGACGGAATCATCTGAAGGTCAGGGATCTCCGTCTGGATCAAAGCGTCCTGAATGTCAATCGTGCCGATCATCACCTCGTAGATAGTCCTCTTCTCGTCGTTGTCAGGAGAGAAATTCAAGCCGGAGGTCGTGTTGGCCTGAGGGTCGGCGTCGATGATGAGAACCTTCTTTTCCAGCACCGCAAGCGATGCGGCAAGGTTTATGGCTGTAGTGGTCTTTCCCACTCCGCCTTTCTGATTGGCTATTGCTATGACTTTTCCCATATTCTTATAGAATATTCAAATTTCAAAGTTACTTAAAAATTCTTGAATATAAGAATATGTCGGAAGTTGAAGTTATCAACAATGTGCTTGCGGCTCTCAGGCCGGATCGACGTCAAGAGCGATGTGGCCTGAATATTTTTTCTCCTTTTCGAAACGCTCCACCGCTTCCGCAAGCGTTTCCTTGTTCCTTGCGAGTGACCGATCCTTGGGCAGCAACACCCTGATCTGACGGATGTTCTGGTTCGAAATCTTGTCGATCGCCGGGGAATATGGCCCTATGACATTCGGCTCGGTCTGAACGCCGGGCGCGGAGCCGAGCCTGATATCCAGTGAACTGCGGATCGTCTCCGCAAGCTCACGGCTCAGCAGGCTCACTCTCGCTTGGTTGTAATCCTTGATGATGACTCCGATGACCCTTGAATATGGAGGGTAGCCGAACATCTTTCTTTCACCGAGGAATCTGGCCATGGTCCCGTTCCTGTCCAACTGTCCGTCCAAGCTTTGATAGACAGGATGTTCCGGCTGGGATGTCTGGATGACGAAAAGCCCTTTCTCGCAACGCCTTCCGCACCGTCCCCTGAACTGTTCCAGAAGCTGGAGTCCTCTCTCGTCCGCCCGGTAGTCGTCCTGTCCGAGAATCGAGTCTGCCTGAAGCACTGCAACGAGCGTCAATCCGCTGAAATCGAAGCCTTTTGCTACCATCCTCGTGCCGATCAGGATGTCGATTTCCCCTTCGGAGAACTTCCGGATCGTGTCAGTCTCGTATTTCCTGCTCTGAGCGGTGTCGCTGTCCAGCCGTGCGATTCTGGCCTTGGGGAACAGTTTTGCCGCCTCATCTTCGATCTTCTGTGTTCCGGATCCCAGCGGTTTCAACTCACCGCCGCATTTCGCACATTTGCCGGTATATTCATACACCCTGCCGCAGTAGTGGCAGACGAGCCTTTCGCTTCCGTCCGCGCGCCTGTGCAGACTCAGGCTCACGTTGCAGTGGCGGCATTTCGGGATTTCACCGCACTCCCGGCACTGCACGATCGGGGAATATGCCCGTCTTTCCCTTAGGATCAGCACTTGCTGACGTTTGCCGAGGCATCCTTCGATGTGTTCGATGAGCTTTCTGGAGAAGTTTCCGATCATTCCGTTCTTGTGTCGCTCGGCTATCGTGTCGATGATCTCGATGTCAGAGTCCGCCGCATCGTAGAACCGCTTGTTCAGAGTGACGAGTCCGTAGCGTCCGACGCCGCAATTGTACAGCGATTCGAGCGATGGTGTCGCAGAACCGAGTACTACATTGGCACCGAATATCTTAGCCATCATTATAGCCGTTTCTCTTCCGTTGTACCTCGGGGTGGGGGAGTCCTGCTTGTAGGACGTGTCGTGCTCCTCGTCCACAATCACCAGCCCCAACTCCTTGTGCGGCAGGAATATGGCGCTTCTGGTGCCGAGGACGACATAGCCGCTCGTTTTGCCGGCCGATGTGCAATGTCTAAGGATTGTGGCCACCTTCCTTTTTCTGGCCATCGTCTCACCGGAGTGGAACACAAGCAGCTCTTCCGGGAACGTCTCTCTTATCCTGTCCTCCAGCTGTCTGCTGAGCGCGATCTCCGGCACCAGATAAAGCACATTCTTTCCTCTCGCCAGCGTCTCCTGCGCCAACTTCAGGTAAATCTCAGTCTTTCCCGATCCCGTCACTCCGTGCAGCAACGCAGGCTTCCATTCCCCGAAAATCTCCTTTATCTTTGAATATGCCGTTTCCTGCGCCGCCGACAGCACGATCTCCCTTCCAGTTTTTTTTGCTGACGCTTCGATGGTTGGAGAGCAAATCGATGTGACATTTCCGGACAGCGACATAATCTCTCTCTCCAGAGCTTCCTTCTCGGCCAAATATCTGTCCCGTGTCTCCGTCTTCCGTGCCCTCCCGGCCAACTCCGCCTTTTTTTCCGCCCTTTCCTCCAACCGATTGATCTTCTCCACAATCTTCGCCTCCCTCTCCGCTTTAAGCGCCTCCTTATGTGCCAGCACTACTTCATTTTCGATCTTCAGCGCCGGATAAGCCGCCTTGTAAACCTCCCCGACCGTACACAGGTAATATTCTGCGATCTGTCTCCAAAGCGCAATCTCCTCAGGCGTGACCGGCTCCAGTCCCTCCGCCGTTCCGACAATCGGCTTCACCCTTTCCACGATTCCCATCGCCTCAGCCTGTTTTCCGGCATCCATAACGCTTACCACTCCGACATATTCCTTTCCTGCGAAATTCACCCTCACTCTGTCTCCGACCCTGACAGACTTTTCATTCAGATAATAAAACGGCTCCCACTCCAGCCGGAGCGGAAGAATCACCTGTATGAAAATTCTGCCTATCATGTCAGCGAATTTAGCCAAAAACATCCACTCGGCGAAGAAAATCGGTAATTCTTCTCAAAAAAATTTGCAACCAAAGGAAAAATGCCTATCTTTGCAATCCCAAACGGAAACGGTGTCGTAGCTCAGATGGTAGAGCAATGGACTGAAAATCCATGTGTCGGCAGTTCGATTCTTCCCGACACCACTCTTTAGGCCGCGGATGATCACTCATCCGCGGCTTTTATGTGTGTCGGGCATGACACTAACCTAGCTGGTTCAAGTCCAGCCGCGGGT
>CAVIHT010000048.1:0-11912 GCA_963642795.1 Bacteroidaceae bacterium
CTGAAAATCAGTGGGTTGGAGAAGTGAACGCTTACGGACCTCAAGACGAGGGCACGGTATTCTCAAGTTACCGAAAATAATGACTATCTTTGCGCTGTCAGTAGAATCTTATGGCAGAGAGCAATTTTATAGACTATGTGAAGATCTGGTGCGCCTCAGGACACGGAGGCGCCGGATCGATGCACCTTTACAGGGCTAAGTACATACCTAAGGGAGGACCGGACGGCGGGGATGGAGGCCGAGGAGGACACATTATCCTCAAGGCTAACCCTCAGTTCTGGACGCTGATCCACCTGAAGTACCGCAAGCACATCAAAGCCGAGGACGGAGGTCATGGCGAAGGCGGGTTGAGGACCGGAAAGAACGGAGAGGATGTCATCCTTGATGTGCCTGTGGGAACTGTGGCGAAGGATGCCGAGACCGGAGAGGTGCTGTTCGAGATGATGGAGCCGGGCCAAACCAGAATTCTCTGCAAGGGAGGACGCGGCGGTCTGGGCAACGACAACTTCAAGACAGCCACCAACCAGACGCCACGGTATGCGCAGCCGGGAGAAGATGGACAGGAAGGATGGTTCATCCTTGAACTCAAAGTTCTGGCTGATGTGGGGCTGGTAGGATTCCCGAATGCGGGCAAATCAACCCTGCTGGCTGCGGTCACGGCGGCGAAGCCTAAAATCGCAAACTACGCATTCACGACGCTGGAGCCTAACCTCGGAATTGTCAAATACTATGACGATCAATCATTTGTAATGGCCGATATTCCCGGGATCATCGAGGGTGCTCACGAAGGAAGGGGCATAGGAATACGCTTTCTCCGCCACATCGAAAGAAACTCGGCGCTGCTCTTCATGGTTTCGGCGGAAGAGGATGACATCAAGGCAAGCTACGAGACCCTTCTCAACGAGCTTAAGGAATATAACCCCGAGCTTCTGGACAAAGACCGGGTGCTGGCCGTCACCAAATGCGACCTGATCGACAAGGACATAGAGAAAGAAATAGAGCCGACGCTCCCCAAGGGGATTCCTCACGTGTTCATCTCATCGATCAGCGGAGAAGGGATCAAGGAATTAAAGGACATGCTATGGTCAGCGCTTCACTCATAGGTTTCCTGCACCGTATAGATCAGGATGCGACTCTTTTTCTAAACAGTTTCAGCACTCCGGCCACCGACCAGCTTTGGGTGCTGATGTCAGACAAGACTGTCTGGATTCCGGCCTATGCAATCTGCGTCTGGTTCCTGTTCAGGAGACTTGGATGGAAGAAAGCCCTTGTGGTGCTGTGTTCAGTCGGACTGGCATTCGCGCTTTGCGACCGGTCCTCGACCATCGTAAAGCATTCCGTTGACAGGTTAAGGCCAAGCTATTGTGCAAGCATGCTCCTCGGAGGACTCAATGTCCTGGAGGGCCGCGGAGGTTTCTTCGGGTTTTTCTCGGCGCATGCAGCGAACGCTTTCGCTCTGGCGATGTGCCTCATCATCGGATTCAGGAACGACCGCTCCCACACCTACAACGGATTCTACAAATTCGCCCTGACATGGGCCTCACTTGTGGCAGTCAGCAGGATATTCGTCGGGAAGCATTATCTCGGCGATGTGATTGTCGGGACAATAGTCGGACTGACAATAGGTTACTTTGTCGGCATGCTGGCCAGATACATCATCCAGACTCGCATCGACAAAGTCCCGGCGACAGGGCTGACCCTGTTGCTTGACAGAAAGAGGTTCACTATAGCTCCGGCAAAACCTTCTCCATCCGAATGCCACGGGAACCCTTGATCAGGATTGTGTGGTCGGAAACACGGGTCTCCTTCAGCCAGACAGCCAGATCCTCCGAGGTTGGGAACCAGTGAAATCCGGTCACTTCAAAAGGCTCAGTGACCGAAGCGGACGGATGAGCATGTCCGGCAATCAATTCTGAATCAAGCGCCTTACGGAACTCTTCTCCAACGAGACAGACAAGATCCAATCTCATCGAAGCCAACTTCTTTAATATGGCGGCATGCTCGGCTACAGAATCGACACCGAGTTCACGCATATCCCCTAACATCACGGCTTTATGCGGTGCCTGCACTGTGGCGAGGTTCTCAAGCGCCGCGGCCATACTCATCGGGTTGGCGTTGTAGGCATCCTCGATCAGGATGTTGCGTCCGGTCTTTTCCAACTGCGAACGATTGTTTTTAGGAATATATTCACTCACAGCCTGTAACGCATCTTCGAGAGAGACTCCGAAATGGAGTCCTACGGCGATGGCGGCGGCTATGTTGGAAGCATTGTAGGCTCCGGCCAGATGGGTTTCGAGGGCGAGGAGGGTTTCCGTACCGTAGGACGCTTTGGAGATTGGTGAGCATTGCAGGGCCATCCGCACGAAAGGATGCCCCTCGTCGGAGGGCAGAACCACCGCCCCCCAATAATCAATGCCATATTCAATGACTTTCAACCCTTTGCGGGCGGCTGCCATTTCGACAAGATTCTCATCGTCCGCATTCAAGAATATTCTTCCTCCATGTTCGGCAAGATAGTCGTACAGCTTTCCCTTGGCCTTCTTCACCCCCTCGAAGCTGCCGAACCCGAGCAGATGAGCCTTCCCGACATTGGTGATCAGACCATAATCCGGCTCGCAGACCTTCACCAGTCTCTCAATATCATCCGGATGGTTAGCCCCCATCTCTATCACAGCGATCTGCGTCTCTGAATTGATGCCAAGGACAGACAGAGGCACACCAATGTCATTGTTCAGATTGCCATGAGTAGAGGTGACTTTGTACTTTACCGACAACACTCTCGTGATCAACTCCTTCGTGGTGGTCTTACCGTTAGTTCCAGTCAAACCTATGACAGTCAGACGTTTGCCATCCACAAGAGTGTTCTCCCGATGGTGACGCGCAAGTGCCTGGAGAGCCTCAAGCGTGTCAGGCACGACAATCACACGAGGATCCCCAGAAGCTGCCGCTCCCGATCCTTCGTCCACGACAGCATAACGAGCCCCCGCCTCAAGAGCCTTGAGAGCATATTCATTGCCATCGAAATTCTCCCCCTTCAAGGCGAAGAACATCTCCCCTCCCGCGACGGTCCTGCTGTCCGTCGTCATGCGTCCGCACTCCTTGAACGCCGAATATAATCTCTGAATATCCATATTCAAAACTTAAAAAAATCAACCTACCGGAACTCCGCGACGCAAGGGATTAGCGGAATACTATCCCCAAAGCCTCACTGTAGCTGTCCCATAAGGGATTACGGGTAGAAGGTACTGTAGTACTGATAAGTGCTTAGCACTTCCCGGTACTACCCCAGCCGCCGGCACCGCGCTCCGTCTCCGAGAGAACCTCGACATCCTCCCACTCGACACGCTCATGACGGGCGACAATCATCTGCGCGATCCTCTCACCCGGAACAATCTCGAACGGCTCATTGGAAAGGTTGACCAGTGAAATCTTCAGTTCACCGCGATAATCTGCATCCACGGTTCCGGGACTGTTGATCACTGTGATTCCCTTCTTCGTGGCCAGGCCGCTGCGCGGACGTACCTGAGCCTCGTAGCCGACAGGAAGTTCAATGAATATTCCCGTAGGCACCAGAACCCTTTCCAGCGGCTTCAGCACGATAGGTTCCGTGATGTCGGCCCTCAAGTCCATTCCCGCCGACGCTTCGGTGGCATAAGCGGGATTCGGCCATTGGCTCTTGTTTACTATCTTGACTTTCAATGCATTCATATTCATCATATCATTTGGAAGCCCGATTATACAGGACGGCCGCGATCACACCGAATATCACATTCGGAAGCCACAGGGCGACCACCGGGGGCAAAGCTCCGGAATAGACGAACATCTGGCTGAACCTCATGAAAAGGATATAGGTGAAACTGATGCCGATGCCGATGCCGATGTTAAGGCCGATGCCTCCCCTGCGCTTTCTTGAGGAAAGGCTCACGCCCATAAGGGTCAGGATGAAAGCGGAGAATGGCAAAGCATAGCGGTTGTGCTTCTCGATAAGCGCATACATCACATTGGCGTCCCCCCTCATCTTCTGCGTGGCTATCAACTCGTCGAGCTGCCCGGCCGGCAACGTCTCTACGGTCTTCTTGTTGCGGTAGAAGTCCGTGACAGTCAAGCTGAGCACGGTGTCAAGCTGAGCGCCGATGGTCACCCTGTCCTTAAGGCCTTCTGAATATTCCCTTATAAAGTAATTCTTCAGTTTCCAGCCACCGAATGTGCTGTCCCAGACAGCTTTCTCCGCTGAGATCTTCTTGACCAACCTATTGTTCTCTATGTCCTCAAGGGTGAAATCATAGGCGGTGTTGTTCCATGAGCTGAAGGACGCCACCGAGACGAATTTCCCAGGGTTGATCTGGTAATGGACATTGCTGGAAGACAGAGAGTTTCTGTGCTTCACGTACTTAAGTTCAAATTCTATTCGCTGGACATTGGATCTCGGGATGATCCAAAGGTTCAGGGAAAGGGACAAGGTTGCGATCAGAAAAGCCGACACCATGTACGGCACCATCATCCTCCTGTAGCTCACGCCGCAGGACAGGATGGCGATGATCTCGCTGTTGGCCGCCATTCTGGACGTGAAGAATATCACGGTGATGAACACGAACAGAGGACTGAACATGTTCACGAAATACGGGACGAAGTTCATGTAATAGTCGAACACTATGGCGTTAAGAGGAGCCTTGTTCTCGACAAAGTGGTTGATCTTCTCGCTGATGTCGAAGATTATGACGATTCCGATGATGAGAAGAAGGGCAATAAAGAAGGTCATTATGAACTTCTTTATGATGTACCAGTCTATCTTCTTCAGTCCCACACCCATATTCCTAAAGTCTTGAACTTATTCTCTTTACCGTCACGTCCTTCCACGAAGCGAAGTCCCCTGCCTCTATGTGACGGCGCGCCTCGCGGACAAGGTCGAGGTAGAACGCCAGATTATGCTCGCTGGCGATCATCGCGGCGAACATCTCCTTCGCGATGAAAAGATGATGCAGATAGGCTCTTGAATATGTCCGGTCAACGAACGAGGCACCCTCCGGATCGATCGGCGAGAAATCCTCCGCCCATTTGGAATTGCGCATATTCATTATGCCGTTCCATGTGAAGAGCATGCCGTTGCGGCCGTTTCGGGTAGGCATCACGCAGTCGAACATGTCCACTCCCCTCGCGATTCCCTCAAGGATGTTGGCCGGAGTGCCGACTCCCATAAGATACCTTGGCCTGCTGTCAGGCAGGATCGGGCAGACAAGTTCCAGCATCTCGTACATCTTCTCGACAGGCTCCCCCACCGCAAGTCCGCCGATCGCGAAACCGCCGACCGCATCGCTGTCCCCGACAAGGCTCACGGCATGGTCAACTGCCCTTTTGCGGAGCTCCGGATAGACACAGCCCTGAATGATCGGGAACATCACCTGATTGTACCCGTACAGAGGCTCTGTCTCGCGAAAATGCTTGAAATAACGCTCAAGCCATCCTTGAGTCAGTTTCAAGGACTTGGCGGCGTACCTCTCGTCAGCGTCACCTGGACAGCACTCGTCAAGCGCCATCATGATGTCCGCGCCGATCACTCTCTGGGTGTCCACATTGTTCTCCGGCGTGAATGTGTGCCTTGAGCCGTCAATGTGGGACTGGAACCGGCAGCCTTCTTCGGTGATCTTGCGGATCTTTGTCAGCGAGAACACCTGAAATCCGCCGCTGTCAGTAAGGATCGGCCTGTCCCAATTCTCAAACTTGTGCAGACCTCCGACCTTTCTCAAAGTGTCGAGTCCGGGCCTCAGATAGAGATGATAGGTGTTGCCAAGGATGATCTCGGCCTTGATGTCGTCCTTCAAGTCCTTATGATAGACTCCCTTGACGGAGCCGACCGTCCCCACAGGCATGAATATGGGGGTTTTCACCTCACCGTGATCGGTGGTGAACACTCCAGTCCTTGCCCTTGATCCGGGATCCTTTGCTATCTCTCTGAAAACCATTCTTTCAAAATTGACCCTCAAAGATAGTGATTTTTAGACGAAAACTCGTACATTTGTTTGTTTTGACCATGCGCAAATAACAAAAAGACAAGATAACATTATGAACAACAATCACATCAGCCTCAGGCTGATCATCATGAACTTCCTCCAGTACGCGATCTGGGGAGCCTATCTGACATCAATGGGCAGTTTTCTCGGCAAAGCCGGCCTCGGGCCTCAGATCTGGCTGTTTTTCGCGACCCAAGGCTTTGTCTCCATATTCATGCCGGCGCTGATCGGCATCGTGGCCGACAGATGGATCCCGGCACAGAAGACGCTTTCCCTCTGCCAACTGATCGCGGGCGCGGCAATGCTCGGAGCCGGGCTGTATGCGATGGGCAACGTCAACCTGGCCGACGGGGCGTACGTTGTGGGGTCAGACTTCAATTTCAGCGTCTTCTACATCCTTTATACGATCAGCGTGGCGTTCTACATGCCGACAATCGCCCTGACAAACTCGGTGGCCTACGCCGGTCTTGAGGGCGCAGGCAAGGACACCGTCAAGGCGTTCCCTCCGATCCGCGTGTTCGGAACCGTCGGCTTCATCTGCACGATGCTCTTCGTGAACTTCATGAAAGACCCTTCCGGAATCCAGTACCAGCACAGTTACTTCCAGTTCTTCACCTCCGGAGTCCTAAGTCTGGTTCTCGGAGTCTATGCTCTCAGCCTTCCGAACGTGCCTGTCAAGAAAGCCAGCGGCAGCAGCTTCATGGAAGCATCCGGACTCAAGGCGTTCTCGCTGTTCAAAGACAGGCAGATGGCCATTTTCTTCATCTTCTCGATGCTTCTCGGCGCGTCTCTCCAGATCACGAACGGCTACGCCAACTCGTTCATCTCCTCATTCGCGGGGAGTCCTGAATATGCCGACGCATGGGGCGCGCGCAACGCCAATGCCCTCATCTCGCTCAGCCAGATGTCAGAGACCCTGTGCATCCTCCTTATACCGTTCTTCATGAAAAGGTTCGGAATCAAGAAGGTGATGCTCATCGCGATGTTCGCATGGGTGCTCAGGTTCGGATTTTTCGGAATCGGCAACCCTGGCTCAGGAGTATGGCTGTTCATCCTCTCATGCCTTGTGTACGGTGTAGCTTTCGATTTCTTCAACATCTCCGGATCGCTCTACGTGAACCGCAAGACCACAAAGGACATCCGTTCCAGCGCGCAAGGGCTTTTCATGCTGATGACCAACGGCCTTGGCGCCTCGATCGGGACATGGGCCGCCGGCAAAGTCGTGAACCACTACGTCTATAACGCCGCACAGCCTGACTGGGCCACGGCCTGGTACATCTTCGCAGGTTACGCCCTCCTGGTCGGAATCCTGTTCGTGTTCCTGTTCAAGGACGCGGGCAAGGACGAAGAATGCTCCGAGGAGGCTTAGCGTTTCTTTGCTGATGACTTCACCTCAATTCTGGCAAGACCGAAAATCCGGCTTTCCGTCATGAAATATTTGAGATCGTAACATCGATATTCCGCATGATTCCTGACCTTGTGGTAGGATGTGATACAGTCAAACCTGTAGCCCATCTGCGCAAGGTCAGGAATATTCATTGAAGTGACCCCTTTCTCCAACAGAGACTCCAGAATCCCGTGGTTTCTGTCCAGAGCTCCGATGGTTTTCATCCGAAGGCCTTTCAGATGGCCTCCGTTGACATAGTGATAGCGGCTTTTACAACTGACGCAGCAGAATTTCATGTCGCTCCGTCCATAGGGAAGAACATCTCCGCACTCAAGACATCTTCCCCTCTGTTCTTCTTCTGTCTTATACATCCTGTACGTTACTTTAGTTCGGACGGCTCAAGCCGATAAGCTTTGCAGTCCCCCGCGGCCATCCTCGTCCCACACGCCGGCTCACGAGTCATCATCATCGCAATGAGAGAGGAAGACGCCGCCCCGGCAAATATGCTCAACATAAACGACAATTGAAAGGAATCAAAAGGAACATGAAGAATATATTTCTGTTTCTTATCAAACTTACGTACGCAAGAGAAACCATTGCGCTCATAAAATTTTTCTTTATAGGGCAAAAGAATATCTTTGCGTCAAAAGAAATCCATCCATCGCCCTGATTAAATTTCAAAATACGGTTCCGAAAGATAAAGAAACAGCAATTTCGATAAGATTCGGAAAAATCTCAGCGAACATTTTTCATGACCGACATTACAGCGTCGCTGCCATTATAACTTTGCGTCAGACAAAACTTCAAAAAAACTTGAATCATGGAACAGTTGAACAGAATTGAAATCCGCGGGAATGTCGGCAATGTCAACATTCTCAAGGTCGGTGACTCCCGGGTGGCGCATTTCTCAGTGGCCACGAACTTCGCTTATAAAGGCCGGAACGGCGAGCCCAACATCGAGACCACATGGCACAACGTGACAGCTTGGGAAGGGAACAAGGGCATTCCATCGCTTGAAATCATAGCGAAAGGTTTCCCTGTCTATGTTGTAGGAAGACTTCGCTCACAGAAGTACACCGCCAATGACGGCACGGAAAAGACCATCATGGAGGTGATCGCAAACACCGTCGAAACCGTGGATGAAGCAGTGTCCACGCAATGCTAGAGTTTGAATGATTCGCGGATGATCCCGGCGGCAATGTTTAGGACGGAGGGTTGGATGCTGTCGGGATTTTTGATTACTTGAAATAGTGCTTTAGGTATATACCCTGCCATTAATTTCACTATGGCATAAACACTTATTTTGGTTCAAATAAATTAATTTTTCAAGAAATTACAAAATAATATTTGGAGATAACAAAATAATGTGTACCTTTGCCGTACACTTTCTGTACAGCAGGCAAAGGCTGATTGGACGCCGAAGCGGAATTCCTTGGATTCAAGGCCGTGAGGCAGCAGAAATGCCAGATGCGCACGCATCTCCGTCAGAAAACCTTACCGCAAACGGAAAGTTACTCTGAGAATTTATTCGAACACAGCAACGACTGTGGCGGAAAAAGAAAAATGTGGGATTTTGGTTTACCGTGCAAAATCCCACATTTTTCTTTTTCCGCCACAGAAGCCAGCTAGCGAACTTTGTACATATCATCATAATAGCGGAGATACTCACCGCTGGTCACATTATCCAGCCACTGTCCGTTGTCAAGGTACCAGCGGACGGTTTTCTCGATCCCTTCCGCAAACTGAAGGCTCGGTTCCCAACCGAGTTCGTTCTTCAATTTCGAGGAATCTATGGCATAGCGCATGTCATGCCCCTTGCGATCTGCCACGAAGGTTATGAGGTCATCATCCGCACCATCCGGACGGCCAAGCAACCGATCCACATTCTTGATCAGAACCTTGATCAGATCAATGTTCTTCCACTCATTGAAGCCACCGATGTTGTAGGTCTCGGAAATCCTGCCCTTGTGGAAAATCAAGTCTATGGCCCTTGCATGATCTTCGACATATAGCCAGTCACGCACATTTTCTCCTTTCCCATAGACCGGAAGCGGCCGGCGCTGACGAATATTATTGATAAACAATGGAATCAGCTTTTCCGGGAATTGGTACGGACCGTAATTGTTCGAGCAATTGGTCACAATCGTCGGCATACCGTACGTGTCGTGATAGGCCCTCACGAAATGATCGCTGGAGGCTTTGGCCGCAGAATACGGACTGTGAGGCCGGTACTTGCTCTCCTCCGTGAAGAACGTGTCGCCAAACGGACCGCCTCCCCACTCGTTCCCCGCCGGATCTCCCTCCGGCCTTGTCATCTCAAGGGCGCCATAAACCTCGTCGGTAGAAATGTGGTAGAACCTCTTGCCCTCCCAACCTTGCGGCTCCCAGAACTCACGGGCGGCCTGAAGCAGGGTCAAAGTGCCAAGGACATTAGTCTTTGCGAATATGAACGGATCCTTTATCGAACGGTCAACATGGCTCTCAGCGGCGAGATGGATGATGCCGTCGATGGAATATTCATGGATCACCTTACGGACTGTCTCAAGGTCGCAGATGTCGGCCTTGACGAAAATGTAGTTCGGATGATTCTCAATATCTTTGAGATTGGCGAGATTGCCGGCGTAGGTAAGTTTGTCAAGGTTGACGACACGACAGTCAGGATACTTGTTGACGAAAAGCCTGACAACGTGGCTGCCTATGAAACCGGCGCCGCCGGTAATCATGATCGATCGCTTGTAGTTCATGTTCATAAATTCATGTTTCTGAACACCCTCCCGCTCCGGGCGGGTCCAGTGACCGGATTCAGTCACTTCTTCTGCATCTTTCCTTCGTGGAGGTCATCGTACGCAGCCCTCTTGCGGAAGATGTCTATCGCCGTGTAGATGGATGACATCATGGACTGAGGGTCAGCCTCATCACGCCCGGCCATCTCGTAGGCCGTGCCATGGTCTGGCGAGGTCCTCACGATAGGAAGACCGGCCGTGAAGTTCACACCATCCTCGAAGGCCAAGGCCTTGAACGGAGCCAACCCCTGATCATGGTACATGGCCAACGTGGCATCGAACTTCGCATAGTGACCAAGTCCGAAAAACCCGTCCGGAGAATATGGACCGAAAGCCAGAAGCCCCTCGGCATTGGCGGCCTTAACGGCAGGGAGGATGATTCTCTCCTCCTCGTCGCCAAGCAATCCTCCATCGCCGCAATGCGGATTCAGACCAAGCACGGCGATCTTAGGCTCCACTATGCCGAAATCCCTCTTAAGCGAACCCGTCATCAACCTCAGTTTGTTCACGATCTTCTCTTGGGTGATCGACACCGGAACGTCCTTCAAAGGAATATGCCCGGTCACAACGCTGATTCTTAGCTGGTCGGAGACCATGAACATCAGCACGTCCTCCACTCCGAACTCCTTTTGGAGATATTCAGTGTGCCCGGTGTTGCCGAAGCCTTCGGCCACCATGGCCTTCTTGTTGATCGGAGCGGTCACCAGCACGTCGATGTCTCCGTTCTTGATGTCCTCCACGGCACATTCCAAAGACCGGATCGCAGATTTGGCTGACTCCGGCGTGGATTGTCCAGGCTCAACGAACACATTGTCCGGCAGACAGTTGACAATGTTGATCTTCTTGGGTTTCACATCTTTGGCACTCTGGATCACGTAGGTGTCCATCTGGTCAAGATTGTGGATGAGTTTGCGGTAAAATCCGAAAATCTTCGAAGATCCGTAGATCACCGGAGTGAAGGACTCCAGAATCCTCGCATCAGCCAAAGACTTGATAATCACTTCGTATCCGATTCCGTTCCCGTCACCTTGCGTTATTCCGACAATCGGTCTTTTGTTATTTCTTTCCATAATAACTGTATTTTAGCGGTCACCGCCAGCGGGAGCTGACGTGAAAATATTCACAAATTTAATCAAAACCAACGAGACTGCCCTCAACGGCGGCGTTAAGTTCATAGCCTTCGTCAACAGGAAGTGTCTTCCCGGCAGCCACCGCCCCGGCACCGGCAGCAACGGCCAACCTGTCACACCTCTCGTTCTCCGGATGCCCGTTGTGTCCCTTAAGCCAGTGGAACGTCACCCGATGCATCCGATAGACGCTCAGAAAGCGCATCCACAGATCCGGATTCCTGACTTTCTTCCACCCTTTACGCTCCCAATTCAGAAGCCAGCCTTCATTCACCGCCTTCACAACGTAGGACGAGTCACTATAGACCTCAACCTCAGCGTTTCGCCACTTTATCGCCTCCAGTCCCTTGATGACGGCAAGCAACTCCATCCGATTGTTGGTAGTCCGGATGAATCCCCCGCTCATCTCCTTCTCATGCCCAGCACACTTCAACACAACACCGTAGCCTCCCGGCCCCGGGTTCCCGCTTGAAGCCCCGTCTGTGTAAAGGAATATCCTGGGTCTCGCTGAATTCTTTTCCATAGGTGCAAACTTACATAAAAATCCTCGTTCCACATAATAAGTAATCCTTAAAAAATAACTTCCAAAAAAGAGACTGACTCAAAA
>CAVIHT010000049.1:0-11631 GCA_963642795.1 Bacteroidaceae bacterium
CTTTCGTGGTGAGTAACTGGCTGACTAACAGCGAATAAAGCAATCGTCTTTAGGTAGTTACACCTAAAGACGATTGCTTTTATTATTGATTATTAAGCGATTAGCCTCCACGGTGCTTTGGGCTGAGGTCACTTCGACAGGCTCAGAGACCTGTTGTGTGTGGGGATACTGTCTCAAAAATGTCCACCCCGCCGAGAAAGCTGAAATGGTCAGCTTTGAGAACGGTGAGATAACAATCAAGATCAACAATATGTGTTTCGTTGACTGGACTGACGGTAATTATGTAAGCTCAGACTCTTTCTTTACATACAAAAAGGATTGATGCCTGAAATTTTGAAAAAGTGTGAACGCTTCTTGTGTGGGTGTCTTATCTTATCTTTTCCTTGGTCTCTAATCTGGCGCATTGCCAGGAGTCAGTTCAGAAGAGGGACACACTCAAAGAAGCGATTATCCGTGCTGATAGAAATGCCTTTAAAAGGTTTTGCGCCGATGAACTTTCGTGTCGGGAATGTCAGTGGGGGATTTGGAGTTGTGGGTTGTTGTTCAAAGATCAGTTCCGGATGGATTCCAAACATTAATGCAATGCCGGATTATGATAACATTGATGATGGAATTCGTGTACTTCACGATTGGCTGGTTGAATTCTAGTTATATTTTCTATCGGTTTCGAAAGATCAGTAAGCGTTAAGTAAGCGTTAAGTAATCCTTAAAAAATGACGGATCAAGTCCAAAACTTATGAAATCAAACGGCCTTTAGAAATACGTCGAGTGCGGGAAGTCGAGGCTGAGCTGGGTGTCGGCTCCGGAGCGGGCTTTCTCGTAGGCTATGGTCGTGTCGAGGTCAGGATTGACCATCAGATCCAAGTTCCAGATCAAGAGACGGTCGCCTGTCACGATTTCCTTGAAACAATCGGAGATGCCGACAATTGCGGGAACGCCTATGCCTTTCGCCAGCACACAGACTTGACCGTCAGCGTCTTCCTCACGGAGGGCAATTCCTACGACATTGTGGAAATTAATCAGAGTGGAGTCTGACAGTGACAGCCGCTCGGCAACCAGAATGCTGCCGGGCGGGATGTCTTCGAACGGATTCCTCTGTCCGCAGTCCCTGACCACGAACGCACGGCCTTTCGCAAAGCCACGGACACCCGTTCCACGCACTGTCATATTCCTAACTCGTCTTTTGTGGCGGACGACCCTATCACTTCACCGAGAGTGACAGCCGCTGAAATAACTCTAAACCCGTTCTTTTGTCAAGTCCCAGGCCCCGCCCGGAGCGAAGACCGACTCGACGAGAGGGTCGTAGAACATCCCCCTCTTCGCAAGGTCGAGCACATTGAAGCGGAAACGCATCAGCTGAACCTTCGGGAACATATTCTTAAGCATCCCGCGGGTCACGCCGATCATTGAAGGATCGTACGGCGCGCCGGCCTTCTTCATCAGATCCTGCATCTTGGAGAATGAATATACCTGTCCCTGAAGCTTTTTCTTGAACTCCGGCCAGCATTCCTTCACCTTCGTCAGCTGCTCGCGCACGGTCTGGGCGTCGTCATATTTCTTGGTAATTTCCGTGTAGCCCAGCTTCGGCGCAGGGAAATCCTTGAATATCCCAAGAGCCCTTTCCTGTTCCTGCTCAAGTGTAGGCCAAGCCTTCACGCAGGCATCCACATCGATCTTTGTGAGATCCATCTTGAACAGCTCGTCGAACACGGCGCACATCGTAAGCGTCCCGATCGCAACCTGAAATCCGTGCGACTGGAGCTTGCCGTTGAAACGGTGATGGGTCATGTCAAGAATATGGCTGAACAGGTGGTCGCAACAGGAGGCCGGGCGGCTGGACTGTGCGGCCTGCATCGCTATTCCGCTGAGGGTCAAGCCCTCGAACAAGTCGGCGACGGCCTGCTTGTCACCTTTTGCAACTCCTTCAGGGTCAGCCAGAAGGTCATCCAGACAGTCCTGAAGAACGTGCCATGCATCCGGCTTGATCGGCTCCGAGCCCATCAGGTCGGCGATCATCCACTCGGCCCCGGCCGGAACCTTGGCGGCCAGGTCGGCGTAACCCGCCGCGGTCATCGCCTTCGGGGCGGCGGCGATCACGTCTATGTCGGCAATGATCACCTTCGGTGCCGGGCAGGAGAACGTCTGCTTGGAGTTATGGTAGGAAATGGAGGCTCCGAACGATGAGAAACCGTCAACGGAAGCCGCTGTGGGCAATGTCAGATAGGACTGGCCGTAGTGATGTGAAGCCAGTTTGCAGAGGTCGTTGATGACACCCGACCCGACGGAGACGGCGACAGATTCAGCCTCGGCGGAAGGTCTGAAAGCCTTATCCGCGTCCGGCTCGACATAGTCAGGGTCGTTCTCTATGCTCTTCGCGGCGGCGAAGTCTCCGGCGATGATGTGGTCAACCATATCGACGTACCGCCAGTCGGCGTGGAACTCCCTGGTCTCTATGACATATTTCTCCGTGTGCACCCCGGCGGCCACGAACTGCTCATAGACCTTACGGCCGAGAGCGTCCCAAGTGTTGAGGTCGGCGACCACCACCGCGGCCTTGCTTTCAGGGAACCATTTCTTGAACTCTTCCGGAGCCATTGAGCTGACCCCGCAGCCCATCTCGAACACCTTGGTGTCGGTCGCGACAGTCAACGCTTTCGCTATTCTTTCTTTTGAATCCATTATCCAGAATCTATTTAAAATCAATAAATATTCATTTACGCCCTAAAGTTACTAATTTTTCAGTAACTTAGCGACTATGAAAAAGTACATCTTAACCCTTCTGGCCCTTCTGGCCGTCCCGATGATGATGGCGGCGCAGGAGAAAAGTCTCCACCAGCTCCAGCAGGAGTTCGTCGACCTGAGGCTCGGAATGTTCGTTCATTTCGGTCTCCCGACCTACCAGACAGCCGACTGGACCGATCCTGACCTCAGTCCGGAGGTGTTCAATCCGGCCAAGCTGGGCACCGACCAATGGGTCGAGGCAGCCCGAAGCGCCGGGATGAAATTCATCTGCGTCTCCGTCAAGCACCACAGCGGCTTCTGTCTATGGGACACAAAGACCACGGACTACAGCGTGATGAGCTCGCCTCTTCACCGGGATGTGCTTCGTGAACTGGTCAATTCCGTCCACAAGGCCGGGATGCAGATAATGTTCCACTTCTCGATCCTGGACACCCATCACCGAATCCGCCCTACGATGCCGTTCACCCCGGAAAAGATCAACCTGCTCAAAAGTCAGGTGCGCGAACTTCTCACTGAATATGGCCCTGTCAATACCATCATGTTTGACGGATGGGACGCTCCGTGGGGTAGGATTTCATATTCAGATGTCTCATTTCCGGAGTTTTATCATCTCATCAAGAGCATCCAGCCGAACTGTTTGGTGATGGATCTGAACGGGGCGAAATACCCGTCCGAGGCGCTCTTCTACTCGGACATCCGCTGCTACGAGCAAGGCGCCGGCCAGAAGATCTCCCCTGAGACCAATCGGCTGCCGGCAATGGCGTGCTACCCTCTCCAGAAGACCTGGTTCTGGAAGACCGAGTTCCCTTCCTCTCCTCTCAAGGACGTTGACGAGATCGTGAAAGGGAATATAATCCCTTACAATAACGCCTACTGCACCTACATCCTGAACTCTGCTCCTAACCGTGACGGTCTGATGGACCAAAACTGCATCGACGCCCTGAAGCGCATCGGCAAGATCTGGAAGAACACCGGCCATATCGTGGATGTGGCCGAGACAATGGAGCCTATCACCGACATCAACATCGCCGTCGGCAAGCCGTGCGATTCCTCCTGGTCCGACGACATGGACATCATGGACTTCGCCAACGACGACAACTTCCGCACCTGCTGGGTCTCCAGCCCCGAAGTCAAAAACCCGTTCTGGAAAGTCGAGCTCGACCCCGGCAGCCTAATCAACATGGTAGTGATGACCGAACCAAAGGCCGGCGTGATGCAGGAATATGTCATTGAATATCTCCACCGTGGTTCCTGGCACCCAGTCTTCAGCGGCACCACCCCGACTCAGAGCCGAGTGAAGATCCACCGTTTCGACAAGGTTTACGCCGACGCCGTCCGTGTCCGTTTCACCCGCTGGACCGGCCTTCTCTCACTCGCCGAGTTCGGAGTCTATACCCCGTACGAGAAGTAAAACTTGACGCTACAGCCAGTTGCTGTGCCCACGATTAGCCACCGTGCCTACATCCGTCGGTCGCTGCCCCTCCCCGGGCTGTCTCAAAAGTCTCAGCGTTAGCCAAAAAGTCCGTACCCGTACACGGACAATCTTGAATTTTTAATTCTCGCAGGGAAAGTCTTATTTTTGAGACAGTATCCCCCCACACACAGCAGGTCTCTGAGCCTGTCGAAGTGACCTTTGCCCAAAGTACCGTGGAGGCTAATCGCTTAATAATCAACAATAAAAGCAATCGTCTTTAGGTAGTTACACCTAAAGACGATTGCTTTATTCGCTGTTAGTCAGCCAGTTACTCACCACGAAAGATTTCCGTTAGAATCTGTACCCGATGCCGAAAACCCATGCATAGTTGTTAAGGGCGCTATCTGAATACGAAATCTGCGACCAGTCGTCACCAACGTAGAACGAGTATCTCTTGTAGTCAACGCCGATTCCAACCCTGAAGAAATGGCCGCAACCGGAATCACGGAAACCCTCAGGCATATCCTTCAAGGAAGGAGAATAGTCCGATATCAAGCCACCTTTCAAATCTATGAAAGGGCTTACGGACTTGTTCAGAAAGCTGTACCTCAACTGGATGAATGTAGGGACAAGAACTGACTTCACATTCGAAGGAGTGTTGAACCGCTGATCCTTTATCCCGATTCCCACCCCGGCGAACAGCCCGGGAAGAATGTTGTACCCAGATGACAGATTTACATATTCACCCGCAAAGCCGTCATTGAAAAGAACTCCTGCCTCAACGTTTCCCGCGAAGACACGGTTGAAACTTGGATTCTTGTTCTCCTGTGAAAACAACGAATTACTGAATGTCAAAAACAAAAATAATAACAGTAAACTTTTTCTCATCTTAAATAACAGTTAATAGTTTGCGACTGTAAAGTTCCGAAGAATCGGTGAAAAAGTAATGAAAAAAAGTTTTACTTTTGGCTAATCTTATGTTATTGAAAATCAAACTTTTACTTCAAAATTAAGATTCCAGTTCTTAATTTTTGGCACCGATTCCTCTGAATATCAATCAATTATCATTGACAACAAGAAGGGCATATTGAAAGAAGTTGCTTTTTATCAACATCTTACAAATATTATGATATTAATGCTAATATAAGTTCCTTTTCTTCCCGCTTCTTCAGTCAGACAGCACCGCCATCCTCCTTGGAATATGCGGTCAAACCTGAAGTCTTTCGCTCTCAAACCTTCAAGCAAACAAATCAAAACAGCTTCTAAAGTTTCCTGAGGAGGTTGTTCATGTTGACTTCTTTGTCGATGATTCCGCGGAGTTCGGCGATCGGAACCCTTCTCTGCTCCATGGTGTCGCGCTCGCGGATGGTGACGCAATTGTCGTTCAGCGAATCATGATCGATTGTCACGCAGAACGGAGTGCCGATGGCATCCTGACGGCGATAACGCTTTCCGATCGAGTCCTTAGGGTCGTATTGGCAGTTGAAATCGAACTTGAGTTCGTTCATCACCTCCTGAGCCTTTTCAGGAAGACCGTCCTTGTTGATAAGAGGCAGCACTGCGACCTTCACAGGAGCCAGCGGGGCAGGAAGGCCAAGTACGACGCGGCTCTCCCCTCCCTCAAGCTGCTCGACCTTGTAGGAGTGGCTGAGCACGGCGAGGAACATTCTGTCCACACCGATGGAAGTCTCCACGCAGTAAGGAACGTAGCTCTCGTTGGTCTCAGGGTCGAAATACTGGATCTTCTTTCCTGACAGTCTCTGATGGTTTCCGAGGTCGAAGTCAGTGCGGGAGTGGATTCCCTCCAACTCCTTGAAACCGAACGGAAAGTTGAACTCGATGTCAGTGGCGGCGTTGGCGTAGTGAGCAAGTTTCTCGTGGTCGTGGAAGCGGTAGTTCTCGGCTCCCATCCCGAGGCTGACGTGCCATTTCATGCGGTTCTCCTTCCATTTCCTGAACCACTCCATCTCTGTACCCGGGCGGCAGAAGAACTCCATCTCCATCTGCTCGAACTCCCTCATTCTGAATATGAACTGTCTCGCAACAATCTCGTTTCTGAAAGCTTTTCCGATCTGCGCTATTCCAAACGGAATCTTCATGCGACCGGTCTTCTGGACGTTGAGATATTCAACGAATATTCCCTGCGCCGTCTCCGGACGGAGGTAGATTTTGTCGTCCGCATTGCCGGTGTTGCTGATCTGGGTGGAAAACATCAGGTTGAACTGACGCACGTCGGTCCAGTTGGCAGTGCCTGAGATAGGATCCACGATGCCGCAGTCAAGGATGATCTGTTTGTACTCGCCAAGGTCGTTGGCCTGCTCGGCGGCCACATAACGGTTGTGAACCTCGTCGTATTTAGCCTTCTCCCTGAGGATGTTAGGGTTAGTGGCGCGGAACTGCTCCTCGTTGAACGCCTCTCCGAACTTCCTGCGACCTTTCTCGACCTCCTTGTTCATCTTCTCCTCGATCTTGCCGAGATAGTCCTCGATCAGGTTGTCGGCTCGGTACCTCTTCTTGGAGTCCTTGTTGTCGATAAGGGGATCATTGAACGCCGCCACGTGACCTGAAGCCACCCAAGTCTTAGGGTGCATGAACACGCATGAGTCGATGCCGACGATGTTCTCGTTCAGCCTCGTCATGGCGTTCCACCAGTACTGCTTGATGTTGTTCTTCAGCTCTACGCCCATCTGGCCATAGTCATAGACCGCAGCCAATCCGTCATAAATCTCACTTGACGGGAATATGAACCCGTACTCCTTGCAATGTGCCACCAGCACCTTGAACAGTTCGTCCTGTGTCATAGTATAATTTGTTCTTTTAAAAGTCAATACGCAGCCTTGAATATGCCCGGCAACCGTTGTCCACCTTTTTCCGGCAAACCAACACCTACACATTGCCCGGCACTCTCTAAAAGCCTACAAATATACACATTTTAACGCAAGATTCATCGTGCCGGACACCTCTGCCTTCCACCGGCTCCACATCCTTGACTCACGCATTGTTGTACTGCCGGTTGATCCAGAGCCACAGGAATTTGTCGGTGTCTTCATGAGCTTGCGGATGGCGGCGTTGACCACGCTGGCAGTGGAAAGCCGGTAGCGGTTGATGAACGAAGATGTGTTTAGAAGCTGTTTAAAAATGGTTCCCGCATTTTATTATGTGGAATTATTTTTAAACAGCTTCTGAATATGCCCGCGAAGAAAAACCTCGACATTATTGTCCTCATATTCATTTTGTTTAGGATGTTTTGCGGTACTCCGACGGGGTCACTCCGCTATGTGACTTGAAGAAGCGGACGAAGTGCTGTGGGTACTCGAATCCCAGCATCTGACTCACACGCGCGATGCTCTTTGACTCGTCCGCGAGAAGTTTTTTGGCAGAAACGAGAATCCTGTCGTTTATGAAATCCCTGGCGGTCCGGCCGGTTTCGGTCTTGACCAGCTCCCCGAAATATTTAGTCGAGTAGCAGCATTTATCGGCAAAATATCCGACTGTAGGAAGACCTTCGTTTTCGGCGTTCTCGGCCAGATATGAGTCAAGCAGTGACGAAAACTTCCTGACCACGGTATGGTTTATTTCCTCGCGGGTTATAAACTGTCTGTCGTAAAAACGAAGGCAATAGTTGAGAAGCAGTTCGATGTTGCTGACTATGAGCTCACGCGAATGCTTGTCTATGCTCCGGCGAAGTTCCTGCTCAATCATATTCAGAACCCCTCGAAAAATCTCTATTTCGCCGACGGAAAGATGCAGCGCCTCATCGGAAGTATATTCGAAAAACTCATAGCGGTCAATGTTCCTGCCGAGCGGAGTGCGGGCGAGCAGATCGGGATGAAATACCAGAGCCGTCCATTTCGGGTACTTAACTTCCGGATTGGCCGCCACCTTTACGCTCTGCCCTGGTGCGAAACTGGTCACCGTCATCTCGTCGAAGTCATATTCGGTGAGACCGTAGGAGAGCTTGCAGCCTTTGTTCTCCTTCAGGAAGAGGGCATAAAGTCCGTAGTGGTATATCCCCTCCGTCACCTCTCTCTCGCGGTCGAAACGCACCACGCTCACCTGCGGGTGGAGGGTCTCAAAGCCGTAACAGTCGTTAAACTGTTGAACAGTATTAAAATACAACTCTTTCATCTGTAATCTGACTTTTCGTGTTTCATCATTCCGGCTTGCATGAAAGCCTACTTGAGATTGCAGGGGGTAAAGTTACTTATTTTTCGCCTATGACATTGATTACATCTTCGGCAATCTGCTGCGGGGTCAGTCTGTCCTCTTTCAAAAGTTCTTCTATAACATAATGATCCTCAAACTGTTTGCGCTGACCTCTGACCAGAACCTTCATTGTGCTGTCGCCATAGTACCTTGCAATCTTTTCTCCCCATCCGCCGTCAATCTGCCCGTCTTCGAGTGTGACGACAAGTTCGTGCGCCTTTTTCAGATCTTCCAGAGTTACGGTGTCAAGCGAAGTAATGATTCGCGGATTGATGAGTGTCGCTTCTACTCCACGTACTTTAAGCAGGTCACAAGCCATTTTCCCAAGCTGATGATAATTTCCGAGGCCGAGAATCGCCACCCTGCTGCCACTGCTGGTGATTTCATACGCAGGGACAGACCAGTCAACACCTTCTGTCTTGGCGTCTGTACGGGAAACTACGCCGCCGACAGGCACGCGGATTGCCACCGGATGCTCCCGGTAAGCTATAGCCCAGTCAAGCATAGCAAAATATTCCTCTCGGCAGGAAGGTGCCAGGTATATGAGATTCGGAATATTCGCAAGCAGGGAAATGTCGTAGAAACAGGTGTGGGTCACATCATTCATGCTTTCGATTCCGCCCCAGAACACGAGCATCAGCGCCGGATTGTCGTTGATGCAGAGATCCTGCGAAAGCTGGTCATAAGTCCTCTGAATGAATGTGCTGTAAACGCCCCAGACGGGTTTTCCGCCACGCCTGGCGATTCCGGATGCCATCGCGACCGCCGTCTCCTCGGCGATGCCCACATCGACGAATTGTTTCCCGGCCTGCTCTCTGCGGTCTTTGGTGAATCCGAACACTGTCGGAGTGCCTGAAGTGATGGCGACAAGCTGAGGATGTGACGGCATCTTCTCAAGCAGATAGCGGGCCGTGAGGTCTCCGTAATCCTCACCTTCGGACTTGAGCTTCGCCTCTCCGGTCTCGACATCGAACGGAGCGCCGTAATGCCATTTCTCCTTATTCTCCTCGGCGAACTTCAAACCTTTGCCTTTGAGAGTGTTGATATGAACCACAACAGGCTTGTCGGTGTCCTTCACCTGCCGGAAAGCGGTGATCAAGGACGCGATGTCATTGCCTTCCGCCACATAGACATATTCAAGCCCCAAAGCCTTGAATATGTTGTTCTCCGCCTTTCCGCCGGTTTCCCTGAGCAACTGGAGATTCCTGTACAGGCCGCCGTGGTTCTCGGCGATGGACATCTGGTTGTCATTGACGACGATGATGAGGTTGCCGCTGATTTCCGCCCCGGCGACATTCAGCCCCTCAAGGGCTTCCCCGCCGCTGAGCGAGCCGTCCCCTATTACGGCTATGACATTTTCCTTTCCTCCCGCGAGGTCACGCCCCTTGGCAAGTCCGCAGGCAAGGCTGACGGATGTAGATGTGTGGCCGATGACGAAATGGTCATGCTCACTCTCCGACGGCTCGCTGTAGCCTGTCACGTCATCGTAGTGCGCAGGATTCATGAACGCCTGTTTCCTGCCTGTCAGAATCTTGTGCGCGTAGCTCTGATGGGAAACGTCGAAGACAATCTTGTCTTCGGGCGAATTGAATACATAGTGCAGGGCGACGGTCGCCTCAACCATTCCCAGGTTCGGTCCCACGTGACCGCCGTGATTGCTCAATTTTTCAATCAGAAAGTGTCTCACCTCGCCGGCAAGGACATTCAGCTGTCCGATGTCCAGTTTCTTGACATCGGCAGGACCGTTTATTTTCTCAAGATACATATTGTGTTGTAATTATTTGCCTTCGGACTCTCATTTGAATCCGGAGGCAAATTTACTAAAACGCATCGGACTGCCTCATACCGCAAATCCGGATGATGCTACCGGAATTCCGTGATTTTTTGTGTAAATCTACACCAGTCCGCGATTATCGCCAAATTTCACCTGTGGGGTATATATGATGAGATGTTTCTGATTATTCATACATTTGCACAACGAACATATTGTGATATGGGAAAAAGCATCGTACCCGATTGTGCCAAAGGCATCAAACGCTCCGTCACCGTGTGCGTCCAGTATTACGGCTCGCCATGCGGGGAAATCATTCTGGGATCGACGGACGGACTGCTGTGCCTCTGCGACTGGAAGGGAAAGGATAGCGCCGTAAAGAATATGCGCAGAATCATCAAGACATTGAATGCAGATGTGAGGGAAGAATCTTCGCCTGCGCTTAAGCGCGCAAAGATTCAGCTCGACGAGTATTTCTCAGGCAAGAGAAAGACTTTCGACATACCGCTGCGCCCCATCGGTACACCATTTCAGAAGAGCGTGTGGCAGGAATTGCTCAAAATCCCTTACGGAGAAACGAGAACCTACATGCAGATAGCGAAACAGGTGGACAATGTCAAAGGAGTCCGCGCCGTGGCTCAGGCCATCGGGGCAAATGGAATCTGCATAATGATCCCCTGCCATCGCGTTATCGGTTCGGACGGCTCGTTGACCGGCTTTGCCGGCGGACTGGATGTCAAGCAGACACTGTTAGGAGTGGAAACTGTATGTACTAAAACAACATTGATTTAGCTTGACAAAATCCGATGATAATATATGTAAACAACTGATAATGAGGAATGTCATTTCACTTCTCCGTTAAGAATGGTAAGATGTGGAACAACACATTTTAGACACCTAATTATTATCTGTGTTTATATCAAAAGAACGTTCTAATTCTAAGAAGCTGTTTAAAAATGGTTACCGCATTTTATCATGTGGGATTTTCGAGACAGTTTCGGCTTTGGAAGAGGGAGCGTAGCCGTAGCTACGTGACCGATGAGAATGATGAAAATGGCCGAAAAGGCTGCATAAGAAAAAAAAGAGGAATTATTTTTAAACAGCTTCTGAAAATCTTGCAAACCTTTTCCGTTGTGAGAAAGGCTTCCTCAGGCTCTTCCTTACGAGCGACTGCCATATTCTCCTCCAATTCCTTGCGGGACTGCGACAATAGTGTGTCTCTGCAAAGTGGTGAAGGTCTTCGGGAGTGACGGTAAGTGCTACCTGTCCTCACAGTTTTGTCAATGACATGATGTCTACCATATATGTTCTTTTTGCTTTTCGTTATACATGCGCTGTCTTGTCTGTAAGCCAGATGCTCCCTCTCGCAGCGTGATAAAAAGTAGCACCGCCAATCCACTGGCTTGTCGGATTGACGGTGCAAAGGTATAGGGCTTTTGACAGTTCTGAATGAGAATTGAATAGGCGGTAGGATGCGACTACTATTGACTACTCTTTG
>CAVIHT010000050.1:0-11622 GCA_963642795.1 Bacteroidaceae bacterium
CGAGACAGTTTCGGCTTTGGAAGAGGGAGCGTAGCCGTAGCTGCGTGACCGATGAGAAAGATGAAAAGATATGGAAGGCTGGCCGGTCGGTCAGCCTTTTTCCGTCTCGGTGCCGAAGCGTCGAGACGACTCATATCAGTATATTTTTATAACTTTGCTGCATGGAAAACAAACGATTTCTGGAGTGCTGTTGCATTGACGCGGCGGAGGCTGTCACGGCCATGAACGGAGGTGCGGGGAGAATCGAACTATGCGAGGATCTCCCATGCGGGGGAGTCACTCCCAGCCGAAGCGGAATCGAAACGACATTGGCGGCTGTGAACATTCCCGTGAACGTGCTGATAAGGGTTCGCGGCGGAGACTTCGTTTACAATAGGTCTGAAGTCAATGCAATGATTGAGTCCATCAGGATGTGCCGTGAGCTGGGTGTGAACGGTGTCGTGATCGGGGCGCTGAGAAAGGACGGGAGCATCGACACCGAGACTGTCAGAAGGTTGATGGCCGAGGCTGAAGGGCTTCACGTCACGTTTCACAGGGCATTCGATGAGAGTTCGGATCCGCTCAAGGCGTTGGAGGACATCGTCACCCTTGGGTGCGACAGGATTCTGACCGCCGGACACGCCCTGAATGTCAATGAAGGCGAGGCCACTCTCAAAGATCTTAACGAAAAGGCTTCAGGCAGAATCATCATCCTTGCCGGCTCCGGTGTGAGACCGGGGAATATAGCCCGCATTGAAGCGTCAACAGGGTGCAGGGAATTCCACTCTTCCTCTCATGGTCCGGACGGCAGAACCTCGCGCGAGGTTGTAGCCGCTATGGTAGAAAGATAAGAAATAAATCATCAATGAATATGTCAGAAAAACAAACGAATACCCTTCAGGAAGATGTCTCCCTATGGCAGATCTTTCTGGTCTTCGCCAAACTCGGAGCCTTCACCATCGGCGGAGGCTATGCGATGATCCCTCTGATTCGGGAGGAGATGATCAAGAGGGACTGGATGACCGATGAGGAATTGCCGGACATCATAGCGATGGCTCAGTCAGCTCCCGGAGTGCTTGCCGTGAACATGTCCATTTTTGTCGGCCACAAACTTCACGGTGTGAAGGGCAGCGTCATCGCCACCCTCGGCTCGGTGCTTCCGTCGTTCGTCACCATCCTGCTCATCGCCATGATATTCACGAACTTCAGGGACAATCCCGTGGTCGAGCGAATATTCAAAGGCATCCGTCCGGTAGTGGTGTCGCTGATCGCCGTGCCGATGATCAACATGGCAAGGAAGAACAACAAGACCTGGTGGGCGTGGGCGATCTCCACCGTGACGCTCCTTCTGGTGGCGTTCCTCAGCTTTTCTCCGATCTACATCCTGCTTGTGCTGATTGTCGTTTCCGCCGGCATGGCTGTCATCAAAAACAAAAAGGAGGCGAAAAATGACTGAACTGATCCTTATGCTCCAGCTTTTCTGGACGTTCTTTGTCATCGGACTGTTCACGTTCGGCGGCGGCTACGCCATGCTCTCTTTCATCCAGACACAGGTCGTGGTGGCTCACGGATGGCTTACTGAAAGCGCTTTCACGGACATCGTGGCCATCTCCCAGATGACCCCCGGCCCGGTTGGAATCAACTGCGCCACCTATGTCGGTTACGAGGTTCTGAATCAGGCCGGCGCAAGCCATCTTGTCGGAATCATCGGCTCGCTCTCGGCGACATTCGCCGTGATCCTTCCGTCATTCATGATCGTGCTGGCGATAGTCAAGTTCTACACGAAATTCAAGAACAGCCGTGTCTTCGCCAGTGTCCTCGGCAGCCTCAGGCCGGCAGTGGTGGGACTCATCGGAGCCGCCGCGCTGATCCTTATGTTCTCGGTGGACTGGAACGGAATCTCGCCGGAAATCAGCATCGTCAAAGAGAATTTCCCGGACTGGATCAGCTGGGGACTGTTCACCGCCGCCGTCGTCGCCTCGATGGTCTTCAAGGTCGGGCCGATCAAAATCATAGTCGCCGGAGGGATTCTCGGGCTTCTTTTGTATTGACAATCGGTGAATTATTCGTATATTTCACAACTTTTTTTGGGAAACACAAACACTTAAATGTTCAGACATGAAAAGAATCCTCGGCATGATTGCTTTCGCGCTTCTTCTGATGCCTTGCTCCATTAAGGCGAAAGAGGCCGTAACAGCGGTAAATGTCATTCCTTACCCACAGTATGTCGAAATAGGTAAAGGCGCGTTTAAAGGAGCCGGAGCCAACTTCAACTGCGATCCGGCCATAGACGGTCGAAGCCAGACGGCCATCAGGGAGTTTGCCGACAAGATCACATTTGTCAGCGGACGAATATGCTCTTACGCCGCCCCGATAGGTCTTGTGAAGAATTGCGCCAAGGTCAAGGGCTTCATATTCCTTAATGACTCGGGTCTTGCGGAGGAGGAATATTCCATCGTCATCGGCAAGAACAGCTGCACCGTACGCGCGTCTTCGTACAACGGTTTCCTCTATGCGCTCCAGACACTCAAGCAGTTGACGAGCGTGAATATATTCAGTGACAAGCCGGACCCGTCCGAGAAGTTTATCTTCCCTTGCGTGAAGATTCAGGACAAGCCGCGTTTCGGCTACAGGGGCATGCACCTTGACTGCTCAAGGCATTTCTTCTCCGTCGAGGAGGTCAAGAAGTACCTCGATGTCATGGCCATGTACAAGCTCAACCGCTTCCATTGGCATCTGACTGATGATCAGGGCTGGCGCGCCGAGATCAAGAAGTACCCTAAGCTCACCGAGGTGGGCGCGTTCAGGAATGGGACCGTCATCAAGAAGGACTGGGGCAGCAACGATGGCGTCCGCTACGGAGGCTACTACACTCAGGATCAGATGAGGGATGTCGTCGCTCACGCCGCCAAACTTGGCATCGTTGTCATCCCTGAGGTTGACCTTCCGGGACACATGATGGGTGCTCTTGCCGGTTATCCCGAACTCGGCTGCACAGGCGGTCCTTATGAGGTCTGGACCAGGTGGGGTGTGTCCCCGCAGGTTCTTTGCCCGGGAAAGGAAGGCATGTTCACCCTGCTTGAGGACGTGTTCACCGAACTGATGGACATCTTCCCTTCTGAATATATCCACATCGGCGGCGATGAGTGCCCGAAGTCCGAATGGGAGAAGTGTCCTGCCTGCCAGGCCAGGATCAAGGCTCTCGGCATCAAGTCTGACGAACACCACACGGCGGAGCAGTACCTCCAGAGTTATGTGACGGCCCGTGTCCAGAAGTTCCTCAACGACCATGGACGCAAGGTAATCGGCTGGGACGAGATTCTTGAAGGCGAGCTTGCGGAGGGTGCGACAGTGATGTCATGGAGAGGCACCGCTGGTGGCGTCAAGGCTTCGGCTAAGGGCTTCGATGTCATCATGACCCCTAACACCTACTGCTATTTCGACTACTGTCAGTCACAGGATAAGGACAAGGAGCCTTTCGGCATCGGAGGCGATCTTCCGTTGGAAAAGGTCTATGGCTACGAGCCTCTTGAAGGTCTTGACGCAGAGCAGCGGAAGCACATCCTCGGGGTGCAGGCGAATCTTTGGACTGAATATATCGCCTCGCCCGAGCATCTGGAGTACATGCTTCTCCCTCGCATGACCGCGCTGAGCGAGGTGCAGTGGTGCAGACCGGAGGACAAGAATCCGGACAGGTTCAAAGCCGCCCTCCAGGCCGAGTCCTTCAAGGTCTTCGACATTCTGGGGTACAACTACCGCAAGTTTTAATTTTCAATGAATATGAGAAAGAACATTTTTAAAACTCTGGCCTGCGCCGCCACCGTAGTCGTGGTCTTCGGTTGCGGCAATGGATCAAAGAGAGCCGCCGCTGAAGCTGAAGCGGCCGCCGAGCGGGCTCGCTTGGATTCCATCGCTGCGGCTCAGCAGGCTGCAAAAGAAAAAACAGCCATGGACATCATCCCGACATTGCCGGAAGAACCGGTTTTCGACATCGTGACAAATTTGGGCACGATCAAGGTTAAATTGTACAGCAAGACTCCGAAGCATCGTGAGAATTTCGCCAAACTGGCCTTGACCGGCTATTATGACAGTCTTCTGTTCCACCGTGTCATCAACGGCTTCATGATTCAGGGCGGAGATCCTTTCACCCGCGACACCAGCGCCGCCGCCGTGGCGAAGTACGGACAGGGCGGCCCTGGCTACACGGTTCCGGCGGAATTCGTTCCTGAATATACCCACAAGAAAGGCGCTCTCGCCGCAGCCCGCAGGGGAGACGTGGCCAATCCGCAGAAGGAGTCCTCGGGATCTCAGTTCTACATCGTCCAGGATGCGGCGGCGTGCGCCCAGCTGGACGGAGCCTACACTGTCTTCGGCGAGACGGTCAGCGGACTTGATGTCATTGACAGGATCGCACAGGTTGCGACAGATCAAAGAGACAAGCCTTTGATGGATGTAAGAATCAAGACCGTAAAACTTGATGAAAACTGTTTGCCTAAGACGGAGGAAACTTCCGAGGCAAAATAATATCGGAAATGTATTCTTTTGTTCTAAAAAGGACAAAAATGTGGAATTTTAGAACAAAAAATGTAAAACAATCATTGCTGGTTTCATAAAAAAATAATACCTTTGTAACGAATAGTTTTTTCATAGGTTAAGTTTTAGGTTAGAATTGCGAACGGGGTCTGCTGCGACAGCAAACCCCGTTCATCTTTTACCGACAAAACAAAAAAGTCCGGCAGATCAGCTTCGGATCCCACCAATGCCTTTAAGGTCTGCACCTCTCCTGCAATGAAGTGAATCACCGGCCGCGTTGATTAAGAAGCTGTTTAAAAACAATTCCTCTTTTTTCTTACGCGGCCTTTCCGGCCATTTTCATCTTTCTCATCGGTCACGTAGCTACGGCTACGCTCCCTCTTCCAAAGCCGAAACTGTCTCGAAAATCCCACATGATAAAATGCGGGAACCATTTTTAAACAGCTTCTGAATACAAAAATAATGTTTTATTGTTAAATTTGCAGCGCATAAAAACCGCTTTCAAAATATTCAGGAATATGAAAAAATGTGTTCTCGTGTCCGGCGGAGCCGGATTTATCGGAAGCCATGTCACTGTGGAGCTTATCGAGGCTGGCTACGATGTGATCGTGGCCGATAACATGTCAAACTGCGACGAGACCTGCTACAATGGAGTCAAAAAGATCACCGGGAGGGAGGATATTCCTTTTGTGAAGATGGATTTCTGCGACCCGGTCGCGACTGAGCTTCTGTTCACCGCCAACAAGATCGACGCCGTCATCCACTTTGCCGGATTCAAGGCCGTCGGAGAGTCCGTGAGCGAGCCACTGAAATATTACAGAAACAATCTGGAGTCATTCATCAATGTCATCGAGACCGCAAGGAAGCATGGATGCGAGAATGTTCTTTTCTCCTCATCCGCAACGGTTTACGGTGAGCCTGAGAGACTTCCGGTAACAGAGGAGTCCCCGAGGCAGCCGGCCACATCACCTTACGGGAACACGAAGCAGATGTGCGAGGACATCCTTCGAGACTCCGTGAAGGCATATTCAAACATCAAGGGCATCGCGCTGAGGTATTTCAACCCGGTAGGGGCGCACCCGTCAGCCTTGATCGGAGAGTTGCCGCGCGGTGTGCCTAACAATCTGGTGCCGTTCATCACGCAGACCGCCATCGGCAAGCGTGAATGTCTCTCCGTCTTCGGCAACGATTATCCTACGCCTGACGGAACCTGTCAGAGAGACTTCATCGACATCGTTGATTTGGCAAAGGCGCACGTCTTCGCGGTGCGCAGGATGCTCGAAGGCAAGATGAAGAATGGCTATGAGATCTTCAACATCGGCACGGGCAAACCTCTGTCAGTGATGGAGCTAATCACCGCATTCGAGAAAGCCAACGGATTGAAGCTGAACTACAAGTTCGCGCCTCGCAGGGCCGGTGACGTGACAGCGATCTGGGCGGATCCTACGCTCGCCAACAATGAGCTTGGCTGGAAGGCCGAACGTTCCATCGAGGACACTTTGGCTTCAGCCTGGGCCTGGGAGAAGCATCTGGCCGGGGAATAACCCGTGGGAATCCTCCCCTGACACCGGGGTTGAAAAAAGGGGGCTTGACTAATGCTTTTTAGTCAGCCCCTAATATTTTTCCGTAAAAGAAGATCGGCTTACTTTGCGGTCGCCTTGATGAGTTCGCTGAGCTTCTGGTACATGGCGTCTGTCTTTTCAAGGAGTTCCTTGCGGATTCCGGCGTAGTAAGTGGATTTTTTGCCTTCTACTTTCGCATTCACTTTGTCCCTGAGGTCATTGTAGAGTTTGACAGCCTCGTCGAAGAGTCCGACCAATGCCGCATCGTCAGCTTTCTGGTTAAGTGTGCTGAAGAGGGAGCAATCATCGATGAAAGCTCCGATGACATATTCAATGTCCTTCTTGATGTCTCTAAGATTCATATCTCGTTTTGTTTAGACTTAAAACTTGGCGAATATACGCATTTTTTTTCAAATTACGAACTTCACTGTGGCTTCGGGAGGGGCAGCGGGGGGCGCTATTTGAAGAGGCTGCGGACGAGAGCCGGGACATCAGCGACTTTGACCACCTCTATACCTTGTGGTTTCAGATCCACTGAGGCGAAAGATGAGATGAATATCTTCTTGAACCCAAGACGCGCCGCTTCGCTGACACGGCGGTCGATCTGGGCGACCGGACGGATCTCGCCGCTGAGCCCGACCTCGCCGGAGAAACAGTGATCCGCCGGAATGGCGAAATCAAAGTTGGAGGACAAAACCGCCGAGACGACAGCCAGATCACAGGCCGGGTCGCTGACCTTGAGACCTCCCGCCATGTTCAGGAACACATCCTTTTGGGCAAGTTTGAAGCCGGCCCTGCGCTCAAGAACCGCCAGAAGCATATTCAGTCGCCTAACATCGAAGCCGGTGGCTGAACGCTGCGCCGTGCCATAGACTGCCGAGCTGACAAGTGCCTGAACCTCAAAGAGGAACGGCCTGGTACCGTCCAGCATGGCGCTGATGGCCGTGCCGCTGAGTCCGGCCTCGTGCATAGGGATCAAGAGTTCGGAAGGATTGGATACCTCACGCAGACCTTTGCCTGTCATTTCGAAAACAGCCAGCTCGGAGGTCGAGCCGAATCTGTTCTTTATGCTGCGCAGGATTCTGTACGAGCCTCTGTTGTCTCCCTCGAACTGAAGAACCACATCGACGATGTGCTCCAGAATCTTCGGACCGGCGATGTAGCCTTCTTTTGTGATGTGGCCGATCAGGATGACCGGGATGCCTGTCTCCTTGGCGAACCTCAGAAGAATGGCGGCGACTTCCTTGATCTGGGTGACAGAGCCGGGAGTAGAGTCAACGGTCTGCGAGAACATTGTCTGGACAGAATCCACGATCATCAGGTCCGGCTCGATCCCTCGGGCTTGGGCAACGACATTCTCAATCAACGTCTCGCTGTAAATCTGGCAGTTGGAGGCATCGCCGCCAAGGCGGTCGGCACGCATTTTGACCTGGCGCAGACTTTCCTCACCGGTGACATAGAGGGTCTTGAGAGACGGGCAGCCAAGCGGAATCTGGAGCGACAGGGTGGACTTGCCTATGCCCGGTTCACCTCCGATCAGCACCAGCGAGCCTTCCACGACACCTCCACCGAGGATCCTGTCGATTTCCTCGTTGTTCAGGGAAAGCCTTGCCTCGGAACTGGAATCTATCTCTTTTAGTTTCTGCGGCTTACGACTCGCCCCCGGTACAGAATCCGCCGCAGCGGACTTGCGGGAGCCCCCTGTGACCACCTTTTGCTCAACCATGGTGTTCCATTCGCCGCAAGCGGGGCAGCGTCCCATCCATTTGGGATATTCATTGCCACAATTGGAGCAGAACCAGACTGTTTTTTCTTTCATGCGTGTAGTTTTCTGCCGGTCAAAGATAGGCAATCGGACGGGTTAAGGCAAAAAAAATTGCAGCATCTGGGCCTTAGACCCGGACACCGCACAAAAACCTCCCCACACAGGGAGGCTGGCAGAAATTACTCAGCTTTAGCTGAATCGCAGCAAGCCTTTGTTGAGTCGCAGCAAGAAGTTGAATCACCACAGCAAGCGGAGGTCTCTTCAACAACAGTCTCAGCAGCCTCAGCCTCGGCAGCCTCGGCTTTCTTCGCATTGTTACCGCAAGCGGAAACGGCTACCATGAGAGCCACAACCGCAACAGACATAAATACCTTCTTCATAATAATTATAAATAAAAAAACTATAGTTACTCTCTACCGTTCTTCAAGGTGCAAAAGTACATAGTTTTCTTAAAATTACAATAAATTTTCAGTCTTTTTTGTTGTTTACGGCCTATCTTGGCAGCTCACACTTCTCCATCAATGTGATTTTACCGCTTTCAATCTGAAAGCGAAGCGCCATTCTGGGCACATCACAGGAACCTTGGAAGCCACATGCGCCGGGATTCATGAACAGGAAGCCTTCCCGTTTGTCCCGAAATACTTGAGGGATATGAGTGTGCCCACAAACGAATATGTCCGGATGGTATGAATCAATCAGAGCTTTCGCCCGCAGATCGTACATGGGCTGGTGCGGATTATAAGCCCAATAGCTTCCCCTGCGAAGTCCGATGTGTGTCATCAAGACTCTAAGCCCCTCACACTCAAAACTCCGGAAAGCAGGATACTCCTGCCTCAAATCCAATCCATCACAATTGCCGTAAACCCCTACAAGAGGTTTGAACGCTGCAATGTCACGGGCGCACTGAAGCGTGCCGAAATCTCCCGCGTGCCAGATCCGGTCCACGGGAGACAGGAAATTCCGCACATCATCGGGGAACGCGCCGTGCGTGTCGGAAATCAGACCCACAAACATGTTTACTTAGAAGCTGTTTAAAATGGTTCTTACAGTTTAATGACTATCTTCTTCTTATAGAACACCCAAAGGATGCAGAAAATGATTGAGACGAAAATCAAGGCCCACAACAGAGACATGTACTCGTCCGCGCCGAAGTAACGGCTCGGGGCAAAGCCGAAGAAGCCATAGCTCTTGGCGAAGACTCCGGCCAACACGAATGCCGTAAGGGCGTTCATACCCATCGCCTTGAAAGGCTCGAACGGTTTGCTGTAGCCCTTGATGTCAATCAGGTAGGCCAGGAATGCGAGAGCCAGCATCGCCCACCCTCCGGCGAAGAACACGTAGGAAATCGACCAGAGAGGTTTGTTGATCGGAACCCAGATGCTGAGAATCATGCCAAGGATCAGGGACAGGCATCCATAGACAAATGTTCTGTTGACAACCCTGTCCTGGGAACAGTTGGTGGTTTGCGAGCCCAGGATCATGGAACCGATCAGGTAGCCGAGAAGGCATGAGCATGCGGATGTCATGGAGCCGAGAAGACCCTCCGGATCGAAATTGGTGCCGTCGTAACCATGGTAGCAATGATCTCCGCCGACAAGCCATGTGTCAATCCTGACGGAAACGTTCCCCCCAAGGGTGAACGCGCCCGGATCACGGCCGAAGAGCAGCAATATTCCCGTGTAGGTCACGCAGAGAGTCGCTATCGCCGCCATGATCTTGCCGGGTTTCTTGAGCCATAGGGCGAGGCAACCGGCTATGGCATAAGCCATTCCTATTCTTTGAAGGACACCGAATATTCTTTTGTGCTGGAGCCAATAGAGGTAGTTCTGGCCGAAAGTCCATGTCTCGTCATGCACCGAGGTCGGGAAGAACGGGTACAGGTTCAAGGCGAAACCGACAAGGAAGATCAAGGCTCCTCTTTTCAGCACCTTGAGATAGGCTTTGGCTGTGGTCTTCTCATATTTCGAGAAAGAGAACGCCATGGCGCAGCCCATGCAGAACACGAAGAACGGATAAACCAAATCGGTAGGGGTGCAGCCTACCCAGCCGGCGTGTCTGAGCGGCGGAAATATGTGAGCCCATGACCCCGGGTTGTTCACTATGCACATAAATGCGACTGTGAGTCCTCTGAGAACATCCAGCGATTCATAACGTTTTTTCATGGTCACAAAGTTACTCTTTATTATTCAATGTTGTATCTTTGCATCATGGAGATTTTTTACGCCCACAAAATCGACGGGGCTTCCGTCCTGTTGGACGCTGACGAGAGCGCACATTGCGTCAAGGTACTCCGGCATCGGGTCGGAGACGAGGTCACGGTTGTGGACGGCATAGGGAACATGTCCCGGTGCCGTCTTACGGACGATTCTCCCAAAGGAGCGGCGGCGGAGATTCTGGAAACCGTTCCCGACTGGGGAGGACATTCATATTCATTGAACATGGCGGTGTGTCCGACGAAGAACAACGACCGTTTCGAGTGGTTCGTGGAGAAGGCCACGGAACTTGGGGTGGATGTGATCTCGCCGGTGATCGGGGAGCGTTCCGAGCGTAAGGTTTTCAAGACGGAAAGATCGCGCAAGATTGTGTTGTCGGCCATGAAGCAAAGCCTGAAAGCGAAACTGCCGACGGTGGAGGAGCCTGTGTCAGTCCGGGATTTCATCCTCGGGCATTCGGAGGATTCTTCTGTCAAGATGATCTGCTGCTGTTTCGAGGGCGAAACATTGAGACGTTCCGTCAAGGAGATGCTGGAAGGACTTCCCTCCGGTTCGGCGATCACGGTTCTGATCGGGCCGGAAGGGGATTTCTCCCCGGAGGAGGCACGATTGGCAGTGGAGCATGGATTTGTGCCGGTTCACCTCGGGGCGAGCCGTCTGCGGACAGAAACGGCGGCAGTGACGGCGGTGACGGCCTGCTACCTGCACTTTATGAATTAATTTTACGAATATGCAAAAGAAGACCATAGAAGAGATCCTCGGCGAGACGTTGAAGGTTCTTAAAGAGGGTGGAGTCATCCTTTACCCTACTGACACGGTCTGGGGACTTGGTTGCGATGCGACCAACCCGGAGGCTGTGGCAAAGATTTATGAAATAAAGCACCGGTCAGACAGCAAGTCACTCGTCCTGCTGGCCAATAGTCTGGATCAGATAGCGTTGTACGTGAAAGAGATTCCTCCGATGGCCATAGATCTGGTCGATGTCAACGACAGGCCTATGACGTTGATCTACCCGGGAGCGAAAACTTATCCGGTCCCCGCCGAGGGTGAAGCGTGGAAAGCAGACCGCTATCATCTGGCGCACAACACAGTTGCGGCGGACGGCACAGTCGGAATCCGAATCCCGATGATGGAGTTCTGCAAGCAGCTTACCTACAAGCTCGGCAGACCTATCGTCTCCACCTCGGCGAACATCTCCGGCGAACCTACTCCCAAGAAATTCGCCGACATTTCGGAGGAAATCAAAAACGCGGTTGACTACACGGTAGATCCACGGCTCGAAGCCGGAGCCACCGGACTCGCCTCCCAAATCATCAAGATCGGACTCGACGGAGAAGTGGTGATCATCCGAGGGTAACGCATCACACAAAAAAAGCCGGAACAGCGAAAACTGTCCCGACTTGATTTTGTGGAGATATAGAGATTCGAACTCTAGACCCCCTGCTTGCAAAGCAGGTGCTCTACCAACTGAGCTATACCCCCGGACTTTACCGACAAACTTGGTTTGTAGGCCCTGGCAGAGTTGAACTGCCGACCTCTACATTATCAGTGTAGCGCTCTAACCAACTGA
>CAVIHT010000051.1:0-11439 GCA_963642795.1 Bacteroidaceae bacterium
GACACCGCTGGGGAATATTCCCTTCGGCATCAGCCGCATGGAATTTGCATGAGGAGAGTGGAACGGAAAAGTGTATCAGGGAGCCGCCGAATGGTTGAAATCATGGGCGAAAGTCCCGACAGATGAATGGATGAGGCTGATGGAGCGATGGAATCCCGACAAGTTCAATGCGGCGGACTGGGCAAAGATGGCCAAAAAGATGGGAGTGAGGTACGTGAAGATTACAACCAAGCACCACGAAGGGTTCTGCCTGTGGCCAAGCGAATACACCGACTACACAGTGGCGCGGACCCCTTATAAGAAGGACATATTGGGCGAGTTGGTGAAAGCCTACAATGATGAGGGTATCGATGTCCATTTTTATTTTTCTGTCATGGACTGGAGCCATCCCGATTATCGGCACGACATCAAGACAGAAGAGGATGCCGTGGCCTTTGAACGCTTTCTGAAGTTCACCGACAATCAGTTGAAGGAACTCGCCACCCGCTATCCCACAGTGAAGGACTTTTGGTTCGACGGGACTTGGGATGCGAGCATCAAAAAGAACGGATGGTGGACAGCACATGCGGAACGGATGCTGAAAGAGATGCTGCCCGGCGTGACAATCAACAGCCGTTTGCGAGCCGATGACTACGGCAAACGGCACTTCGACAGCAACGGGCATCTGATGGGAGACTATGAATCCGGCTACGAACGCCGCCTTCCGGATCCTGTAAAAGACTTAAAAGTGACCGGATGGGACTGGGAGGCATGCATGACAGTACCTGAAAATCAGTGGGGATACCACAAAGACTGGTCTTTAAGTTATGTCAAGACACCTTTGGAGGTGTTGGAACACATTGTACACGCCGTGTCAATGGGAGGCAATATGGTCGTGAACTTCGGGCCGCAGCCGGACGGTGATTTCCGTCCGGAAGAAAAGGAATTGGCCGAAGCCATCGGGAAGTGGATGAAGGAATACGGAGAATGTGTCTATGGCTGCGATTACGCCGGTTGGGACAAACAACCATGGGGATATTACACACGCAAAGGAGAGGACGTGTACATGGTTGTCTTCAATCCTCCATATTCGGGACATCTGACAGTAAAGGTGCCCAAGGGTGTCAAGATCCTGAAAGGTGTTCTGCTGAATGGCAAGGAGCTGCCGGTCAGAGAGACTGCCCGCGATGAATACATCGTCAGTATGCCGGCAAAAGATCCGTCCGGACCGTTCGTCATCAAACTGAAGACAACGGAAGGTGTCGGCGCGACCGGATTCTACCGTGACGCACTGACCTGACACCTGTCGGCGGCCAATGCAAGAATCCGGACAGGGTTCTGTGCCGATGTCTGTCGAACAAGCCCTCAAACATAAATAAATATCTTATAATGAAAGACAAGACTATGTCATTGCTGGCCATCTTGCTGACACTTTGCATATCCGGAAATATGTTTGCCCGTGATGTGACACCGTTCAACGATGGCTGGGAATTCAAAAAAGGGCCATTCTCAAAAGAGGCGATGCAGTCCGCCCGCAAATGGAATACTGACTGGCAGGCGGTTTCCATCCCTCACACGTGGAATGCCGATGATATGCAGAAGAAAGCCTCTTCATTCTATGAAGGCGTGGCATACTACCGGAAAAGGTGTACTTTCTCCGAGGAAATGAAAGGCCGGCGAGTCTTCTTACGATTCGAAGGAGTAGGCTCGTGTGCCGAAGTTTACATCAACGGCTATCTGGCAGGAACGCACAAGGGTGCCTACTCCGCCTTTACCTGCGAGATCGGCACGCAGATAAAGTTCGGAGAGGTAAACGAGATAATAGTGAAGGCGGACAACTCCGCCCGCCCTGATGTGATTCCTGTCAACCATGCGTTGTTTGGCGTCTATGGAGGAATATACCGCCCGGTGTGGCTGGTTACGACTGACCTTTGCGGCATAGTGGTGAACGACTGCGCATCTTCCGGAGTTTATGTCACCCAGAAGAATGTCTCGCCGGAATCCGCCGAAGTGACAGTCAGCGTGAAGGTGGACAACGCGACATCGGCTCCTGTCCCGTTGGTTCTGGAAAACGCCATCTTTGACGGAAACGGTAGGCTGGTGAAAAAACACAGCCAGTCATTCGAACTGACCCCACAGGGGGTACAGAACTATTCCTCACAATTCAGACTGAAGAACCCTCATCTGTGGCAGGGACGTGACGATCCTTATCTGTACAAGGTTGTGTCGCGCCTTCTGCAAGAAGGACAGATCCTGGACGAAGTGGTGCAGCCGTTAGGACTCCGCAAGTTCGAGGCGGTGGCCGGCAAAGGTTTTTTCCTGAACGGGAAAAAGTACCCGATGTATGGTGTGACCCGACATCAAGACTGGTTGGGAATAGGCAGCGCACTGACCAACAAGGAGCACGACTTCGATCTGCAACAGATTATGGACATCGGAGCCACGACCGTCCGTTTTGCCCATTATCAGCAATCAGACTACATCTACTCACGCTGTGACACCTTGGGGCTGGTCATCTGGGCGGAGATTCCTTTTGTGAATCAGGCGACCGGACAGGAATGGGACAACGCACACCAGCAGATGCGCGAACTAATCCGTCAGAGTTTCAACCACCCTTCCATCTACGTGTGGGGCATTCATAATGAGGTTTATCACCCGCACGACTACACCGCGGCTCTCACGCAATCCATTCACGACCTTTGCAAGCTGGAGGATCCGGATCGCTACACGGCGTCGGTCAACGGCTACGGAAATGCCAATCACGCTGTCAACCAAAATGCTGACATTCAAGGTATGAACCGCTATTTCGGATGGTACGAAAAAAAGATACAAGACATCAGACCGTGGATAGAGAAGATGGAAAAGGAGTACCCTTGGCAGCGACTGATGCTGACTGAATATGGGGCTGACGCCAATATCGACCATCAGACGGAGATTCTTGGCGACGCGCTGAACTGGCGGAGTCCTTTCTATCCGGAGACATTCCAGACCAAGACCCACGAGTACCAATGGAGCGTCATCGCGCTACACCCTTATATTATCGCCTCTTACTTATGGAACATGTTCGACTTCGCCGTACCATCTTACAGAAGGGGGAGCATCGATGCGCGCAACATGAAAGGAATGATGACATTCGACCGCAAAGTCAAGAAAGATTCTTATTTCTGGTACAAGGCAAATTGGAGTAAAGAACCCGTGCTGTACCTGACACAACGCAGGAACACATTACGTGAGAAGAAAGTGACCTCAGTCACAGTGTATTCCAATAAAGGTGTGCCGAAAGTCTATCTCAACGGCTGCGAACTGACAAATGTGCGCAAGGGATATACAGATGTGCATTACATATTCGACGGCGTGACTTTGGACAACGGCAAGAATGTGTTGAAAGCAGTCGTCACGCACCAAGGGCAGACCTATACGGACGAGATGGAATGGACTTACGACGGCGAACGAGACCGGAAAGCCGATTTTCTTGAACACAAGAAAGAGCATGGAGGCTGGTGAGATCTATCCTCGTCGAATTTCAAGCACATCCTCGATGACCTGCGGAAAGTGTTCCATCTCAAGGACGTGCTCCTTTGCGGCGATGTCTTCGGGGGTGTCTTCGGGGGTGAGCGGAGTGCGGAACTGGGCTATGATCCCACCTCCGTCCACCTTGCAGCTGACCCAATGGACGGTCATCCCAGTCTCGGTTTCGCCCGCAGCCTTTACGGCCTCGTGGACATGATGGCCGTACATCCCCATCCCACCGAATTTCGGAAGAAGGGCCGGATGGATGTTGATCATCCTGTGGTCATATTCACGGATCAGGAAATCCGGAATGACGAGAAGGAAGCCGGCAAGCACTATGAAGTCGATTGAATGTTCCCTCATCAGCGGCAGGGTCACCTCCTCCCGGTTCAACTCCGCCTTCGGCAGCACACGCGTCGGCACTCCGAGCCTTTCAGCCTTTTCAAGAGCTGGTATCCCGGGCTTGTTCGCCACCACCAAAGCGACGCGCACCTTGTCGGAACCTTTGAAGTACCTTATGATGTTCTCGCAGTTCGAACCGCCGCCGGACACGAAAATCGCCAAGTTTATCATATTCATCGTTTAACTTTTGCAGACAGGAAAAACATCTTATTCATCCTTCGAAGGAGATTCAGTCTCCGAAGACGGCAACCTGCGGATGTTGATGTCGCGCTGCGGGAACGGAATCTCTATGCCGGCTGCATTTAAGGCATTGTAGATCCGCTCATTGGCAGCCGCTATGTAACCTGTGCGCTGCTCGACAAGAACATACTGTTTCACCACCAGATCCACGCTGCTGTCCCCGAATCCGTTCAAAACCACCTGGATTCCATACTTTTCCTCGACAATCTGACGGCCGAATCTGTCTGGTTTGCAAAGCGGAGCCAAAGCCTTGACAATCACTCCCCTTGCATGCTCAACATCAGTTCCGTAAGCCACTCCTACCGGCAGACCAAGGAACTCGTAGGAATTGTTGCGGGTCAGGTTCTTGAAGTTCTTGGCGAAAAGCGAACTGTTAGGTAACGCCATGACGCTACCGTCCGTGGCCTCGATCTGGGTGCTCTGGTAAGTGATGCTGTCCACCTTGCCGCGGATGCCGTCGCACTCGATGTAGTCGCCCACACGAAGACGGCCCGACATCAGCTGTACTCCGTAGAAGAAGTTGTTAAGTATGTCCTTCATCGCGAAACCGAGACCGGCGGCCAGACCGGCGGTGATCACTGACAGAGATTTCGTCGGAATGTTCAGAAGCGAGATAGTCACCATGAAGTAGGTTCCCCAAGCCAGAATTCCGATCACATTGTTCGCAAGGGTCAGGTTCAATTCGCTTTCCCGGATCAAGGAAGCCCCTGTCTGCCTGATGGTCTTGCGCAGCTTGTAGATCCTGTAGAGAGCCCTTGCCACATAACAGATGTACTTGAAGACATAGAACAGTCCGACAGTCAGGACCATCTTGGAAACAGACAGATGCAGGTACTCGTAGTTGAAGAACGGGTAGAAGAACATGTCCATGCAGATCTCCGTCAGGTCAAACACCTCGGAGGCCATGTAGAGGCAGAGCGGAATCGACAGCAGATAGAGCACAGGGATGCAGACCATCTCCACAAGGTCGTAGAGCCAGGTGACAAGGATGAACGAGCCTCGATCCTTTCCGACATCGTTCCGATGCCTGAGCCTGTAGGCGCGCACAAGGACATCAACCCTCCTGTGACGGTACTTTACGAGAAGGTCATCACATGCGACAATCAACTGAAGCACCGTCAGTTGGAATATCCACCAGATGTAAACCTGCAAGCCAAGCAGACTGTAGCCCACGATGGAAATCACAAAAGTGATGGCGGTGATGACAAACGATGCGACGGCGTAGGAATTGTCGCTCTTCGGCACATTGGGAGCGTTGCGGTGGATGGAAGCCCACTGCCAGAAGCCGAACACCACCAGCAACGGCGGGAATACCAGGGCGATCAAGCTGTTCGGGATGAATATGATCCTGAACGTGATGACCAGCAGTCCCATCAGCATGATCGGGATGTAGATCCGCATTCCGTAGTTGATCTGATTGCTGTCATGGCGGATAAGAAGCGAGGTAAGCACCGCTATCAGCAGAAGCGCGAACTCTATCAGCAGCCCGGCCGCCATCGTGAAGAAATGCGAAGTCAGAGAGATGTTTCTGGCGGCAGCGATGACAACCACGAACAGAATCGCCGCCCCAAGCATGAATATGGCAGCCTCCCTCTTGCGGAACCATTCTGTCCTGAAAAACTTGACGCGGCGCATCAGCATCTTGACGATCAGCATGCTGAGCAGCGTGGCGATTGCAAGGTAGATCAGCACCATGAATGAGAACCCGATGACGATCGGTCCACGCCACTCACTCTTCACATCCGTAAAATAAGCCCTGCCGTACTTGTCGTTAAAGTCCTTCGCGGCCCTCGACGCATAAGAGCCAAGATGTGTCAGGATATTCCAGTAATTGTCCTGACCTTCAATGAATATCTTCTTCTGGACCATCTTATAGCGGTCCTGTGCATAGTTGTAGGCCTCTTTCAGGCGCTTGTCGGTGGTCTCGTAATAGTCATTGTCCTCGATCATGTGTTCACGGATGTCCGTGAACATCTTCAGAAGCCTTGTGGAATAGAAAAGGCAACTGTCTCTCGCCACCTGCGACAGGCTGTCAAGATGGAAAGAATCGTGCGCATGTTCCTCTTCCAGTCCGACAAAATGACTGTGTCCCTCATGCTCGGGGTCGTCCGAGTGGGCGGCCGTGTAGGAGTCGTTCGGGAGAACATGAGTCTGTAGGGTCGAGGCCAATGAGTCCAGCAACGCCGGACCTCCGAGGCTGTCCGGCAGCTCGACCAGTTCAGGAGGAAGCACTTTCAGAGCCATGACCAGCCTGTCGTACCGGTCGATCTCCACATTGAGATAGGAGATGACGTTGTCGTACGGCATGCGGCTCCGAGTGAAGCCGTTGTACTGGTCGGTAACCTGCTGGAGGGCGTAGGTGAGGTCGAAGGTGAAATCCTGCTTCTGCGAATAGAGCATCAGCGACAGCTCGTTGCAGCTCTGGATGAGACGCACGAGTTCCTCGTGCTGCCTGTCATCCTGAAACTCAAACGACATCTGGTTCCTCTCCATCTCGATGTACGCCTTACGCAGTTCAAAACGCAGAACCTGAAGAGTCTGCGCCAGATCCCTCTCATTGAAAACAGCCAGCGAAGAACCCGCAGCAGCCAGAAACAGCGCCGACGTCAAAACTATTCTTTTGAATATTCTCATCTTATTTATGGTTGTCAAGATGCAAATTTAACAAATTCTCAAAAGATGTTTGTCCGGTTTGCCTGAAAGTTCGAGAGTGAAAGACATTCTGGAGCGTATTTTGCATCATATTCTTTTTGTGACCTAATTGATAATTGCATGAAAACTCACCATCATCATCGGATGACAGTTGCATTTTCAGCCCTTTTTGTCTGCCTTTGCAATCTGTCCTTCGCCCAGGAGAGAGAGCCGGACACTTTGCGGAAAACAGCGGCAATGGACACGATCCGGTTTCAGCCGCTGTTCAGCGAATGCGAACAAGGGTTGAAGACAGTAAGAATGACCGACGATTCATACGTCCGGGACGCGAAAATGGAGATGGACAGGGACGGGAATGTCTGGAAGGTTTTCGCTACCGACGGGCTGGACGTGCTGATAAACGTCCGTTATCTGAAGCACTACGGACAGTACTACCGTCTTGACCTGTACATCCAGAACAACTCTGACGAACCGGTCAAATTCGACTTCAAGAACACCTCCGCCGCCTCCAGAATGGGACCTGTCAAAGTTTTCCAGCACAGGCGTTACCTCAACAGGATCGGTGCCATGAAGACCGCCAAGACAATAGGCATCGGAATCGGCACATTGTTCGTGACATTGATCACGGCGGCGATTGTGCGCGGTGATCCGGATGACAGGGACTCCCTGGCTGAAGACCTGCTGAGAGACCTCGGAGGCGCGGCCATCGAGGAGGCCGGTTTCATCGCCGCAATGGCGATCGCCGACAGTGAGTCAGAGGACATGGCGCGGATCGAACGCAGCTGCATCGGCTATCTTGGAGACTACACAATCCAGCCGAGACACGCCATCGAGGGTCATGCCTACGCCAAGTACAAAAAGGGAGCGGATTCCATTGAAATCACGCTCCCGATAGGCGACAAAAAGTATGTCTTCAACTGGGACACCACATCATTGGTGGACATCACGGAGGATATTTAGCGTTCCCGGACTCTGGTCTCTTTACAGGTGATCATGAGCGACTGTCCGCCGCAACTTATCCTGAAATCCCCGGCTTCCAGACACCACTTCCCGTCAGCGCCGACAAAAGCCAGTTCATCGGCAGGAACGGTCAGAGAAACCACCCTGCTCTCCCCCGGCGCAAGCTCAACCTTGGTGAACCCACGCAGACGCCTCACATCCGGAATCAAACTGGCGACAATGTCACTTGAATATATCAGGACAGCCTCCTTGCCGTGATGCGAGCCTGTGTTCCTGACGGTAACCTCGAACTTGAGGTCATCCCCCGCCATAAATTCAGCACCTTCCACGCACTTGAAGTCTGAATATTCAAAAGTGGTGTAGCTGAGTCCGAAGCCGAAAGGCCACTGGACATCCATTATGGCATCGTAGTTATACACACCGGCCATCGTCTCGCGGCTCTCGCTGACTTTGTAGTCATAGGTGTGGAGCGAGTTGACGTACTTAGGGTAGGTGAACGGCAGCTTGCCGCTGAAATTCTCCTCACCGGCCAGCAAGGCGGCAAGCGCATCGCCGCCGTAATTTCCCGGAAGCATCACGTCAACAACGGCATTGGCAAGCGGCTCTATCTCACGCAGAACCCTCGGACGGCCTTCGTTAAGTACAAGAATGATAGGCTTGCCTGTCTTTGACAGAGCCTTCACCAATTCTTTCTGGTTTGCGGAAAGATTGAGGTCATCGATGTTGCCGGGAGTCTCGCAATAGCTGTTCTCTCCGACACATGCGACAATCACATCAGCACTCGCGGCGGCGGCCACGGCCTTGGCGATCTGAGGAGCGTTCTCTTTCTGCCATGCCCCGGTTGACCAGCGGTCTGTCTCGTCGTAGATCACACCCGGCTCATAAATCACATTCTTCTCGCCGAATTTCTGAGCCAATGCCTCGTAGATCGTGTTGAAATCACTTGCAAACTGATCGGCGTCACCCTGCCACGTGTAGGACCATCCACCGTTCAAAGTCCTCATTGAATTAGCATTAGGACCAGCCACAAGAATTCTCTTGCCATATTCAAGAGGAAGGATATTCCCGTCATTCTTGAGCAGCACTTCGGACTCAACAGCGGCAGCGTATGACGCATCATTGAATTCCTTGCAGCCGAACCTGTCAAAACCGCTGACATCCCACGTAGGGTTGTCGAAAAGCCCCAGACGGAACTTAAGTCGAAGCACCCTGCGCACAGCGTCATCGATTCTGGCCATCGGAATCAGCCCGGCCTCCACAACTTCCTTAAGTTCCGCGCAGCAGGCCGTGTCGTATGGCTCCATGATCATGTCGATTCCGGCGTTGATTCCCATGGCCAAGGCCTCCTTTCTGTCCTTGGCGACGTGATCCCTCTCATAAAGATTGTTGATGTCAGCCCAGTCGGTGACGATCAACCCGTCCCAATTCAGGCCGTCCTTAACCCAACCGGTCAACAACTCCGCGTTCGCATGTGTAGGTATTCCATTGATCGATGCCGAATTCACCATCAACGTCAATGCTCCGGCCTCAATGCAATCCTTGAAAGGACGGAAGTATTTCTCCCTAAGCTCACTCTCAGGGACAACGGCCGGAGTCCTGTCCTTGCCCGAAACCGGCACGCCATAGGCCATGAAATGCTTTATGCTGACGGCCACATGCTTGTCATCAATATGATTCGGATCATCTCCCTGAAGAGCCTTGGTCTCGGCCACGGCCATCTCCGCGTTAAGATAAGGGTCTTCTCCGAAACTCTCCCACTGCCTTGGCCAGACAGGGTTTCTCCCAAGATCCATCACGGGTGAGAACACCCAAGGAACCATGGCGGCTCTGGTCTCGTACGCCATGGCCTCGCCCATCGCACGGGCATATTCACGATTGAAGGTGGCGGCAAGATTGACCTCCTGCGGGAAGAATGTTCCGTCAGTCAGATATGTCGCTCCGTGAATCATGTCAAGTCCGTAGATGCAAGGTATCCCGATCTCCTCCATAGACTTTTTCTGGATCTCGCTGACAAGCCGGGCTGTCAGTTCCCTGGACTGGGCGACGTCAGCGAATGTGTTCAGAATCGAACCGACTTTCAGTTCTCCTATAACCTTTTGGAGTTTCTCCGGATCAATCTCCGGTTTACCTTGGACGGTGACTGTCGAAGATGTAAGCTGGATCATCTGGCCGACTTTCTCGGTCAGATCCATCCCTTTCAGAACCTTCTCCACTTTCGACTCGATCTCCGCGTCACGTGCAATGGCAGGAGAAACGGAAGACGCGTTGTGCTGTCCGCAGCTCTGGACAAACAACAGAGCGGCGGCAAGGGGCAACAGGTAAAAAATTTTTTTCATATTGAATATTACTTTAACAAGAGTTTAAGAAGCTGTTTAAAAATGTCATCGAATAAAGTTATTGGCAGCCTCCTGTTTTCAGAGTATCAAGCATTTGTCTATAATACTTAAAAGTCGAGTCCAAAGCCGGCATATTCTCCGCCTTTATCGGCTCGGACGGAGGAGACTCCAACTTCAAAGGATTGACCGCCGAGCCGTTCTTCCAGACACGGAAATCAAGATGAGGACCGGTCGAAAGTCCGGTGGAACCGACATAGCCGATGACATCTCCCTGACGGACCCTCACACCGGCCTTTATGCCCTTCCCGTATCTGGAAAGATGCATGTAGGACGTAGTATAGACTGAATTATGCCTGATTTTCACTGTATTCCCTCCTCCGTTCGTCCAACCGGCACTCACCACGATCCCGTCACCGATTGTCTGCACCGGGGTTCCGGCGGGAGCGGCATAGTCCACAGCCGTGTGAGGCCTCACACGGCCGGTGACAGGATGCTTTCTGTTGTAGGAGAATCCTGAACTGATTCTTGTGAACTTCAAAGGAGCCTTGAGAAAGGCTTTACGCAGACTCTCCCCTTTCTCGTTCCAATAAAGGTTACCACGGTCGCCTTGATCGAACATGATCGCCGGGAGCACCTTACCGTCCCGGATAAACTCAGCGTAATAGATTGTGTCAACGGCGATTATCTCGCCCTCGCATTTTCTTTGTTCGTACAGCACCCTGAAACGGTCTCCCTGCTGGAGACCGAAGAAGTCCACCGACCAGGCATAGATCTCCGACAGCGGGATTATCAGCTGCGGCGATTTTCCGGCGGCCAGCATGTCATTCCAAAGGGAAGACTTGATTGTCACGTCGGCATATTCCCTTGTGCTCTCGACCGGTTTGGTCCAACTCCAGACCTTGAACGGCTCTGTCGTGCGAAAGATCACCTTACCTGTCTTGTTACGTTCGTACACAACGTACTTCAGGGCCGGCCCCTCCGTGCTGCCAGTCCCGCTCGTGTCAAACTGGTAATAGGCCTGCAACTTGTTGCCGGCGCGCATCTTCCTGACATCAAAAACAGTGTCGCAGGCCTGTGCCATCAACACGGCATCGCTCATCGACAAGCCCAGCCGGTTCATCAACCCGATGAATGTCTCTCCGCTGCGCACTTTTTCTTCGGAAAGATCCAACGAGTCAGGCCAGAAGCCTAAAGGCGGAAGGCTATCCTTCACTTCTTCGAGAGTTTCCGTCTCACTTTCATGTGCCTTTCTCTTGCATCCCGGCGAAAGAACAGCGAGAGAAAGGACTGAAAAAACAAAAATAATAGAAAAATATTTTTTTCGCATAATCGCAAATTTAAGAAAACCACCGTAAAGACC
>CAVIHT010000052.1:0-10241 GCA_963642795.1 Bacteroidaceae bacterium
GTCGGCCGACGACAGATCCTGAAAGTACGTTATCTTCGTCGGGGTGGAACAAGACCACAGCGCAAGCGCGGCAAAAACCGATAATGCGGCCTTGTACCGCAAATTCCTGTAATTCTTCATCATTTATTGTTTTTCAGAACCTCCACAAGGTCAGGGTGAACCTTGGCTGACACCGCCAGAACCCCTTCCAGCATGACGACGATCCGTCTGTCACGAACCCCCTCGGTTCTCATGAATATTCCTTCGACACCATCGAATATCCCTCCGATGATTCTCACCCTCGCCCCTTTCTCGATGTCGATTTCCTCTGGTTTGAAATATGTCAGATTCTCCTCGGGACGAGAAGCGACTTTGATGAAATTGTTCATCTGGTCGTCAGGCACGGTAAGATATTCACCACCGGAACTGGTCTTCCGTATGACGTACTGGAGAAAGTTGTTGTCTTTCTTGAACCGGATGAGCTTCCTTCTGCTCGCGCGCACGAACACGAGGCTCGGGATGACCGGGACAAGACGACGGGACTTCACTCCGTGATAGACCCTTACGGCATAATGCTTGGGTATGAAATATTCCAACCCTCCCTCACCGGACAGCCTTTCTTCCGCCTTGCTTTCACATTTGTAGGCCCGCATGACAAACCAGCGGATCCGGTCATGGCTTCCAGTTCCGATGATGTCGGTCGCACCCGTTTCTATGTTCTGTTGGATTGTCGGTTTAAGGTAAGACACAGTCATAGTTCATCCCAATTCTTCTATTGGTCTGTATTATAATTAGTTATGCGTCGAATAGTTAACAATATAACCACCCGTGCGGTTTCTCCATAAGAGACGTTAACTGGTTTCTCCATAAGAGACGGCACCTCGTTATATGTATATGGAAACCAAGTGGTTGGCATTATATTAAACCACTTGGTTCCATATTTTTTTGATATGTTGGAAGTGTAATGTCTCCCGGCCTTTGGTTCACAATGGTTCATATTCATCGATTTTTGAGGTTTTGGCTCATCGTCCGACGGGTGTAATCAGAGTGACCAATATCTTGGTTTTCCATAAATTGGCAAAAAGCGTCGTAAAAATTCATGAATTTTAGTAGTCGTTAAATAAAAATTATGCTATCTTTGTCAAACTAATGTGCCGTCTCTTATGGAGAGACCATCTTGCCTATACTCCCGATAACGAGCCGGTTAGCCTTGTCAATCACCGAGTTTTCAAGCGAATCCAGATAGATCAATGTCGTTTTTTCCGACGTGTGTCCCATAGCAGCTCCTATCACTGAGACGGGGATGTCATGATTTCTCGCGACCGTCGCCCACGTGTGCCGCGCCCAATAGGATGACAGCGGCAGATTCACATTCGCCATTCTGGCAAGTTCCTTGAGCTTCCGGTTGTGATAACCCAACGCTGTCTGGTACTGTCGGTAAGCCTTTTCCGGGTCGGTGGATGAAATGATGGGGAATATGTAGGGCGTTCCTTTCGATGACTCTGCGTTGCGCTTGATGATACGTGCGATACATGGTTCCACCAACACAGTCAGACATTGTCCTGTCTTCTGCCTTCGGTACGAGATGTAATTCCCGTCGAAGCTTTGTCTGCGAAGAAAAACAATGTCAACAAAGGACATCCCGCGCATGCAGTAACTGAAGATGAATATGTCTCTGGACAGAGCCAAGGAAGGTGAGTCACGAAGGTCAAGCTTCAGGATCTTTCTGACAGCCTCCTCGTCCAAGGCTCTCTTGCGAGTCTTGTCAATTCCGGTGTAAACATTCCTGAAAGGGAAGTTCTGTCTGACAAGTCCGTCCCTGACGGCTTTGTTGTAAACCGCCCTCAGGATTCTCATGTAGAACGAGACTGTGTTCCTGACAACTCCTCTTTCCCGGAGATAGTTGTTGTAGCCAAGGATAAGAGTCTCGTCCATCCTTATCAATGGGACATCCTTCCCCTTTAGGAATGAACAAAGGCTGTTTCCTGCTTTGGTGTAGTTACGGGCTGTTCCCAGTCTCCTGTCGGCCTTCATCGCGGCGACCAGCCGCCCGATGTAGACCAGAACGGTAATCCTCTCCGTCTTTCGCGAAATCTTTCTTTCCGTCATACAATTTTTGTTTAGAATCTGTTTAAAATGAGTCCATTTTTTGAAAAAACATGTGCCACACAGACACTTCTGACGAGACGGAGTGGCGAACGGCACTTTTTCAAGTGGACTCAAAAAACAGGCGGAAACGCTCAGAAGCTGTTTAAAAATGCGGGAACCATTTTTAAACAGCTTCTCAAGCAGAGGTGCGGCAACCGGCAGACTATAAGCCAAGTAAATCAACAGAATCAAAAAAAGGCGGCCGCAGAGGTGCGACCGCCTTGATTATGTTGTAACTATCACAAATAACCGCTATTTCTCGCAGGTTATTTCAATCTTCGAGAAATAAACGGCATTGGTTGACGCGTTCTTGATAGTGAAGAACGTATAGTCTCCGTCTGAAAGGTCGAATGTCGTGCTGACATCATCGGAAGTGCCTTTGATGGCGCTGCCCTCCGGCTTTGCCGAAGTGCCGACATAAAGACTGACATTGTCAGGATAGTAGGTCTTACCGTCAGCCACCGTCACCTTGATCTTGGTGATTTTCTTGAGTGCGGACTTGTTGGCGATGTAAGAACCGTCTTTCCTCATCTGGATGCCGCTACCGAAGTTGGCCACATTATAGATGTTGCACTCAAGACCTGAAAGTGTGACGATTGTCTCTTCTGTCGGATATACCGACGGGAGTCCTTTAACTGTCAGAGTATATGTCGGAGCGTCGGCGTCCGGCGTTTCATCACCGCCGTCTGTTGGAGCTGAATAAGCAAGAACAACACCGCCGGCGGCCATCTGCGCTGAACCATTGTACTCGCCTCTCTTGCCTGCAACGGTAATAGTTCCTCCAACTTCAGGGTTGAGAGTCGCTACGCCAGATTTATCGAATGTGGTGACACGGTAGAGATAAAGGGTGTTGGATTCATCCTTGATCGTGATGTTGACATTGTTGTACTGAGCGCTAAGATTAGCCACCGCTGTGATCTCTCCGGTGACAGCATAAATGTCGTTGCTTACCGGAGCTGCAAGGAACTCAGCCAAGGTAGCCTTGTTGTACCGAATGTGAGACTCATAGACACCACCCTCGGCCATCTGAGGTGTTCCTTTGTAAGAACTTCTCTTTCCAACAACCGTGATGACATCACCCTCAACAAGACCGAGATCCTCAATATTGCCTTTACTCGTCACTACACGATAAAGCAAAACGCTGCTGGAAAAATCACCTGAAGAAATTGTAATGTTCGCATTATGATATTGCTGCGATGCTGAAATATTTGTAATGACACCTGTGACTCTGTACTGAGTGCCGTCTTCAGCGGCGGCAAGAAACTCGGCCACCGTAGCGTCGATGATCGCCCCTTTCTGTTCAAGGGAGGTCTGTGCCGAGTAAGCCTTTCCATTGGAAGTAGTGTTGAATACAAGTGTTGTCGAACGATCACCGCCAGTGTTGCCGGCGGCGTTGAAGGTGACGGTGGCGTTGCTGCCGGATGTCTCGATGGACGTGACGGAAAGCCATGACTTGGCATCGTCAGGAACGACTACGGACACACCGTCGCCCTTGCAGGTGAGGTAGGCCTTGAACTCGCCGCCCTCGACAGGAAGAGCCTCCTTGACGGAAACGGAGTCAACCTTGATGAGAGACTTCTCTATGCTGATGACAGTCACGTTGACAAGTTCGACCGTGCCGCTGTAGGTCTTCCTCGGACCCTCTACGGTGAGGATGTCGCCGGCCTCGATTCCAAGGCTGAGGAAGTTCTTCTCGGCACCGCTGGCGTCAAGGGTTCCATAGACATAGGCCTCGCCGGTACCGTCATTGATGTACATGTTGCCATAAGTGGTGTTCACGATTTTGGTGACAGTACCCTTGACACGATAGGACTTGCCGTCCTCGCCGTTCTCATTGAACTCTTTGCAGGAAGTGATAGGGAGATCGACCTTTTCGGTCATCTGCAGCACATTGATGATCTGAGACTTGCCGTCGCAGGTCAGGTAAAGCATCGCCTCGTTTGTCGAGGTGGCGGCGTCTGCATTGAAGGTGACTGTGGTCTCGCCGGCCGAACCGTTCTCAGGAGACACGGTAAGCCAGGACGGAATCTCTCCGAAAGACCAGTCGGACTTTGCATCGACCGTGATGGTCTGCGATCCGCCGGCGGCAGGGATCGCCACATAGGATGACGACACCCTGACCTCATCGAGATGCCTTTCGATGTCTTCCTCGCAGCCGACAGCGAGAGTCAAAGCGGCCACAAGGGCGGTGAAAATGTATTTAAGTTTCATATCGTCTTGACGTTAAATTAGTTGAACATGTACTTGATACCGACGGAAGCGTACCAGCACTGGCCGATCGCGTGGTAAGGAACGAAGGTCTCGGTGTTGGCGTTGTAAGCCGACGGAGTCGAGAATGTGGCGTAGCCCTCATTGTCAACACCTTCGTACTTGAGGATACGTCCCTCTCCGAGAGCAGGGTTCATGTACTTGCTGACTCCCCACTTGGAATTGAAGAGGTTGAGGATGTTCTTGACATCAAGGCTGAGCTGGAGAGTGTTGACACTCTTGCCGACATTGACTTTGAAGTCGTGCTTGTAGCTGAAGTCGATCCTGTGGACCCAAGGAGAGTAAACGCTGTAGGCCTCGGCATACTTGCCCTGGTTCTTGCTCAGGTACTTGTCCTTGTGCACATAGTCCATGAAACGGTCGCGGTCGTCGTCGGAGACGAAGCGGAACTCCCCGTTGGCAACCTCAGCGTCGGTAGGGATGTAGGCGGCGTCGTAGTTGTAGCCGTCACCGTTGATGTCGTTGACAGTCATGTAGGAGTAGTTGTAGCCGCCTCTCCATGCCTCGTAGATGAAGCTGTAGTGGTTGCCGGACCTGTCGCTGTGGGTAAGGGAAGCGACAACACGGTCAGGGGTGACATTCTCGGAATTGTGAAGACCCGGGTCGTTAGGGCCGTTGACGGTTGACATGTAGTTCAGAACCGACGAAGCGTTCGAACCAGGCATGCTTGTCAGTTCCTTGGAAACGGTGTGGGTGTAGGCCGCCATGATGTTGAGTCCCTTGACAGGGGTAGTGTTGATCGTCAGGTTGGCGGAGTAGCCATAGCCCTTGCTGGTGTTCTCCAGAACGTAGGCGTTCGGCATGTTCACGGTCTTGCCGTCCTTCACATAAGTAAGTTTGTAGTCCTGATAGATGGCACGGTTGTCGGCTCCGTTGAATCTTGCGAATCCGTCAGTGTCCTTGATGCTCCAGTCCCTCAGGCAGACAGCGTTGATGGTCTTGTTGAAGATTCCTTCAGCGGTGACGGTGAACGGGAATGAGGTAGGGAGCTGATAGTCGAACGCAAGGGATGTCTTCCAAACCTGCGGCATCTTGAATTTAGGATCGACAGCGGAAATCTCCGAAGGAGCTGTTCCGTCCTCAGGCTTGATGGTGTCAGGATAGCCCATCGAAATGAGTTTGTCGTGAAGTTCCTGACGGGTCAGGATCTTGCCGGCAAACTGTGACATGTCCGTAAGGGTGCCTCCGCTCTTGCCTGTGCCGTTGAGCTTGGCCTGATACTGGACCATACCGGAGTTGGTAGGCATGTTGGTGAAGAACACGAGAGGAATACGTCCGGAGAAGAGGCCTGTACCTCCGCGGACCTTGAAGCTCTTGTTGCCGAACACATCCCAGGTGAAGCCCACACGCGGTGAAACCGTAATGCTGCTGTCAGGCCATTTGCCGGTGTCGATGTTCCTGCCGTTGTAGTCAAGCTCGTAGATCGCCTGATTCCTCATGAGGTCCTGATTGCTGAAGAAAAGACCGTCGAAGCGCACTCCGTAGGTGAGTTTGAAGTTGTCGGCGACGGACCATTCGTCCTGGGCGTAAACCCCGAGTTTGTTGAAACGCACGCGGGCGGCAGGATTGGCCTCTCCGTCATAGCCGTAGGTGAGGCAGACGATGGACGGGGCGGCCTGGTTGAGGAAGTCGTCAAGGCTGTCGTAGCGATAGTAGCCGGTACCGTTCCTCATGTAGGAGTTGTCGGCCATCTGGTACTCGTAGCTCAAACCGAACATAGCCTTGTGGTTGCCGTTGTAGTAGGTAAGGTCGTCCTTTGCGGTGAAGACGTTGTTGTGCACACCGTTGTTCCAGGTGAAGAGCTCGTAACCGAGAGCCATGTACGTGGTGGATCCGTCGGCGTCGGCGCTTCCGTCAGGACTCTTCTTGCCGGCGTCCATGATGTCGATGAACGGGAAGTCTGAAGAGTCTGTCCCGCGGACATCGTCGAGCTGGGAATATGTGGCGAGGAACTGGTTGGAAAGCTTGTCGCTAAGGCGGCTGTTAAGGTCGAGAGACCAGGTGTTCACCAGATTGTCCTGTGAGTACATCGAATTGGCGAAGGACATCGAATAAAGGGATGTACGGCCGTAAGCCGAACGGGAGCCGCCGTCCATCGAAGATGAGTTAGGGGCGCTCCACTTCTTGTTCAGAGTGTGGTTGTAACGCAGGGCGAGGTGATGCCTGTCGTTGATGTTCCAGTCGATACGGGCAAGAATCTTCCTGTTGTTCTCGTCGGCGGGGAAGCTTGTGTAGGAGCCGGTGTCGTAGCCATACTTGTCCTTCACGAAATCGGAAACTTTCTGAAGGTCGGCAAGCGTGGTACGCGAAAGGTATGAGTTGGCATCTCCTATTCCGTCCTCGGAACCTCTCCAGTAGTTGGCCACGGTAGGGGTCTTGGAGTACTCATAGTTCACGAAGAAGAAGAGTTTGTTCTTGATGATAGGGCCGCCGAGGGTCATACCGTAGATGGTGTTGCGGTCTTTGTCTCTTGCTCCGGAGACGGTCTCGCCGTCCACGGTGTCGCCGCGCATGTTCTCATTCTTGTGATAGACGTAGGCCGTACCCTTGAAGGTGTTGGTACCGGACTTGGTGATGGCGTTCACACCGCCTCCGATGAAGTTGGTCTGACGTACATCGTAAGGGGAGATCACAACCTGAAGCTCCTCGATGGCATCTATGGAGATAGGACTGCCGCCGCCCGGAAGGTTGGTGCTCAAACCGAAGTTGTTGTTGAAGTTCGCACCGTCCACGGTGAAGTTGGCGGTACGTCCGTCAGCTCCGGCGAATGTCATTCCGTTTCCTCCGTAAGGGGAAAGCCTGGTCACATCGCTGATGCTTCTGCTGACAGTCGGCAGAGTGGAGATCTGGGCGTTGTTGATGTTGGTGGCGGCACCGGTCTTCTCGACGGCGAACTTGGAGTTGGCGGTGGAGATCACGACCGCTTCGGAAAGCATCTGGGTGTCATCCTTCAGCGAGGCGTTGAGGCTGTAGGCCTCCGCAAGCTGGAGAGTTACATCCGTGTAAGTCACGGTCTGGTAGCCAAGACAGCTTACCTCAACCGAGTAAGGGCCGCCTGAACGCATTCCGTTGATGGCGTAACGGCCTTCAGCGTTGGCCACAGCATAGTACTGCGTACCTGATGGGGTGTGAACCGCTACCACAGCGGCACCAGGAACAGCGGCTCCGTTGGCGTCAGTGACCTTACCGTTCAATGAGGACGTGGTCACCTGCGCGAACGCCGTGATTCCGACAAGGACTGCGACTAACGCGGCAAATCCCTTTTTGAGTGATAGAACCATAGATTTGTTAATAAAAAAAGTATTGAATTAAATGTTTTCCTCACCAACCAATCAACTTGCGAAATTAACACTTTTTCTTCGGTTCAGAAAATTTAATTTAGTTACAATGCGGTTACGATTGAAGATTGTAACGAGAGCACCGGGAATACTGCCGCAGGCTTACGTTCCGGCCTCCTCCAAGGAACCGATTCGTCATCCATGATCAAATCTTCGGGAAACACTTGCATATTCCCGGAAAAGCAGTACCTTTGCTCCCGGAAAATGTGGAGAGATTTGCCTGCTTGCAACCACACTAAAAAATGCTAAAAAATTTCATATTGTGTTTTTGGTGTCGCTCCACGTATTCCGCATACGCTGGAGTTTTTTATTGTGTCCTCACCAAAGAGGGCCAACAAAGTGAATTTAAAAATATAACGCATTATGAATTACTTATTTACAAGCGAATCAGTCTCCGAAGGCCATCCGGACAAGGTGGCCGACCAGATTTCGGACGCCATCCTGGACGAGTTCCTTCGGCAGGATCCGGAGGCAAAGGTGGCCTGTGAGACATTCTGTTCCACCGGATTGGTGGTGATCGGGGGCGAGGTGCGCTCCGACGAGGCCTATGTCGATGTTCAGAAAGTCGCGCGCGGCGTGATCAACCGCATCGGCTACAACAAGGCCGACTACATGTTCGACGGCAACTCTTGCGGAGTCCTTTCCGAAATCCACGAGCAGAGTCAGGACATAAACCGAGGCGTGGTGCGCGAGAACCCCGAGGATCAGGGAGCCGGAGACCAGGGGATGATGTTCGGCTATGCCTGCAAGGACACGGAGGACTACATGCCTCTGCCGCTCTACCTCTCGCAGACCGCACTGCAGGCGCTGGCAGACATCCGCCACAACACCCCGGAGCTTATGCCTTACCTGAGACCTGACTCAAAATCCCAGTTCACCGTTGAATATGACGAGTCGCACCACCCGGTGCGCGTCCACACGATCGTCATCTCGACCCAGCACGACGACTTCGTGGCGGAGGAGCTCGGGAATATTCCTTACCAGGAGGCTGTCCGTCAATTCGGCCAGGGCAAGGTGGACCAGGCGATGCATGACAAGATCGAGGCGGATGTCAGGAACATTCTCCTGCCTAAACTGAAAGCCGCCCTCAATCCCCAGACCGCGGCCCTGTTCAAGGACGACTTCATCCTGCACGTCAATCCGACCGGAAAGTTCGTGATCGGCGGTCCGGCGGGAGACACCGGCCTCACAGGCAGGAAGATCATCGTGGACACCTACGGCGGCAAGGGGGCGCACGGCGGCGGCGCCTTCTCAGGCAAGGATCCGAGCAAGGTGGACCGATCGGCGGCCTATGCGGCAAGGCACATAGCAAAGAATATGGTAGCGGCCGGAGTCGCCCAGGAGATGCTGGTGCAGGTCGCCTACGCCATCGGTGTGGCAAGACCCGTGAGTGTCTTCGTGGACACTTATGGTACTGGCGTCGTGCCTGACGCGGAGATCGCCGGCAAGATCGAAGAATTCTTCGACCTCCGTCCCGCCGCGATCATCCGCAAGTTCGAACTCAAGAACCCGATCTATGAGCCGACAGCAGCCTACGGCCACTTCGGCCGCAAGCCGTACACCAAAGCCGTGAAAGTCGGCAAGCCCGGCAGGCAGACCGACAAACTCGTCCAGTTCTTCGGCTGGGAGAAGCTCGACGCTGTAGAATCCATCAAGAAAGCCTTCGGACTCTAGCCACCACCGCACAAAGTCGCTTCGACGCTTCGACAAGTTCAGTGACCGGACTGGTTATTCCCCGCGGTCGAACTCGCGGCGGAGGTCTTTTTCCTTGATGGTGGCGCGCTTGTCGTAGATTTTCTTTCCTTTGGCAAGGGCGATGACCAGCTTGGCAAGGCCGTCGTCGTTGATGAAGAGCTTGGTGGCGACGATTGTGAGGCCTTTCTCCTTGACAGCCTGACGCAGATGACGAAGTTCCCTCTTGGTCAGGAGCAGCTTGCGGTCACGCATCGGCTCGTGCTGACCCCAAGAGCCCCAGAAGTACTGGGCGACATTCATCCCCTTGACAAACAACTCGTCGCCCACGAAATAACAGAACGAATCCACAAGCGAGGCCTTGCCCATGCGGATCGACTTTATCTCGGTGCTGAACAAGGATATTCCCGCCACGTAGGTTTCGATGAACTCGTAGTCGAACGAGGCCCGGCGGTTGCGTATCTCTACCTTATGCTCTTTCTGCTTTGGCATGTTCACAAATTCTTTTTCAGCTGATTACCACTGTTTCGACAATCCCTGTCCTTTCATTTTCCGGCACACGGCGAAGCAGTGGTGACAGTCATAGGTCACAAAGATAATCACTTTTCTTGGTGTTGCGGCTAAAATTGATTAAGTTTGTCAATTACAGCCATTCAGGACGGATGCCTCAAGCAAGAGGGTAACATAAATCGCGCGGGTTTGACGATTATTAAACATTCAGAAGCTGTTTAAAAATGATTTCCGCATTTTATTATGCGGAAATTTCGAGACAGTTTCGGCTTTGGAAGAGGGAGCGTAGCAGTAGCTACGTGACCG
>CAVIHT010000052.1:10251-10795 GCA_963642795.1 Bacteroidaceae bacterium
AAGGTGAATATTCAGACCTCCGCTGCGGGATTGTTGAATATATGGAGGCGCGCGGCTACCGTCTTGAAAGCGAGGACGGCGAGAACTTGACCTTCCGCCTCCGCTCCAGATTCAGCGCCCTCTTCAAGATGTTCGAGGACAGGATCACGATGACTCGCGAAATGGGCGGCTTCGAGGTCGAGGGCCTCACCAAGGAGGTTGTACGGATTGTCGGGGGGCTGGAGTACAAGTTCCGGACGCTGGACGAGGAATAGAGTGATGAATATGCCGTTGTGGCGCTCCAAAGCCACTGATGCATAAGAAGCTGTTTAAAAATGGTTCCCGCATTTTATTATGCGGAATTTTCGAGACAGTTTCGGCTTTGGAAGAGGGAGCGTAGCAGTAGCTACGTGACCGATGACAAAGATGAAAATGGCCGGAAAGGCCGCGTAAGAAAAAAGAGGAATTATTTTTAAACAGCTTCTAAGTTTCGCACGTGCGAAACACCTTATTTCCCGTCACGGCAGTGACGGAGCACACTCCCTCCCCCGAGGGGAGGGATTTA
>CAVIHT010000053.1:0-9817 GCA_963642795.1 Bacteroidaceae bacterium
CCTAATAAAAAAAGAATCAACGCTCTCTTTTTTCGTTCTCGGTACTTGTTGTACTAATCTTTCAATATTGTCAATGAACTTCCGTTACTTCCGAAACGGGCTGCAAAGGTAGCACTTTTTTCTTTCCCTCCAAACTTTTTTCGACATTTTTTTCATTTTCGACGGTGGCAAGCACCTATTCTTTGACTCTTGGTCGGGATGATTGGCTCCTCTTGCAATCGCTGTGAAATATTTGATATGATCATAGGAACATTGTCATATATGCCGGAAGATACAGTACGTCTTCCTCTTTACGCAGGTCTTTTGTATATACCAGATACTTGTTTCTTATCCTGGATGAAAACTTTTTGCAGAAAGCATCCAGCGAAGCGTGTGCCTTGTAACCGGAAGATTTCACCTCGATAGGACTTACCTTGTCACCGTCGGCAATCAGAAAGTCCACTTCATAGTTGTGCTTTCCGCTTTCGGTGGGAAACGTATAATAGTACAGTTCGTGTCCGGCGGCTTTCAGCATCTGGGCGATGACATTCGCATATACATAACCGAGATCCGCGCTCAATTTGTCACTGAGCAGCTTTTCATAGATTATATTGTCCGTAAACTGTTTGTCCCAAAATGCGAGGGTGACAAACAGCCCCGTATCGCCCACAAACAGTTTATATCTGTCAGTGTCACGGTGCAATGCCATACCCGCGCCCGGGTCGTTGGCATGGTACGCAAGGTTCACAACCATAGAATCCTGCATGTCCGAGATTGTTTCCAACATGCGTTGCGGACGACCACCGTCCGTAGCGGACCTGACAATGTACCGTGAGGCGTTCCGTGTAAGTTCGCCGGGAATGCCATGAAAGAGTTTGGAGGCATTGCCTGTAGGGTCAATCTTGTTGAAATCCTTTTCGTACAAAGATATGATGGAACGTTTTACCACATCAACTTTGCTCAGACTTTTTGTTTCTATGTAGGATTTGACTGCTTGCGGCATCCCTCCCACAAGCATGTACAGGCGGAAATCGCGCATAAGGTGTCTGTTGCCATCATCGCCCATAGGCTTTCCGCCGTCATATAGTTTTTTCAGAAGCGGAACGGAAACATTGTCGTCCAAAGCCCATTTGAACTCCTCGTAGTCCAACGGGAACAGGCACAGCTCATGTTCCTCGCTCGGAATTAGAATGCCTTTTACATCCTGCTTGATGGATAAAAGAGAGCCGGTTTCAATATAATCATACCGGCCGTCTTCGACCAGGTATTTTATTGCCTGTCGCGCATTGGGACACTGTTGTACCTCATCGAATATGATAACAGACTTCCGGCGGACAAGGTCTGTCTTGAACAATATCTGCAGCCGCATGAAAATGTAATCGAGATCGGATATGTCATCAAAAAGATTCCTGACCTCTTTCTTGCAGCTGGCGAAGTCTATCGCGATGTGACTGTCATATTCGTTCCGCGCAAACTGTTGCGCAAGCGTGGATTTACCGACACGACGTGCCCCCTTGATAAGCAGTGCGGACTCTCCGTCGCTGTCATGCTTCCATTGAAGCATCCTCCCGTATAGTTTTCGTTTGAATATCATATTCAGCTACTACATTTTGTCATTCAGGGGCAAAAGTAACATGTTTGGCTAATATCTCAAAATGTTTTTCGCATATTATGGCTACTTTCTCGCAATTCAGATTGCCTGTATCGGCTAAAATCTCAATTTTTATATTAAAATTTATCTAACGAGCGTAAAATCGCAAGATTTTATGTAAGTTTGTTATCAATTAAGGCAAATTGAACGATTATGGGCTTTTTTACTTTCCCTGGGGAACAGGAGCATAGAAGATTCAACTACAAGCCGATCTACTACGACAAGGATGAGGAGGAGCGTCGGCAGAAGTTCGGAAAGGTTGACGGAACTTTTGAGAAAGAGAAGGAAAAGGGTGAATATGTGCCAGGTTCCTACATCCGCGGTTCGCTGCGCGAGGGAAACTATGCGAGGAGGACTACAGTGGCTACCAAGGCACAGAAGATTATCGGGATCGTCGGCCTGATCCTGCTCGCGGTGGTCCTGATTTATTTCACGAAATTCTATTCTCTTCTTTAGAATGGAACTCAGGATACTGCCTGGTAACATAGCGAATATGATCGCCGCGGGCGAGGTCGTGCAAAGGCCGGCTTCCGTGGTGAAGGAGCTTGTGGAAAATGCCGTTGATGCGGGAGCGGAGCAGATCTCTGTGATAATCAAGGACTCGGGACGGACTCTGATCCAAGTCATCGACAACGGCAAGGGGATGGATCCTGACGACGCGGTGCTTTGTTTCGAAAGGCATGCGACATCGAAAATCGCTACGGCCGAGGATCTGGAGGACATCACTACCTTCGGGTTCAGGGGCGAGGCTCTGGCCTCGATAGCGGCCGTGGCGGAGGTGACGCTTAAAACCCGCACGGAGGACGAGGAGGTCGGCTGTCAGGTAGAGTTCGCGGCTTCGGTACACAATTCTACGACAGAGACCGCCACTCCTAAAGGGACAAACATAGCTGTCAGGAATCTGTTCTACAATGTGCCGGCCAGAAGGAAGTTCCTGAAGTCGGACAACGTGGAGTTCAAGCATATTGTCGAAGAATTCACGAAGGTGGCGCTGACAAGGCCGGAGATCGGGTTCTCGCTCAGTCACAACGGCAAGGACATGGTCGTTCTCAAGCCGGCGAAATCCTTGAAGTTCAGGATTATGGATCTGCTCGGAGCATCAGTCGCAGGGGACGTGGTGGATGTCTGTGCCGACACTTCCGTGGTAAGTCTGCGGGGATTCGCGGGCAGACCGGACACGGCGAGGAAGACTTTGGGAAACCAGTTCTTTTTTGTCAACGGGAGGTATTTCCGCAGCCCGTACCTGCACAAGGCTGTGATGAAGGCCTACGAAGGAATGGTCGCGGACGGGGTGACTCCGTCTTATTTCGTTTACCTGGAAGTGGATCCGCACAGTGTGGACGTGAACATCAGCCCGACGAAGTCCGAGGTGAAATTCGAGGATGACTCGTTCATATTCCAGGTCGTCTATGCCTCGGTGAAGGAGACGTTGGGGAAGAATTCCTTCGCCGGTGACATCGACTTCAGCAATCCGGAGGCCAGGGATATGCCTGTACTTGGATCTCATTTCTCTGAATATCAGCCGGAATCCATTCCGCAGATGGCGGTGGACAGCGGGTATAATCCGTTTGAGCCGGTCACTGAACCTGCCGAAGGGATCCCCCATTCACCGGGCGCTTCGACAAGCCAGCCGACCGGATTCGGTGGCTCAATGACCAGCAAAAGCGGCTCTGCGGACGGTTGGAAAGGATTAGGCGACAGTGGTTTCGGGCAATATGTTGACAGGCGGGAGGACTATGGCAAACTTTTCGAAGAGAAGACGCTGCCGATCACGCAGACCATCCTCCTCGGCGGGAAATACATTGTCGCCCCGGCGAGGGACGGCCTGATGATCGTTAACATCAGAAGAGCCAGAGAGAGAATCCTCTACGACAGGGCGTTGGCCGCTCTCACAAAGAACGAGCACGTCACCCAGGCGAACATGTTTCCGGTGAAAGTGGAAGTAGGAGCCGCGAACAGAGCCGTTTTCGACGACAAGACGGAGCTGCTCGCCAGACTCGGGTTCGACATCTCGCCGTTCGGGACGGACACGATTGTGGTCAACGGGGTTCCGGAAGGATATTCATGCGAAGCGGGAAAGATCCAGACGATGGTCTCGGACCTGCTGCTGATCCTCTCGGACGACAGTTCTTCGCTGCCCGGATTGATGGAAGCCGCTATGGCGGAAAAGATTGCGCTTCTCGGAGCGTCAGGATGCGATCCTCTTGCATCTCCAGTGGAGGCGAGACATCTGCTGGACACCCTGCTTTCCAGCAGCAACCCCGAGCTGACCGGCAACGGAAAAAGGATAATGGCGGTAATGACCGCCGCACAGATTGAAAAATTATTTTAAGTTTTTGAATATACATGGCATACTACTACGACAACGGACAATCCGGCATAGGAGGGTTCCTCAACAGGTTCCCGCCAGTGACAAGGAATATCCTGCTGATCAACATCGTGATGTTCGTCGCAACGCTGATCAACCAGAACTTCATGGTACGCACCTTCGCGATGTTCTACCCGAAATCCCCATTATTCCATATCTGGCAACCGATCACTTACATGTTCATGCACGGAGGGTTCTGGCATCTGTTCTTCAACATGTTCTGCCTCCTGATGTTCGGCGCGGCACTGGAAAGGACAATCGGGTCAAAGAAATATCTCATTTTCTATTTCGTGGCAGGTCTTGGAGCGGTCTTGACGCACACCGCCGTGGAATATTTCCAGATGGAAGCCATGGCATCAGCTGATTCCGGAATCCTCACCGCCGGACAGATCGACCTTCTGCGCACTCCGACGCTCGGAGCCTCGGGAGCGATCTACGGAATACAGATCGGCTACGCAATGCTCTATCCGAACGACATCTGGACACTGATATTCCCGCCTATCTCTCTGAAAGCCAAATGGTTTGTTTTGATTTTCATCGCCATTGAACTTTTCACCGGCGTGACGGGCACAATGGACGGTGTCGCACATTTCGCCCACCTCGGAGGTATGTTGTTCGGATTCCTGCTGCTTTTCTACTGGAAGAAGTCCGGCAAGCTTTGGCAAAGGTGACAACCTGTAAGAGAACAACCCGGCCATGAGCAGGAACAGACATGGTGACTCATCTGGAAGTGTCGTCGCAAGACTGCTGATGTTGATTTCGGCATCCCTGCTTTTGTTCAGTTACGCCTCGATGGTCGTGAATCCGACAAAAGCATGGTACATGACTGTGTTCGGGCTGTTGTTCGTACCCATCGCCGCCATCAACGGGATTTTCCTTATGGCCGCCATCAGAAGGAAATCCAGAGCTCTAGCGATTCCGCTGCTGGCGCTGCTGCCGAGTGTGGTGTTCATCGGACGCTACTTTCAATTTTCATCCGGTGCGGAAGAAGCGGGGGACGAAACCGTCAGGATCCTGACCTACAACGTGGGGCATTTCGCCCACGGCAGCGGTCTTCAGTTCAAGGGGGACGAAGGCCGGGCATTGTGCGCGGACTCGGTGGCCAATTTCATCAAGAAGAGCGGCGCTGACATCGTGTGTCTGCAAGAGGTCGATCTGCCCGGAGAATATGATGTCGCCAGACTCATCAAGAAACGATTCCCCGACTACAACGCGGGTTATTTCATGTACGTGACGAAAAGAGGAAGCTACGGGAATGTCACCCTGAGCAAGTTCCCGGTCATCGGGAAAGGGAAGCTGACTTTTGACAAGAGTTCGAATCTTGCGATCTACACAGACCTCAAAATAAGTGACGGAAAATCCCTGCGCGTTTACAACTGCCATTTTGAAAGCTACAACATCTCGCTTTCCAGAATCAAGAAATACGTGGCCGCCAAGGACGGGGAGAACGTGTGGGCTACTGAGGAGAAGATGAAGAAGTCCATCAGAAGAAGGCCGGAACAGGTGGGCAAGGTGATGTCGGACATCGAGGACTGCCCATTGGAGGCCATTGTGACGGGAGATTTCAACGACAACCCGATGTCGTACACGTACAACCGCCTCAAGAAAGGCCGGAGAGACTCCTTTGTGGAGGCAGGGAAAGGCTTCGGGGCGACATATTCATTCCTCTGGCCTTTCATCCGCATCGATTATATTCTTTATCCGTCGCATTTTGGCGCCGCCTCGCACACTGTCCACCGCGTCAGCTACTCCGACCACTACCCCGTCATCGCAGAGATCAATCTTACTGAACGGAATTGATGTCAATGAGATTGTTGAGAATCGCATAGACGGTGAGGCCGGCGACCGTCTTGATGCCCGTCTTGCGGGTGATGTTCTTGCGGTGGGTGATGACCGTGTAGATGGAAAGGCTGAATTTGTCGGCGATCTCCTTGTTGAGCATCCCCTGCGCCACACAGACCAGAATCTCTTTCTCTCTGGCCGAAAGCTCGTCTCCGTCAGAAGCGGTGGTGTCAGGCTGCCTGGAATCAACGGCAGAAAGGATCTTCCTTATGAGCGCGGCGGAATCATCGAACAACGAGACAGACCCGTCATACTGTTTAAGAATGTCCTCGGTCACGCCAGGACCCTCAAGAGCGACCACCGAAGCGTCACAAAGTTCAGCTATCGTCAGACGGCCTTCCTTCCGGCTCTGAAAATCAAACACGGACGGATCAATGATGATGATGTCGGGAGCCAGATTGCGAAGCCTTGCCGCACTGACCCTGGAACAGTCCACCAGATTCTCCCGAACCTGAAACTCACCGCTCTCGGAAAGAATGCACTCCAGCCCTCTGGCCACTATGTCAGACGGCACAATCAAAGTCACGGTCTTTCTACTCTCCATCTCGCTCAAGTCCACTTACAATCGGCACAAGAATCCCATTCTCAACATAGGTGTGACGCCGAAGGTCGTCCCGCAGATGATAAATCGACAGCAACACCATAATCTTCAAATCATTGGAGCAATCCCCGGGGAGGTATTTCATCACGATGTTCTTCAGATCCTCAAGTTTTTCCTCAACATTCTCGTGATGCTCCTCGAACTGTTCAATCGAATACCCATAAGTCTTCACTCCATCCTTCCGCAAGGCCTCGATGTACGGGAAAACCACTTCCTCCTCATAGGCGAAATGCTTGTCAAGCTCCGCCTTGTAGTCATTGAAGAATTTAAGGACGACTTTCTTCTGCATCTCATCGAACGGGGCCACGAGCCTGTCCAGCGAATCCTCCAGACGGCGCAGAGCCTGTCCCGTATAATAGAGATGAGAGGCGTGCAGGTAGTCGATGATGTTCCCTATGTCACCATCCCTCAGGTCTGAATCCGAAGGTCTGTGGTCAGGGAATGAGTAAACATTACAGATCAGGATGAATGTGTCCGGATCTATGCCGCATCTGTGGCAGGCCTCGGACACAGGCAGTCCGGAATACTTCAGGTCAAGACCCATCCTGGAAATCACCTGAAGCAGGCTGTAGTCGATGTCGATCAGGTCCGACACGGACATCTGTGTGGTTAGGATTTTTGTCATATTCTTGAATTGTGTAGCCTGATGATGCTACGCTAAATATTCATTAAATCAGCAGCGCGGTGATGTGGAAGCCGATGAAGGCGGCGAGCCAGGCGACAATCATCGTGTAGGCGCAGACCGCTATTGCCCAGCGCCATCTGCCGGTCTCGTTCTTGATTGCCACAAAGGTGGCGATGCACGGGAAATACAGCAGAATGAATATCATGTAGGCGACCGCGGCGGGAAGGCTCACTGAACGGGCCAGAGTGCCTTGAAGCTGAGTGTCAGCGGCAAGAGCGTCGGAGTCTCCGGACTCGATGACCTCGGAGACTTCAGGCTCATCTGAAGCGTACATCACGCCCAAAGTACTCACCACCAGTTCCTTGGCGACGACTCCGGTCAACAGGCCGATGTCCATCTTCCAGCTGAAACCGAGGGGATCAAGGGCAGGCGACACTGCCTTTCCAAGCTGACCGATGTACGAATGCTCCTGCTGGTACTCAGCACTTTTGTCGGAGCGTGGAAAATAGCCCAGACACCAGATCACCACGGAACCGATCAGAATCGTCGTGGCCATCTTCTCAAGGTATTGCTTTCCCTTCTCCCATGTGTGTCTCCAGATCGCCTTACCGGTAGGAACCCTGTAGGGAGGCAGTTCCATCACGAACGGGAGGTCATCCTCCTTGATGAAACGGCTGAGCGCCACCGCGGACAGAATCGCAAGCAAGACCCCGAGGAAGTATATTCCTAAAAGGGCGAGGGCCGAGTTGTGCGGGAAGAAGGCTCCGGCGAGCAGAACGAAGATCGGCAACCTGCCGGCGCAGGACATGAACGGGATGATGGCTATCGTGATGAGGCGGCTCTTGCGGCTCTCGATCGCGCGGGTCGCCAGAATCGCGGGCACATTGCAGCCAAAACCCATCACCATCGGGATGAAGGACTTGCCGTGAAGGCCGATGCGGTGCATCAGCTTGTCCACGATGAACGCCGCGCGAGCCATGTACCCGGAATCTTCCATTATAGAAAGGAAGAAGTAGAGAATCAATATGTTAGGTAGAAACACCAGAACACTTCCCACTCCGGCGATCACGCCGTCCACGAGAAGATCCTTGAGCCAGCCGTCCCTCATGAAATCCGCGATGAAATCCCCGAACTTGGCTACGAGCCAGTCTATCCAGTTCATCGGATAGTCACCCAATGTGAACGTGGACTGGAAGATGAGGTAAAGCAAGAGGATGAAGATCGGGAACGCCGCCCACTTGTTGGTGACGACGGCGTCGATCCTGTCGGTGATGGTCTTTTTCGGTTTGGAGTCCACGTGCTGGACGAAAGTCTCGGCGAGGGCGCCGTGGATGAATGAATATTTCGCATCGACTATGGCCGACTCCACATTCGTGTGAAGCAGGTTCTCGATGCGTGCGGATTCCTCGGCGCGGGCCTCGGCGATCGCCCCGGCATTGGACAGAGTTCCGATCACGTGCTCGATCTGCTTGTCGTTCTCCAAGTACTTGATGGCCAGATAGCGGGTCGAGTACTTGCCGCGTATGTCCTGATTCTTCTGAATCAGAAGCTTGATGCGGTCGATGCTCTTCTCAAGTTCCTGACCGTGGTTGATGTGGATGTGACGGGCAAGCCTCTCGTCGTGCTTCTCATAGATCTTGATGACGGTGTCCAGCAGCTGAGGGATTCCGGTCCCGTCACGGCTGACGGTCGGACATACAGGCATTCCGAGAAGGTAGCCAAGCTGCTTGATGTCAAGGCTGTCGCCCCTCGCCTGAAGCTCATCGAACATGTTCAGGGCCATCACCACGCGGAGGTTCATGTCGATGACCTGGGTCGTGAGGTAGAGGTTCCTCTCGATGTTGGATGCGTCCACGACATTGACCACGACATCCGGGACATTCTCTATCAGGTTCTTGCGGACGTATAGTTCCTCGGGACTGTAGGCTGACAGGGAATATGTTCCCGGCAGATCGACGAGGACGAACTTGTAGCCTTTATACTCAAAATGACCCTCCTTGGCATCGACGGTCACGCCGCTGTAGTTGCCCACATGCTCGTGGCTGCCGGAGGCGATGTTGAACAACGAGGTCTTTCCACAGTTAGGGTTGCCGACAAGGGCGACTCGAATGACGTGATGCCTTTCTTTGGCGAGGCGTTCCATCTCAAGATTCAGGGCGGCGACTTCGTCACAGTCATCGTCAAAGATCGATGCGAAATCCTGTCTGGCGTCCACTGCGGCCTTCGCCTCATCCTCACCGATGACATCTATGAGGGCCGCCTCGGATCGCCTGAGCGAAAGCTTGTAGCCAAGTATCTCGTACTCAATAGGATCCTTGAGCGGTGCATTGAGCACGACAACGACCCGTTTTCCTGTGACAAAGCCCATCTCGATGAGCCTTTTCCGGAAGCCACCGTGGCCGTTCACTTTGGCGATGACACCGACCTCTCCTGTCTTCAATTCAGAAAGTTTCATTATACACCCAATTTCGTCACAAAAATATTCATTTTAGAAGATTTCCGCAATCATCAATAGTTGGTAGCCGTGGAGGGCAAATACCTAAAAATCAGTAAAAAGGCTGTTTACCTTTAGGTCAATCAGCCCAAAGACAAACAGCTAACTTTATGTTTATCAAAATATTACAAAACACGCTTCTTGGAAACTGTTTTAAAAAAAACAGGAAAAAGGAGCTTGACTAATGCTTTTTAGTCAGCCCCTTTTCGAGACAGTTTCGGCTTTGGAAGAGGGAGCGTAGCCGTAGCTACGTGACC
>CAVIHT010000054.1:0-6564 GCA_963642795.1 Bacteroidaceae bacterium
GGCCGGAAAGGCCGCTTAAGAAAAAAGAGGAATTATTTTTAAACAGCTTCTAAGGTACTTGTGGAAAATGAAAAATAGTCGTAATTTTACGAATAAATTATGGTTAAGAAGTTTATGGCGTCGGACAAGGCACAATGCATATATGACAAATACTTGCGTATTAATTGAACCCTATAATACACGTCGTTTGTTAGGGTCGTGTTTGGAAACATGCTGATCCGGGGGTGATTGTGTGTGTCTGGAAAAAGAATTACAATGCTGATAGATTCCACTTTGTTAGACAACCTGACCGGGGAGGCGAGGCGCTCGCCGAGGTTGAGGATGAATTATGATCTGCGGAACTCTTCGGAGGATGGGTCGCAGAGGATGTTGAACGCTATGGAGCCGGGAACTGTGATTCCGGTGCACCGGCACACTCGGTCATCGGAGACGGTGGTGGTGATACGAGGGGCGATACGGCAGAACTTCTATGATGCGGACGGGAATGTCACCGAGTCCGTCATCTACAGGGCGGGCGATCCTGTGTCTATCTGTGCCGTCCCGATTATGGTCTGGCACAATTCCGAATCGCTGGAGCCCGGGACAATCATCTTCGAGGCGAAGGACGGGGCGTATGAACCGCTCGGAGATGAGGATATATTGAAAAGATAGCGCCGCGTGCCGCCGTGAGCCCAAGGCTATTTCCGGCAGCCGCATGGGCAGATCAAACATGATTGCTAAAAACAATTGAATATGTGGCCTTTCACGAAAAAGCACACACTTGGTAGCATAGGAATATTCAATGGTCTCACTGACTGCCACTCCCACATTCTGCCCGGGGTGGATGACGGGGTGAGGACGATGGAGGAGTCGTTGGAGATTCTGGATCGTTATGAAAAACTGGGCATGAAGACCGTCTGGCTGACTCCGCACATCATGGAGGATGTCCCCAACAGTACAGCGGATCTTAGGGAACGCTTCAACGTCCTCTGCCAGAATTACAAAGGTGGCCTGACTCTTCACCTTGGGGCGGAGAACATGATCGACAGTCTCTTTGAGGAGCGTTTCAAGGCCGGGGACTTGTTGACAATGGGAGAGAACCGTGACCGGCTTTTAGTCGAGACATCCTATTTCACTCCTCCGTATGGTTTTAATGACATACTTCAGTCCATAAAGGCTAAGGGGATGTTCCCGGTGCTGGCTCATCCTGAAAGGTACATCTACATGTCCGACTCTGACTATGACCGTCTCAAGTCCCAAGGAATTTTCTTTCAGCTGAACCTGTTCTCCCTTGTGGGTCTGTACGGCCGCCGCGCCAGGAAAGTGGCGTCGGAATTGATAAAAAAAGGTTACTATGACTACGCTGGCACTGACATCCACACAATCCGCATTCTGGACGGCTGCCTGAGCGCACCTGTGGAGTCCGGAAAGCTCGGCGGTTTTAAGGAACTGTGAGATTATGGAGTCTTGTCGGTTTATTTGAAATGAATAGATAATATATTCTTAACATCTGAAAGAAATTTTTGAAAATTTAGGATTTTTTGTAACTTGTAGCCGTAATAGCACAAAAACTGTAAACCGCTACGAGTTATGTCAGAAAAGAAACTTCTTTTAGGTGATGAGGCTTTGGCCCTGGGAGCCTTGCATGCCGGGCTGTCCGGTGTGTACGCCTATCCCGGCACGCCATCGACTGAGATAACTGAATATATCCAGTCCCACCCTCTTACAAAAGAACGCGGAATCCACTGCGACTGGTCTTCCAACGAGAAGACGGCGATGGAGGCCGCGCTTGGCGTTTCATATTCGGGGAAACGCGCCCTCGTCTGCATGAAGCATGTGGGCATGAATGTCTGCGCCGACGCTTTCGTCAATTCGGCTGTCACCGGTGCCAACGGCGGCTTTGTGGTCGTGGCCTGCGATGACCCGTCGCAGCATTCCTCTCAGAATGAACAGGATTCCAGATTCTACGCCGATTTCGCCATGATGCCGTGCTTCGAGCCTTCCGACCAGCAGGAAGCCTACGACATGGCGCGCGAGGCGTTCGACTATTCCGAGGTCAATAATATTCCTGTGCTCATGCGCCTGACAACCCGCATGGCGCATTCCAGGGCTGTTGTAGAGACGGGAGAGGTCCGTCGTGAGAACGAGCTTCATTTTCCGGAGGAAAGGCATGAGAAGAACTGGGTCACCCTGCCTGCGAACTCAAGAAAGCGCATCCTTGAACTTGCCGGTGATCTGATCGGATTTGAGAATGATTCCGTTGTGGCGAAGGACAACATGCTTATGGACGGGCCGGATCACAGCATGGGAATCATCACCTGCGGCATCGCTTACAACTATCTGATGGAGAACTTCCCGGACGGATGTCCTTATCCGACGCTCAAGGTAACCCGTTATCCTTTCCCTAAGAAACTGGCTTTGGAGATGACAAAGACCTGCGGCACTATCCTTGTCATCGAGGAAGGCCAGCCGCTTGTTGAGGAGCGTCTTCGAGGTATCCTTTACGATCCTGAGGCAAAGGGACAAACGATCATAAAAGGCCGTCTGGACGGAACCCTCCCCAGGACCGGCGAACTCACTCCCGACTGTGTGCGCAAGGCTCTAGGTCTGCCGCCGATGGAGGCATATTCAAAATCAGAGGTCACTGTCCCTCGTCCTCCCACGCTATGTCAGGGATGCGGACACCGCGACTTCTACACGGCACTTAACGCTGTGCTTAAGGAATATGCCCCTACTGCCCGTGTGTTTAGTGACATCGGTTGCTACACCCTTGGCTACATGCCTCCGTTCAACTCTTTCCAGACGTGCGTGGAGATGGGGGCTTCCGTCACCATGGCTTTCGGCGCCGCCAATTCGGGCGTGTGGCCGGCCGTGGCTGTGATCGGCGACTCCACGTTCACCCACAGCGGCATGACAGGTCTTCTGGATTGTGTCAACGCCGGGGCAAGCGTCACGGTCTGCATCTCGGACAATCTCACGACCGGAATGACCGGTGGGCAGGATTCGGCCGGAACCGGTAAGCTGGAGGAAATCTGTAGGGGACTCGGAGTTGAGCCTGAGCACATCAGGACGATCATCCCTCTTCCCAAGAACTATCCGGACATGGAAAAGGTAATTGATGAAGAACTGTGCTACAGCGGCGTGTCAGTCATCATCTGTAGGCGCGAGTGCATCCAGACAGCCAAGCGCCATGCGGCGGCCAACAATAAAGCATAAATGATATGGCAAAGAAAGATATTATACTGTCAGGAGTGGGAGGACAGGGCATACTCTCTATCGCGACCGTGATCGGTCGGGCGGCGCTTGACCAGAATCTTCATCTGAAACAGGCGGAAGTCCACGGCATGAGCCAGAGGGGCGGAGACGTGCAGAGCAACCTTCGCATCAGCACAGAAAGGATCTGGAGCGACCTGATCCCGAAAGGGGAGTGCGACATCATCCTTTCGCTCGAGCCGATGGAGGCTCTCCGCTACCTGCCTTGGCTCTCCAAGGGAGGCTGGATCGTGACGAACTCCACCCCGTTTGTGAATATTCCGGATTATCCTCCTGTCGGGCTGGTCACGTCCGAACTTCAGAAAATCGGTAAGGTGATAACCTTGGACTGCGACGGGATAGCGAAACAGACCGGCTCTCCGCGCGGCGCGAACATGGTTCTCTTGGGTGCTTCCGCCGCGGTCATGGAAATCCTTGAGCCTGAGAAACTTCGTGAGGGCATCTCCAATGTGTTCTCCCGCAAGGGCGAGGGAATTGTGGAAAGGAACATAGCGGCGTTCAACGCGGGACTTGAGGCCACCAAGAACTTTTCGAAATGAAACCGATCTCCAGACAATCCATAGACGAAGTCTTGCGAAGGCTTGACATCGCCGACATCGGCCGGACTACCATCCGGCAGTGTGTCAATGTGTCTCATGAACTTGAGAGCGTCTCGGGCGAGAAATTCATACATCTGGAATTCGGCATTCCCGGCTTGAATGCCTGCCGGATCGGTCTTGACGCTCAGAAAATGGCATTGGATTCAGGAGAGGCGTCGGTATATCCTCCGTCATGCGGAGTCAACGTGCTGAAGGAGAACGGCTCCCGCTTCATCAAGGCCTTTGTCGGTGTGGACATTTCTCCCGAGGGGATAGTCCCGACAGTCGGTTCCATGCAGGGTTGCTACAACCTGTTGCTGGAGTGTGTTCAGATGAATCCGTCCAAAGACACTGTCGTCTATCTTAATCCTGGATTTCCATCACATTACGTTCAGGCGAAGGTGCTTGGCCTCAAGACCCGTATGTTTGACCTCTTTGATTTCAGAGGGGAAAAATTCCATGAGAAGCTGGAGGATGTCTTCGGTGACGGACGTGTCGCCGCGATAGTCTATTCAAACCCGAACAATCCGTCCTGGGTATGTCTGACGGAGGATGAACTGAAGAGTCTCGGCGAGCTTTGCACCAAGTACGATGTGGTCGCTCTGGAGGACATGGCTTATCTTTGCATGGATTTCCGGAAGGACCGTTCCGTGCCGTTCAATCCGCCTTATCAGCCGACCGTCGCCCGCTACACCGACAACTGTGTGCTGATGATCTCCGCCTCGAAGATATTCAGTTACGCTGGGGAGCGCATCGCGATGGCGGCTATTTCCGACAACCTCTACAATCGGGAATATCCCGCCCTCCGCGAGCGTTACGGCCTCGGCCGTTTCGGCGACAACTTCTCCCTTACCTATCTCTATGTCAATTCATCAAGCTGCTCTCACTCTGCGCAGTACGCTTTCGCGGCGATGCTTGGCGCGGCGGCTGACGGTGAATATGACTTCGTGGGCGAGATGCGAGAATATGGCCGCAGAGCCGGAAAGGCAAAGGAGATATTCCTGCGTCACGGCTTCCACATCGTTTATGACAAGGATCTGGATGAGGATGTGAGCGATGGTTTCTTTTTCACGATCGGCTATGATGGCCTGACTGGAAGCCGGTTGCTGTTGAATCTGCTTCGCTGCGGTGTCTGCGCTGTCACGATGCTGGCCACGAAAAGCACCCGTGAGGGGATCCGGGTCTGCGTGTCGCTCCTTAATTCGGAAGATGATTTCCAAGCGCTGGATGAGCGTCTCGGACTCTTTGTCGAACTACAAAAGTCTGGAAATTAATTATTTAGATAATAATATGTATGAAATACGTTAGTGCCGATGATGCCGTAAAACTTATAAAGTCAGGAGACTGGGTCTTCTTTCAGGGAAGCACGGCCGTACCGGTGATCATTCAGGAGGCTTTGGCCCGACGCTCGAATGAACTCAGGGGAGTGAACATAGTCTCCGGTTTCAACATCACCAAAGGCCCGGCTCCATTCTGCAAGCCTGAGTACAAGGACTCGTTCTTTGTGAACAGCCTGTTCTTGTGCGCTGACCAAAGACAATACGTCGCCCAAGGCTATGGCAGCCTGATTCCTGGTTTTCTTGGTGAACTCCCGTCCTTGATCCGCCGCCATGAGATTCCGATTGATGTGGCGTGCATAAACTGCTCGCTTCCTGATGAGAACGGCTATTGCAGTTATAACATCTCGGCCGATCTCGCCCAGCCTGCTGTCGAGGCTGCCAAGATTGTTATCGCCCAGGTGAACAAGAGCGTTCCGTACCTCTATGGTACGGCGATGATCCATGAGTCGCAGATCACCGCGGCGGTTGAATGCGATGACCCTCCTGTGGACATGCAGTTCGGTTCTCCGACCGAGATCGAGTCGGCGATCGGCTCATACATCGCCGCTGAGATTCCGGACGGCGCCACTCTCCAGATCGGTGTCGGTGGCATTCCGAACGCTATCCTGAATGGCCTGAAGGATCACAAGCATCTCGGTCTCCACACCGAAGCGATGACAGACGGAGTGTTTCGTCTGATGCAGACGGGTGTGATTGACAACACCTTGAAGAAGGTCGAGCCGGGACGCAGCGTGGCTTGTCTGGCTCTTGGTTCCCGTCACATGTACGAGTATCTTGACCACAACAAGGATGCGGTGTTCTACGATGTGGGCTGGACTAACGATCCGCAGCGAATCCGTCAGAATCCGAACGCAATGGCTATCAACTCGGCAATCGAGGTTGATCTGACCGGCCAGATCTGCGCCGACAGCATCGGTGACATGATCTTCTCCAGTGTCGGTGGCCAGCACGATTTCATGTACGGCGCGGCTCTTTCCGAAGGTGGCAAGACTTTCATCGCCCTGCCGTCCCGCACTGCGAAAGGCCGAGGCAAGATCGTCGCTCGTCTCGCCCCGGGAGCGGGCGTGGTCACAACCCGTTTCCAGACGCAATACGTTGTCACTGAATATGGTTGTGTCTATCTTCGCAACAAGAACCTTGCGCAGCGCGCCAAGGCTCTCATCTCCATTGCCCATCCGGACGACCGTGAAGCCCTTGAGCGCGCCGCATGCGAGCGTTTCGGTTATTCTTTCCTGCGTTTAAAATAGACAACATATCACCATGACCCTAAAGATCACGAAGTGGCTGGTTGTCGGTTATGAAGAAAAGAAAGAGACTGGCTTTTTTGATGTGAACCCCAAAAGTTGGACGGTTTAACATTAATGAGTCACTCTACTGGTAAAGAGTTCGGTATT
>CAVIHT010000055.1:0-5977 GCA_963642795.1 Bacteroidaceae bacterium
GGTTGATATTCAATGAGTTGGTCTCCACTGTGATGGCCGGTTCGACAAACTCTGCGACCTAGAACGTGAAGCTGAGGCCGCCTTGGATGGAGAACTGCCAGGATTTGGCTTCGGCGGAGGTGAAGACATCGGTGCTGCCGTCGTGGGTGTAACGGCTAATGTACACATCCCGGTAATTGTCTGTTATGAAATAGTGTACAGAAGGAATGGCACTTAGCTCGAAACGCCATATTCGGAAAGACAATCCCAGACCTGCGTCAGCGCTCAAACTGAACCGTGTGTTGAGTCTCATGAAACTTTCCTCTCTGCTTTCGCCGTGAGATTCTTCCCCGTGACCGAAAATGTAGCCTGGAGTCAGACCGGCGAAGAACTCGAACCTGTTGAACAGTCCTAAAAGAAAACTTCCGACGGCGCTTTGCACGTCCGGATCCGAATTGTTATAGTACTTGTCATGGTAAGCTCCCCAAGCGGCGTTACCAACGCCTTGCTTGACAGACTCTTTGAATGTACGCTTGCCGCTGCGCCAAGAAAAATGCAGAGGGACACCGAGGTAGTCGTCTATGTTATAGTTCTCAAACATCCACTGCACTCCGGTTCTGAATCCTAAACCATTGTGGAAATACCTGCCATAGGTGAGGGTCATCACCTCGCTTTCCATCGCACTGGTGTTTTCTATAGGAATTCTTACTCCGGCTGAAAACCGGATGTCTTGATTGTCAGAATGGATCTTTTGGGCAGACACCACGCTCCCCGTCAGCGAAATCACCGCCAACGCCACAAGTAACTTTTTCATTTGAATTGCATAAACAGTTAGTCAGGCCTCCCCCATATCCAAAGAATATGCCAGCGCAGAGTTTATGGGGCTGACTAAAAAAGCATTAGTCAAACCCCTTTTTCTTGCTTTTCGACGATGTCAACCTCAACCTTGTTTCTGAATATTCAATTCTCAGAGAGTTAGAAGCTGTTTAAAAAAAGGTTTCCGCATAAAGAAACCGATCTGCCTACTTGACTTTCAGCGGCAGCGGAAGGAGGTCGCTGTCGGCGGAGGAGGAGCCGAGCAGGATGGTGAAGTCGCCCGGCTCGACAGCCCACTTTCCGTCCGCGCCCCAGCACTGGAGCATCGCAGGGGTGATGTCGAACTCGACCTTCGCGCTTTCACCGTTCTTGAGGCTGATGCGGCGGAAAGCCTTCAGTTCCTTGACCGGACGGGTCACGGAACCATACTCGTCACGGATGTAGAGCTGCACAACCTCATCGCCATCGTAAGGCCCTTTGTTGGTGACGGTCACGCTGACTTTGAGCGATTCAGAAGCGCTGACCTCCGGCTTGGAAAGAGAAGCGTCCGAATATTCAAACGCACTGTAGCTCAGACCGAAACCGAACGGCCAAAGGGCACCGGTCTCGTTGGTGGCGAAAAGGCGTGAGTACTGCGAATGCTTGTAGTTATAGACGGTCTGCACCTGACCGACACTGCGAGGCACGGTCACAGGCAGCTTGCCGGAAGGGTTCACCTGGCCGGTCAAGACCTCTGCGATCGCCTGACCACCCATCTGGCCCGGCTCCCAGACATTCAGGATGGCGTTGACGTTGTCCTTCGCCCAGCCGATGCTAAGAGCCCTGCCCGTCATCAGCACGACTACTGTCGGCTTGCCGGAAGCCACAACGGCCTCCAGAAGTTGCTGCTGCATGCCCGGAAGGCTGAGATCATCACGGTCGCAGTTCTCTCCGCAGGTGCGCCCGAAAGCTGAATATCTCTGCGAGTTTTCCCCGATTACGACAAGGTTAACGTCAGCGGCGGAGGCCTTGTGGCGAGCCATCTGGATTCCTTTTGCGTTGACGTTTGAAATCTTGCCGCCGAAGCAGAGCGTGTCGATGGACACGTCAGGCATAGCGGCCTTGAGTCCGTCCAACACTGTGATGACATCATCGTCATTCTGCGGCACGGCCCAGTCACCGAGAATGGTCTGGCTGTCAGCGTTCGGTCCGACAACGAAGACCCGACGGGGATTCTTCAGCGGAAGTGTCCCGTCATTCTTCAACAGCACAAGTCCCTGGCGCGCGGCCTCAAGGGCGGTCTGACGATGCTCGGCCGCACCATCCAGAACCTCGGGAATCTCCGGCACAGGCTGCTCGAACAGTCCGAGGGCGAACTTCACGGCCAGAATCTTGCCGGCGGCCTGGTCGATGCGAGACTCCGGAATCCTGCCGGATTTCACGGCTGCGACCACAGCCTCGAAATATTTGTCCCCTTGCATATGCATATCAATCCCCGACTCCACGGAAACCACAAATGCCTCGGTAGAGTCCGGAACCCAATGATGCATAGAATGAAGCCTCTCGATGTCCATCCAGTCACTGACCACAAATCCGTCGAATCCTAGCTCATCACGAAGTAAATCATTGAGCAGCCACTTGTTGCCGTGGCACGGGATCCCGTTGATCTCGTTGTGCGCCGCCATTACCGTTCCGACTTTAGCGTCACGGATCGCAGCCACAAACGGTGGCAGATAAAGCTCACGCAACTTACGCTCGGAGATGTCCATCGGCGCGGCGTTCAGTCCTCCGGCCGGCTCGCCCCCGGCGATGAGATGCTTAACGCAAGCCACCACGTGATTTCCTGAATATTTCCCGTCACGTCCCTGGAATCCCCAGATGGCATATTTCCCCATCTCGGAAGTCAGCAGCGCATCCTCGCCGAACGTCTCGCCCATCCTTCCCCAGCGAGCGTCCCGAGCGATGTCAAGGTTTGGTCCGAATGTCCAGAACACACCTCTTTGACGCATCTCCAAAGCCGTCTGCTCTCCGATTGTCTCCATCAGCTGAGGATTGAACGTGGATGCCATATTGATGTTTGTAGGATAGACCGTGCACCCCTCAACCAAGGCGTTCCCGTGGATCGCATCGATTCCCAGCAGCAGCGGAATCCCCAGCCGGCTCTCTTGAGCCATCTTCTGAAGCGCCACCGCCTCGTCGGAAGTCATTACGTGCAGAAATGCTCCCACTTCCCCTCTGCGAACTTTGTCGGACAAATCCTTGTTGCCCAGATTCTCATCGGTAGCGTCGATATTCTTGCGCGCCGACCCCTTGCCCGGCTCCACATAGCACGGTGCCACGTACTGGCACATCTGCCCGACCTTCTCCTCAAGGGTCATCTCCTTAAGAATCAATTGAGCCCTTTCCTCCGCCGGCAGCGAAGAGTCCCTCCAATCCTTTACGGCACACGACATCATCACTGCCGCAAGGCCTGATAATATTACTATTCTTTTCATCTTCAATAATAAAGCGGTAAAGTTGCAAAAGCGGACTATCGGACAGAAACAACAACCTTCTCTCCAACTCCAACCTTCCCGGCTGACAGGCAGACCATTCCGTCCTCGTAAGTCCAATCATTGGCAGCCGCTCCGTTGACCGAGACAGAAGCCGGACGCGAATCCCTCTGGATGCGGAATGAATATTCCCGCTCCGCCGGCATCCCCTTGAACGACCCCTGGACCGGATTCACAACCACTTCAACGCCACCGTCCTTCTCGTGAGACTCGAACAGAGTGGAAGCGATCCCTCCGTTCTCATATTCATAGGTCTCCCCATCGTCGTCTAACATAGTATATTCGCTGTCCCCGTGAGGATAGACCCTCAGGATGACGCGGTCGAACGGACGCGTCCCGAGATATTCCACATCAGGCTGCGTCGGAATGATCGCCCCCTCGCGGATGAAGAGCAGCCCCGCGCGGTCGGAAGGATATTCACGGGTGAAAGTCTCCCCTTTGCTGACCACCTTCTCGCCGCTCCAGGCATCAGTCCAAGTCCCCTTCGGCAGATAAATCTCGTTCGTGAATATCCCCACGCAGAAATTGTCGCCGAACATGTACTGGTAGGTCATGTCGTCGCAGTTGCGGTCGTCCGGGAAGCAGAGCGGCATCGAGCGCACGATCGGCATTCCGTTCCGCGCCGCCTCAAGAGCCATAGAGTAGATGTACGGAGCCAATGAGTACCTCAGCTTGACGTAGAAACGGTAGATGTCCTGCTCCTCCTTGGCGTAGTAGAACGGATGCATCATCGAGAACCAGCTGTTGATCTGTACCCAAGGCAGGAAGAGACCGAAATGGAGTCCCTGCATCTCAAGCTCGCGCGGAACGCTCATCACGTCGCACGAGGTGTTCAGGAATCCGCTCATTCCGAGGTTCAGCTGGTCGTAGAGAGCCGTCTTGCCGCCGCCGTTGTCCCCGGAAGTCGAGGCTGTCCAACGCTGCGTTCCGGCCCATCCGCCGCAGTAGTGGTGCCAGGTGCGCTTGCCGTTGTACCTGCGTCCCAACTCACGCATCTGTTTCGGAAGAAGAACCTGATTGAGGTTGTGCATCTCCTTGTCGGTGCGCCCGTTGTAATATTCCCAATTCACGTGGTTGTCTATCGTGCGGGCAGGGTCGAGTTTGAATCCCTCCACGCCCTGGTCCATGAACACGGTAAGATGATCCATCCAATGCTCCTGGCCCGACAGCTTGCCGCCTGTGCGCTCGGCGATGATGTCCTCCTCCTGGATGCTGAGGTCATACTCCTCGCAGAGCCAAAGTCCAAGATGGAAGCCCATAGAGCGGAGCTTGCCGATGAACAGCCTGTTGTGCATGGTCTTAGGAAACTGGTTCTGAAGCCAGTAAGGCTCCGGGGAGAACCTGTCGTAGTTCCATTTCTTCTGTGTCGAGAAGTCGTAGCGCTTCTCCATCCACTGAGGCTCAAGCCAGAACACGTCGCAAGGCACATCGAACTGACGGAAACGCACGGCGTCGTTGAGGATGTCGAACTGCTCCTCCTTCATGTTCGGCCCGAAGCAGAGTCCGTAGGCCCATTTCGGCAGGACGTAGGTGCGGCCCGTCACGAGGGTGTAGGCATTGAGAACCGCCGGCATGTCCTTGCCCATCATAATGTAGAAGTCCGCCTCGTCGAAGGTGTCAATGATGTTGAACCTGTCCTTCTGACGGTTGCCGATGTCGAAGAAACTCTTGCGGGTCGAGTTGTTATAGACTCCCCAGCCGCGCGAACTCATCATGAACGGCATCGGAATCTCGGTCTGCTGGTAGGTAGTCCACATCCTGAGGAACTCTCCCCTGTGCTGGATGTGGTCTCGGCTGGTGCTTCCGCCGCCGTAGAACCGCTCGCCGTTCTCCATGCTCAGGCTGATGACGCTCACAGCGTCCGCCGCCGGGATCTCATTCCTGTCAACCTCGCCGAACTTGCCCTTGTCATCGCCGATGATGCCTCCACCGTTGTCCGCTACCTTCAGATCGGCGTATTTCTCGTTGATGAAAGACCTCATCTCGCCGCAAAGTTTCTCTTTCTCGGGCAGGAACCTCACTTCCTTTATCACGCTTCCACCCTTTGCGTCCTTCACGGTCATCACGCCCGTCTTCCTGATGATGGCCAATGAATATTCAGGAGTCTTCAATGTCCAGACCCCTCCCTTGTCGGAGACCTTGGCGTCCACCTCGCCCCAGTCGGTCTTGATGATTCCGTAGCGTTCCATCAGAGATTCGGTGAAATCCTTCCTCGGAGAGACTCTGATCCTGAATATGCTCTCGGAGCAGGCCTCGACACTGACCGTAAGGCCATCATTGATCTTTACTTTGTACGCAGGATTCGCCTGGGCGAGAAGTGTCATCGCGCAGCAGGCGACGGCAAGCAGAATTTTCTTCATTCGTCGTTGTGGTTTAATTATATGTAGTACAAACCTTAGATTTGCAGAGTGTTTTTATGCGCCAAGGTTTGTACGACAAAAGTAATAAATTTGTGCTGATAATGAAAGTTTAACAAAGGACAATTGAGCCGGACGGTTCTCATTTTTGGCAAAATCATTCCTCACAGTCAGGATAACCGATTTATCATTGTTTTTGCAAGCCCGGACGACATCGTGGTTTCCGAATCCCAGCGGCGATCCTCGCCGAATCCGGCCTCACACCACTGCCGCTGAAGGTCAAGGTGGGGTGGT
>CAVIHT010000056.1:0-5304 GCA_963642795.1 Bacteroidaceae bacterium
ATCATCGGAGGAGCTTCGGCATATTCCCGTGAATGGGACTATGAGAGGATGCGCGCCATCGCCGATGAGGTTGGAGCGCTTCTGTGGATAGACATGGCCCACACCGCAGGTCTCATCGCCGCGGGACTTCTCAAGAACCCTGTCAAATACGCCCACATCGTGACCTCCACCACTCACAAGACCCTTCGCGGTCCACGCGGAGGCATCATCCTGATGGGCAAGGACTTCGACAATCCTTGGGGGATCAAGACCCCTAAAGGCGAGATCAAGAAGATGAGTGCGATCCTCAACTCAAGCGTGTTCCCTGGTGTGCAGGGCGGCCCACTTGAGCATGTGATCGCCGCCAAGGCCGTCGCATTCTACGAGGCCATGCAGCCTGAATATGTAGAGTACCAGAAGCAGGTGATGGCCAACGCAAAAAAGATGGCCGAAGAGTTCGTCGCGAGAGGCTACAAAGTCGTTTCAGGAGGCACGGACAACCACCTTATGCTCATTGACTTGAGAACCAAGTTCCCGGAAGTGACCGGAAGGATGGCCGAGAAAGAGCTTGAGAAGGCCGAGATCACACTCAACAAGAACATGGTTCCGTTCGACACCCGTTCTCCGTTCAAGACTTCCGGAGTCAGAATCGGTACTCCGGCAATCACCTCACGAGGCTTCGTGGAGAAAGACATGACCGAGATCGTCGAACTTATCGACACCGTCCTCACAGCCGTCGCCAAGTACGCCGATGTTGTCAACGGAGTCTCCCAGGAAGGAGCCGATGAATATGACAAAGTACTTGAAACCGTAAGGCACAAGGTTCACAACATGACCGCCGGCCGGCCTCTGAACAGGTATTAAGCAATCCTTTAAAAGAATAACTTAAAAAGGGGCTGACAAAAGCATTGGTCAAGCCCCTTTTTCCTGTTTTCGGCAAGGTCAACTCGACCTTGTTTCTGAATATTCAATTCTCAAAGAGTAGTTATTCTGACTTTTGGGTCAGACTCTTTTATATATTCAACTAACCGCCGCGCTACTCCACATAAAGGAGCAGCCCCTTTAGATACTCGCCTTCGGGATGGTAAATGTTGACGGCATGATCAGCCGGCTGGTTGAGACGGTCTAGGATCCTCACGCTGCGTCCGGTCTGTGCCGCGGCGGAAAAGACAGCCAATGCAAAAGCTTCCTTGTCAACGACCTGAGAGCAGCTGAATGTGAACACCAAGCCACCGGGAGCGACCTTGGAGATGGCGGTGGCGTTCAGACGCTGGTAGGCACGGAGAGCGTTGTTCAGAGCGCCTCTGTGCTTGGCGAAAGCAGGCGGATCAACAATCATCAGGTCATACTTGTCCTCAGGGACATTGCGCAGGAACTCTATGGCATCCGCACAATAGCCTGTGTGCTGAGAAGGTTCGAAGCCGTTCAGTGACATATTCCTTTCCACCATATCAACCGCCTTGCGTGAGCTGTCAACGGAATCGACATGCACAGCCCCGTCACCGAGAGCATAGACGGAAAATCCACCGGTGTAGCAGAAAAGGTTCAGCACATTACGGCCTCGGGAATATTTCCCCACAAGTGCACGGTTCTCCCTTTGGTCAAGGAAGAAGCCCGTCTTCTGCCCCTCGGTCCAGTTGACAAAGAACTTGTGTCCATTCTCCAAGACAATCTGTTCGTCATCGGAGAAGCTTTCAGAGCGATAGAGGTAGCCGTCCACCAGTTCCAGACCGGCCTTGAACGGAGCCGTACCTGAACTCTTGTCATAGACAGCCTTCAAAGAGGAACCATAAACTGACTTAAGAGCCTCACAGATAGCACCCTTCGCCCTGAACATGCCGACAGAATGAGCCTGCATCACGCAGACACCATCGTAGTAGTCTATGATCAGACCTGGAAGCCCGTCACCTTCGCCGTGAATGAGGCGGTAACAGTTTGTGATGGCCGGCCGCTGAACGTGCAGAAGCGACCGCTCGTTGTCGGACGATCCTTCGACAAGCCCGGAAACCGGACTGGCAAGTCCGGCGGCGATGCGGACTCTAAAGGCGCGGGCGATCATATTCTTCCAAAAATCAGGAGACAAAGCATCCTCGCCGGCGAAACTCAGCACACGGACGGCGATTGAACCTATCTGGTAATGGCCGTAGGCCAGAAACTCTCCACTTTGGGAGAACACACCGACGATGTCACCTTCCGCCGGTTCGCCCACAATCTGCGCTATGGCACCGGAAAATACCCACGGATGGAATCTCAAAAGAGAGTCCTCTCTACCTTTCTTTAATACTATCTTTGTCATTTTCAGTGTGTTTTGGAGGATTAGGAAGCATCTGTTCCGGAGTCAACGGATTCTTCTCCGAAGCCAACAGCTTGTAGTACATCTCACGACAGATCCAAGCATCCGTCGCGGCGTAGGCTTGCTGCGAATCAGAAAGCGCATCCGCCTCCCAATTGGAAAGCTGCTGTGTCTTGGAGATCCGCACGCCGAGAATTATCGCGGCCATCTTCTTGACACTCTTGTCCTTGATGCCGTATTCCCAGACCATCTTCTGAAGATCGACGAAAGCCTTAGGCTCGAAATCGTGATGCTTCTTCAGACCGCGTACATCATCAGTCACAGCCGCTCCGACCTTGATTATCTCCTTGCTGGCCAAAATCTTGCGCAATGATTTAGGAATGCCCCCCATCAGCTTGACCCTGAACAGGAAAGCCCTCTCCTTGCCGGAAAGCTGCAACAGCGAGACCCCGTAATGTGGCTGGTCCGCCGAAAAACAAGGTCTGGACTCCGTGTCAAAGCCGATGACCTTCTGCCGCCTTAAATAACTGACAGCCTTGAGAAATTCAAAGCCCTGATTGTCAATAACCTTTATCTTACCCGGGAAGCTCGAAGGCTCCAGCCGATCTATCTCTTCTGGACTAATGCTGATTTTGTAGGACATAGGAATAATAAGTGTTTGGAGCCAGCACACCGACTGTGTCAGGGAAAGAGGCCGGGACAAGACTGTCGACGAACGGCACGACTGACACTTTTAAGCCAACCGAATCCCGGATCGCCACGAACAGCCTTGCGGAAGGATAGGAAATGTTGTGCGTAAAAGCGTTCCTTTCCCTCATTTTCCGAAAGCAAGCCTCGGAGAATGAAAATGTTGTATCCGACGAACATATTACCGGGACATCACAGCCTATCCTCTCGAAAAAGTCAATGACATCGCTCCCTCCATATTCAGAAAGAACAGGGCAGCAGATGATGAGAACCTTGCAGCCGGATGGGTTACGGAGCGCGGCTATCGCGCTGTTCACCGTCAGTTCGCGCAAGTATGTCCGCCCTTCTTTTGTGGTTGACAGGTCTGAATACGCCGGATCAGAGAAATTCAGGATAGAGACAATTGTCTCACCCGCGAAATCCGGCAGTCCATCTCTGACTTTCCGGGCATCGATGTTGTCAAATTCATCGCAGAGCATCATTCTTTCACTAAGGCGCAGGCAGTCGGATGGATAGCCGACCAACACAATCGCTCCGGTGGATTTACCGTTGCTTTCAGCCAACGTCCTTAACCTTGATAGAGAATCCGCAAGAAGCGAATTGACGTATGGTATTGTTTTATAGCCGATTTCTGTCCGTCTTGAGCAACTGGAAGCCGCAACGACGGATAAGATCAACAATATTACCGTAAAAAATCTCTTCACTGTTATCAAATGAATTCCAGACAGCAAGCCATCAAGAACACTCAAAATATAAAAAAACGCACAATTTAAAATGCAAAGGTAAAAAAATCTTCACTATCTTTGAAGATAGTTGTATATAAAACTCCATTGGCAATATGGTTAAAATATCTAAAAAATCAAGCCTGATGCCTGCATCGGCGATCAGAAAACTCGTACCTTTCGCCGACGCGGCGCAGAACGACGGCGTGAAAGTCTATCACCTCAATGTCGGCGCTCCTGACATCAAATCCCCCGAATGTGCACTTGAGGCAGTGCGCAAAAACACTCTTGACCACGTTTCCTACACCAATTCGGCCGGTCTTCCAGAGCTGCGCAAAGGGTTGGCGGAAAGATATTACCACGGCATAGGCATCGAAGTTTCAGCTTCCGAGATCATCGTCACAGTCGCTGGAAGCGAAGCGGTCAACCTTGCGCTCCAGATAGCGTGCGACGAAGGCGACGAGCTCATCGTGATGGAACCGTTCTACACGAATTACAACACATTCTGCTTTGAAAGCGGAATCATCCTGAAAGCCGTCCACACTGACATAGAAAGCGGATTCAAAGTCCCTCCAATCGAAGAATTTGAAAAATTCGTGACACCCCGAACGAAAGCGATCCTCATCAGCAATCCGGGCAACCCGACAGGCACTCTCTACAGCAAAAAAGACATGCTCGCACTCGGAGAGGTGGCCAGAAAGAACAACCTATTCCTTATTTCAGATGAGGTCTATAGGGAATTCTGCTACACGGACGAGCCGTATTTTTCAGCGATGAATATTCCCGGCCTATCCGACAATGTCATTCTTGTCGATTCGGTCTCAAAACGTTACAATCTATGCGGATGCCGTATAGGGTGCATCGTCTCACACAACAAAGACGTGATGGACGCCGCCATGAAATACGCCCAGTCACGTCTCTGCCCTCCTGTTTACGGGCAGATCGCCTCGATCGGAGCGCTTGACACTCCACAGTCCTACTTCACAGAAGTCAGGAAAGAGTACATCGCCAGACGTGACTATGCCATCGAACGTCTTAATGCCATGGAAGGGGTCTTTTCCCCGACCCCGATGGGAGCGTTCTACACCATCGCGCACATCCCGGTTGATGATGCGGAGAAATTCGCCAAGTGGATGCTAACGGATTTCAGGCAGGACGGACAGACAACAATGGTAACTCCGGCGAAATCTTTCTACAAGACTCAGGGATTCGGAAGTGACCAGATCCGTCTGGCCTATGTACTCGGCATCCCCGAACTGGAAAAGGCGCTCGATGTACTGGAGGCCGGTCTCAAGGAATATCCCGGGAGAAAATAGATGAAAGCGCTCATCGCCATAGACTCGTTCAAGGGATGTCTGACCTCAAAGCAGGCAGGGTAAATAACCGCAAGGAATTACAGGCAGCCGGTTTCGATGCCGCGCCTCAAGGCTCGCCGGACGGCGGGCCTTCGGCGGAGGCACTCGATCCGGCGAGGGCGCTGGCGAACATCACGCACGTCACGCATGAGTACGTTACGGGCGCAAGGTGACAAAAAAAAGGTCCCCGCATCGAAGAAACGATGCCGGGACCCCCGAAGTACGGCGGCGACCTACTCTCCCAACTGGTGTGTCAGTACCATCGGCG
>CAVIHT010000057.1:0-5283 GCA_963642795.1 Bacteroidaceae bacterium
TTGTAAACCCAAAGCGAAGGTACGGCTAAAAACAGACATCTTCAACACTTTCGTGCGGCTTTGTCGTCAAGTCGCACGCCGATGAACGGAGTGATGCTGCTTTTCTATTATAGTCAGAAAGATACAATTCGTTACCAAGTTGGTAACGAATTAGACGAGCCAATGCCGGAGAAGTTCGGCTACATCCCATGGAGACATCATATCGACATCTTGAGGAAATGCAAGAGTCTGGAGAAAGCTCTATTCTATATTGACGGGACAATTTCAAACGGATGGAGCCGAAGCGAACTCAACCGACAGATGGATGCCAACCTGTTTGAGACTAAGGGCAAGGCTCTTTCCAATTTCGACGAGAAGTTACCGTCAGTTCAAGGCAAACTTGCAGAAGAAATCCTCAAGGGAGAGTATCAGCTCGACTTCCTGCCCATCGCAGGAGAAGTCGAGGAAAGGAAACTGGAAGATGCACTTGCCCAGAACATCACGCGGTTTCTTCTCGAACTCGGAAGCGGCTTCGCCTATGTGGGAAGACAGATGGAACTTAGGATACCGGGGCCGGACGGAACTTCCTTCTTCCCCGATATGGTATTCTACCATATCAAGATGAAATGCTATGTCGTGGTGGAGCTGAAAGTAGTTGAGTTCATACCAGAATTTGCAGGGAAGATCAACTTCTATGTCAATGCCGCCGATGCCCTTCTCAAAGGAGATGACGACAATCCGAGCATCGGGCTGCTCATCTGCCGTTCCCGCAACAAAACAGTCGTGGAGTGGTCTCTAAAAGGCATCAGCAATCCTCTCGGCGTCGCCACTTACCAACTCCGGCAAATCGTGGACAATACGATTGCAGAGCAGGAAAGCAAGAAAAAGTAAAAAATCGTCTTGGAGTCCAGTTGGAGTCCAAGAACGAAACCGAAATATTCATAGACATTTGCACCGTGACCTCAAGACGAGGGCACGGTTCTTTTTTCTGTGCGCACAAAAGAAGGAGCCATTGTTCAACTCAAAACAAGACAAAGCAATGACTTCTACAGAACAGAAGATTACATTTGAGCAGATGCCGCAGGCGGTGTCTGAAATCAGAACCGAAATTCTCGGCCTCAAGGAGATTGTCCGTCAGGCTCTTTCCGGCAGGGAGGAGAAGACTGCGGACAGATGGATGAACCTTGCGGAACTCTGCGAGTATCATCCAGACCATCCGGCTACTGTACATGAATATTCGACATTCTCTTTTTCTTACGCTGCTTTTCCGTCCATTTTCAAACAGTTTCCGAACCGATGATGTGTGAAATGAGCTGTTTTGACGGTCGCGACCATGTTACCTGGACGAAAAATATTCAGGAAAAGCGGTTTGCAATGATGGTTTGGCGACTTCGCGGAGGGGAATCATCACGAAAGGGCGGTTCTCGATGCCTTTGTGGGGAATGGTAAGTTCAGGAATATCCATATGTTCAGCCCCGTAGAAGAGGATGTCGATGTCGATGATGCGGGAATGGTAGATGCGGTTGCCCGTACCGTCATAGTCAGGAGGGTCGGTTCTGCCCATCGCGCGCTCGATTGACTTGATTTTGCGGAGGACTTCCTTTGCAGCTTCTTCCGCCGGGATTTCAGGTCTGAAAGTTCTGTAAAGAACCACGGCGTTCAGAAACTTTCCGCCTGAAAAACCCATCGGTTTTGTCTCTATAAGCTGCGAGAGAGCTGTGTAATGACCTTCAAAGGCCGCGTCCATGCGGCGAAGAGCCTCCACGATGTTCTTCTCACGGTCGCCGAGGTTGCTGCCAAGGGAAAAATATATGCTGACAAACGCCATTGTTCCTATCTAAATAACGGTCGCTAAACAACTTACGAATATTAAAATAGATCGGCAAAAAATTCCATGTTTGAATATACCCGATCAGGAATTCGGTTCCTTTGAATAGTCCGGACCTGTTCCCGGATCAACCCTTCCAGAAGCCGTGTCAACGTCATCCATTCCGAGTTCCAGACGAGCCTCGTCGGAGAGCATGGACTGATCCCAGGCCGGGTCAAAGACGAGTTCCACATTGCAGGCCTTGATGCCGGGAACATCAGTGACATTCCTCTGAACCTCGTCAAGCACCTCATCTGCCATCGGACAGTTCGGAGCCGTGAACGTCATCTTGATAAAAGCCTCGTGCTTCTTGTTGATGACAAGCTCGTAAATGAGACCAAGATCATAGATATTGACAGGAATCTCAGGATCATAGACCTGCTTCAAAGCCAGAACCACATTGTCATAAAGCGGTGCGAGCGCCTTGACGTCCTCAGCCGAAAGAACCTCGTTCTCCTGCTCCACCTGCGGCTCCGGAGCGGTCACCTTTTCCTCTTCCTTGTTTTTCTTGAATATGCTCATACCTTTATTGATTACTGTTCTCCAACGCCACCGCCTTGATGGTGTCGATCATCGAGACGAGTCCGTTCGCTCTGGTCGGGGACAGATTCTCCTTAAGTCCGATCTGATTGATGAAACTGAAATCGTCAGCCGCAATCTCCTTTGGAGTACGACCTGAATAGACGCTTATCAGAAGCGAGATTATGCCTTTCGTGATGATAGCGTCGCTGTCCGCCTTGAAGTACAGTTTTCCGTCCTCAAGCCTCCAATCCAGCCAAACCCTTGATTGACATCCCTTAATCAGTTTATCCTCAGTCTTTTCCGCTTCTGGATACGCTTCCATATTCTTTCCCAAGTCGATGAGATACTCGTATTTGTCAAGCCATTCATCGTACATCGAGAAATCGTCAATCACAGACTGTTTTGCTTCCTCCAATGTGTTCATTTCTTATACAAAAATTACATCTTACTATTCGGTGCTTTACCATTTCTGTCATTTCATCGGTCACTGAACCTGTCGAAGTGCCAAACCGAACCATCAAAGCACCAATTATCCCTAAACGAGCATCGCAATCGCCTTGTCGAGCGACTTGATGAAATATTCAGCCTCTTCCATTGTGTTGTAAGGAGCAAGGGACGCGCGAAGCATTCCAGTGACTCCGAACCGATCCATGATAGGCTCAGCGCACATTTGTCCGGAACGCACAGCGATTCCCATCTTGTCCAAAATCAGAGCCAGATCCTCGTGATGCGCTCCGTCCACACTGAACGAGAAGAGCGGAATCTTAGTCTCCGTTCCACGTGGAACGCCGTAAAGATGGACTCTTGGATTACTCGTCAAGGCATGGAGCAAATACTCGGTAACAGCTTTCTGATTATCACTTAACTCTTTATCATTCATTTGATTAACCAACTCAATAGCTGGCTTCAAGGTCGGTACGGAATTGATGTTTTGAGTCCCTGCCTCAAACTTTTCCGGAAGCGGAGCATAGGTCGTACCGGAAAACTTCACGGTAGCTATCATCTCTCCCCCACCCTGATACGGAACCATCCGGTCAAGCCATTCGCATTTCCCGTAAAGAACTCCGGTTCCTGTCGCCGCATAGAGTTTATGTCCAGAAAAAGCATAGAAATCACAGTCAACATCCTGAACATCAACACCTTCGTGGACAATTCCCTGAGCACCATCAATCAAGACTGGACAACCAACTGAGTGACAAATCCTTACGATCTCCTTAACCGGATTAATGATGCCAAGGACATTGGAAATATGCGCGACCGCCACAATCTTCGTTTTAGAACTCAGCAAAGATTTCAGTTCGTCAAGGTTCATGTGTCCATCGTCATCCACGCCAAGAACCTTCAGCACAGCTCCTTTTCTTTGACAAAGCATCTGCCACGGAACGATGTTAGAATGGTGCTCGGACTCGGACACTATGACCTCATCGCCTTCATGGACGAATGACTCGCCGAAAGAAAACGCCACAAGGTTGATTGACCCAGTCGTTCCGGAAGTGAACACTATTTCCTCACGAGCAGAAGCGTTAATATATTCCTTGACCGCATCGCGCGTGCTTTCATACTCGTCCGTGGCATCCACCGCCAGTTTGTGAACCGCACGGTGAATGTTGGCGTTCGCCCCGACCGTCAGCTCAGTCCATTTGTCGATGACCGACTGCGGCCGCTGTGCAGTCGCAGCATTGTCAAAATAGACAAGCGGCTTGCCATAGACGGCGTGCGAAAGTGCCGGAAACATGTTTCTAAGTTCTTGAATATTCATTTTCGAACCTCCATTCAATCTCACAAATATAATCAAAAGCATCGGAAGAATAGCCCGCTATTGAGAAGCCGTTTAAAAATAATTCCTCTTTTTTCTTATACGGTCTTTCCAGCCATTTTTATCTTTCTCATCGGTCACTTAGCTACAGCTACGTTCCCTCTTCCAAAACCGGAACTGTCTCGAAAATTCCGCATGATAAAATGTGGGAACCATTTTTAAACAGCTTCTGAAAGTGTATGTGAATATTCATAGAAAGAAGATGGAAAGGAAGCTTATTTAACGCAAAAATGCTAATTTTGCCTTGAACAAAAATCTTTGAATATGATTGATTACATCAAGGGAACGATAGTCGAGCTCTCCCCTGCCGAGTTGATTTTGGAAAACAATGGAATCGGGTACAGCGTTCTGATTTCACTGCAGACTTTTCAGGCTTTGCAGGACAGAAAAGAAGCCACAGTTTACATATTCCATTACCTTCGCGAGGATGCGGAGCTGTTCTATGGGTTCGCCACGAAAGATGAGCGGGAGTTGTTTGAACTGCTGATCAGCGTGTCCGGAATCGGTGTGAATTCGGCCAGAATGATGCTATCATCACTCTCAGCCGAGGAAATCAGGCAAGCAATCCTGTCTGAGGACATCGCAAGAATCAAGAGCGTGAAAGGCATCGGTGTAAAGAGTGCGCAGAGGCTCGTGCTGGAACTCAAGGACAAAATCGTCAAGGGCGAAGGAACTGATTCGACAGAGCTGTTCGGAAGCAATCGCAGCGAGGTTGTCGAGGAAGCCAGCCGCGCCCTTGTCATGCTTGGTTTCGCCAAACCTGCCGTCAACAAAGCCATTCAGACCATCCTAAAAGCCAATCCAAACGCCAAGGTCGAACAAATCATCAAGTCTGCTCTACAGATTATGTAGATAGATTTCCGCTAAAACAAGCAAAAACAAAAAGGCTTTGCTCCCTACGCTTTACGCCATGTCCGGGTGAATGGGAGCCAAAGCCTTTTCGCTTTCGACTTACCGAATATTAAGAAGCTATTTAATCTTATGCGGTAACCATTTTTAAACAGCTTCCAAGTGACGTGTAAAAAAAAAATACAAATCAAACACAATAGGCTAAAAGAATATGACCTGAACCACCATTTACCCGGACAGGGCGTAAAGC
>CAVIHT010000058.1:0-5251 GCA_963642795.1 Bacteroidaceae bacterium
GTACATAGATTCGCCGTTCAAGTATTACTTTGAAGATTTGGGGCTGAGAAATGCCAGGTTAGGATTCCGGCAAGTGGAACCGACCCATATGATGGAGAATTTGCTCTACAACGAGCTTCGTGCGATTGGGATGAAGGTGGATGTGGGACAGGTGTTTACCGAAGTAAAAACAGAGGATGGTTCCCGTTGCCGCAAAACATTGGAGATAGATTTTGTGTGTAATCGTGGCTACGAACGTGTGTATATCCAATCGGCCTATGCGATGGAAACAGAAGAAAAGCGAGATCAAGAACTGGCCTCACTACGTAAACTTCGCGATGGTTTTCGCAGAATTGTAATTGTCAACGGGCTACAACCTACCTACATGAACGAAGAAGGCGTGTATATTATAAATCTTATGGATTTTTTGCGCGACCCGGAGAAATTTATGGAGAAGCCGTTTGGGAATGATTCCCGAATTTGATTATGCGGATTTTCGAGACGGTTCCGGCTTTGGAGGAGGGAGCGTAGCGGCGGCTACGTGACCGATGACAAGGATGGAAATGGCCGGAAAGGCCGCATAAGAAATTTTTCTTCTAATTTTTGTTGACATTCTGATAATTTTTTTTAATTTGCGTTCGCAAGCCTTGGCGCATAAAACCGCGCGATGAATCCGGATTTCGCTTTTGCGGCTTTGTTGCCGGGGACTTTTGGGAAGTCATTTACAGGTATCTTACAATTCGATGAAACAGACATTTAAATGGGATTTTGTAAATTTCAGTTTGGCTATCTCACTGATTTACATTTTATTATGGGGGGGGGTCTAACCTCTATGCCCAACCTTCGTCTGTAGCCTTAGCATCGTCAGCCTCTTCGTCTTCATCATTATCGGCATCTTTTTCGCCGTATTATAATCCCGACAGTCTGTCCGTCGGGACCGGTTTCCGTGAAGAATCATCGAGTCATGGATCGTCTTCACGGGAATACCGGGAGCGGATCATGGCTCCAATCGCGCTGAAGACCAATTCGCTGGGGTTGTGTCTGCTGATGGCGAACCTCGGGGTGGAGATGGGCCTTTCGCGCCATCTTTCTTTCCATGTGCCGGTCTATTACAGCGGAGTTGATTACTTTTCCGAAAGAGTGAAGTTCCGCACCCTCGCTCTACAGCCGGAGTTGAGGTGGAATTTCGGCCGTCCGAGGGGTCTTTTCATCGGCGCTCACGCGACCGCCGCTTTCTTCAACGTGGCGGCGGGCGGTGACTACCGCTATCAGGATCGCGACAGCGACAAGCCCCTTCTCGGCGGCGGCCTTGGCCTCGGATACAGGCTTCGTTTCGGTTCTCGCTCCCGCTGGGGCGTGGAGTTCGTGCTTGGCGGTGGGGCGTGCCTTATCCGTTACGACCGCTTCGTGAACGAGAAGAACGGCCCGTATGTGGATACTAAGAACAGGACATACATAGGAGTGGACAATGCTGCGGTGAGTTTGTTCTATGAGTTCGGCCGGAGGAGGGGCGGAAGAAGATGATGAGAAGGGGGCAGTGGAAAATAGAGCTCGCCTCCGTGGTACTAAGCCTTGTCGCCGCCTCGTGCAGCGTACACGAGGAGCCTGACGCGGACACTCCCGCGCGCCTGGATATCGACCTGGTCTTCTCTCAAGATATGCCTGACTATAAGGAAGTGGAGTACGACATCCTGAAGACCAGGGCCGACTATACCCCGGACGAGCTGGACTTGCGCTATACCCTGAAATTCTATCCCGCCCTTCCCGAAGGCGGATACTCCGCGAGCGAGGCCGCGGACTATACGGTGGTGCTGACGAGGGACGCAAGCGAGGGAAAGGACTGCGGTTTCACGGCGTTCCTTCCGGAGGGCGACTGGCAGGTGCGCTGCTGGACGGATTATGTGCGAAAAGGGGGTACGGATGACCTGTTCTACAACACCTCCGATTTCTCTTCCGTCAGCATCCCGCGGGAGTACATCGCGGGAACTGACTACAAGGATGCTTTCCGGGGGAGCGGCGAGGTGAGCCTCAGCCGCTTCGGCTCGGCGCAGGAGCCTACGAGGATGATACTGGAGATGAAGCGACCTCTGGCCAAGTTCCGCTTCATCGCCACGGACTTCGACCGGCTGGTAACGCGGATAATGAAGGAACGCAAGGCCGCATCGGGCTACGCTCCGGCGGATACCTCGCAGGCAGGAAGCACATCGTCCATGTCCTTCAATCCGGACGGCTATTACCTTCTCTTCCACTACACCTCGTTCCTGCCGAGCGTATTCAATATGTTCAAGGACAAGCCTGTGGACTCTCGCGCGGGAGTCAGCTTCGATTCGGAATTCGTCCCTCTTTCGGAGAAGGAGGTGCTGATGGGATTCGACTATGTGCTGACGAACGGCCACGAATCGGGAGTCTCCGTGCAGGTGGCCCTCTATGACAGGTCGAGCGGCAGCATGCTGTCTCTCACGCCTCCCATATCGGTGCCGCTGATAAGGAGCGAGGTCACGACCGTGCGCGGCGACTTCCTGACCATGGACGTGGGCAGCGGCATAGGCATCAACCCTACATTCGACGGGGAATATGTCGTGACGGTTCCTTAAGGGTCGATGCAAGAAACAAGAAACGGGAAACAGGGGACAACAAAAAAAGAGACAAGAATCAAAAACAACAATTAACAACCACTTTATTATTAATTTTTAATTAAACGCATTAATTATGACACAGATTCTCAAAACTGTCGCCGTCATCGCTCTCGGAGCGTTCGCGGCATCGTGCGCGGAGGAGCAGACAGCTGCTCTTTTGGGAGGGGAGACCGAGGTGAGCTTCACCGTCTCCGCTCCGGTAATCCAGACAAGGGCTGAGATCGCCGACGGAACGACCGTCGACAAGGTAGCCTGCTGCGTCTATGACTCTAACGGAACCCTCATCGAAAACGGAATCACCCAGACCATCGATATGAGCGACAAGAAGGCCACGTTCAAAACCCGCCTCGTGACCGGCCAGACCTACAGCTTCCTCTTCTGGGCATACAAGGCTTCGGTAGATGAAGTCTGGACATCTCCTTACACTCTCGATGCTACCAACAAGACGGTGACTGTCAACTACGACAATGCCGCTTCCAACGACGAAAACCGCGACGCGTTCTACAAGTACATCGATTCCATGGAGATTGAAGGTACGGTGAATGAGACCGTCGAACTCACCCGTCCGTTCGCCCAGCTGAACTTCGGCGTGGAGATAGAAGACATCGTCGCCGCCAAGAATGCGGGCATCACCGTGAGCAAGTCCACGGTGAAACTCACCGGCCTTGCGAACAAGTTCAATTTCGTCACCGGTGAAGCGACAGCTGAGGGAGGGGAAGATGATGTGACTGCGGAATTCACTCTCGCCGATCTTCCGGCAGGTGCTCTTCCGACTGCGGTCAGTGAGACATATGACTCCGGAATCCTCACGGTGAACGAAAAGAAATACGGCTATGTGGCGATGAACTACATCCTCGTCGGGAAAGATAAGACCCTCACCGACACGAAACTCACGGTTGCGAAGGGCGACGATACGGAAATAAACACTCTCGAGGTGACGAACGTCCCTCTCCAGGCCAACTACCGCACCAACGTTCTCGGCAACCTCTTCACCTCGCAGGTCGTCAACAATATCGTTGTCAATGCCGCATTTACGGAACCCGACTATGAGAAGGAGATATGGGACGGCCAGATTAACGAACCCGAAACCGACGAGGACGGCACCACATACCTTATCACCAAACCTTCAGAACTCGCCTGGGTGGCTAAGCAGGCCAATTCAGGAACGACCTTCTCCGACAAGACCGTCCAGCTTCAGAACGACATCGACCTCTGCAACGGCCTCTGGACTCCGATAGGAACATCAAGTGCTCCTTTCAAAGGTACTTTTAACGGTCAGAACCATACCGTAACCAATCTTAAAGTTTATTCTTCCGTAGCCAGTGATAACCTTGGATTGTTTGGATATATACAGGGCACTTCGAACACTCAAAAGGCTACGATTAAGAACGTCACCATCGACGGAGCTAATGTTATCTCCGAAGTAAAAGAGAACAATGGCGGATGTTGCGGAGTCGCAGCCGGTACTGCTTACAATTTCGCTTCGATTGAATATGTAAACGTAAAGAATGCCGTCGTCACCAGCAATCATTATATAGGCGGCATCTGCGGTAACGGATATGTCAACATAAGCCACTGCTCCGTGGATAAAGCAGTCTTGACAGCTCTTTGTGTATATTGGCCGGGGAAGTATCCGAACAGTACTTATGCACCTAACTATGAGAATGGTGACAAAGTCGGAGGAATTATCGGTCTTCTTGGCGAAGGGTCGATGGTAATTTCCGATAATAAGGTGTCAAATACCAGCATCACCGGTTATCGCGATCTCGGCGGTATTTCCGCAATAGCACGGGAGAATCCGACCTTTACGAACAATTCAATCGGAGAGAATGTTATCATCACGGCGAATGCCGAGCATAATTATGAGGACTACACATTGAAGACTAATTTTAATGTGGGATCCATCATAGGAAGAGATGTTCAAAGCAATAAAACAAATAATACCGGTTCGGCGACTATCACCTATACGGGATTCGAAGAAATAGAAATCTCAAGTGTCGAATCAGCGAATACTCTTATAAAAGGGAGCAGCGAGGGAGATGTCATTAAGGTGTCATTGGCGGCCAATCTTTCGGATGTCACTACTAAAGCTATTGTGACTACAGGTCTCAAGTCTGGCGCAAAACTCTATATAGAGGTCTCAAGTGATGATCAGACGCTTTATGTGGGGGACTTCACAAATGACGGAATAGGTGAAACCCTGGCAATAGACAGCACTGTTAGTGCGGCAGCCGATGTTTATATCATCGCACCTGAAGGCGTAACGATACAAAAGCTCGTTATAGGTTTAAGCAGTACTAATGATAATAGGAATGTGCACATCAATTGCAATGTGGGAGAACTCGAATATTTGTAGTGTCAACTCCTTTATGTTGACAGATTCAATGACGGTTCTGGCGCAACGATGATCGCTGAATGGTGATTGTTGAATATAGGTTAATCCGGAGCGGCGGGGTGCGATGCCCGGCCGCTCTTTTCCGCTGCGGCCTCCCGAGCTTCTTATGTTAAAACTTGGGGATATGGGAATTACAGAATTTCTTCCAGCCGGTGCAGGTCGTAACCCTTGATCTGGGCGACAATCAGGTGCAGGGCGGCGTTTCCGCAGAGGGCCTTGACCTTGTCTCCCTTGCCATAGC
>CAVIHT010000059.1:0-4765 GCA_963642795.1 Bacteroidaceae bacterium
AGTAGCACTACAAATTTAAGAAACCTTCCCCACAACGACAAGCATTCGAACTATATTATTAAAAATCAAACATTTGGCAACCGCGGCCTTGCAACTTGAACGCTGTAGTGCTACTTTTGCGAGGAACTAAAGATATTTTTAAACATCTTCTCAATCACGTTTCACTTTTTATGTCTCGCTTTTTGTGTAACTTTGCAGGAACAAATTTAAAATGGAGAGCAGTGATACTAAAGGATCAGATCGAGGCTCTGCATCAGCGGTTGGAGACGTTGGGGAGGTGTCTTTGACATCCCTGGGAAACGTGCGCAGGTAGCCGCATTGCAGAAGAAGACGGAATCCCCGGACTTTTGGAACGACCCTAAGACCGCGGAGGTGTACATGAAGAACCTTAATGGCGTAAAATCTTGGGTGACAGGGTTTGACAAGGCATCTACAGAGGTGGATGACCTTGATGTTTTGTACGATTTCGCCAAGGAGAGCCTTGGCGAAAGCACGGATGAGACCCTCGCCACGGCGGAGACGCGGGAACTTGAGGAATCATATTCAAAAGCGGTCGAGGGCATAGAGGCATTGGAACTTCGGAATATGCTGGGTGCTGAGGGGGACAACCTCGGGGCAGTGCTGACGATCAATTCCGGCGCTGGCGGCACCGAGGCGAACGACTGGAGCTCGATGCTGATGAGGATGTACATGCGCTGGGGCGAGAGGAATGGTTACAAGGTGACTGTGAATGACTTGCTCGATGGCGATGAGGCAGGAATAAAATCGGCTACCATTCAGGTCGAGGGCGACTACGCCTACGGCTACCTCAAGGCTGAGAACGGGGTGCACAGGCTGGTTCGCCTTTCCCCGTTCAACGCTCAGGGCAAGCGGCAGACCACATTCTCGTCGGTTTTCGTCTATCCGCTGGTGGATGACACGATCAACATCGAGATAAATCCTTCGGACTTGGAATGGGACACGTTCCGCTCCGGGGGACACGGCGGGCAGAACGTCAACAAAGTCGAGACAGGTGTGCGCGTGCGGCATATTCCTTCGGGAATAGTCGTGGAAAACACGGAGTCCCGCTTCCAGCAGGACAATCGACAGAACGCCCTGCGCATCCTGCGGTCAAGACTCTATGACCTTGAACTCAAGAAGCGTCAGGAGAAGCAGGCCGAGATCGAGGGCACGAAAAAGAAGATCGAGTGGGGCTCTCAGATCCGCTCCTATGTCCTCCATCCTTACAAGATGGTCAAGGACTTGAGGACTGGATATTCCACCGCCGACACCCAAGGTGTGCTTGACGGCGACCTGAACGAGTTCATGAAGCGCTACCTGATGCAGGAAGGATCCGGCGGAGCGATCGTTCCAATTGAAGACATAGACTGATAATCACTAAAATATTTCATTAATATGGCAGAATTCAAATACGCTCCGATGTTCCAGTTGGGACCGGACACAACCGAGTACTACAAGCTGACAAGCGAAGGCGTGTCTCTTGGCGAGTTCGAAGGCCATCCTATTCTTAAAGTGGCGCCGGAGGCTCTGACAAAGCTCGCCAATGCGGCTTTCAGGGATGTTAACTTCCTGCTGAGACCGGCTCACAACCAACAGGTGGCCAAGATCCTGAACGATCCCGAGGCTTCGGACAATGACAAATACGTGGCTCTGCGCTTCCTGCGTAACGCCGAGGTTGCCGCAAAGGGCAAACTTCCTTTCTGTCAGGACACCGGCACGGCGATCATCCACGGAGAGAAAGGCCAGCAGGTATGGACCGGCTTCGATGACGCCGAGGCTCTCTCAAAGGGCGTTTACAAGACTTATACTGAGGAGAACCTGCGCTACAGCCAGAACGCTCCTCTGGACATGTACAAGGAGGTCAACACGAAGTGTAACCTTCCGGCTCAGATCGACATCGAGGCGGAGGAGGGCATGGAATATAAGTTCCTCTGCGTCGTGAAAGGCGGGGGCTCAGCCAACAAGACCTACCTCTACCAGATGACGAAGGCCGTCCTCAACCCTGGCACACTCGTACCGTTCCTCGTCGAGAAGATGAAGACTCTCGGTACGGCCGCCTGCCCTCCTTACCACATCGCGTTTGTGATCGGCGGCACATCGGCTGAGAAGAACCTTCTGACAGTCAAGCTGGCTTCCACACATTATTATGACTCGCTGCCTACGACCGGTGACGAGACAGGACGCGCCTTCCGTGATGTAGAGCTGGAGAAGCAGGTGCTTGAGGAGGCTTGCAAGATCGGCCTCGGAGCCCAGTTCGGCGGTAAGTATTTCGCCCACGACATCAGGATCGTCCGACTGCCTCGCCACGGCGCGAGCTGCCCGATCGGTCTTGGAGTAAGCTGCTCGGCCGACCGCAACATCAAGGCGAAGATCAACAAGGACGGAGTCTGGATCGAGAAACTGGACGACAACCCGACCCGGTGGATTCCGGAATCCCTGCGCCAGGCCGGTGAAGGAGAGGGAATTGTGGTTGACCTCGACAAGCCTATGAGTGAGATCTGCAAGCTTCTGAGCCAGTACCCTGTCTCCACCCGTCTGAGCCTCAACGGAACCATCATCGTGGCCCGTGACATCGCTCATGCCCGTCTTAAGGAAAGACTTGACAGGGGCGAGGACCTTCCTCAGTACTTCAAGGATCATCCGGTGTTCTACGCCGGCCCGGCCAAGACTCCGGAAGGAATGGCCTGCGGCTCGATGGGGCCTACCACGGCCAACCGTATGGATCCTTACGTCGATCTTTTCCAGGATCACGGCGGCAGCATGATCATGATCGCCAAGGGCAACCGCACCCAGGTTGTCACCGACGCCTGCAAGAAGCACGGCGGCTTCTACCTCGGTTCCATAGGCGGTCCCGCGGCTGTCCTTTCTTACGAGAGCATCAAGAGCATCGAATGTGTTGAGTATCCGGACCTCGGCATGGAGGCCATCTGGAAGATCCGCGTGGAGAACTTCCCCGCATTCATCCTCGTCGATGACAAGGGCAACGATTTCTTCAAGCAGCTGGGATTGTAGTAAGTGTTAAGTGACGGTGGAAAATAAATTGGAATGAAGAATATTTTCACCTTTGTACTTGCGGCTGTGCTGCCGGTAATCCTGACTGCGCGGCCGCAATCTTCCATGAGGCTTGACTGGGCCTCTACAGGCTCTCATTGCGTCATCGGTGGCGGTTCTTCATTGGAGTACCAGAAGAAAGCCTTCAACCATTCGGCATGGAGAGGGGAGAAGGTGTTCGCCCAGGCTGTCATCTCATCGGATGCCGAACTGAAAGATGTCGTAATGTCCATGTCCGATTTGAGCAAAGGGAAATCCGTGATAAAATCCGGGAATATTTCCCTTCAGTTCGTCAGCTTCGTCACTTCTGATCTGCTTGACACAACCAAATATGGTCAATGCGGCCAGAGACCGGACAAATCTGAATGGGGTGAAGTGCTTGTGGCTGATGTACTTGATCTCAAGGAATCCATTAACATTCCGGCCGGGTGTCGGCAACCTGTCTGGATGACAGTCAATGTGCCTTCTGATGCGAAACCCGGAAAGTACAGAGGGAAACTGACAGTATCCTCAAGTAATGCCGCCTCACGCAGCCTTCCGGTGGAAATAGTTGTCTCTGATCATATTCTGCCTCCGGCCCACGATTGGACGTTCCATCTGGATCTGTGGCAGAATCCGTATTCGGTGGCCCGCATTGAGAATGTCCCGCTTTGGAGCGACGCTCATTTTGAGGCGATGCGTCCGGTGATGAAGATGCTGGCCGACGCCGGGCAGAAATCCGTCACCGCCACCATCATGAACCGCCCGTGGAACGGTCAGACGGAAGACGCATTCGGGTCTATGGTCACGAAGATCCGCCGCATCGACGGCACCTGGCTCTACGACTACACGGTTTTCGACCGCTGGGTAGAGTTCATGTCCTCTGTCGGGATAGACAGCCAGATCAACTGCTACTCGATGATTCCGTGGGCATTGGAGTTTGACTTCTACGATCAGGCGACCTCCTCGAACGCAACGATCCAGACCACTCCCGGCAGTCCGGAGTACAATGAATATTGGGGTTCTTTCATCGCTGACTTCGCCCGTCATCTGAAGTCGAAAGGCTGGTTCGAGAAAACGATGATCGCGATGGATGAACGGCCTTTGGAGTCGATGCAAGCGGTCTTGTCGCTGATCCGCAAGGTCGAGCCGGATTTCAAGATATCCCTTGCAGGGAACTATCATGAGCCGATCAACCATGAGATTACAGATTTCAGTGAGGGATTCGCTCCGAAGAAGGAGTTCCCGGAATCAGCCAAGGCCAATAGAAAGGAACTCGGATTGACGACAACTTTCTACACCTGTTGCGCCGAGGCGCACCCGAACATGTTTGTGATCTCAAACCCTGACGAAGCCACATGGCTTGGTTGGTTCGCCCTTGCCGAAAACTACGACGGCTACCTTCGCTGGGCCTACAACAGCTGGACTCGGGATCCTCTGACAGACACCCGTTTCCGCACCTGGCCCGCCGGCGACTGTTTCTTGGTCTATCCCGGAGGTCGCGGCAGCGTCCATTTCTCCAAACTCATCGAAGGCATCCAGGACTTCGAAAAAGTAAGTATCTTGCGGACCCGGTGGAAGAAGGAAGGCGATGAGTCCAAGCTTGCCACCCTTTCCGAAGTCCTTAAGGCCTTCACGGCGGAAAGGATTCTCGAAGAGGGACCGTCCAAAGCTATCATGGCTGCCAAGTCATTCCTTGACTGTCAGTAATATGGTTTTGTCCAGAAAGAGTCAT
>CAVIHT010000060.1:0-3951 GCA_963642795.1 Bacteroidaceae bacterium
CACTCTACCGTCGTGTTGAACGGTGCGTGCAGCCTGAAGTCGGCGTTCCATTCCTTCGGCCAAGCCGGGATGATCCTGATGGTACGGCCTTCAGTCTGCATCAGCATCAGCTGGAGAGTCATAGATCCAGTACCTCCGTTGTCCATGTCCGGAGAGTAGTCCGCAACCTTGGCCCAGAACCAAGGGAAACGCTGTTCCCCATAAGTTGTGAAAGCATGGATCACAGCTCCTTTGGCGGTGTCCGTAAGCCCCAGCAAGGCAGCCTGCATCCCGTCCTGTCCCCAGCAGTTGTCGAACGGGAAAAGACGGGCCTCGAACGTGTCGCGGGCAAGCCCGAGTCCGGGTTTCCCAAGACAATAGTTGCGGTAAGGGAAGACCGGATAAAGCTCCGGATTCTCTTCGTTGTCTGTCCTGCCGTACTTCAAGGCCGGGAGTATGCCTCTCTTTCCGTTCCGGAGGATTCCGATAGGGATCTCCGGAAGGTCGCGCTCAAGGTTGTCCAACAAGGAAAGCATCTCCTTGCCCAGAAGGTTCGACGGAATGTTCCTGAATCTTCCGACGAGAGACCAAAGGCCGGCAATGTCCGGGGTGGCATTCACGACATCATACTGATACACCTCGATGGACTGGATCGGCTCGAAAAGGATCTTACCGTCCTCTCCACGGCTCCAATGCTCGTTGTAGTAGGTCATCACAGCCTTGGAGAAAGGCAGGATCGAAGAGACGAGGTAGTCCTTGTCCTGTGTGTTGTCGTAGTAGTCAAGCATCTGATAGACAATCTCAAGGGCACCTTGCGTGTGATAGCGCATATAGCGGCTTTGAGGGTATCTGTCTGGATTGTTCCAGCCGAAGTCCATAAGATTCGGAAGTCCCCAGAAATGCATAGTCTCGATGTAGGAGGCCCCGCCGTGACCGAAATATTCACGCACCTTGTCGGTAGCGAGAGGCAATGAATTGACATAGAGATTCATCCAAGGCATAAGCATATCATAGTCTCCGGAAGCTACAAGAGGATAGTACATATGCCTCGTGTTCTGATGCCAATAACAGGAACCCCAATCCCTGAAATCAGGATCATGATCCAAAGTCGTAGGCACCGCACCTTCAGGCAGTTCATGGCCGACCGTGAATATGCTTCCGTTGAATTTCATAGGGAACGCCCCCCTGCCGGCGCAGGCTGTCAGGTAACGGTTCACGGTATAGCCTTGATAGACCTGACACGCGGTATAATCCCCGCTTACATAAATCCAACTGCGCCCCCAAAAACCTTTCCACCAATCGATATGAGCCTTGATAGCCTTGGCTCCGCTGATCTTCTCTATTTTACGAATATCCTCATTCAGATCCTCCAGCCATTCCTGCGGAGAGTCTGCGAAAGAAGTCCGAACATAGACATTCACTGAATTGGTTTTCGACGATGCGGACGACTCCATCGTAGTGTCATCCGTGGAGACAAGCCCCTTGCCGCGGACAGCGGCTCCATAGCATCTGTGGAGAAGAGGATCCGGATATTTCCCGACCAAGTCTCCAAGATGCTCCTGGCGAAGCACTGTCGGGTAGCGGCTAGTGCTGTTGAAATGACACCAAGCAGTTTCCTCGAATGTTGCCGAAAGTACTTTGTCGGCCAGAAAATCCACTCCGTCCGGATCGCTGCGCCATTCCCAGAAATTGAACAGATTCTCGTTTACCTGTTCCTGTGTAAGATGGTAGTTCTTCTTTCTCCAAAGTTCATTGGTCACCTTTACCCTCACCGGACTCTCAGTTCTGGAGTCCACCCTTATTACAGGATTGTTGGCGTCAATCCAGACATCCACCACATTCCTCCCGGACTTCAAGGTCAGGATGCCTTTGGCTATGGAAAGAGTCTGGGTGCAATCGTCCTTCCCAACGAAAGGGTTAGGCGTAATGCTTACACGCACCTGACCGATCTTCTGCAACTGGGCGTTCTCGCTCCAGGAATCTGTCTTGGAAATCAGGAACACGATGTCACCGTTCCTCTCAGTCCACACATTAGCGGCGACATCTCCGTTGCCGAGCGGCATGGACCAGTTTTCATCTTCTCCAAGTCCTTCCCAGGTGATGTCAAACCGAGGAACGCCCTTGACAGGGGCCTTGATCCGGATTCCGGTAGAATCTTCGTAGAATCCATAAGCCTCCTTCATCGGAATCTCTCTCCGACGGGAGGAATAATCACCGTATGTCCCGGCAGACGCACCGGACCACAGCAAAACCGCGGAGATCAGCGGCGATAAGTTTCTGAATATGTCAGTGTTCATCATTTAGTCTGGGCTACTTCCCTGATGGTTCCGTCCTCATTGAAATAGAGTTTGTCCACGCAGATGCTGCGGAGGTTTCCTCTGCCGGAGACGGAGCAGTTATGGTAGAAGAGATACCACTGGCCTTTGTACTTCACGATCGATCCGTGGCTCGTGTCGCAGCCGGTAGGCTTGAGAAGAATGCCTTTGTAGTCCCAAGGGCCGAGCGGACTCCTGCTGACGGCATACCTTAGCTGGTTGGCTCCGCCTATGCCCGGTTCCTGATGGTTGTCGGCGTACGTGAGATAGTACACATCGTCACGCCTGAACACCCACGGTCCCTCGTGATAGTCCTTGAGACCCTGCATATTCAGAACATCCCCGTCCAGTTCGGTCATGTCCTCCTTGAGTTTCGCTCCGACGATGCGTCCGCCGCCACCGTAGTAGAAGTAGGCGCTTCCGTCATTGTCGATGAACACGCAGGGATCAATCATCGAGAACGCATCGCCCAGACCTTCGATGTAGCCCTGGACTTTGAAGTCCCGGTCAGGATACTTGCTGGTCGCGATTCCGACTTTCCACGTGCTGTTCCAATCAGAACCGGAAGGATGAGGAAAATAAAAGTAATACGTACCGTTTTTGTAAGCACAGTCAGGAGCCCACATGAAACCTCCCTCCTCACGTCCCCACGGAACCTGAGAGGAATTGAGGATTTCACCGTGATCTTTCCAGTTCACCAGGTCATCTGTGGAATACACGTGATAACGGTCCATCAGGTCGCATCCTCTCGGAGGATCGATGTCGTGCGACGGATAGACATAAAGCCTTCCGTCCTCCCAGACATGGGCCGAAGGATCGGCAAGGTACAGATCCGTGATGAACGGATTCTTCGGCATCATCAGTTCGACAACCGGCTCATCGGAATCCTTTGCCGACTTTGGACAGCCGCATGAAGCTATTGATGCGATTCCGGCCACAAGGGCCATTATCATAATAATTCTGCTTGTGTTCATATATTCATTAATTATTTTCTTACCGGGATTGATGATTCGAGCGGAATCTCGCCACGCAGCATAGCCCTCGACTGTCCGACAAGCCAGAGATAATAGTCTGTTCCAAGATCGTCCTCGATCCCGACGAAGCCTATGTTCAGGTCGTTGACCTTTGTACACCACTCTCCCTTGGACTCATCGACATCTATCGGAGTGGAGCGCTTGTAATAGCTGCCGCCACGATAGACCACATAGTAGTCCGTGGCCGCCACATTGCTCGGTACATCCTTCTGATTCAAACACTTGTAGATCGCGGTACCCTCGTCGATCTCATCAAACATACCGATGTAGAGCATCTTGGCCCCCTTTGATATGTCATAGTAGGCCTGCTTCCAGTAGAACTCGCCCTTGAAACGTCCAACCACACCGTTGTTCGGATGCATATTTCTGTCAGACGATCCGACATGGCACAAAGGAGCGTAACCGACATTGTTGGTCTTGCACCAAGAGACATCCGACGGGATGATGTTGGTCTTGAAAGAATCAAAGTTAGTGTAGTCATACCGTCCTACGAACCAAGGCATGATCACATCCACCTTCTTGATGAGGTTCTTCAGGGCCGTGCCGCTCTCGGTGTCGCCGCCACCGGCTCTCCAGTAAGTAGGAACTCCGAGCATCACGCTGCATCCCATCTCCTTCAAGCC
>CAVIHT010000060.1:4051-4575 GCA_963642795.1 Bacteroidaceae bacterium
TCCGAGCATCACGCTGAATCCCATCTCCTTCAAGCCGTCCACGAGATCAGACACCATCTCCGTGGTGTAAGCCTTTGTTCCGGAAAAGCCCACGCCCCACAAGGAGACAAGCGGTTTGCCGTTCTGATAGAGGTAGTACTTCTGTCCGGCGCCACGGTCGAAAATGTTGTACTTGTCCGCTATGGACTTGATATCCTTGAGGACAAGCTCCTTGTTGTTGGTCGTGGAGAAGCCACCGAGGTCATACATCACACAGATTGCCCTTTGGTACTTTGTGGAGCCTTTCATCGCGGACTCAAGCACCTTGTTGAAGTGATCAGCTCCGTCTGGGTTGTTGATCACTTCACCCACAAACCTCTGCATGAAGACACCATCGATTCCATATTCCTTCATCCATTTGAAATGAAGAAGGACACTGGATTCATCATAGGCGCTGTAAACGCGGGCCTTATCTCCGTTCGGGAGAGTGAACTCCGTCTCATACGTCTTCTCATACTCGCTGACGTCCGGCCAAAAGTCAATGG
>CAVIHT010000061.1:0-4486 GCA_963642795.1 Bacteroidaceae bacterium
GTTTAAAAATAATTCCTCTTTTTTCTTATTTGGCCTTTCCGGCCTTTTCATCTTTGTCATCGGTCACGTAGCTACGGCTACACTCCCTCTTCCAAAGCCGAAACTGTCTCGAAAATCCCACATAATAAAATGCGGAAACCATTTTTAAACAGCTTCTTAATCCGAAAGATAATTTTGGTACAGGAGAGGCCTCTATGGTGTACCGGATGCCCCAAAAAACATGGTTGGTACAGGAGGAAGTCATTTTGTGTACCAATGGCGGCAAAACATTCAATTGGTACGGGAAAATTTATGGAGGGACGGGAACTATGAAACCAAGCGGAAAATCGAATATCTTGTCTATCCGAACGGAATATTTTGGGACAAGAAAAAAGCGTGGTTATCGAACCGGAAACCGGAACTTGGTTTTTGATTTATTGGATGGATTTTCAGTGGGTTATTGGAATGAAAAAAGGACAGCCTCGGACGAGGTTGTCCCCTTGTGCGGGTGAAGGGACTCGAACCCATACGCTTGCGCACCAGATCCTAAGTCTGGCTTGTCTACCAGTTTCAACACACCCGCAAGGCCTTTCGGCAATGGAATCCTGATGATGATAGAGATTCCTCGGGGAGGTCGGGCGATTGGAAGCTGTCCTTGCTCCGTGGCCGAAAGGATTACAAAGGTAGGGAGAAATCCATTAATATTCAAATAAATCTTTTTGGGGCGGTAGATCTCTTTGACAGGCTCGGGACTGTGCAGGAGAGGGCTACTGGGATGGACCGGTGACACTTTCAAGAACCTGAAGGGTTTTCTTCTCCTCAGCGGAAAGGTCTTCGGTCAGGGAGGCGGAGTAGTCAAGTTCCTTCTTTTTGGTCTCGATGGCTTCCTGTGACCGTTCGGTCTGTTTGAGTGCCTGTTCGACGCCTTTTTCGAAGATGCTGTGGATTGCGTTGAGCAGATTGATCCTCAAACCGTCCACCTGTTTGTCAAACAGAGGGATGTTGCGGCTCTTGTACTTGGTCTTGCCAAGTTTCCAGCGCCAGTCTTCAAACGACCCGTCCAGATTGATCCCGAACTTGAACGGAACCGGGGACTTAAGGGCGGAAAGATGGTACTTGAACTTCTGGTCGAAACGCTGGAGGCCGCTTGCGGCGATGGAATACCGATCCACATTCAGAATGAACGGGAATATCTCCAACTGGTTGTCCTTGATGATTCCTCGGATGGACAGTGATTCAACATGGCTGGAATCCCTGTCCTTGAACATCAGCGTCCTGCGCAGCTTGTTCAGATCCTCGCTTTCGGTAAGGGACAGGTTCCGTCCGTCAACCGTGATGACGCCGCTAAGGGACGGAAGAATGATGTTCATAGAGGTGTCAATCTCAGCCGTGGCGGCTATCTCGCAGTCAAGCAGTCCACTGAACGCTTTCAGCATAGGCACGATACTGTCCACGGCAGGAAACAGCTCGACGACCTTTTCGGCGGTGATCCCGACCATGTTGAGGTCGAATCCTGCCTTGAGATCCTTCTTTGTCTTGGTTGAATAGAACCCTTCCAGATAAACATCTCCCATGTTTGTTGTGGCGAGGGTGTTTGTCGCCTGAAGGCAACGCTCCTTCATCTCAAGATCGGAAGACACCCATGTTGTCTCCAATTTTGAATATCTGATCGTGCCGGCCTGTAAGGACACCTTGGCGTCGAGGTTGGACGGAAGTACGATCAAGGCTGCCGAGACTGTCGTGTCGGCTGTGGTAAGCTCTCTGACAGAATCCAGATAGGCATCGTCATCAATCACCGAGAGAGCGGTGTTATGCGTCGGAGGAGAGAAACTTTTCCCGGAATTGAACGCGATGAGAGCCTCGTTCACGTCAAGGGTGTCGGAGGATATTCCCAAATCCAGATTGAGTTTGCCTCTCCCTGAAGCCAGAAACCTTTTCAGCCCGGACAGGTGTCCGGTCACTGAAATGTCCGAGCTTCCGGACTTGACAGAGAGTTTGTCCAGATCGATCCTGTTGTTGGTGAACCGGCCTTTGAAACCGGTGAGCCTGTTGTCGAGAGGATAGTAGGGGGAGATTACGAGTCCCTCGTCCACATTGATCTCCCCGGAGATGTCCCAGTTCCTGACGTAGTTTGCTACGGATTCTCCGATCTGGATTTTGATGTCGCTCTTTTCGAAGTCCTTCTCTGACAGGTAGTCCGGAAGGATGGCTCCGGCCTTTCTGGCGAACGCCTTTCTGAACAGTGAGTCGCGCTTCACTCCAGGGTAAACCCTCTGTAAGGAGTCCAGAAGATGCTTCCTGCGGGCCTGTCTCTCGATGGAATTCGGATGGGCGGCGACCGAGAATCCGGCATCGCACACAGAGATGCGGTTGACTCCCTCGCGGACAGTGATTCTCTTGTTCCTGCTGGAAATGTTCATGAACGGCACGGTGTGCCCGCTTATCGAATTCTGACTTAATTTGAATGTGTTGGCGGATCCAAGAACACCAACAAAGCAAGAATCTATGTCCATCATCCCGAGGGACGTGATGTCAAGGTGCCCATGGATCGGATGCCTGCCATGGCGACCGCTCATCAGCTCCTCTGAGTTGTGTGCGGAGAGACAGATGCCGGTGCCTCGGATGAATGTGGAAGCACCATATTCAGTAAACAGGCTGTCAACCGTCACTGACAGGCCGGCGTGGTGGTGGCCATGCTCCTCGTGGGAATTTTGGTCTTCCTCAGCATGGCTGAATTCTCCAAGGCTTATGTCCGTGTGGCCTATGTAGGCGAAAATGCTGTCTTTTGGCACGCTGACCATTATGTTTTTGCTTTCCAGCAACCCTTCCAACTCAATTCCGGAAAAATTGTACGGATCCAGCTGCGAGAGCTTGAACCCACCCTCTACGATGCCTTCAAGATTTCCGTGGACAGAAATCCCCAAACTGTCGGGAAGGTAGCTTGCCAGAGAGTCAAGGACAACATGGATGTCGCTGCTGATGTCGAACCGTGGATCGCATCCCAGCAGGTCTTCAGCGCTTCCGTTCACTGAAATCTTCATCCCGTTGACGTTGAAGCAGAAATCCGGAACCTCGGCGGAGAGTTTCCCGTCCTCGCTCCTTGCCGTGATGTCGAGGTCGAAACGTCCGTCACCATCGATTCCTTCCCAACCTATCTTGGAATCCGGCACTTGAATCCGCACTGAAAGAGGCGGCAGACTTCCGGAACTCTTGTCGTAGAAACCGTCGCAGGAAGCGTTGACAGTCAGCAGGGCATCGGTGCGCAACTTCTTCAAAACAGGGAAGTTGTCTCCGAAATGTTCAACCAGCCCGTTGACGGAGGCCTTGTCGATGTCGGCCGTCGCCTTTATGTGGATATTCTTTCTTGAGAAGTCGGCTTTCCCATTGGCATACAGCCCGATGGCGGCAACCGAAGCCCGCAGGTTCTCCACCGACACGGCCTTTTTGTCAAGTTCCGGGAATATGTCTCCTTCAATCTCCACTGGAATCGCCATCCTTCCCGATGACTTCAGCCCGAGGAACAGACTGGACTTGAGATTCACATCGAAATGTCCGTTCCTTTCCTTGACCCCGAGCCGCTCAAGACCCAGGGCGACCGTGTCAGCCGGCAGCCGGCCCGCCACAAAAAGCGAGTCCAAGGTCAGGTTCACCTTCTCGATCTTCCCTTCTCTCGCGTCATAATGCCCTTTTGCGGAAAGGCTTTTAAGGAATATGCAGCCGAAGACAGTGTCTGACGGGTTGGTATAGACCACGAACGGCCGACCGTCGAGACTTACCTTGCCTATCGAGACAGGAGGCAGGGCGGAGGACGAAGATGTGTCGCTGTCCTCCTTTACGGAGACGTCACCGAAAATGTTCCAGTTCGCCGAGGTCGAATCATATTGGTGTGCGAATATTCTGGGATGATCCAGAATCGCATGGCGGATTCTGATCCGGCCGGCGATGGCGGCAAGGTAATTGACAGAAACAGATAACTTCCTGAAATGCGCCAAAGTGTCGGACATCTCTCCGCGTCCGGCACCGAGCAGGTAACTTCCAGGAACTTCCAGCGAATCGTAGGCGGCGAACCTGTCGTGAGGATAGGTGATGGAGAAGTCATCAACAGTGACATTGAGGTTGGGGAAGCTCCTGAACATCGAAGCCTTGATGCCGGAGAAGGTGACCGTCCCGTCAACTGCATATTCACAGGCCATCCTGTTTGCCATGCGTGTGAGTACATTGGAATTAAGGATCACCTGAAGTGCGGTCACGACAAGTGCCCATATCCCCAAAAACGTCCATAGCGCCGGTTTCAGCCAGCGCCACGTGCCACTTTTGAAAACTGCCTTTCCCATAACTGCAAAATTACACAGGAAAAGCAGATTTCCAAGAAAGGGAAGACCAAAAGTTTTCGAAATGCCGCCGTCGTAAGTTTCGCCATTGATGTGGGGTGAAAAAAGGCAGACCATCAGTGACCCGAACCCCGAAAGTTGGACAAAAAACTTTCGGGGTTTTGTTATGTCAAAAT
>CAVIHT010000062.1:0-3550 GCA_963642795.1 Bacteroidaceae bacterium
ATATGAATATGAAGAAATGTCCGACAGGCATGCCGATTGCCATGCTGCCGCTTGCTCTCGCATTGTTTGCGACAGTGACATCCTGCAATGAGGAGGAGCCGGTGGAAGTTCCGGCGAATTGGGTGACAGTCCCAACCGAACCTATTTCAGTGGACTATCACGGAACAGGAGACAATGATTTGGAGATAGCTTACACGCTGGCCGCCGGTTTGGACGGTCGTGTGACTTATGTGGTGAACCACGAATCCTGGTGTTCAGGCTTCATCGGCAGCAAAGGTAAACTATGCGTTAGAGTTGAGGAAAGCGAGGATGTACACGGCCGTACCGCCACCATGGACTTGATCTACGACATAAACCATACGGTGACACTTATGGTAAATCAGGGCAAGGCTCCGGTTGTCCCTGTCACAGGTTTCGACGATTCGGGGATCCCGAGCATCATAGGTCAGGGCGAGTCGCTTGATCTGAGCAAGGCCGTCACGGTGCTGCCAGCGAACGCCAGTTTCAAGACCTTGACTTTCGAGATGGTCAGCGGTGAGGAATATGTCGCTTTGAACGGGAGTACCGTGATCGGCATCGAGCCAGGTGAGGCCAGAATCAAGGTGACGGCCACCAGCGACACCGAAGTCGTAGGCGCGGGAATTTCCACCGAGGTTACTGTAAGGGTGAAAGGTGACAGGAAGCTTGACCGCACCAAGTGGACGGTCAAGACAATCGATGACCTGGCTTTCTGTCCTGACGCCACAATCAACGGTGCTCCGGAATGTCTGCTGGATGACAAGACCGGCACATGCTACAGCATATGCAAGCCTGGCAAGTCTTATGGTGGCACTTCCATCCCTTCCGACGCGACCATCGGATTCATCCTGGACCTGCAGACGGCACAGAAATTCAATTATGTGATATGGACCCACCGCAACACCTCCCAGACGATGCTACAGGTGTGGGGAGCCAGACTGCTTGGCAGCAATGACGGAATCGGATTCTCGGAGATCCAAACAATCACACTCGCCCAAAACGTCATGACTCAAACCATCGAGTTAAGCAAGACTACCGAATGTCGCTACCTTCGTGTGGAATATACTGACTTCAACAAGTCTTCCGGCAGTGCCGCACAGGTGGCTGAATTCCAACTTGGACTTCTGAGCAAATGAGCGATCAGTTAAAACAGGCAAGGCCGGCATTATGGATACTCAGCATCTTGGCGACTCTGTGTCCATCAGTGCCGGTGTCCGCCTTAGTGGCGGAGAAAACCGGAGATTGTCCAAAGGTGGTTTCGACACCGATGTTCCATTACGCCAACCGGCTTAATACCACCACAGTAGAGATTCTACTACAAGACAACAGGAGAATGTTGCTGGACTTCTACGGGGATAATATCTTCCGTTTGTTCCAAGACAACGACGGAGGCTCCATACGTGACCCTGAGGCCAAGCCAGAGGCTCGAATATTGGCCGACAACCCAAGAAAACCACTTTCGGGACTGACCGTCAGCGAGACTGCCGATGGTGCCGTAACCGTCGCCACGCCCAAGGTTTCAGTGTGGGTGGATCCCGGAAACGGACTGATGAAAGTGACGAACCTTTCCACCGGCATGACAGTGATGGAGGGAGTGGAGGCTCCGCGGTTTGACGACGGAAAGGTCACGGTTTCATTAAGGGAAAATCCAGGTGAGTACTTTTACGGAGGAGGCGTACAGAACGGACGCTTCTCGCATAAGGGGAAAACAATCGCCATAGAGAACCAGAACAGTTGGGTGGATGGCGGAGTGGCGTCGCCCACACCATTTTACTGGTCAACTGAAGGGTACGGGGTGATCTGGCATACTTTCAAGAAAGGCAGATACGATTTCGGCGCGACCAGAAAAGGAACCGTGACACTGAGCCATGATACGGACTATCTGGATTTGTTCGTCATGGTGAACGATGGCGCCGTGGCTCTGCTGAAAGATTTCTTTCAGCTTACGGGGAACCCGGTTTTGTTGCCAAAGTTCGGTTTTTACGAAGGACACCTGAATGCCTATAACCGCGACTACTGGAAAGAAGACGAGAAAGGCATTCTGTTTGAGGACGGAAAGAGATACAAGGAAAGCCAGAAAGACAATGGCGGGATAAAGGAGTCTCTGAACGGCGAAAACGGAAACTACCAGTTCTCCGCGCGTGCGGTGATAGACCGTTACCGCAAACAGGACATGCCGTTGGGATGGATTCTTCCCAACGATGGTTACGGAGCCGGTTATGGACAGACCGGGACATTGGAAGGAAACATTCAGAATCTGAAAGATCTGGGGGACTATGCGCGGAGAAACGGGGTGGAGATAGGTCTTTGGACTCAGTCGGACCTGCATCCCAAGGAAGGTGTGGACGCGCTGCTGCAGCGGGACATAGTAAAGGAAGTCCGCGATGCCGGTGTCCGTGTCCTCAAGACAGATGTGGCCTGGGTGGGCTCAGGGTATTCATTCGGATTGAACGGTGTGGCGGATGTGGCCGAAATCATGCCTTACTATGGACATGACGCTCGGCCGTTCATCATCTCTCTGGACGGCTGGGCCGGCACGCAACGATATGCCGGAATATGGTCCGGCGACCAGACCGGCGGAGTTTGGGAATATATCCGCTTTCATATTCCTACCTACATAGGCTCGGGTCTGTCGGGACAGCCTAACATAACATCGGATATGGACGGAATCTTCGGAGGGAAGAATCCGGTTGTGAACATCCGCGATTTCCAGTGGAAGACCTTCACGCCGATGCAGCTCAACATGGATGGCTGGGGAGCGAACGAAAAGTACCCGCATGCTTTGGGCGAACCTGCCGCTTCAATCAACCGGATGTACCTGAAACTGAAATCGGAACTACTGCCGTACACTTACAGCATAGCCCGTGAGGCGGTGGACGGGAAACCGATGATCCGCGCCATGTTCCTGGACTTTCCGGATGACTACACCTACGGCAATGCCACCCGGTACCAGTACCTGTACGGCCCGTACTTTCTGGTTGCTCCCGTTTACCAGGCCACCCGTCCGGACGATAAAGGCAACGATGTGCGGGACGGAATATTCCTGCCCGAAGGAGAATGGATAGATTATCAGAACGGAGATCTGTATCATGGAGGTTGTGTAGTGGACAACTACGATGCTCCGGTCTGGAAACTGCCGGTGTTTGTAAGGAACGGAGCGATCATTCCCATGGCGAATCCGAACAACAATGTCGGCGAGATTGACAAAGGACTCCGCATCTACGAACTGTATCCGCACGGGAGGACTTCGTTCACTGAATATGACGACGACGGTGTCTCAATGGCATACAAGTCAGGGGACTACGCGACCACGCTTATCGAATCAGATGTTGATGCGGACGGCAAGCTGAGTGTGACAGTTCATCCCACGGAAGGCTTTTTTGAAGGCTTTGAAAGAGACAGACGGACTGAGTTCCGTTTGAATGTCACCTCGCGGCCAAAGAAAATCAAGGGGAGAATCGGCAGGAACCGGATCAGACTGACGGAAGTCTCGAATCTGTCCGACTACGAAACCGGAGAGAACGTGTATTTC
>CAVIHT010000063.1:0-3347 GCA_963642795.1 Bacteroidaceae bacterium
GTCCAAAGGTCGGCGTCCTTGTGCCAGATGGAGAAGTTGCCATATTCCTGAAGAGTGAAGACCAGGAATTTGCCGTCCGGGGATATTCTTGGAAAGGAGACGCTTTTCCCGCTCCCCGCTCCGTTGAAGATGGTGTCCACCTTCTCGCCGAACGATGCGTCTTCAGGATTGAAGTCGATGCGGCAAAGGCTGTACTTCGCCTTTGAGTACTCCTGCGGCATTGGTGAGACCGCTTTCGCCGAGCAGAAGTAAAGGCTGCGGCCGTCCGGAGAGAATGTAGGGAAGGTCTCGAACGATTCTTTCGAGCGAGTCAGAGGAGACCAGGTGATCTCTTGCTTTTCCACATCGTACACGACCAAATCGGATGCGGAGTCGTACACCTCGATGCGGTTCTCGTTGTGGCTGAAGAAGTTCTGGTTCGTGGTGTTGACGGAGAAAGACACGTATTTTCCGGAAGGATGCCAGTATGGATAGACCAGAGCGCTGATGGTGGAGTCGGTCTTCGTGTTAAGCTTCTCAACCTTGTCGTCCAGAATCATCGCGGTGCCACCGAAGTCAGCGCGAGCGTGGAACAGCATTCTGGAAGGATTCCTTTGACAGTAGGAGTGACAGTTGACACAGTTGCCGCCCGTCAAGGAATTCTTGAATATAGCGGTTTGGGAATATGTCTCCAGATTCCTTTGATAGATTCCGACTTTTTTCCAGGCCTGATAGCCCGGCGGGATCAGCCTGTAGGAAAGGTACGGGTCAATCCCGTCTGTCGAGACGATGATTGAGAATGGTTTGAAAGCCAGCCATTTCCCTTCGCGTCTGACGGCAACGGTAAGGCTGATCTCGGCTCCGGCGTTGTCTTCCATCAGCTTTCTCCAGTATGACCTCGGAAATGAGAACAGGCCTTTGTGTCCTGTGATCAGTCTTTCGCCGGACTTTCCTCTGACAATCAATGCGGCCGTCTCGTCGCCAAGGTAGGAGAAGTTCAGCGGGGCGATGTTCGGCGGAACGGTGACTCCCACATAATCCGGGAAGATCTCCGGAGACTCCCCGATGCTTTCTGAAACGCTGATTCTCTGTCCGCAGGAAACGGCCAGAAACAGGGCCAGGATGGCGGCCAATGTTGTTTTGACGCAGTGTCGCTTCGATGAAAGGATATTCATTAATTGTCAGAAACTTGAGTGAACAAAAGATAGTACCAGAATGTGTCGCGGAACCCCGTCAGTGCGGACTGCGGACTTTGACTCCGCATCGCTGCCCCGTATTTCTCCTTGAAAGACCGGAATCGAGCGACATTCTCCTCCGTCACCCCGTGCGCTAGACACCAGTCCAGATTGTAGGTCTGCCGCCGTTCAACTTCTTCCGGGGACATTCCGTGACTCACGGCGAAGTCGATGTCCATAGTCCCGAAATAGTCTGCGTAGAAAAGCATACAGTCCTGTACAGGAGTAGGGAGACTCTTCAGAGCCGGCGCACCGAACCGCTTGTCGACAAATTCCACGACATTGGTCATATCCTTGGAAAGCAGGAGGTAGGACAGGGCATATTCCATAGCCTTCCAGTCGCAAGGGTTGGCGTCCACTATCCTGAAAAGATCGTCCATCGGATTGGTGTAGAGCACGAAAGCGTCTTCGCACCGAAGGTCGCGCCGGCCATTGCCAAGGACATCGTCATTCATTACAGCTTCATCATCCCCGAGGAACACTCTTTGTGACGAGGCCCATTTGGAGTAGCGCAAGGATTTCTCCATCAGTCTGATGTACTTTTCCGCCGTGGCGTAGGAACCTCTCATCAAGTCTATTTCAAGCACCATACGCAGCATCGACGGCACGTGGTCTCCAAACGCCTGGTCCGCATTGAACGCCGCACTCTGTGCCGCCCCGATGTTACCCATCGCAAACAGCACTCTTCCAAGTCTCAGCTGGTCAAGGTCATTTTGTGATTTCACGTCGTTTATCAGCGAAAGCGGACCGTTCTGTCGGTATTTGAAAAGATTCTCCGCCAGAAGTCCTTTCTCCGCCAAGGCCAGATTCAGGTAGTTGGCCTCGTTCTGCGACCGGACATCCTTACCGTGAAGGCGGATGATCTCTTCCCAGTCATCGTTTGTGGCGAGGCATTCCAACCGGTAGATTCTCATCTTGGCATCCGACTTGAATATGTCGCACAAACCGATGAAAGAGAACAGCGTGATGACCAGACTCAAGATGCAGACACCGGTTTTGGCGACATTTCCTTTCACGGTGATCCTGCGGAAAATGGCGGCAATGAATATGCAGACCGACAGCATCACCCAGCTTAAGTAATGAATCTCAGGCATCTTTGGGATGTCCACCTCATAGTACATTGCCGGAGTGAACGCCTCAAGGATTGTAGCAATCTCACCGGCTTGAATCATCACTAAACCCAAAACCAACGTTATGGCGGGATAAATGACTGAAAACAGACCTTTGGAGCGTTTCACGAATATGTCGAACAGCAAAGCCCGTACAGCGAACAGCAGCGCCACTGAACCGGCAAAGAAGAACAGCCCGGCAGTCATAGCGCAGCCCCACAGCAGATGGTTATTCTTGATCTTTGAATATTCCAGCAGACAGAACACTGCGGCGACGTAGGCTATAAGTCCTTGGTAAAAGCAGTAATAATCGAGCAGCGAGACTGCCAGGAACACGGATGGAAGCAGACAGAACGGGAATATTCCCCACACCTCCCTTTTGCCTTGAGACTCGGTGTCAGTACTCTCAAACCGTCCTCCCGTGCAAGCCGTCCTCTCCATAAGTTTCCAGACCATCCAAGCGTTAAGCCACAGAAGCGCAAGCGTCATCACCACTCCGACTCCGGGAACCGTGAAGAACTGCATCAGGAACCTTGCGATCAGTTCAGCCAATCCTTCCGGATGAAGCAGAATGTCCTTGATGTAGCCCCGATCAAACATGAACATCTCCTGCTGCCCTCTGAAAACCAGCATCCACTTCTGTGATGCGCAGTATGCTCCAAGCGCGAACACGCAGACCACGCAAACCAGATTCCGGATTATCTCGCCTTTAACTTGCTTCATATTGTCCTGGTTAGTAATGATGAAAAATAAGTTTGTACAGTTTTGTGAAAGATATTTGTGGATAAATATGTTTGTGAAGAAGGAGTGTACCGGAGTACACGACTGATGAACAAATAAGAAGCTGTTTTGAAATGAATCGAATATTTTGCTATATGCTTTATAAATAACTGATTATCAGTTGTTTTTAATTGAATATAATTCGTAACTTTATAATTATAAAGCAGTTGAGTTATGAAGACGTATTCAACCGACCTCGCTGATAATCAGTTGCAAGTTATAAAAAAAATCATAAACGCACAAG
>CAVIHT010000064.1:0-3171 GCA_963642795.1 Bacteroidaceae bacterium
GGCTATGGGTATGATTTGAATATCCATTACCTCCAGATCCCTCAAGCTGCGACATCATACAAAGACTTCTCCGTTCAAATGAGCATCTATGAGAAGGCATTTGTCGCAGAGATACAAGAAATGTGGGAAAAAGCGTCTGTCAAACAGTAACGTTGCATCCCCATTCAGCCTACGGCAATATAGACAAAGCGGTCAAGCCCTTCTTCCTCCGCTGAAGTTCCGTCAGAAAGGCTTGGTTCCAGCCTCCGCCACACTCCGCGTGGCTACGACTTCCACTTGTAATAAGCAAAAGTATTTTGGACATTTTTTCGTAAAGTTGTTTGTACATCTCAGTCGGAGTTTTGAGGGCTCACTTGTTCGGGTTTATAATTGAGTTTATTCGCCATTAGAAGCAGCCCCAAGCTGCTGCTTCCCATTGACGGCTGATTCCTGGCGGAAGATGGTCTTTCTGTTGTCAAGCCTATAACTTGTCCCTGCAAGTTTTATGACTTCACAGCGATACAGCAGGCGGTCTATGATGGCCGTCGCCAGCACCTCGTCATTCAACGTTTGAGCCCACTCGGTGGGGGCCTTGTTGGTCGTGATAATCACCGATGTCTTCTCGTGCAGAGAGTTCACGAGATTGAAGAAGGAGGCCGATTCCTCTTTCTTCACAGGGAACAGCATTATGTCATCAATGGCTATCAGGTCGGCCTTTAGCCACTTGTTGTATGTCGCAAGGGCGGACGTGGAGATGTCTTTTGTCCTCAGGCACGTAAGGATGTCTTCCATTGATATCATATAGGCCTTCCTGCCCGCTTTAAGGGCATCGAAGATGAGTCCGGAAGCGATATATGTCTTCCCTGTCCCTGATGGACCGATAAGGATGAGATTGTATGCCTGATCCAACCACGCAAGCTGACGCAGTTCTTTCAGTTGGCGCTCGGAGACCCCGGTGGAGTGACTGAAGTCATATCCGTCAAGGTCATATTGGGGAGGCAGCTTGGCCTGCTTCAGACGATTCAGATAAGCCTTATGCTCTCTGGTCTTGGTCTCCTCGTAGAGGACATTCTCCAGAAAGTCCTGATAAGTGGGCTTGCCGTTCTGGGCATCAACCACAAGCTGCTCCAGATTGTTCGGGATATATGACAGGCGCAGCCTTGCGCAGTATTTTTTGATGTTGTCGGCGTTCATGCGAAGAGTGATTTATAGTCGTTGATATTTGACCTCTGAGGGTTTTCCTGAAGAGATTCCGGAAGGAGCTCCGCGATGCTTGGCTCTCGCGGGCCTTTGGGGATGCGACCGAAGTGCCGCTCGCAATAACTTATAAGGTCATTCGCATTATAGTCACCCCTGTCGAGGCATACCTCGAAGCCTTTGATCAACGCCTCGGGCAGGAAGGATTCCAGTTCATCATTCAGATGGTTGATGTTCGCCCTGTAGTATCGGGGCTTGGTTTCATAAAGGTTCTTTAGCCACAAGGCCACCAGCGCATTGCCGTCCATATAGGACAGAATGTAGTTCTCCAGTTCTTTCCGGCTTGGAAGCTTGGGACGCCGGATTGTCTCATCAAGGACCGCCTGGCCGGGGATTTCCGCCAATGGGTGACGTTTCAGCATCTTCCCGGTCTCATTGCTGTAGATCTCGACGTGACCGTCCTTGACACATACCCAGACGAAGGTCCCCTCCCCGTTATACGTCCCCGTGGGAACGTTATAGAAGTGACTGTGGAAGTTGATGGTATTGTCTTTACGTACGAGGTATTCCTTCATCCCGTCCTGAGGATGCGAAGGTGTCCCTGTATATGGCGCCATGTATGTCAGCTCCTCTCTGAAGGCTTCCGCCGGGATCCGCTTCGTTGTACTGTGTGGCAGGCCGTTGGCGGTCCGCGCGAGCCAGCGGATTGCGGACTCGTTCAGCATATTTATGTTCGTGAAGTCGCGGCCGCGGAGGAACCCGTATTTGACATATTTCACCACGCTCTCCACCTTGCCTTTTGACTGCGGGTCGCTTTTCCTGCAGAATACGCACCTGAAGTGTTCGGAGGACACGAAAGCCTGGAACGCCCTGGTAAGTATCACATCACCAAGATTCTCGTTGTGGATGAAGACTTTATCCTGGTCGTATATTATCTCGCGAGGCTTCCCTCCGTAGAACTGGAATGCAAGTTCATGCGCATATATCGCCAAATCAGACGTGAACGGCGTCTTGCTGAAGTAGACGAACTTGTGGCGGCTGTAGCTCATGACCGCCGCAAAGAAGTACACCTTGACTCTTCTGGTATCATCCCGGTGCATCCAGTACTCGCCGAAGTCCGCCTGCATATAAACACCGGGCGCAGTCTCCGGCAGTTTCTCCAAAGGCCGGAAGGTCTCTTCGCAACACTTTGAGATATGGTATTTGTCCCTGATGCGCATGACGAAGTTGAACACCGTTTTATCACTTACCGCCGGGAAATCACCGTGACGCTCTCTCAGATGGTCATGTACCTGACGACATGACAGATACGGTTTGTGCGAAAGCTCATTTCTCACCTCATCTTCGAAGATGTCCAGCTTGTACTTGAAGTCCCGCTCATACGCCTGGCTGGCTTGGAACTCCTCCAGCGTCATCTTTTCATACTTCTCCACCGTGTGCCTGTGCAGGCCTAGCTCACGGGCAATCTGTGAGCAGTGGAGGCCATTTGTCCTTAATTCTTTAACTTTGTACCACATTACGAGTTTCCTTTGTGAACTCGTGAGTCCGTGTGCATCCATGACATTTGTATTTGTTGTGATTTACAAAGTTATGGATGCCTTTGTGTTTCCCGGCTAAGATGTACATTTACCTTTACGAAAATCGGTACATTCTACTTTGCCAAAAATTGTACAAGCAAAGTTACCTATTACAGCACTGCCTCGGCCGTATTCACGGCCTACGGCTTCCAGTCGCAAGCGTCAATGCTCTCAAGGAACTTCTGCGCTTCGCGAATGTTAGCAACAAGGTCTGCTGCGGAGACTGAAGTCCGCAAGCGGCCGTCAGACTCCTTGCAGGGTCAAAAGTCTCCTCTGTGTCGGCTGCGCCGCCAAGAAGAGACACGGCGGCTTCCGCCGCCGGATTAAAGAGGATAGGTGTCGAGACAGCTCCCTGCGTTCGTTCCTCACTCCGGTCGCAGACTCGACCCTTCCTTGCCCCACCGCCCCACAGGGGCCA
>CAVIHT010000065.1:0-3071 GCA_963642795.1 Bacteroidaceae bacterium
TTCCTCTTTTTTCTTAAGCGGCCTTTCAGGCCATTTTCATCTTTCTCATCGGTCACGTAGCTACGGCTACGCTCCATCTTCCCAAACCGAAACTGTCTCGAAAATTCCACATGATAAAATGCGGAAACCATTTTTAAACAGCTTCTTAGTCAGTTTCCGTCAAAATTCTATGGAACTGTCAGAAAAAAAACTTATTTTTGTTTTTCATGAGAAAATTTGCGTAAAGATGCTCTATCCGGTCGGTTTACAAGACTTCGAGAAAATCCGCAGGGACGGTTACGTCTATGTGGACAAGACTGGTCTTATATTCAATATGGCACAGAAGGGTGGGTACTACTTCCTCAGCCGCCCGCGCCGCTTCGGAAAGAGCCTTCTGGTTTCCACGATGGAGGCTTACTTCAGCGGTAAGAAAGAACTGTTTGACGGACTGGCCTTAGCCGATTTGGAAACGGACTGGATAAAGTACCCCGTATTGAGAATCGACCTTACCGGGAAGGACTACGCCAAACCCGATTCTCTCACTGATGTTGTAGGCAGTCAATTGACCAAATTGGAAGCCCTCTATAGAGTCAGTGCTTCAAGCGCAGCTATTGATACGAGATTCAGGGATCTTATTGATGCCGCATCCGCCAAAACGGGACTCCCTGTCGTCATCCTCATCGATGAATACGACAAGCCCATAGTTGACAATCTCGGCAATGAAGAACTCATGGAGACTTTCCGTAGGCAACTCCAAGGCTTCTACAGCGTGATGAAAGCCCAGGATGCCAACATCAAGCTGGGCTTCCTCACTGGAGTCACCAAGATTGGCAAGCTCAGCGTATTTTCCGGACTCAATAATCTCAAGGACATCTCAATGGATGCACGATATGCCGACATCTGCGGCATATCGGAAAAGGATTTGAAGAAATACTTTGGCGAGAGCGTGGGGGAGTTGGCCGAAGAGAATAACCTCACGGAGGAGCAGTGCTATGACAGACTTGCTATCTGGTATGACGGATACCATTTCCATCATAAGGGACCTGGGATGTACAACCCATTCAGTCTGCTGAACACACTTGATGTGGGAGAATTCCGTCAATACTGGATTGAGACAGGCACTCCGTCCTTCCTTGTGGAGGTTATGAGGCGGACGGATTATGACGTGACCGGCATCGCCTCCGAGGAGGCCGACTCCACGTTGTTGACCGAGATTGACACGGCGTTCCACAACCCCGTGCCGCTGCTTTATCAGAGCGGATACCTCACCATCAAATCCTACGATGAGATTACCGGCATCTACACTCTTGGTTTTCCTAACTTGGAGGTTAAGAACGGCTTCTTGTCTTTCCTGCTGAATTACTACACGACCGCCAGAGGCTCCGGCAACCTCCTCATCCGCCAGATGAGTAGCGACCTCATCTCCGGACAACCGAAGAACTTCATGAAACGTATGGAGGCTTTCTTCGCCAAGCAGAACTACCAGATCCAGGGCGACGCGGAGAAAGACTTTCAGTATGCCATGAGCATCATCCTACAGTTGTTGGGCGAAAATGTCACCATCCACACGGAAGATGCCACCTCCGAAGGCAGGATGGACATTCTGGCGGAAACTCCACGTTTCGTTTACATCATCGAAATCAAGATCAACGACACCGTCGAAGCCGCTTTGAAGCAGATTGAGGACAAGGGATATGCTCGCAAATACGCCGATGACAAGCGCAAGCTCTTCAAAATAGGCATCCGATTCTCCACGGATACCCGCTGCGTGGATTCGTGGAAAATTGACGAATAATCAAGGAATCCCTTATTCTTTCACCTCATCTTTTCTTCTTCACCCTCTCCACCCATCTCTGATAACCGTCCAGAGGGATTGGCTTTAGCAGTGTGAACATGGTCGCCGTAATCTCCTGTGGATCCATCGGATACATGAAGCAGTTCCGGCGACAGGCACACCACCTTGACATATTTCTGCTCCCACCCCTTCTCGCTCATATGCGCGAGACAGAGATAAATTGTCTTACGAGGACATAAAAAAGATTTAGACAGATTTTGATATCCGGAACTTTTAAGTTACATTTGCGCAATGAAGAAATATAGAACAGTCATTACATACAAAGACTTTTTCGAAGAGTTTCTAGACGGGCAGACGCCTAAAGTCCAGGAAAAGATTTTGCAAATCCTTAGAATAACCGAGGAAGTCGAGATTGTTCCCAAAAATCACCTGAAGCACATTGAAGGCACCAATGGCCTGTTTGAGCTGCGGGTGATATTCGGAGGGAACATATTCAGAGTATTCTGCTTCTTCGACGCCGGGAAATTGGTTGTCCTGTTAAGTGGTTTTCAGAAAAAGACCGACAAAACACCGAAGAGCGAAATAGCTAAGGCGGTTAGACTGATGAATGAGTACTATCGCGAAAAAGAAATTGAAAAAAGCAACAAACTATAATGACAAGAAAGGAGACAAGAATATGAAGACAAAAACACTCTCTCAACTCGAGGACAAATACATCGGAGTACAAGGTACGCCAGAAAGAGAACGATACGAAAAGGATCTTTCCGACCTGATGATCGGTTATCAAATCCGCGACGGCCGTATCAAACTCGACATGACGCAGGAAGATCTTGCTGAGCGCATCGGCAAAAAGCGTGAATTCATCTCCCGAATAGAAAACGATGGCAGCAACCTCACCATCAAGACGCTCCGTGACATCGTAGAAGTAGGACTTGGGGGCACATTAAAAATCGAAGTGACTGTCTGAATCCAATCATGGACAGACCACTCGGCGGGGAGATCTTAAGAATTACCGCGCCTCACATAAACGAGTTTCTTCCAAACCACGCACACAAGGTTCAGACACGTCCAGAAAACACTCAACATCATATCAAGATCGTAAGCCTCCGATAAAAGACGTCTTGTTTTTCCAGTTATTTCAAGTTGTGGCAAGTTGAGCCAAGTTGGTCCAACTTGGGACTAGGTTGTTCTAGTTGATTCTAGTTGGACTGTTTCGCCCACTTGTCGGGCAGGAGGTCGCGAAGGACTTCACGGTTATTTTCGTTTCCGGGGATACGGACAAGGACATCCTCCATCC
>CAVIHT010000066.1:0-2881 GCA_963642795.1 Bacteroidaceae bacterium
GATGTGCGGAGCACACTCCCTCCCCCGAGGGGAGGGATTTAGGGAGGGGGTAACGTGAAAGGCCCTGAGGGATGTGCGGAGCACACTCCCTCCCCCGAGGGGAGGGATTTAGGGAGGGGGTAACGTGGACTGAGCATTCTCGCACGATGCACTCCGAACGTGAGATAAGGCATTTTGTCACAGGTACTTTGTTACTTGCGAAAGTTGAATAATTGAATTGAATATGAGGAAGTTGATATTGTCGCTGATTGGATGTCTGTTGCCGGTCGCATTGATTGTTGCCGGCGGCAGGACATACTCCGGCGCCATAACCTATGATTCTTACAAAGGTCTGCTTATGGCCGGCTATCAGGGCTGGTTCAATGCTCCTGGCGACGGATCCGGCAGAGGGTGGTATCATTACAGCGGCAGGAACGGCTTCCGTCCCGGGTCATGCTCGGTTGACCTGTGGCCGGATGTCTCGGAGTATCAGAAGCTGTACAGGACTGACTTCGTCTATGATGACGGGACTCCGGCCTACCTGTATTCCCCGAGGGACTATTCCACGGTGGACACTCATTTCCGTTGGATGAAGGAATATGGCATCGACGGGGTCTTTATGCAGCGTTTTGTCGGGGAGATTTCCAACCCGTCCGGTCTGAAGAACTTCAATGCTGTGCTGTCCAATGCGATGAAGGCTGCGAACAAGTACGACAGAGCCATCTGTGTAATGTACGACCTTTCGGGAATGTCCCCGGAAAGGGGACCGTGCACATTGCTTGAGGACATAGATGACCTTGCCGGAAAACACAGCCTGTTTGACCACGAGAAAAATCCGTCCTATCTTTACCATAACGGAAAGCCTCTGGTCGCTGTCTGGGGCATCGGATTCAACGACAACCGCAAGTACGGCCTAGATGAGGCAGAGACGATCATCGATGGACTCAAGGCGAAAGGGTTCAGCGTGCTGATCGGTGTCCCGTCCAGATGGCGTGAAATGAAGGTGGACACTTCCGATGACCCGAGTCTGCATGAACTGATCCAGAAATGCGACATCGTCTTGCCGTGGTTTGTAGGACGTTACGATGAGCGGAGCTATGAACGTTTCTGCCCTTTGATTGACAAGGATCTTGATTGGGCCGAAGAACACGGAGTCGGCTACGTTCCGCTTGCCTTTCCGGGCTTTTCCTGGGAGAACATGATTTTTCCCAGGACAGGCAGCACGATTCCGCGGAATTCCGGCAGTTTCTTCCGCAAGCAGCTGGACTATCTTATCAATGCCGGAGCCGAGATGATCTACGTGGCGATGTTCGATGAGATCGATGAGGGAACCGCGATCTTCAAGCTTGCCGTAAGACTGCCCGAGCAGCAGGACGGCAGCCGTTTCATTCCGTTGGATAAAGATGCCGAGCCGGATCTGTACCTGCGGCTGGCGGGCGCGGCGGCGCGGCGGCTGAAGGGTGATGCGAAATAAATTGTCTTGAATATGGCCGGCATTGCTTCATACAGACCATATTCATTTTCCTATTCGTGGATCAATTCCTTGAACGTCACGGGATACACGATTCCAAGGGAGGTTCTGTAGTCTTTCACGAATGTGTCGTAGATTGACTTGGCCAAGCCGGCCTTGCCCTGCTTGTAGAGGATGGAACATTTGACTTTCAATGCATCTTCGTTCAGGAAGTCGTACTGGAAGATCGTGTCTGTGGCGCAGAGAAGCACCTTGTCCGGCAGGTCATCTCTCTTTATCTGCTGGCTGAGGAAGTCGATGGTCTTATTCGAGAACTCGCTCTTGAAGTCATCCATCCAGTCCAATTCGAGATTAGGCAGCATCTGTCCTTTGAGCAGAAGTTCCAAAAGCCTTTGGGTTATATCTGCGTTGCCTGGTTCGTTGTAAAGCCTCATTGCCTCACAGTAGTCGCAAAAAGTACCTTCTCCGAATGAAATGCTCCAGAACTTGTTCAGGTTTAGAATCTTGATGTCTCCAACTTGCTCCAGGACGGCCCTTAACTTGCTGATGTACACGTTCCTGTTGTTGTTTGCGGAGTCATCCGGCTTGTAAGACCACAGAAGATGGTTCAGTCTGCCGCTGATGATGCCGTTGCTGTCCTTGGCAGTGAACAGGATGAGCAGCACGAGCAGAGCTTTCAGTGTCGGTGTGAACTGGGACGTGATGTCGTTCCCGTTTCTGTCTGTCACCCTGAAGCCGCCGAAGAATCGGACACAACCCCGGCTAATGTCATAATAGGAAGTTTCGGGAACATATTCATCGCATTCCGGACATTGCCTACCCCTTTCCTCGGTTTTCGCCTTGCGTCTCCGGATGATGCAGGTGGCTGCCAGCGCGGCCAGAAGAACCGGGAGCAGAATTGCCGCCCACAGGAGAGCCTTGATTCCCGCTCCTCTTGTCTTTTCTTTGTCTTCAATGGTCTGATGGAGCTCGCTTACCGGAATCGGCGGATAATTCATCTCGAATATGTGAACCCTGGATGTTCCGTCAACCTGTGATTTGGTGATCGCCGAGTACAATCTGTTTCTTTCGCTGTTCAGGAACAGGTTTATCCAGGTGTACTGTGAACTGTAGTCAACCTTGCAGTCCAGCGACATATCGTCCATTTCCGGTGCTGTCCTGCCTAACCGGACCAACGAGCCTCCACCCATACCTGTCATCACATAGAAGCAGTCCGCATCCCTGTCATAGATCATGTTCTCTCCACAGATGACGCTCTTGTCCATATCCTCTTTGCTCCAGATTTTTTCCGCTTTGCGGTTCTTGAGGTTTATGGAGTACAGTTCGAAATAGTATCTTGGAGACAGCTCCTGTTTCCCGGATGCATTGCCCCTTCCACCGAAAATGTACATCAGCGAATCCACAATCGCTGATGCGGATCCGTATCTTGGA
>CAVIHT010000067.1:0-2742 GCA_963642795.1 Bacteroidaceae bacterium
CGCGCATCCTCTCATAGTCCCATTCACGGGAATATGCCGAAGCTCCTCCGATGATGAGTTTAGGCCTGCATTCACGGGCAGTGCTCTCCATCTTGTCGTAGTCGATGGTTCCTGTCTCCTCGTTGAGACCATAGGCCACGGCATGATAGAGAATTCCGGAAGCGTTGACCGGAGAACCGTGGGTAAGATGTCCTCCTTGAGAGAGGTCAAGTCCCATGAAAGTGTCGCCAGGTTTGAGGCAGGCCATGATGACAGCCATGTTCGCCTGGGCGCCGGAGTGAGGCTGGACATTGGCATATTCAGCGTCATAGATCTTGCAGAGGCGGTCGATCGCAAGCTGCTCGATCTGGTCAACAATCTGGCAGCCGCCATAGTACCTCTTGCCAGGGTAGCCTTCGGCGTACTTGTTGGTGCAGATGGATCCCATCGCCTCCAGCACGTGGTCGCTCACGTAGTTTTCTGATGCAATCAATTCGAGTCCGGAAGACTGCCTTTCCTTTTCATTTCTGATCAGATCAAAAATCTGAAGATCCTGTTTCATAAAATTCTGTTGTTAGTTTTTCCTGTCCGTTATGTGGCAGGGTTCGCAAAGATAAGATTAAAAAACGATTTTTGCTATATTTGTAATCATAAAAGCACGGTATGGTAAAAGACAGAAAGCTATTGAGTGTGGAAATGGGAAGGGTGTCACCCGGGGACTATAAGGAACTTCCTCAGATTGGGGTGGTTGTGGTGTTGGACAACATCCGGAGCGCACACAATGTGGGGTCGGCGTTCCGCACATGTGACTCTTTCAAGGTAGATAAGCTTTGGCTTTGTGGAATATGTGCGGTGCCGCCGTCGGCGGAGATCCACAAGTCGGCTCTCGGGGCGGAGGACAGTGTGCCATGGGAGCATTCGGACAGTACACTGGATGTGGTGAGCCGTTTGCGGTCGGATGGTTACGAGATCGTCAGCGTCGAGCAGACAGTGAAGTCTGTCAGTCTTGAGAATTTCACTCCCGGGTTCGCCCAAGGAAAGAAGTACGCTTTGATCTTCGGCAACGAGGTGGACGGGGTTGATCAGGCTGTGGTTGACGCTTCAGACATGTCCTTGGAAATTCCGCAGTTCGGCACCAAGCACTCGCTCAATGTGTCCGTCTGTGTCGGGGTGATCCTCTGGCATCTCACACTCGGGAGGTTGAATATGTAGCGAGCCTGTCGAAGTGACCATAGGAATCAGTTTTCGAGCCAATCAAGCGAACCAATTTCCGCTCTTTCGTCCATTTTTTTCAGTGAAAGTCAGCCGGGAAAATCTAACAGTCTTTGTCAAATGGAATGCCAGATTATCGTATACTGTCATATGAGTTTATTGCCAATCCGAAGCGAGTATCGACATCCTCAAATGAGTATAGTCCGTCTGAATTCGTTTCAAGACCCTTAAAGCCTAGTGAGAATACTTGTGGTGGATTCGTAAGAGTAAGGGGCGTGTTTTCCCGAAGTTGGTCAGTGCTTTGGTAGACGAGATTAACTGAGACATAGTTATTGCCTTCCATATCCTTCCATTTCTCGAATACGACTTTAGAGCCTATGGGAGTCTTTACCTCGATAGAGTTCGGCAAGACATAAGGCTCTACGCCGAGGGCGGCCAACAAGGATGCTATGTTTGAATCGTGGCCGCAAAGGAAAGTGAATTTTCGGCTCTTCGACTTCAACTCGTCCCTTATATACACGAGAAGCGGATGTGCCACATTGACCGCAACTATCGGTGCAGTGAACAAGACATCACCGTACATGTCCTTAATCCATGCTATCTTGGCCCACTCCTCACGAGTGAGTTTTTCACCGAAGGCTGCCTTGACCGAATCCGGCTCTTCGTAATATTGCAAAATGAGAGCGTCAGCGGCGGAATAGGCTTTCTTCAAGGCACCTGTAGCGCCGGGCTCTTCTCCTTTGTTCAGCGTGACGCAGGTCTCGATTTTTGAAAATTTTCCGTTTTTGTGATAATCCGGGCTGTCCTTGTGGTTCAACACTTTCTCCAGAAGAGAATAATTGTCTTGCAATTTCTTGTTGACCCAGGCAAGACCGAATCCTCCTATCAGCGAATCGATTTGCCTGTAGGCCACAGCCTTGAATTCTTCGCCGGACTTTGTAAGAACGGGGTTGAATATGGGATCCATCGTGGATATAATATCGCGATGGTTTACTTTAAGGTTGGCGGTAGGCATGAATCCGCTGGAGAAATACTGCGCCGTGGCAACGGTGCGCTGCATCGAGTTGGCATAAAAGTTCACTTCTCCGGCTCTCGGTTCATAATTTTCGGTGAAAAGTCCTTCCGTGACAGTCCATTTACGGAAGAACTGTCCCATCATCGTCTCCAGTAAGCCGCCTTTCAAGGTAAGTTCGCTTGGGGCGGAACTCCAGTCCGTCCATTGATGGGTGGTCAATTCGCTTAAAGCCGACCCATTCGTAGACAAGGGGCTGCGGATATTGTGGCGGGAGAAAACCACCACCTCCGTCAAGGTGTATTTGTCGTGAAATTCATCAGATCGGCAAATTTGAGCATAGGCGGAAATCTGAAGGCCGCTCAATATCGCCGTGATGAATAAAATAAAAGATTTGCGAAAAAACATATATGCGATTATCTGATGTCTGTTTTATGGTGGAAAACAACCCGTGAATCCTTTGCTCTGAATGTGTGGTATTTGTTCGCTTCAGTAATTGTCATTAAAACTTGTCTTTTATCAAAACAGCTTCTCAATAA
>CAVIHT010000068.1:0-2705 GCA_963642795.1 Bacteroidaceae bacterium
TTGCTGAAGATACGGCTCCAATGCGTGTCCGATTTCGCCTGCGGAGAAGTCGCCGCTTGAGATGCCGACATCCGCGATGTCCAGTTCAAGCGGAATCATCTGCGCCTTGATTGGGCAAAGGTAGCCCTCACGGATAGCTTCAGTCATGCTGTATTCGTAAGCCTTGGAATCGAAGAATTCTCCGAGATTCTTCATGTCGCCTCTGTCTGGCGTTGCAGTGACGCCGAGAATATTGGCGTCGGGAAAATGATCAAGGACACGCTTATAGCTGTCGGAGAGGCAATGATGCGCCTCGTCCACGATGATGTCCTGGAAGTAATCGTTCGGGAACCGGGCGAGTCTCTTTTCCTGTGCAAGCGACTGCACAGAGCCGACCGTCACCGGGAGAAAGCTGCCGAGGCTTGTTGACTCTGCTTTTTCAAGAACGGAATCAAGCCCTGATGCTTCCTTCAGCTTGTCCGTTGCCTGATCGAGAAGTTCTCCGCGGTGCGCCATGATAAGCACACGGTGTCCCTTGTTTACCTGGTTTTCTGTGACCGAAGAGAACACGACGGTCTTTCCGCATCCCGTCGGGAGGACGAGGAGTGTTTTGCGGTACCCCTCGTCCCACGCGGAAAGGATCGCCTGTTTTGCCTCGGCCTGATAAGGTCGAAGTTCAAACATACGGCACCTCCTTAATTGAACGGCAGGTCATCATCCCCAGTGATTTCCATCCAGTCGTCCTCTGCGGGGAAGAACTTCTCGTCATAGTCATAGAAACGGTCGACATCGTTTGTCTGACGCTCGTTGCCGTCTCTGTCGGTATAGGTGCGAGGCTTGAAATGTGCGCGACCGCGGCTGCCCACGACCTTGTTCCAGTCCATGACGAGCCTCTCGCCATGCTTCTTCTGACCGATGCAGCGGAAGAAAGCGGAAATGCGGAACTCCACGACACGGTTCAGAATGAGGTCGGTACGGACGCTGGCGATGCCGTCATCGGTCTTGACCTGCAGGGTAAGCGTCGCCTTGTTGCAAGCCGACATCTTGGCGGAGCCGGGAAAGCGCCCGCGCTCGAAGTCGGTAACGGTGAAGTTATAGTCACCTTCCGGCAGGATAATGAACTCCTGGCCATCGTTCTCGATGGCGTCATCCCAATCCATGCCGGCGTTGTTGTTGATGTAATCAGCCATGATAAAAATCCTCCTTTGTTAATCACAGACCTGCGCGGTCCGCATTGATAAGGTTCAGAATCTGCGGCCAGTATTTGATGAGCCAGCCGGAGATGAATTTCTCGGAATAACTGTCGATGGGAGCGTCGGCGGCATAGTGTCCCTTGTCCGCCACGACCTTCTGAAGCTCCGCGTCCGTCACATTCGACTCCGCCATGAGGGAGCGAAGGCGGTCGATGGGATTGCCCGCATCGGTGGCAGGCTCGACACCCGTCTTGAAGAGGTGTGCGATGTTCTTGAAGTCTAAGTCCATCTCTTCCGGCAGGCTGTGGCGGTTCTTGGCGTCCCAGCACGGATGGTGCGAGGTATAGATAACGCGCTTGCCGCCCTGGGCTTTCTTGGCGTTCGTCTCGGTCGTGACCACATAGGTCTTGTAATTAAGGAACAGGAGCATATCGCACCATTCCTTCAAAAGCGGCGCGACCTGCTTGGACAGCTTCATTTCCCATCTGTCGTAAGCGCCTTGTTCATCTGGCTGTTCGAACTTGCGCATCTTGGCGTGTGCCGTGATGACCACGTTCTTGCCGGATGCAATGACGGCATCGAGAGCGGCAAACAGCCTGCCGAACTCCTCGCCGAGAATCGTGTAGCCCTTGCCGTAGCCAAAACTCTCGATGGAGTTTTGCTTGTATTTCTGGCAGACATAGGTGACGCAGAGTGCCTCCGCCCAATCCGCTGTGTCCAGCACGAGCGTCTTGCAGACATTCGGATCAGCCGCGACTTCGCTGATGATGGAGAGCAGTTCCTCCCATGACTGCGGTCTGTCGATACGGCGCACATCCATGTGTGCGGTGCCACCCTCGGTGTCAATGAAGAGCGGTTGCGGGAACGCGGCGGCAAAGGTTGTCTTTCCGATGCCCTCGCTCCCGTAGGCGACCACCTTTAAGGCGCGGTCGATTTTCCCTTTGGTGATATTCAACATCCGTCAAATCCTCCTTATTTGAGTGAGCAGGAGTAGTCCTCGACCACGGCGCAGCCGGGTACCTTCGTTCCTGCGTTGATGAGTTTCTTGACCTCGGCCTTTGCGACTTCCGGCGCCGGGATACGGAAACAGTCGAGATGCTTGTTGCGCTTGAGCCAGCGGATCGCCTTCTCCGCGTCCGACACATCCACATGGGAGGTCTTGCGGTAAGCGAAGGTCGCCACGCCGAGGTCGGTCTTTTCACCGGCGCACTCGCGGTCGAGCACCTTCATAAGGCGTTCCTCCTTTTTCGCAAGCCTGTCGCGGCGTGCCTTAAGACGTTGTTCCTCGGTCTTTGCGGCAGCAGCCTCGGCGCGGATGTTCAGGACGAGCTTGGCGAGATATTCGAGGATGAATTTCTTCTCCATCTGAAGCGACTGAATTTGTGTGAACAGTTCGTCCGCATTGCCGAGAATTTCCCCGGTCTCTTCGTCAAACTCAATGGCATCCGTCAGCCGGAGGATTTCCGCGTTTACTTCATACAGTTTCACGGGCTGCCTCCTTTCCGATCTCCTTGATCTCCAGTTCCTCCACGG
>CAVIHT010000069.1:0-2377 GCA_963642795.1 Bacteroidaceae bacterium
TATGGACTGGACCGAAGTCGCAATCAACGGCCAGAAATGCGGCGTCACCTCCTTCCTGACTTTGACAGCCAGAAATCCACTCCTCTGCAACCATCTGAATATCCGTCCGTTATAAAACCGGAGATTTTTCAGGGTGAATCGCTTCACTTTGGCTACCTTTGCGGGCATGTTTATCCGCAGGCGCAGGAACAAATCGGGCACGGTCAGCGTGGTCGTGGTGGACAAGAGTTCGGGGAAATTCCGCGAGCTCAAGACCATCGGTGTGTCGTCGGATCCGCGGGATCTCGCGGAGCTGGAGCGCGGGGCCCGTGCATGGATGGACGAGCACACCGGCCAGCTGGCGCTGGATTTCGATGAGAGCGACAAGGCCATCATGTCGGCCAGGGAGGTGTTCTCGCACATTGACAGGACGCTCCACAACACACCGCAGGTCATCCTGAACGGCATATACGGCAGCATCGGTTTCGGCGCCATAGGAGACGAGATACTCCGGCATCTGGTCATAGCCAGGGTGTGCGAGCCATTAAGCAAGGTGGCGACCGTGGAGTACCTGAAGTCGTACTTCGACGAGGACATCCGCCTCCACAACCTCTACAGGTACATGGACAGGCTCTACTCCAGCCAGCGGGAGAGAGTGCAGCGGATAAGCGTCGCGCACACGATGAGGGTCCTGGGAGGCCGCATAGGCCTTGTCTTCTACGACGTCACGACGCTCTACTTCGAGTCGAGGCCAAAGCCCGACGACGCGCTGCGGCAGGCCGGATTCTCGAAGGACGGCAAGACGTCGGAGTCCCAAATAGTGCTGGGGCTGATGGTCAGCGAGGACGGATACCCGCTTTCCTATTCGATATTCAACGGAAGCCAGTACGAGGGGCGCACGATGATCCCTATAATTGACGACTTCGTGCAGCGGTTCGGCCTTGAGGACTTCGTGGTGGTCTCCGACTCCGGCCTTATGAGCGCGAAGAACGTGGCTCTTCTGGAGTCCGCCGGGTACAAATATATCATCGGGGCGAGGATAAAGAGCGAGCCCCCGGAGCTGAAGGCGTGGATGATGTCCGTCGAATGGGCTGACGGCGCTGTCGCGGAATGCCGCAGGGGTGGGTCTCAGAGACTGATCGTGGGCTATTCCGAGGCCAGGGCGAGGAAGAACGCATGGAACCGCGACAAAGGTGTCGAGCGGCTGCGGAAGGCCTATGCTAAGGGAACCCTGACGAAACAGGATGTCAACAGGCGGGGGTACAACAAGTTCCTGGACATCAGCAAGGACGTCGAAGTGAGCATAAACGAGGACAAGATAGCGGAGGACAGCCGTTGGGACGGCCTGAAGGGCTATGTCACCAACACGTCGCTCCCGGCCCCGGAGGTCATCGCCCAATACCACGGGCTTTGGGTCGTGGAAAGGGCGTTCCGTATCGGGAAGGGGGCCTTGGAGATGCGCCCGGTCTTCCATTTCACGGAGAAACGCATCGAGGCGCATATCCGCATCTGTTTCATCGCATACAAGGTCTACAAGGAACTTGAGAGGCGGAGCGCGAAATCGGCATTGGAATGAGCGTCGACAGGCTGCTGGCCATCGCCAAGACCGTGACTACCTTGAGGATCAAGCTCCCGAACGGCAGGATGCACAGTGAAACTCTATACACAACACCCCAGCAGGAGGCTATCAGGCCATTGGTCGAGATCCTCGCGCGTGACGCACGCAAGCAAGGGTGAATCATTGTCAAAGTCAGGACAACAAAAATAGCCCAGAGCGGTGACATGACCACCGCTCCTGACATTGACATGATTTTTGGTTCTCTCATATTTGTCCTGTCAATGCTGCTTCACCTTGGTGACATGATATTCCGGTCCAGAATAGAGTTCTATATATAGTTTACGCGATTTACCTGTAGTATTAGGCTCCACATAAATCTTAAGGACATCACTGAATGGATTATCATATTCTACTTTCAACCACTCATACTCAACATATTCTTTACCATCCTCACCGTGTCCTATTGAACCGTGATTACCTTCATAGTCTTGAATCGAAGCATGGGTAAATGACGTATTACCGGAAATGGATGTCACTCCACCTTCCTTTGGGAAAGTCACTTCCTTTGGGAAACCAAAGTCCTTCTCTTCAAAGCAAGAAACACAAAACAGAGAAAGACTACACCAAATTATTATACCCAGAATATTTTTCATAGCTTATCGTATGTGATGACTTTTAGCAAGTTATTATAATCCTAAATTCCGCAGACCTATAGTCTGCTAAAGTTTCAAAAGCCCTGATAAAGAAACCCTTACCAGGGCTTGATAATGTCAGAATATAAAAAATGGGCTCACTGACATGGCGAAGATACAACTAAAATCTGACAACATCAATCCTTTC
>CAVIHT010000070.1:0-2350 GCA_963642795.1 Bacteroidaceae bacterium
GGTATGCCTTGAAGCCGCTTCCGTTGGGTATGAAAGACCTTTCCGTGGCTCCGTCTCTTGAGAAGGACGGAATCTTTTTTGGGGAATATGTCGAAGGGCTGCCGGGAGTGCAGCCGGAGAGGTTGGGGCCATATTCAACGACATTCAATCCTGGGTACGATCCGTCACTGCCATTGTATGAGCCTTGGCCGCTGTTCGATGCGATGAGAGCCGCCAACGCTCCTGACGGGCCGGCGTGGTCTCCATGGGAGGTTGTCACAAAATTGGAAGGAACTGCGACCACCATGGCTGATGATGAATATGAAAGGGTGGTCTTCGTAGGTCGTCCGGACTCTGATCTTAGGAGAAGCCTTGATGCCCAAGGCGTCATATTCTCGGAAAAACCGGAGAAAAAAACTGTCCGCACGATTGTGATCGTGGATGCGTCTGAGGCTCAGAATTACACACCGGAACCTGGTGCGGATGTGTGGCTGTTTGGCCTTACGCCTGACTTCGGGTCGTTGGATTGCGTGGAGACCGTGCCTTTCAGACGCTCCTCATATATTCCTGAAAACAGGTCTTGGACACGCGGCATGACGGCTAAGGATTTCTATTTCTGTGAGTCGCAGAACTTGGATACAAGTGAATGGAGCCTTTCCGGCAAGGCGGTGGATGAAGGGGAAGTGCTTCTCAGGGCATGCCGTGCGGACTGGCGCAAATGGAATCGCAGGGCGGAGGACATGAAGACCGCTGCGTTGATCCGCAGTGAGAGGGAAGCCCCGAAGGCGGACGCGGTCTTCGTAAAGTACGGTAATCTGTTCATCAGCACCTTGAAGGATTTCACCTCGTCACCAGAAGGTTCCGCCGCATTGTCAAGAATGCTTGACAACGCAGGGATTCCAAGAGAGAAAAAATCCGCTTCCCATGAAGGAAAGTTTTATGAAGGTGAGTTGCCAGGATTGCTTACCAAACCAGTGAAATAATTAATAATCAGTCATAATGAAACACAATAATCTGATAACTATCGCGATGGCGTTTCTTGTCGCCATGCCACTCTGCGCACAGAGCAGACACTTGCAGAAGTCAGCGTATCAGTCTTACAAGGGGCTTGTGATGGCCGGCTACCAAGGATGGTTCCACAACCCGGAGAAAAAAATGATGTTCTCTGACACTACTTGGACTTACATAGACGCCTGGCCTGATGTCAGCGAGTACAGTGAGACTTATCCTACGGCCTTCAAACACGTAAGTGGAGAGCCGGCAAGGTTTTTCAGCTCCGATGACGAAAGCACCGTTGACACGCATTTCAGGTGGATGAAGGAATATGGTCTGGACGGTGTGTTCATGCAACGGTTCTTCAACAGTGTGAAGGAAACGGCCAAAGGAAAGGATCTTTCTGTCACAGTGCTGAAACATGCCATGAAGGCTTCGAAAAAATATTCGAGAGCCATTGCTGTGATGTACGACCTTTCCGGCCTCAATCCGGGTAAGGATGACTGCACTGCGATCATCAAAGATTGGAAGTATCTTGTGGATTCGGTCAAGGTGACAAGCTGGTCAAAGGACAACATGTACCTTCAACACAATGGCAAGCCGCTTGTCGTGATCTGGGGAGTCGGTTTCCCAGACCGTCCTTATGACATCAGAAACATCGCCATTGAGAAATTGATCGACTTTTTGAAGAACGATCCTGTCTATGGAGGGTGCAGCGTGATGCTCGGAGTCCCTACGTTCTGGAGGGATCTCAACGCGGACTGTATCCATGACCCTTATCTCCATGAGCTTATCCGCAAAGTGGACATCGTGTTGCCTTGGATGGTCCAGAGGTTCACTCCGCTCCTGCACTTTGACATGGACAGGTACCGTGACGTGATTCTCGGTGACATGAAATGGTGTCAGGAGAACAATGTGGACTATGTTCCGCTTGTTTATCCGGGATTCAGTTGGTACAACCTGAGCCGCGGAGCGGAGGGTATCGGTGGTCAGAAGCCTCTCGCATCGATTCCGCGTCTTGGCGGAACGTTCTATTGGTCACAGATTTACACTGCTGTACGCAGCGGAGTCCGGATGCTTTATGTGGCGATGTTCGATGAGGTCAATGAGGGGACTGCCATATTCAAGTGCACAGACAATCCTCCGGTGAGCGGCTCCGTCAAATTCATTGATATGGACGGAAAACCGTCTGACCACTATCTTTGGCTTACCGGCCAAGGTGCGCGAATGCTCCGCAATGAGATTCCTTTGTCAAGTGAAATGCCTGAAAGAAAATAATTTACCATGAATATTCAAAGATCTTTCATCGCATTGGCCATGCTTGCCGGCGTATCAATATATTCCTTCGCCAAGGAGAAAGTCAAGGAACCGGTTGATT